>JAKLHY010000046.1:0-48515 GCA_022709905.1 Verrucomicrobiota bacterium | reverse complement strand
GGCTCGCTGGCGAGGCTCGACGAGGGAAGATACCCGCAGGGGTCTCTGACCGAGGAGTAACGAAGCCAGCGAGCCAAATCCTCAGCAGCCCTCCGGGGCGGGGCGGCGCCGGGTCATCTGCGTTGTTGCGTGGACGGTCGAGTATCGCCGAGGATACACTCCCGCCCACGCGCCTCGCATCTGACCCGGCGGCGCTCCCGCCAAAATCGGAAGTTATTTTTGCACGGACCCTAAGTCGTTTTATTTGCGGTTCAGGGAACCCCATTTCAGCTTGAACCGCGGATTGGGTCCGGGCATGATTGGACTGCTGGCCAGCGGACAAAGCGCATGACGATCCCGTGAAATCCGACCTGTCATAATGCGCCAACCACACCATGGTTTTTCGAGTCTGTTGGAGAATTCAATGAAAGGCTGTAAGTATGATTCCCAAGCTTGCTGAGGTTCGCGCGTCACAAACAAAGATCGATTCGCTTCTGGGCGCCGTTCTGCTCGTGATCGGCATGGTGATATTCCAGCCCGTCCGCGCAGGCGCCGAAAGCGCCATTGTCCGCGAGTATCGGAAGACATTCCGGACCTATCCCTTCTCCGACCCAGACCCGATCCCTCGTGGCGACCGAATCTATCCCTATTTTCGCTTTGACGGCTTCACCGATCGCGCCGAAGACCGGGAGTGGACGGTCGTCGAGCTCGAGAACGCATGGATCCGCGTCACCGTGCTCCCTGAAATCGGCGGCAAGATTTGGTCAGCCGTCGAGAAGTCCACCGGGAGGGGATTCCTCTACGGGAACCAGGTGGTGAAGTTTCGCGACATCGCCATGCGCGGTCCGTGGACAAGCGGGGGAATCGAGGCGAACTACGGCATCATCGGTCATACGCCGAATTGCTCGACTCCCGTCGATTATCTGACGCGGCAGAATCCCGATGGGAGCGCCTCGGTCATCATCGGGGTTCTCGATCTCCTGACCCGCACTCCCTGGCGGATCGAGGTCAAGGTGCCCGCGGACAAGGCCTATTTCACCACCGCCTCGCTTTGGCACAACGCGACGCCGTTCGAGCAGCCTTATTACACCTGGATGAACGCGGGCATCAAGGCGGCGGGCAACCTGCAATTAGTCTATCCCGGCACGCATTACATCGACCACGACGGCCAGGCAAGACCGTGGCCGATCGATCCGAAGTCGGGGCGGGACCTGTCTTTCTACGAGCACAATAACTTCGGATCCTACAAATCGTACCATGTGCTCGGACGGATGGCGGACTTCTTCGCCGCCTTTTGGCACGACGAGGACTTCGGCATGGGGCGGTTCTCGCTCCGCGATGAAAAACTGGGCAAGAAGCTCTGGATCTGGGGACTCTCGCGCGAGGGAATGATCTGGGAGAATTTGCTGACTGACTCCGACGGTCAATACGTTGAAGTGCAATCCGGGCGTTCCTTCAACCAAGCCGACGGGAACAGCTCGAAGACACCTTTCAAGCACCGCGGGTTCCTCCCTTACGGGACCGACACCTGGACCGAGTATTGGTTCCCTGTGAAGGGGACGAAGGGGCTCGTGGCGGCATCACCGCTCGGGGGTCTGAATGTATCCCTCCGCGATGGCGGACTCCAGATCCATTTCTCTCCCCTAGCGGCGGTGGACGACACGCTCGAGGTGCTCGATGGAGAGCGAGTGGTCTTCGAAACCACCGTTTCTGTGAAACCTCTCGAGACGTGGTCCAAGACCGTTTCCGTTGCAGTGCCATTGGAGCGCCTGCGCGTGCGGATCGGCGGAAACCGGCTGGAGTGGAATGGGCATCCAAACGCAGGCGAGCTCTCGCGTCCGCTCCAGTCGCCCGCCGATTTCGACTGGAACTCGGTGTATGGTCTTTGGCTGAAAGGCAAGGAACTGCTCCGGCAGCGTTCCTATGCCTCCGCCGGCGAGGCGCTCGCAGCGTGCCTCCGCAAGGATCCCCACTATGTCCCCGCCCTCGGTGACCTCGCCCTGCTCCGCCTCTTCGCGATGGACGCCCAGGGAGCCTTCGAGATGGCGCGGAGAGCCCTTGCCATCGACACATATGATCCGGCCGCGAACTATTATTACGGCGTCGCGGCGCGCAAGCTCGGCAGGTTCGACGACGCTCGGGACGGCTTCGAGCTGGCGGCGCAATCCGTCGAGTTGCGTGGCGCCGCGTGGACCGAGCTCGCGAAACTGGCCCTCCACGCCGGCGACCTCGCGCGGTCCAAAGCCTACGCGGAGCGGAGTCTCGGATGGAATCAACGCAACCTCGATGCACGCCAGTTGATGGCCCTGGTTCTCCGTCTGGAGGGGCGCCGCGACGAAGCCCGGGCCACCCTCGACGCGCTGCACGAGCTGGATCCCCTCAATGCCTTCGGCGAATTCGAAAAGGCCCTGGCCGATGGCGGAGAGGCCGCCCGGCGCGCTTTTGTGGGCAGCATTCGCAATGAGATGCCCCAGGAGACTTATCTTGAGCTTGCCGTCTGGTATCACGGCTTGAATCGGCCGGCCGAGGCCGGTCAAGTGCTGCAGCTCGCTCCGCAGACGGCCGAGGTCCTCTATTGGAGAGCCCGCCTGGAAACCCATGAAGCCGCAGCGATCGCGCTCCTGAAGAAGGCGGAAGAAGCGTCACCCGAGAGGGTCTTCCCCTTCCGAGGGGAGTCGGCGGAGGTGCTGCGGTGGGCCGCATCCCGCAGCTCGAGCTGGCGCCCGCCCTACTACCTCGCGCTCATCCACTGGGGCGCCGGCAACCTTGACGAGGCCCGTCGCCTTTTCAGCGAGATCGGAGAAAAGCCCGATTACGCGCCGTTTTACGCCGCGCGTTCCCTGATCTTTGAGCAGATCTCCCCGGAGCGATCGCTGGCGGATCTGGAGCAGGCCGCCCGCCGGGATCCCGCCCAGTGGCGCTTTGGAAAAATGCTGGTCGATCGCCACCTGCGCCAAGGAAAAACGGCTATCGCGCTTGAGACCGCGCGACGCTACTCGGCCCAATCCCCCGATCATTACATCCTGGGTATGCTGCTCGCGAAAGCGCTCATCGCCAATGGTCGCTACCCGGAAGCCGACGAGTGCCTGACCCGGCTCCGGGTCCTTCCCTACGAAGGCGGCACCGAAGGACGCAGGCTCTATCGTGAGACAAAGCTCATGCTGGCCGTTGAGGACCTTCGGAAGGGAAATCCCGTGGGCGCGCTTGCCTCGATCAACGCCGCGCGGCTCTGGCCCGAGAACCTCGGCACCGGGAAACCCTACCCCGCGAACGTCGACGAATGCCTCGAGGACTTCCTGGCCGCGGAGTGTCTATTGCGCCGCGGCGAGAGCGGCGCCGCGGGCAAGATGCTTGAGCAAATCACGACCTCCGGCGGCCGCCAGCATGGGGCCAGCCCGCTCATCCGCGCGCTTGCCTTGAGGCGGATGGATCGCGCGGACGAGGGACGCAAGCTCCTGCACGATTGGAACGTTCGCGAGCCCGAGAACACCCTTGCCACATGGGCCGTTCGAGCCTACGACGGAACGGTGGGTCCGTCACCCGAGGCCGCGGCCGAGGAAGGGCGTGTTCTCGCCGCCTGGCTGGGAACGGCGCAGCCGTAAGCGGATGCCTTTCGCTGGCCGGTCGCTTCGACAACAGGGGCGCTTGTATCCGGCAGGAAAATCGCGCATGCTGGGCCAAAACACCGGGGCAAAATGGATCGGCAGCAAGTTGTCTTGCGCGCAAAGTTTTTTTGGCCCCTAACAACCGTATCAATATGAAATGGTTCACACAGATGTTCCTGATGTTATTTGGCGTCCTCCAGCTCGCCGGGGCCGCAACGAATCCCGATCTCTATTCCGTCCTCGATTTCGGCGCCAAGGGCGATGGACGGACCGACGACACGGCGGCTTTTCAAAAGGCGCTGGACACCGCCGGCGCGGCGCATGGGGGCGTGGTGTATGCTCCACGCGGCAATTATTTTTTTGCCGGGCACTTGAATATGCCGCCGGGCGTGACCCTGAAGGGCGTTTGGGAATCGGTGCCCTCTCACATCGGCATTCGCAATCCGGGCGCCGCCAAGCCGACCGATGACGGAACCACATTTCTCGTGACGGAAAACCAGGGGAAAGAGGACGGCTCCGCTTTCATTACGCTGAATGACAACACGACCCTCAAAGGCGTGGTTCTTTACTATCCGGAACAGGATCCCGCCGAAGAACCCAAACCTTACCCCTGGGCGATCGCGATGCGGGGAAAAAATCCGGCCATTTTGGCGGTTGAAATGCTCAATCCCTACAACGGGATCGATGCGACGCGAAACGAACGACACCTGATACGGGACGTCCACGGCCAACCCCTGCGCCGCGGCGTGTATGTGGATAGCATTTATGATATTGGCCGGATCGAAAACGTCCATTTCAACCCCTGGTGGAGCATGAAGCCGCGCCTGTTCAAATGGCAGCAGGAAAATGGCGAGGCCTTCATCTTCGGGCGCAGCGACTGGCAATATGTGTTCAATACATTTTGTTTCGGCTACAACATCGGCTACAAGTTTGTCAAAACCCCGGCCGGTGTCTGCA
This sequence comes from Verrucomicrobiota bacterium, assembly GCA_022709905.1. GTDB lineage: Bacteria > Verrucomicrobiota > Verrucomicrobiia > Limisphaerales > UBA1319 > JAKLHY01. The sequence continues at coordinate 43,974 of JAKLHY010000046.1, read as the reverse complement.
ATGGAAATTTCCTGGGGATCGGCGCGGACGACTGCTACACGGCGCTGGTGGTCGAGGAATCGGCCCCCTTTGGGCTGCTCATTTCGAATGGCGAATTCGTCTCATTCCATGGCCCCGATCCCACGATGGTGGCGGTCGGGCCCAACCACACCGGGAGCGTGCGGATGGTCAACTGCGCCTTTTGGGGGCCGTGCAATCAGATCGCCCGTATTGCGGGCCGCGGAACGGTCGGTTTCAGCGACTGCACCTTTGTGCAGTGGGATCGGAACAAGGAAGGCCGTCACGCCCTTCAGGCCGCGAGCGGGACCCTCCTAGTGCGCGGTTGCGAGTTCCGCGAAGACAAGCCGCAAATTGAACTGGGCGAAGGCATGCGCCGCGCGGTCATTTCGGACAATGTCTTCACCGGGAAAATCCGGATCCAGAACAAGAGCAAATTGGCAGTCCGTCTCGAAAACAACTCAGCGGATCAATAAGCAAACGGACGTTCGATCTCATTCCACATCACACCATGGAAACTCGAGCCGGATCAGTAGCCCCCCAGGCGGCGGTTGAAACAGGCAATGGCCAGACCTATCGCGGGCCGTTTGCGATCATGACGGTCTTGTTTTTCATGTGGGGATTCATGACCGTGTGGAATGACGTGCTCATCCCCCGGTTCAAAGAGGCGTTCACCTTGAACTATTTTCAGGCGATGCTGGTTCAATTCGCCTTCTTCGGAGCCTACGGGATCGGAGCCTTGATCTACTATCTGACCTCGATGTTTTCGGGGGATCCGATCAACCGGATTGGATACAAAAACGGCGTGATCATCGGGTTGGTGATCGCCGCCTTTGGCAGCGCGTTGTTTTATCCGGCGGCGATGCTCACCTCGTATCCGCTCTTCCTGATCGCCTTGTTCATTGTGGGACTGGGATTTGCCATGCTCCAGATCGCGGCGAATCCTTATGTCACAATTCTGGGACCGGAACGCACCGCGTCGAGCCGGTTGAATCTGTCGCAGGCATTCAACTCGTTCGGCACCACGATCGGCCCGATCATTGGGGGATGGCTGATCTTCACCTTCTTCACCAGCAAAGAAGCGCACGGGGCCGACTCGGTCAAGATCCCGTATCTATGCTTTGCCGCGGTCTTTGTCCTGCTGGCAGTGGTTTTCACGTTCATGCATTTGCCGAATTTCACCAATGCCGACAAGATCACCCACGGCCTGGGGGCCCTGAAGCATCCGCATACCGTCTTGGGGATGGTCGCCATCTTCATGTATGTGGGTGGGGAGGTGACGGTGGGGAGTGCCATCATCAATTACCTGGGGCTGCCGAAACTCGGAGGACTGGACCATGAGGCCGCCAGTCACTCCCTGGCCTTCTATTGGGGCGGGCTAATGATCGGGCGGTTCATGGGGGCTTTTGCGTTAAGCGACATGCGAAAACCGGTCAAACACTGGCTTGTGACGCTGACGCCGGTGGCGGCATTCGTCGTCATCGGTCTGATCTCCGGCTGGGATCATGCGCTGCATTTTGGCGGCGCCTTGGCGGTGTTGCTCCTGGCTTTTTATCTGGGTGAAGCCAGCCCTCAACGGATGCTGGCCCTGTTCAGCGCGGTGATTATCGCCTTGCTCCTGACCAGCATGTTGACCTCGGGCGAAATCGCCAAGTGGACCGTCCTGGCCGTGGGATTGTTTTGCTCGGTGATGTGGTCGAACATCTTTGCGCTGGCCATTGAAGGTCTTGGGCCGCTGAAAAGCCAGGCCTCCTCGCTGTTGGTCATGGCGATACTGGGCGGCGCGATCCTGCCGCCCTTGCAAGGGGGGATCGCAGACCAATTCGGCATCCAACCCTCGTTTGGGGTGCCCATGATCGCCTTTGCTTACGTGGCCTTTTACGGGCTTTACGGGTATCGAGCGGGGCGAAAGTTTCCCAGTGAGTCCCGTTGACGCAGGTCCGTCTGATAAGAGGCCGACGTTTTCGGTCCGAGATTTGAGTTGACCTGCCGCCTTCGGTGGCCAAACCATAAGTTCCAGTTCCAATGAAAAACCATAATGCAATCAATCGGCGCGCCTTTCTCAAAGGCGCGGTGTTGACGGGTGCGGCGTGCGGGTTCCCAACCCTGGTTCCCTCGGTGGTATTCGGCCAGAACGCGCCAAACAACCGGATTGGGATGGGCCTGATCGGGATGGGCCTGATGATGGGAGGACACCAGGGGAACATGTGCGGTCGTGAGAACGTGCAGGTGTTGGCCGTTTGCGATGTCCAACGGGACCGCCGGGAAAAGGCCAAAGCGGCGGTCGAACGTATTTATGCCCAGCGCGCGGCCAAAGGGAGCTACAAAGGCTGCGATGCCTATAACGAATTCGAGCGCATTATGGAACGGAAGGATATCGACGCCGTTGTCGTGGTGACACCCGATCATTGGCACGCGCCGATCTCGGTGGCGGCCATGCGCTGTGGAAAAGATGTCTACGTGCAGAAGCCGATGACTTTGACGATTCGTGAAGGCCGGGTCATGAGCGACACGGCCCGGCAATACGGATCGGTATTGCAGGTTGGCTCCCAACAGCGTTCCGAACGGGCGTTCCGCCGGGCCTGCGAAATCGTTCGAAACGGGATGATCGGAAAAGTGCACACCATCTACACAAGCCTGGGCCAGTTTCCCCCACCCCAAACCCTGCCCGAAGAACCGATTCCCGACGGTTTCGATTACGATCGCTGGCTGGGCCCCACTCCGTGGTATCCTTTCAACCGCCGCCGGGTGGAAGGCAACTATGGCGGGGGCTGGCGCTGCTTCTGGGATTACGGCTCCCGCAAGAACGGCGACTGGGGGGCGCATCACTTTGACATTATCCAATGGGCCTTGGGCATGGATGACTCGGGGCCGGTCGAGTTCATTCCCAAGGGATACAACGGGGAACCTTACCAGACGCACCTTTATGCCGATGGAACAAAAGTCCTCCGCGATCACCCGGTAAAAATGGGGCACATGATCCAGTTCATTGGCGATCGAGGCGAGGTGATGGTCAGCCGCGGCGACCGGCTCGATACGACTCCCGTCTCCTTGAAAGACGCGCCTCCGGGACCCAATGACATCCGGCTCTATGCCTCCGATCAACACGAGAACAATTGGGTGGATTGCATCCGAACTCGAAGGACCCCGATCTGCACCGCTGAGATCGGTCATCGCACGGCCACCATCTGCCACCTGAGCGGAATCGCGGAACGATTGAAACGCCCCATTCGCTGGAATCCGGCCAAGGAAGAAATTCTCGGCGATCCCGAGGCCAGTCGGTGGATGGATCGCCCCCGGCGCGCGCCTTACACTTATATTTAGAGGCGAACCAACCTCAATCGGAACCCAGAATTTATTTTCACAAGCCCCCTGAACATGACCATGAAGACCCTTCGTTTACTCATTCTAATGGCGTTCGCCAGCATGATTGCGCAACCCACCGTTTGGAGCGCCAGCCCGGAAGAAGCCGTCAACGCTCTCATCCCCCGACTCGCGGCCTCGAATGTGCCGGATCGCTACGCGGCCCAGATGGAGCTGCAACAGTTGGCGGCCATCGCCTCTCAACCCGATGCCGGCGCCGCCCGGTCGGAGATGGGCAAGGTTCTTGCCGCCAAAGCCGCCGATGCATCGGTCCCGCAACCGGCCCGCGTCTGGATTGTCCGGCAACTCGAATACATGGGAGGGGCCGAGGCCGTCTCCGCCCTCAGCCAGCTTCTGAATGACAACGATGCGGAACTCCGTGAATGCGCCCGACGGGCCCTGGAGAAAAATCCGTCCTCGGAGGCCGGAGCCAGCCTTCGGGCCGCCCTCCAAAAGGGAGGGGACCCCTCCTGGACGATCGGAATCATCAGCGCGCTCGGTCAACGGAAAGACGCCGAAGCCGTTCGCGGGATTGTCCCCTTTCTGGATCAGACGCAGACCCTCGAGGCCTCGGCCCTGGCGCTGGGAAGGATCGGCACCTCCTCCGCCGTGGATGCCCTCTGGCGCGTCTTGGACCGGAACGCGGCGGTGGCGGATGCCCTCGTGATCGCGGCCAATCAATTCGCCGCCGACAAAAAGAATCGCCAAGCCAAAGCCATCTATCAAAAGCTTTACCAGCAAAGTTCCCTCCGGGCATCGTTGCGCGCCGCCGCCCTGAATGGTCTTGCCAAGACCGATGCCTCGGCCGCGGCGCCGTTGATCCTCGAGGCGCTCGGTGGCACGGATGCCTGCCTCCAAAACGCCGCTGTGAGCGTCGCGCCTGAGGCGCTGGGCCGGAATTACTCGAAGACGCTTGCCGACCGGATGCCGCGCCTCTCGCCTCGAGTGAAGGCCTTGGTGTTAAATATCCTGGATGCCTCGGCTGAAGCAACAGTCGTGGAATCTTCCGGGGATACGGAAGGCGATGTCCGGCTGGCGGCCATCGGCGCCATGGGCCGTATGGGCGGCGCCCGGAGCATCCCCACCCTATTGAAGCTGGCGGACAGCAGCGTCCGGGCGGAAAAGAATGCAGCCCAGGATGCCTTGTTACAGATTCACGGCGCGGGCGCGGGTTCGGCAATCGAGCAGGCGGCAGCGGGGGGCGAGGGCAAGACCCGGGCCATCGCGATCAAGACCTTGGCCTCGCGGCAACAGGCGAGCGCCGTCCCGGTCTTGTTGCGATGCGCGAAAGACACCGATGAAGCCGTGCGCCAATCGGCGTTTGGCGCCCTCGGCCGGCTGGCGGGCGAGGCCGATCTGGCCGACCTTCTGAAACTGGCAACCCAAGATCAAGCGGCGGAGGCCTTCGATGCCATCGAAGCCGTGGCCCAAAGAACCCAGAACAAACCCGCCGCCGCGCGGAAGTTGCTTGCGATCGCTGTTGATGAATCGACCCAGGCGGCGTTGATCGATGCCTTGAGCGCGTTGGGCGGACCCGAGGCCCTGGGCGTTGTCACCAAATTCACCTCCAGCACGGATGCGACAAGACGCGAATCCGCCGTAAAAGCCCTCGGGAACTGGCCTGATACTTCGGCCGCCAAACCGTTGCTGGCCCTCGCCGAAAATCCATCTCTTCCCGATAGCCTTCATCGCCAGGCCCTGCAGGCCATTGTCCAACTGGTGAAATCGTCGGAAAACGCCTCCGCGGAATCCCTGGCTGACACGGCGCTGGCCGCGCTGCGCGCCACCCGGCAGGACGAGGAGAAAAAAATCGTGATCTCCTCGTTTGGATTCGTGCCGCACCCGAAAGCGATCGAAACACTCAAACCACTGCTCACCGATCCCAAGTACAAAACGGAAGCCGGACAGGCGGGAGTGGCGCTGGCGGAACTCATGTTCAGAACCGATAAAACCGCCGCAAAAGGCCTGGCACAAGCCGTCAAGGATGCCGAGATCTCGACGGAAATCACCCGTCGGGCAAACCGGATCCTGGGCCGGCCATAGCCGCCCACAGATATCGGTCTATCCTGCGACAGAGCTCGCGGCGAGATACGAGGAGCGAGATTATGAACGATCTCTCGCGGCAGCATGAAGAATCGTTCCGCGCCTTGTTTGAGACGATGGCGCAGGGCGTTGTCTACCAGGATCGAGAGGGCCATATTCTCACAGCCAACGCCGCCGCCGAACGAATCCTGGGTCTGACAACCGTCTTTGGAATCGTCAAACAGAACCAAGGCCACATCCGTGTTTACAGCGAGGCCAACCTCGGAACCACCTTCAAGATCTACCTGCCGCGCTGCAAAACCGAGCGAAATACTGAGACAACGGCAACGGTCCACCGTTCTCTTCACGGCACGGAAACCGTGTTGCTGGTTGAGGATGAGGAACAAGTCCTGAAACTCGGACGACGCATCCTGGAGCAGCACGGATACACGGTGCTGACCTCGGCGACCGCCCTAGCGGCGCAGAAGGTGGCCGCTCAATATCCCAATCCCATTCACCTGCTGATCGCCGACGTGATCATGCCGGGAATGAATGGAAAAGAGCTCATGGAACGATTGAGATCCCGCAACCCGAGACTCAGATGCCTGTTCATGTCGGGTTACAGGGCCGATGTCATGGCTCATCATGGAGTTCTCGACGCCGGCGTGCAGTTTATTGAAAAGCCCTTCTCCATCCAGACCCTCACGGGAAAGTTGAGGGATGTCCTGGAACAACCGCCATCTGAGCACACGACAGTGAGTTAAAATCCAGGGCTAAGGGTCCGTGCAAAAATAAATTCCGATTTTGCTGCAGAGGATTTGGCTCGCTGGCGAGGCTCGACGAGGGAAGATACCCGCAGNNNNGCTGAGGATTTGGCTCGCTGGCGAGGCTCGACGAGGGAAGATACCCGCAGCGGTCTCTGACCGAGGAGTAACGAAGCCAGCGAGCCAAAGCCTCGCAGCCCTCCGGGGCGGGGCGGCGCTGGGTCATCTGCGTTGTTGCGTGGACGGTCGAGTATCGCCGAGGATACACTCCCGCCCACGCGCCTAGCATCTGACCCGGCGGCGCTCCCGCCAAAATCGGAAGTTATTTTTGCACGGACCCTAACGTCATTCCATCGCTCCAAAGCAAAAATTGGCCATGGCACTAACACTGCAGGGACACTCGGAGCACGGAGTTTATTCCGCAGTGGCATGACGGGCGGACTGAAGTCCGCGCTCCGTTGCATCAGGGCGGATAACGTGTCTTGGTTCGATCTCACCGCCGACCTGCGCGCGGAATTTGTTTCGCGGCACCAATCGTCATAGGTTCGCTCGGGTATCGGTTCGGCTTAATTCGCTGTCGTCACCACTCGATCATGCTCCTTGAGTAAACTAATTCCAAATAGGCGCGACCGCTGCGCGGGCTCTTCTTCTTTCGCTAACCCAACCTTTTACCATATTCCCCTGCTCCACCTCCGGTCGTTGCTACGGCTGGCCTTCGTCTCTCGGGCGCCAAGACGCCGCCCGCAGACCTGAAACTAAAATACGGATTGCCTATTCGTCGGATTCGTTCCCGCAATGTATTCCTGCCAGGTGGCCATGCCGTCCGAGACGTAATTGCAGTGACAATCGAAGCGACCATCCGGAGGGACGAGTTATACGAGTCCCGAATTTCGCGCCGGATTCTGGGACTCGCGGAGGTTGTCTCTCGGCAAACCCCGTCTGGGACTCGCAGAGCTCGTCCCTCCGATCGGGCGCGCGCGAAACGTCACAAGTCCATGCAAGTCGGCGTTGATAAATTTCCCGGGATGGGGCAGGCTGGCGAAATCGAGAACGTCGGCCATGAATCATCCAGCGACCAGTTATCGCAGAGCCTTCTGGAAAAGCCCGCATCACGCCTGGCTGGCCATCCTGACTTTGGGGGCGGGATTCGTCGCCGCGCAGCCTTTGTTTCTGCTTGCGGGCGCGGTGGCGTATGCGCTGGGCTGGATTTACCTTCCGGACCTGGGCATTTATCGGAAATGGCTCGACTCCAAAACCCAGGATTTCCGGCAAAAAGCGGAAGAGGCCGAAGTCACCCAGTTTCTGGCGCGCCGATCCCAGTTATTGAATGGGCTTTCCCACGCGGGACGAACCCGCTACCAGGAGTTGGCTGATGTCTGCCGGGAAATTGAAGCTGCGGGGAGCAAGGCCGCCCTGACCGAGGGGCCTGGCGGCATCGACACCCGAGTGTATAGACTGGACGAGTTGATGTGGACTTACCTGCGGCTTTTGACCATCCAGGAGTCCCTCGAGGGATTCTTGGCGGCCGAACTCCAGGAAGATATCCCCTCCAAGCTGAAGGAGACCGAGCAGGTCATCGCGGGGATCCAGTCGGAAATGGAATCGCTGCGAAAGAATCCGGATTCGGAATCGAGCCTGGATTCGAGACAGAGGTTGCTGGACTCGAGACAAGAGCTGCGCCAAGTGTTGCAGAAACGACTCGAACGTCTCTCCCAAGCCCGGTCGAACCTCGAGCTGGTGGCCTCGGAAGAGGAACGCCTCGAGCAACAGATCAAGCTGCTCCGCGCGGATGCCGTGGCGATACGCAACACCGACACCCTGACCACGCGCATCAACGCAACGGTGGAACATCTCGAGCAGACCAATCGCTGGCTCGGACAATTGGAGGAATACCGGGATCTGGTCGGTTCGCTGCCGCAGACCGATCGGAACCTGGGTTTTGGCACCGAAATTCCCCCGCAACTCTCTCCCGGTTCCCCGGTGAAAACAGGACGTCCAACCGTCAGAAATTGACTATGAAACCACGTCCCGCTCTGGCTGAATTCACTCCTCCTTTGTCCGGTTCGGATCCGACCCGACTGCCTTTGCGCGGCTGGGCGCTGGAATTGGCGCGCCGATGGAATACCGGTTCTTACTCGGTGTTCATTCTGCACGGAAATATCTTCGATGTCTTTCCGGTTCAAGAGGGCGCCGAAACCGCTTTCGTGTCTCTTAAGACTTTTCTGGTCCGACGGCTCTTCCCCGAGCGCGCGTTTCTGCTGTTTTACGATATCAGCGATGGATTGACCTTTGGCAGCGCCGATATGCAGAAGCGCTTCTTCGAGTGGCTCGAAATCTACGACCGCGTCGAAAACACGGCCTATCATGTCCAGGGTCCCCCGAGGGAATTTTTGAAGCTGGCCCCCCTGCTCCGCCGGTTTTTCCAGCACATGGCCCAGGAACGCCAGCGCGGCGCCACGCTGATCCTCGAGTTCCCGGAAAAAATTGTGCCGTCGACGTCGGATGCCTACGCCAGCCCGGATGAAAGGATTGCCCTGGTCACGCTGATGAAATGGGCCGCCTCGCCCGAAATGCGCCGCTCCGACGTGGGCATCCTGCTCGTAACCGAGTCCGCAGCGGAATTGAACAGCGACCTCGTCCAAAATCCGCATATCGCTCAAATCAAGATCGATCTCCCCGACGCGGAAGAACGTCTGCAATTCCTGCAATCGGGCAATCTCAAGGCGCTTGGGGAGGGCCGTCCCCTGGAGACATGGTGCGACTTGACCGAATCGGAACTGGCCAGCCGCCTTTCGGGCTTGAACCTCGTCCGAGTTCAGAACCTCCTGGTGGAAGCCATCCGCAACCAGATCCGGGTGACCGTCGATTACCTGGCCGCGGGCAAGAAACGATTGATCGAAGACTATTGCCAGGGCCTGGTGCGATTCAAAAATCCAAAAGCCGGCGTGAGCCTCGATGCGGTCGCGACGCACGTGGCCGCCAAGAAAAGGCTCCGAGAACTGGCATGGCTAATCAAGAACGGCAAACACGATGTGCTCGAACGCGGCGTGTTGCTGCCGGGCCGGGTCGGAGTTGGCAAGTCGTTTTTGGTCGATTGCTTTGCCAGCGAATGCGGTCTGCCGGTGATGGAGATCGGAGAGTTCCGCTCGAAGTGGGTTGGAGACACCGAATTGCAGCAGGCGCGCATCCTGATGACCATCCGGGCTCTGGGTCCCGTGGTGGTGGTGGTCGACGAGGCCGATGCGGTCTTTGGCTCTCGGGAATCGGGCAGCGACGACAGCGGCGTGTCCGGCCGTGTATTCGCCGCTTTTGCGGCCCATATTGGCGATTCCAGTCTGCGCGGACGCGAGCTCTGGATTGCGATGACCTCCCGGCCGGATCTGCTGGCCATCGACATGAAGCGCCAGGGGCGCTTCGGGTTGAGCATCCCCCTGTTCCCGGCCCAGAACGCGGGCGAAGTCATGGAGTTATTCACCACCATCGCGCGGTTCAAGAAGATCGAACTCTCCGACGCCGTTAAGAAGCAGATCAAGAAAACCGCCGGCGACCGGCCTTTCACCGGCAGCGATGTCGAGGCCATCCTCGTCAGGGCCAAGGAACGGGCGGTGCTGGCGGAACGGGATGACAAGGTCCAGGCCGCGGATGTTCAGGAAGCCCTGGAATCCTTCGTCGATCCCCTGGATCCACAATTGCTCGCCTTGCAGGAGCTGGCGGCTGTGTTGGCCTGCTCGGACCGGCGTTACCTCCCCGCGCGATACCAAAACGCCGAACGCGGCGCCCTAGTCGAGGAGTTCAATCAACTCAAACACCGCCTGGGTTTTCGACGCGTTTAATATCGTGACTCGCGCCTCTCGACACATTTGTTCCGCTCAATTTGGCCTGTGGCGAGGCGTGATCCCATGATCTTTTTCACCCGCCGGACTTGAGTCCGCCCTTTCTCCTGCACGCATGCTGCCCTCGTTCATCACCACCTTGCTGTTTGCCATGTCCGCGGTCACAGCAGCCCGTTCCACACGAATGCTCGGCAGCCTGCAAGCCAATTTCTGGCGGCTGATTGTCGCCACGTCCTTTCTCGCCTTATGGGCGCACAGCTTCGGACAGGGGCTGACGGGACCCGGGCTCCCCATCTTTCTTGTGAGCGGCTTCATCGGATTCGGGGTTGGAGACCTGGCCCTCTATTTCGCGTATCCACGACTGGGCGCCCGACTCACGATCCTGCTGGCTCAATGCCTGGCGGCCCCCATAGGAGCGGCGATTGAATGGGCGTGGCTCGGCACCACGCTCAGCCTTTCCCAAATCTTCTGGATATCTGTCATCCTCGGGGGCGTCTATCTCGCCATTTCTCCGGTCCCCATCGAGGCTAAATCTCTGAAAACCGTTCTCGTAGGAACCGCATGCGGGATCCTGGCGGCCCTGGGACAGGCCGGGGGAGCCGTGCTCAGCCGCAAGGCCTTTGAGATCACAAAGGCAGCCGGCCAATCCCTCGATGGAATGACCGCCGCCTACCAACGCATCCTGGCGGGACTGGTGATTGGCAGTTTGGTTTACCTGGTCCACTGGATTCGTGAAAACCGGATCAAGAAGACGATGCCTGCCATGGCCAAAATACCTTTGCGCCGGGTGGCGCCCTGGGTTCTGGCAAATGGCCTTTCAGGACCGGCTTTGGGGGTTGGCTGTTACCAGTGGGCCCTCGCCACCACGCCCGCCGGTATTGTGCTGCCCATCGTGGCCACCACCCCGCTCGCGGTCATCCCTTTGGCCATGGTTTTGGATGGAGAAAAACCGAGCCTCCGCTCCCTTCTGGGAGGACTGCTCGCCGTCATTGGAGCGATAGCCCTCACATTTCTGGTCTGAGGACCAACACTGGAGCGCGCCTGTGTCGAAGGAACCTCAATCTTCCCCCCAGTTTGAGGCATGGCTGGATTATGGGGATACCTGAATCTGACCTCGGATCTCGCCTGCGGGATGGCTGATCGTGTGAATATTGATATAGGCACGGCCCTGCAGTATCAAATCCTTGTTGGTATCCGATAGGGTCAGCACCCCGGACAATTCTCCCGCGGTCCCGGCAGCCCCGTTCAACGGGTAGAGAACCGCCGCATTTTCGGCGAGTCCAGCGGGACCGTGGATATGGGCTGCCGAAGCAGGCGATTTCAAGCCCGTGAAATCAACCTGGTAGGTGAGAGTATTGCCCTCCAGCGATAGGGTGCCAAAACCATGACCCGATGTGTCTACCGCAGGAACCTCCGCCTCACCTGTCATCGTGACCGTCAGGGGGATCACGACCGTTTTGGCATCGTTCTGCACGCGGAAAAGGCCCACAGTCCCACTCAATCCGACTAGAGCCCGGCTATTGGTTGTTGTCAGGACATTCACCCAATTCGTATCGGCCACCCGGTTCTTCCGTTGAATCAGGTAAACGCCGTTGCCGCCATCCCACTCCAGTTGGGCTGTGTGGCCATCCGCCTGCAAGATAGGTATTCCGATTGAGATCGGCGTTACAACAACCGCCGGCTTGCTGGCCGGATCGCCCGGATTGGTCACCTTGGCCCCGGCCGCGGGTTTGCCGTCTCCATCCGGATCGCCCAACTCCTCGCCGTTGGTAAAACCGTCGCCGTCAGAATCCTGCCCCGCCAGCACGGCGTCCCAAAAGGCCTTGGTTGAGGATCCGGTGATAGCCTGAACCGCCTTTCCGAAATTATTGCGGGGTCCGCCCTGAGTCACATGGCAATTCGCGCAGCCGAAAACGGAACCGTTCGGAAGTTGGCTGACACGAAAGGACCGGCCAAAGGCGTCGTTGCACGAGACCAGACTGAAGACAAAGAGGGAGAAGCCCAAGCCGAGACGCGGGAGACGTTGAAAGATGGAAACCGGCGGGAAGAAATCTGATCTCATACAATACATTCCTTTTTCTTATTCAAACAACAGATAGCATATCTTGGGTGGGCGTCAAATGGGTTGTGGCCTTGAAATGGCCATTGGTTGCGGGATGAATCCCGCGCTCCAGCCTGTCGAGCGACTCTCCCTTCGGAGCCGGGAACGATCGGCACGTGGCATTCGTTCGGCAGAGCGATTCAACCAACAGGATTTCACCGCTTGTATTGGTGTCTATTGGTGTTCATTCGCGGTCAGATTATTTGTGGGTGACTCTTGTGCGCGGATTTGGGACTGGTTAACAGCCTTGCACTTTCCGCAGCTTTTGCCTAATTTGCGGGCACTCATATGGACCCGTTTTTTTTGAGATCCCTTTTTCGCAAGAAGAGTCTTGATCACATTCACGGGGAAGCCTTTAACGAGGAGGGGCCCAAGCTGAAGCGGACGTTATCGGCGCTGGATCTAACGGCGCTGGGGATTGGGGCGATCATCGGAACGGGGATTTTTGCCGTGATTGGGACGGCCGCGGCTGGGGGGAGTCATCATCTGGGGGCGGGGCCGGCCGTATCGCTTTCATTTATCATCACAGCGGTGGCGTGTGGTTTTTGTGCTTTGTGTTATGCGGAATTTGCGGCGTTGGTGCCGGTTTCCGGGAGCGCGTATACGTATTCCTACGCGACGCTGGGGGAGTTGGTCGCGTGGATCATTGGATGGGACCTGGTATTGGAGTATGCGGTGGGCAACATCGCGGTATCGATCGGTTGGGCGGCGTATTTCCGGCAGCTCTGTTCGGGGATGGGATTCGAGATTCCGGCCTGGTTATCGGTGGACTATCGTTCGGCCTACCAGGCGGCCATGCAGGTCGCGGACAAGGGCGGCGAGATTCCAGCCAATTTGAAGCTAGCCTACGAGGCGTGGCAGCTGCATCCGACCGTTTTGGGAATCCCGATCATTTTCAATGTGGTTGCGGCGGGGATTGTGTTGGTCATCACCTGGCTATTGGTCATTGGGATCAAGGAATCCGCGCGCGTGAACAACATCCTGGTCGGGCTGAAGATCATCATCCTGCTTCTATTTCTGGCGGTGGGTTTTTTTCATATCAAGCCGGAGAACTGGAGTCCGTTCATGCCGAACGGACTGCAGGGGGTATGGACCGGGGCGAGCCTGATCTTTTTTGCGTTCATCGGCTTCGATGCGGTTTCGACGGCCGCGGAGGAATGCCGGAATCCGGGGCGCGATCTGCCGATCGGGATCATCGGTTCGCTGGCCATCTGCACGCTTTTCTATGTGGCAATCGCCGTCGTGCTGACCGGGATGCAGCCCTGGCACCAACTGGGGGTGCCGGATCCATTGGCGGCGGCTTTTACGAATCTGGGCATGAGCTGGGCGGCCGGCTTGATTTCGTTGGGTGCGGTGATTGCGATCGCGGCGGTCCTGTTGGTGCTGCAGATGGGTCAGACCCGGATCTTTTTCTGCATGTCGCGGGATGGATTACTGCCCAAAGGAGTTGCCCGGGTGCATCCCAAATATCAAACGCCCTATATCACGACCATCCTGACAGGGCTGGCTGTGGCCTTGATCGCCGGCATCTCGAACATCAGCGAGATTGTGGAACTGACCAATATCGGGACGCTGTTTGCCTTTGTGCTGGTCAATGCGGGGGTGATCATTCTTCGGGTAACGGATCCTGATCGGCCCCGGATGTTTCGGACGCCGTTCGTCCCGGTCTTTCCGTTGCTGGGCATTGTGATGTGTCTGTATCTCATGCTCGGTTTGCCGGCAATCACATGGAAACGTTTCATAATCTGGCTGGGGATCGGATTGGTGGTGTATTTCACCTACAGCCGGTATCGGAGCGTTCTGGCGAGACACCGTCGGTCCCATTAGAATTGGAGCGATTTCCGAGGTGGGGATCCGCAAAATTGATTTCAGGCTTGCCTTTTTTCAGGTCGTTCTAAAGATAGCCCCTTTACGTATGAATCCAGAGACAAGCGAGTCGGTAAGAATTTATGAGTGGTTGGCCTGGCTGGAAACCAACAAGAAGAAGTTGATTGTGGGAGCCGTTGTGGTTGCGGCGATCAGCCTGGTATTTTCCTTTGTGCGTTACCAAGCCCGGGAGCGGGAATCGGCGGCCAACGCGGCCCTGTTCAAGCTGGGACTGCCCTTGCGTCAGGACGAGATGGCTCCCAAACCCAACGCCTCCGGTTATCTGAAAGTGGCCAGCGATTACGCCAGCACGCAGACAGGACAACGCGCTTTTCTGATGGGCGCGGGACAGTTGTTTTCGGAAAACAACTATGCGGGCGCCCTGGAGCAGTTCAGGAAGTTTCTGAGCGCGCATGGGAGCAGTCCCCTGGCCTCGGTCGCTTCGATGGGAGTGGCGGCTTGCCTGGATGCCCAGGACAAAGTGGAGGAAGCCGTAAAGGCCTACCAGGAGGTGATTTCCCGTTACTCGGCCGAACCGGTGGCCAACCAAGCGCGGATGGCCCTGGCTCGAATTCACGAAAGCAAAAAGCAGCCCGAGCAGGCCTTAAAGCTTTACGACGAGGTTTCGCGGGCCGATTCTCTGTCTTTCTGGAGAAATGAAATCTCGGAACGCCGAGGAAATTTGCTCAAGGAATACCCACATTTGGCGCCGACCAACCAAGTCAAGCCCCAGGCGGCGGCGCCGGCGCTGACCCCCACCAACGCGGCCCGAACGTCGGCACCGGCCACCAACGCGGCCAACGTTAAAAAATAGCGAGGATGAAAATCGCCATCATCGGAACGGGATACGTCGGTCTGGTGACCGGCGCCTGTTTTGCCGAGATTGGACATCAGGTAGTGTGCGTCGATTGCGACGCCGAGAAGATCCATACGCTTAAAACGGGTCTCATGCCCATCTACGAGCCCGGACTGGACGAGTTAGTGGCCCGGAATGTGGCCGCCGGTCGTCTCGAGTTCTCGACCAGCACCCAGGAGGGCGTGGAAAAATCGACCGTGATTTTCATCGCGGTTCCGACACCGCCTTTGCCGGACGGCTCGGTGGACCTCAGTTTTATCGAGGGCGTGGCCCGGGACATTGCCAGGTGCATGACGGGATACCGGATTATCGTGGATAAAAGCACGGTGCCGGTGAAAACCGGCGAGAAAGTGGCGGAAACAATCACGCGCTACTGTAAAAGCCGGGTGGCCTTTGACGTGGTGAGCAATCCGGAGTTTCTCCGGGAAGGCTTTGCCGTCGAGGATTGCCTGCATCCCGATCGGGTGGTGATTGGTACCAACTCGGCGCGACCAGTCCCCACCATGAAAGAGATCTACGCCCCGCTTGAGGCGCCGATCATCGTGACCGATATCAGCTCGGCCGAGTTGATCAAACACGCCGCAAACTCTTTCCTGGCCCTCAAGATTTCTTATATCAACGCCATTTCCGTGATTTGCGAGGCATCGGGAGCCAACGTAATGGAGGTCG
This sequence comes from Verrucomicrobiota bacterium, assembly GCA_022709905.1. Classification (GTDB taxonomy): domain Bacteria; phylum Verrucomicrobiota; class Verrucomicrobiia; order Limisphaerales; family UBA1319; genus JAKLHY01. The sequence goes on along the minus strand of JAKLHY010000046.1, from coordinate 28,503 downwards.
CCAACGGGATTGGGATGGATTCCCGCATCGGTCGCGCCTTTCTGGATGCCTCGCTTGGTTTTGGCGGGAGTTGTTTCCCGAAGGATCTGAGCGCCTTTGTGAAGATATCCGAACAACTGGGCTATGATTTCGCCCTGCTGCGCGAGGTGCAACACATCAACGCCATCCAGATGGATCGATTCTTCAAGAAGATCCAGGACACCCTCTGGGTGCTCAAGGACAAGAACATCGGAGTTCTGGGCCTCGCCTTCAAACAGAACACCGACGACGTTCGACAATCCCCCGCCATTGAGCTGTGTCATCGGCTCCAAAAAGAGGGCGCCGTGCTGCGTGTGTTCGATCCTAAGGCCATGGGCAAAGCCCGGGCGGTCTTGTCCAACGTGACCTACCTTGAGGACATGAACACGGTGGCTGAAGGTTGCGATGCCCTGGTGATCGCCACAGAATGGCCCGAGTTCAAACAGCTGGATCTGCAGCGAGTTCGGGCGACCATGGTTTGCCCGATTGTGTTCGACGGGCGCAACCTGTTTGATCCGGCCGAAATGGAGCAATTGGGCTTTATCTACAAAAGCATCGGGCGTTGAGATCGACAGACGTCCTTGGCCCCTCTGGCCTGAATTCGCCGATAATTTCTTCGAAGACAGAATCTTGGACCGGCTTCAAGGATGCAGGCATTCCTTTGAAGCCGGTCTAAATACCCTTCCACAAACGTTTCCAGTCGTGCGGGATCGTTCGTGGCATGTCCGGGATGCAGATCGGTTTATCAGACTTTCTGGGGCACCACAAAGGGCTCGCGGTATTCCCGAGTCAGGAGCTTGTTGGCGGATTCGTTATCCAGAAAGCGCTCGGTTTTCGGATTCATCCTGAGGAACGCGCCGAGGGTGGCTGGAGTTTGGGAGAGATCGACCCCATTGACTTGCAGATGTTCATAGGCGCGTTCGCAGGCCTCCAGAGCTTCTGAATCGCCTTGGATGGCTTCCTGGATGGCTTCGGGTGACGCCTGTCTTCCCAGGCGATAGGAGATGTTGCCGGTGTGGCACAGGGCGCTGGAAAGATGGCCCTCGAGGATGTCGGCGTTCAGATCGGTGGGCTTTCGGCTGCGCATCGCCTTGACGAAGTTCTCGTGGTGGTTGGCGCTCCCCTCGAATTTGCGGATTACCCCGCCCGAGTGATCAAAGGCGGTAGCCTTGTCGTAGCTGGCGATGACGAGGTAACCGTTCTGGCAATCGATGACCACGCCGATGCTGGCGCCGCGGTAGTTGTCCATTTTGTTTTCCGCGCTGCTAGCGGGCAGGCCTCGGACCTCGAAGATCAAGAGGGCCTTGCCGTAGTCGTGGTAGATGACCTGGGTGTTGGGGGTTTCGCCGTCGTCGACGTAACCGAGCCGCCCTCCCACGCTAAAAACCCGGGGGGAGAGTTCCTGAATGCCGAGCGCCCAGCGGGCCATATCCATCTGGTGAATCCCCTGATTGCCCAAATCGCCACTGCCGGTTGGCCAAACCCAATGCCAATCGTAGTGCAATCGTTTGCGGCGCAGAGGAGTCATGGGCGCCGGCCCGAGCCACAAGCTGTAGTCAATGTTGGGGGGGACGGGCTGGGGACCTTCGGTCTTGCCGATGCTTGCCCGCCGTTTGTAGCAAAGGCCTCGCGCAACCTTCACGGGTCCCAAGTTGCCATCACGGAGGAATTGGATGGCCTCACGAAGGCCGGGATTGGATCGGCATTGGGTGCCGGTCTGGACAATCCGCTTGTATTTCCGGGCGGCCTCGACCATCTGACGACCTTCCCAGACGTTGTGCGACACGGGTTTCTCGACATAGACGTCTTTGCCGGCCTGGCACGCCCAGATGGTCAAGAGCGAATGCCAGTGATTCGGCGTGGCGGTGGAGATCGCGTCAATGTCCTGGGCCTCCAGAAGGCGCCGGACGTCGCTGTAAGTGGCCACCGGTTGGTTGCGGTCCTGAAACTGTTTGGCGCCCGCGGCCAGGATGTCCTTGTCCACATCGCACAACGCGACAATGCGAGTCCCCTTGACCTTCTGGATGGTTTCGATATGGCTTTTACCCTGGCCATTGAAGCCGATTACCGCGAGGCGGATGTCGTCATTCGCGCCAATCACCCGGGAATGGACCGATGAGGTTTTGCATCCGGTCAGGTATGGGACCAGCCCGAGGGAGGCGACGGTCGCGGCCGAACTTTTGATGAAACTACGACGGGATACTGGATTCATAGCTGGTTTGTTTTGGGTTGGATCGTTTATTGGGCGGGAACCCCTTATTTGTTAACATACTCACGGTATTGCCGCTCCACCTGTCCCTCTTTTTCATCTCCCTGATGAAAATAGAAACGGTAGCGGAACGTCACGCGCTCTCCGGCTTTGATCGTCAGATCTCCCGTGCCGGCGGGCTTCTTCTCAAAATCGTGGATTCCGAAGGGATTGGCGGCAAACAATCCGTAATCGCGCACATGCCACCAGGTCGGATGTCGCGGGTTCCCGGGATGATCAAAAATGGCCACTCCCACCACCTGGCCATTGACAGGACCGTAATAGTCGCACCACTCGGCCCGCTTTCCCCAGGTGTCTCCGTCACGCACCCCTCGGCTATTAACTATATGCCCCTTGCCCACTTTGCCTTTCAGGCGCATTGTCTCGGCCAGTCGAATGGCCATCGATCCTTCCTTGGTGTCTCCGAGCACGACATCGCCATCAACTGGGATCAGGGTAAACTCCCAATCCAGAAACCGATGGGCCGAACGCGGCTGAATTCGGAGGATCCGATCCTCGTTCAACAGGAGTTTGCCCTCGGCGGTGATCCATTTGACTTTCTGATGGATCAGACCCGCTTCCGGTCCCGATTGAACCGCGACGAACGCATCATGGACGATTCTACCCTTGTTGGCGCCATCGGACCAGAAATCCACCCCGTTGACGCTCCCATGCGTGAACCAAAGGGACTTATGATGGGGATGGTCCTGTTCCTCGTCGGGAACCACTTTCATCGGCCAATTCCGTGTCATGGCCAGGCTTCCAGGACCCAGGACGGGATAGAAATAAGGCCGGGGGACGTTTTGATAATGATACTCCGTGAAGAGCTGGCCATCGATTTCAATCCGGAGGCTCGCTCCCTGGTCTTTGATTTCCACAGCGGCCCTCGATGAAAAACCGGCGTTGAACAGGAACACACCGATGAGAAAAGCCGCTGCGGAAAACGAACGGATTCGCGCAAAATCAGCTGTGGACATGGCTCCAAAATAAGGGCAGGAGTGAAAACGCGTCAACGTTATTCCATCGCCAGGGATCAATCATTCGATCGCGGCGATGCCAGCAAAACGACCGGTTTTTGACTCGAGGCCACCTCGATCGGCATTTTGAGGTTGATCCTCGGAAATCCCTGGTTACATTGGGATTACCAACGCCAATAATCCGACAACTAACTATGAAGAAATCAACCATACTCAAACAAGCATGTTATGCGGCGCGTCCGGCTTTGTTATTGGCCGGCGTGCTGGTGGCAGCCAACACCCTCTTTGCGCAGACGACCCTGCTGCAGTTGGGATTTAACGAGGGCACTGGCACGACCATCTCCAGTCAAGTGAACGGTCTGGTGGGCACCTTGGGGGATCCCATTGATCCCGCCAATGAACCCACCATTGTCGCCGACTCGCCATCGGGCAAGAGCGGCGATACGGCGGCCAAGATGAACGGGACCGGATTTTTGGTTGTTGACGACAGCGTCAATCCAATCCTGGACATTCGAACCAATCAATTCACGATGGAAGCCTGGGTCAAGGTGGATCCGGCAGACACTTATGAATGGCACGGGATCATGGCCTACGGGGGCGCTTACAAACTGGGACTCCACAACGATGAGCTGATTTTCACGTTGTTTGGTGTCGTGGATATTTTCAGCGGGATGACCTTGACCTATGACGAATGGCACCATGTGGCTATCGTCTGGAATCCCGGGGTCGGAGTGACCTTCTTCCTGGACGGCGGGAATGAGGTCTTCGTCGCGGAGACCCGAGGCATGCGAGCTCTGCAGAACAACATCCTGGGGATTGGCTCCGAAGGATTGGCCACCCCGATTCTGGCGACCCTCGATCGCGCCCGCATTCACAACGAAGCCTTGACCTTGGACCAGCTGGACTCAGTCGCCGATACGCCGAAAGCAATTCGGGCCAGCACGCTCGTGGCCTACAACTTCAACGAAACTGCCTTGCCCTTCAAAAATGCGGCATCCACCGACCGGCCCGCGATCAGCTATAACACTTACCAGGAAAACCTGAACAAAGGGATGTTCAGCAGCGACACGCCCTCCGGACAGGCCGGCGACTTTTCCCTCAAGTTCGGACGCGGGCAACATGCCATCATTCCTGATCCCTCCTCTCTGGTGGGATTTGACCAGGAGAACTCCTCCTTCACCCTGGAAACCTGGGTAAAATATCAGTCTGCCGACCAACCGGGCACCCGATCGGTCCTTTTCTGGAATAACGCCCCTGGCGGAGCGCTCTCCTTCTCGGTCACCCAAAACCGGCATGTGTTTTTGACGGCGTTGGGCATTGTGGACCAGGATTCAAATGCCATCATCCCGGATGATGGAGGCTGGCATCACATTGCTGTAGTCCATGAATTCGGTGTGGCTTTTCGATTCTATGTGGACGGCAGCCTGGCTGACACCGTTCCCTACACCCAGGGGGTCATCTTCACCCGCACCGACACCAATATGCAACTGGGTTCCGAACCGGGGGGCGGTCTGCAGTTCGTCGGATCGATGGATCGCTTTCGCGTCACCAAAGGCGTCCTGACTCCCGACCAGATGGATTGGTGGCCGGTTCCCGGCGTCCAACCGGGCGCGCCCAGCCTGACCATCGAGTCGACCGTCAAGATCTCCTGGCCCACCGTTCCGTCGGGCTACAATCTGCAGCAAAGCACGGACTTGAATGAACCGCGGGTTTGGACGGCCGTGACCAACACGCCGCTTACCGGCGAAGGCAGCTTCTTTGTTGTCCTGCCAACGACAGGCCAAAAGACCTTCTATCGGCTGTATAAGCCTTAGGCGTTTTCGAAAGCGCGGAGCGAAACGAAATCCTTCGGCTGTCCTCATCGTCCACGGGATAAGTGGAGGGGTGTTTCGCCCAAGCAGATCTGCACAAGGGAGCCGGATGGCTCCCTTGTTGCATTGGAGGGCTCGGAAGACAGCCTCACAATTCCCGGTCGCGATTGGGAATCTGGTCTCTGGCCTCGTCAAAAACCATCGGCGGCAGGCTGGTAAAAAAGGTTGTGCTGGCGTTGGGGTTCTGGCACAACGAGCGCCTTGTTTTTACCATGAAAAAAGAAACGTCAAAAGCGCCCGAAGCGCAGCTGCTGGACTTGTTGAAGCAGGTTTTGCCCAAAGCCACCACGGATCCCAATCTGGCCGGACGGATATATTCGGCCATTGAGACCGAATTGAAGGCCAAGGCCCGTATCAAGGCCTTTGAAAAGTACTGCCATAAGTGTGCCCTGCGCGACCTCGAACCGAAAAGCCTGGACGAGGTTCGCACTCAACTCGCCACATCGTTTGCGGATGGAGACGTCACAGTCCGGCCTAACCGCAAGGAAAAAACCGTGATGGTCGAGCTTGCTTTGAACGACGGTCATCGGCTCACGGGCGAAATCCAGGTCAATCCCAACGCCAAAACCGATGCTGAGGACGAACCGGAATCGGCCGTGAAGTTTGCGCCGTTTCCCGTGAGTCTGCCTGGGGATCCGGAATTGGTCTGGGTCCTGGGCAAGCATGAGAACCTGTCGCCTGAAGAAGCGTCCGTGGCGCTGGATAGAATCCAGGAGGACTTCTGGGCATCCAAGACGGGCCAGAAATTGCAGCGCGACCGGGTGGAAAAGTGTTTTCCAGAGTTCATCGCTCGCGTGCCGGCCGGCCTCCTGACGGAAGCGGGTCTCAAGCGTCACTATAAAACGCCTGAGCCCATCAAGGTGCTGCGAGGCAAGGGGCAGACCCGCTAAGCCACCTTGGCTTTCAGACGGTGTCCCTTGAGCCGGATGTGGCGAAGCTTGGCCAAAATGGTTTCGGCATGTTCGGTGGCGACATCGACGAAAAGATGGCGTTCCCGGATATCCACCGTGCCGACGGTCCCGGCGGGCAAACCGGTTTCACCCAAGATGGCGCCAACCACATCACCGGCCTGGATTCCCATCTCGGCGCCGGCATTGACCCAAAGCCGGGTTTGTTCAATCTCGGAATCGTCGCGATGCCAAGGCGGAAGGGTGGAACGTGGGCTGGCGCCGGTTTTTCGGCGGACCCATTCGGGGGCTTTGTCGAGTTCGGCCGGCGCTTCGGGAGCTTTCTTCGGGGCGCGCGCCCGCGGTGGAGGGGGTAAACGGGGCGGTTCCGGGTTATGGACGGGCTGATGGAATTCCCGTTCCTGACGCGTAGGGGAGGAATCACGCTTGGGGCGTCCTGTGTCCGGGCTATCGCCGCCCTGGAGTTGATGCAGAAGGGCGGAGGCGATATCGGTGGAGCTGTAGCCTTCCTCCAGCAACCGTTCAAGAAGATGATCCTGTCTGGGGTAATCTCCCTTTTTCAGGACCGAGCGCAAACGGTCGATAACGAGGTGGGTCCGGGCTTCTTCAACTTCGCCGGTTGTGGGAATACGCGCGCGGTGGATCCGGATGTTGGCAAAGCGCTCGATGTTCCGGATTTGGAAAATCTCACGACCGGCCACGAAGGTGATGGCTCGTCCGCTTCGCCCGGCGCGTCCAGTGCGTCCGATGCGATGCACATAATCTTCAACGTCATAAGGCAGGTCATAATTGAAAACGACTTGAATGTCGTCCACGTCGATGCCCCGGGCGGCGACATCGGTCGCGACCAGGAATTCGAGGCCGGACTTTCGGAATTTGTTCATCACCCGGTCGCGCATAGCCTGGCTCATATCGCCATGGAGCCGGTCGGCGGAGTAGCCCTGGGCTTCCAGGTGATCCGCCAGGTCGTCGACCATTCGCTTGGTGTTGCAGAAAATGATGCCGAGCTTGAGGTCGTGGATGTCGATCAATCGAGTGAGCAGCTCGATTTTGAACCGACGATCGACTTCGTAATACACTTGGTCCACCGTGGGAACGGTCAGGGTTTTTTGCTGGATTTGGACCGTCAGAGGATCCCGGGAATACCGGCTGATTAACTCGCGAATGGCTGCGGGAAGAGTCGCCGAAAAGAATACGGTCTGTCGTTCGGCGGGAACCGATCGCAGGATCAGCTCGATGTCCTCGCGAAACCCCATGTCGAGCATCACATCGGCCTCATCCAGGATCACCATGCGAACAGACTCCAGGCTCAAGGTGCCGCGGCGCATATGATCCATGAGACGTCCGGGCGTGCCGATGACGATTTGGGCTCCCTGCTGCAGCCCCCAGAATTGGCGTTCGTACGATTGGCCGCCATAGATGGGCAAGGAATGGATGCCACGTTTGAACAGGGCCAAACGATGGATCTCCTCCGAGACTTGGACCGCGAGTTCCCGAGTCGGACAGAGGATCAACGTTTGCGTGGATTTCCGATGCGGGTCCGATTTTTCGATGGCGGGAATGGCAAAGGCTGCCGTTTTGCCGGATCCTGTCTGCGATTGGCCGACAACGTCACGGCCGGCAAGCAGAACCGGAATGGCCTCCGCCTGGATCGGTGAAGCCTGTTCAAAGCCGAGTTTATCAACGGCTTTCAAAAGCTCGGGGGAAAGCCCAAGCTCGGAAAATAGTCGAGGTGTCATTCGATGGCCTTGCCCACAACCTTACCTTAATCGAAATCCTCCGAAAAGGGGAACAAATACTCTCCAAACCGGCATGACAGGTTGTCCGATCCGATGACACCCAGTGCTGAATCTCATGAATATTTGTGCTCGCCGGCGACCTGATTTTGGAGGATGTTCGAGTCCACCTACGTATGGCCGCTCCTCTGCCCAGTCAGCGCATGGCATGCCTCTTCCTCATTGGGCTGTTGGCTGTGGCCTTGAATGCCGCCGCCCAATCCCGGCATTCACACCGTTCGAAGTCGGGCAACCTGCCCGCGCCCCCGGCTGCCGAGCCGGTTTCACTCCGGCAAGATCCCTCGGGGTGGCGCCTGATCTCTCCGGATCGAAAACCCTTCTTTTCTTTGGGAGTGAGTGTGATAACCCCTGGAGTATCTCGGGAATCCCTGGACCCTGAAAATCCCGGTTACTGTGCCGGGGAACATTACTCGACTTCAGCCGAATGGGCGGACGCAACCTTGCGTCGACTCAAGGCCTGGGGATTTACGACCATTGGGGGCTGGAGTGATTTTGATACTTTGCGAAAATCGGGCGAGCAAACCTTGTGGCTGACACCCGTGCTCCACATGGGCTCGACTGCCGGGGCTCCCTGGTGGGACATGTGGAATCCAAAGGTCATCGCTCGCATGGACAAGGTCGCCCGCGAGCAGATCCTGGTCATTCGCGATGACCCGAGGTTACTCGGGTATTATTCGGACAATGAAATGGGCTGGTGGAACGCCGCCCTGTGGAAAATGACGCTCGATCACGCGCCGTCCAGCGGTCAGCGGCAAAGGCTGATTGCCCTGCTGCTGGAAACATACCACGAGGATTGGCAAGCCTTGTGCCGGGATTTCCAGCCGGAGAACGCGGCCAGCTGGCGCGAATTGCGCCGGGGCGGGATGCTCTATCTGAAACCGGGCGGCGCAGGGCTCCGAGTGATGCGGCAATTCCTCGGTCTGATGGCCGATCGTTATTATCAACTCGCCCACCAAATCATTCGAAAATACGATCGGCGCGCGCTCATCCTGGGTGATCGTTATCAGTCTTTTTATTATCCGGAAGTCGCCCGGGCCGCCGGTCGCTGGGTGGACGCCATTTCGAGCAATCTTAATGCGAGTTGGAACGATGGCGGTTTTGTGCGCTTCTACCTGGAGACGCTGCATCAACTGACGGGCAAACCGATTTTTGTCAGTGAGTTTTACATGGCCGCCCAGGAAAACCGAAGCGGCAACCGGAACAACCAGGGAGTCTTTCCCGTGGCCTCCACTCAAGCCGAACGCGCTATCGCCATGCGCCGCACCCTCACCGATCTGGTCCGCACACCCTGCGTGGTCGGAGCCGACTGGTTTCAGTTCTTCGACGAACCCCGGTTTGGGCGCGAAGATGGCGAAAACTTCAATTTCGGCCTGGTCGATACCCAAGACAAAGCTTATGAGGAGCTGACATCCGCCTTCGCCTCCTTTGGAGCCACCCAGCGAAAACTCGAGCCGAATCAAAACCGTCCGGACGCAACCGCCGGCATCCCCCCTGCCCCGCTCGATCCCTTTGTCGATTTCAAACCGACCCTGGCTCTAAAACACTGGGATCGGGAACACGGTTTTGTGAAGCCGGTCTCGAGTTTTCCCCTGGCCGACTTGTTTGTGTGCTGGAAACCTCAGGCCCTCTACTTCGGGTTGTATGCCTTGGATGTCAACGAAAACACTTTTTACCGGGAGGATTACGTCCCCAAGGAAGACCACGCGTCTTGGGTTGTCCAGATCAAGGATTGTGATCCAGTTCGCGTTCGCCTCGGATCCGGGCGCGAACCGATCCCTAGCCGGTCGGATGTGCGGATCGAGGGTCTTTCAGGCATTGATCTGACCGTCCGCTCTATTGCCGTCATGGAGTTGACGGCCGCTCAGTTGGGACAGGCCAATTTCAAGACGGGGGACCGGATCGCGCTGAGATCGTCCTTTGTGACGCACGCCCGCGGCTATCAGACCGAATGGGAGGGAGAATTCACCTTGCGGGACTGGAGTCCTTGAGCGGACGTTTTTGTTGCGAGCCCATCAAGTGAATTCAACCCGGACTGCGCAGCCGCTTGGCTCAGCGAGGTGAGGCTCGAACCGTCGCTTTCGCGGGAGGGTGGAAAACATCGTCAGTTGATTTCTGCTTGATGCCGGAGACGCCCTGCGGCTTAATGGGCGGACGAATTTGCCAGGGCCCATGGACTGTGGACTTACGAACCCCGCCAGGGCAGGAATGCAGCAACGGCAGTCTGCTCCACATTTGCCGTGGTCACCCTGGCCTTTTTTTTCCGCCGACAAGCGAGTGCAGGTTCCGCTTGCCAGGTCGTGAAGGCGCCCGATGGCATATCAGGTCATAGCTCGAAAATATCGTCCGCAGCGGTTTGCCGACGTGGTCGGACAGGATCATGTCACGCAAACCCTGGCGAATGCGATTGCCCAGAACCGGATTGCCCATGCCTACCTGTTTGTCGGCCCTCGGGGCACCGGCAAAACCACCATCGCCCGCATCTTCGCCAAGTGCCTGAACTGCTCCAATGGCCCCCGGGTTGACTTCGAATCCGATGATCCCCGTTGCGTCGAAATCAGTGAAGGCCGGTCTTTGGATGTGCTGGAAATCGACGGAGCCAGTAACCGCGGCATTGAGGAAGTCCGGGAACTGCGGGAGACGGTCAAATACGCCCCGGCCAATTCCAAGTTCAAGATCTACATTATCGACGAAGTTCACATGCTGACGAAGGAGGCCTTTAACGCCTTGCTGAAGACCCTCGAAGAGCCTCCTGCGCATGTGAAGTTCATGTTCGCCACCACCGAACCGGACAAGGTCCTCGCCACAATCTTGTCGCGCTGCCAACGCTTTGACTTAAGACGCATCCCGGTGCCCTTGATTGTAAAACACCTGGGCTACATTGCGGGAGAAGAACATGTGACGGTTGAAGACGCCGCCCTCCAGGCCATCGCCCGCGGCGCCGAAGGCTGCATGCGGGACGCCGAGTCGACCCTGGATCAATTGATCAGTTTCTGCGGACGTCAGATTGTGGAGTCCGATGTCCTTTCGATGTTCGGGTTAACGGCGCGCGGCCAAATCCACGCCATGGCCCAGGCCGTGTTGGATGGAAACACCGGCAAAATCCTGTCTCTCCTGAATGACCTGGTAAAAAATGGCAAAGACTTGAGCCGTCTCGTGGCCGATTTGCTGGCACATTTTCGGAGTCTGCTGTTGCGCAAAGCCCTGCCAGACGATCCCCAAGTCCTCGAAGTCATCGAAGCGGACGCAGCCGTGCTGGCCGATCAGAGCCAACAGGTCTCCTGGGACGGAGTCACACGGATCCTGCAGAGCCTGGTCGATTGCGAAGGGCGCCTGAGAGACAGCGTCTCCAAGAGGATCGCCATCGAGGTCGGCCTGCTTCAGGCGGCGGAAGCGCGCAATGCGGTTTCCATTGATCAACTGCTAACCCGGCTGCGGCAATTGCGTGAGACCACAGTCTCTGACACTGCTGTCTCCCCCCGCCCGCTGCCTTCGGTCCCTCGCACGCCTGCGGTTAGCTCGTCCGCAGGCCCTTCGGGGGACATGCCTGTCGGGCAGGCCCTTCCAGTTCCCGTGCCCGCCGAGAACCTTGCGCCAGCGGCCGCCCCATTGAAACCGTCGGCCTCCTCTCCCGCGGATCTTTCGCAAATCTGGTCCCAACTGCTCGACACGGTGGGCGCCACCAGCCCGTTCGTGCGGGGTTATCTCACCCAAATCGAGCCTGTCTCCTGGGAAAGGCAGGTCTTGACGGCAGGTTTCCACCCCGAGCTTGCAGACCAAATCGAGCTGTTAAACAATACACGAAACCGGAACCTGATCGCGACCAAGCTGAAAGAAATCGGCCTGGGAGAGGCCCAGATCAAGTTTGTGGAGCTGAAAGAACTTCCTCCGGCCTCTTTGCCGTCCGCCCCGGCTCCGATCGTCCCACCCGCAGCGACCGCACCGGCCCCCCCCCCCAGCCGTCCGCCCGCAACCAAGGCCCCAGAAAAAACCAAACCAGCCCCCCTCGTGGCCCCGAGGGCGGAAGATTTTAAGAACGATCCGCTCATCAACAAAGCCCTCGAAATTTTCAAGGGTCAGATTGCGGGGGTTCAACCTCAAAATTAGGGCGGGGATGATCCCGCTTTCCAATGCAGTCGATCTAGAGAACACCAAACCAGTCCAAAGGATATGTCGAGCATAGGCAAACTCATGAAACAGGCCGCGCGTATTCAGCGGCAGATGGAAGAAGTCCAGGCCAGTCTGGCCGCACGCACCGTGGAGGCCACCAGCGGGGGCGGAGCGGTGAAAGTCGTGGCCACCTGCAACCGGTTGATCAGTTCCATCAAAATCGATCCCCAAGCGGTCAATCCGTCGGATGCCCAGTTGCTCGAGGATATGATTCTCTCGGCGGTGAACAACGCGCTGAAGCAGGCGGAGGAAATCTCCAACTCGGAAATGGGGAAAGTGACCTCGGGCCTGAGCATTCCGGGTCTGGCCTGAATCCGGTTTCTGCCATTGAAACCTTGATATCTCTGTCAAAGCGCAGATCCAGCCGTGGCTGACTATCCAGAGCCTGTGCGCGAGCTGACGGCCGCCCTGCGGCGTTTGCCGGGGATCGGACCGCGTTCGGCGGAGCGCCTGGCTCTGTACCTGGCGCAGGCCGATCCCTCGTTCGTCAGCGGTCTGGCCGGCCAACTGACCCGGGCCCGGGAGAAGATCCATGCGTGCCCGGTATGCGGAGTCTTGACAGACCAGGATCCGTGCGTCATCTGCGGCGATCCAAGACGTGAGGCCGCAATGATTTGTGTCGTGGAACGGGCCACCGACGTTTTCAACATTGAAAAGTCAGCCGTCTATCGCGGCCTCTATCATGTTTTGGGAGGGAAGATCTCCCCGGTCAATGGCATCGGACCGGAAGACTTGCAGGTCAATTCCCTCGAAGAACGGCTGCGACACAAGACAGTTCGCGAGGTGATCCTAGCTTTGGGCTCGGATGTGGAAGGCGATGCGACCAGTCATTATCTGGCTAAACGCCTGCAAAGCCTCGGACTGCGAGTGTCTCAAATCGCCCAGGGCCTGCCGGTGGGCTCCGGTCTGGAGTTTGCCGACGAACTGACCTTGAGCCGCGCCATTGAAGGCCGGCGGTTGATCGATCAGGAATCTCTATGACCTGTCCTCGAATTATCGTGTTCGATCTGGGCAAAGTGCTCGTTGATTTCGACTTTGGAATCGCCGCGCGACGCATGGCGCCGCGATCCACCCTCAACGCCGAAGCCATCCAGGATGTCATCCAGCGTTCTCCGCTGATCTACGATTACGAAAGCGGCAGGATTACGACCGACACCTTCTTTCAACGAGTGCAAGCCGCCACCGGCTTCCAAGGAACCCAGGCCGAATTCGGCCGCATCTTCAGCGATATTTTCTCGCCCATCGAGCCGATGGTCGCAGCCCAGGCCCAACTGCGCCAGAAAGGGTGTCCCACCTATATCTTCTCCAATACCAACGAGCTCGCCGTGAATCATATCCGGCAATCGTTCCCCTTTTTCAGCCATTTCACCGGCTATATTTACTCCTACGAACACAAGGCCATGAAACCGGATTTCCGGATCTATGAAGCGCTGGAAAAAGTCTCCGGATTCGCCGGTCATGAAGTCCTTTATCTGGATGACCGGTCGGAAAATGTCGAGGCCGGCCGGCAACGCGGCTGGCAAGGGATTGTCCACGAAGACCCCGAAACCAGCCTGCAGCTCATCCGCAAGACCGGCCTACTTTAGTTTGTAAGCGATCAGCATCCCGTCATTCTTTTCCATCGAAGCCCGGATCGTCACCGAGTCGTAATCAGGATTGTTCTCAAAAAAGGCCAGAAAATCGCGCATTTCTCCGGCGCTTTGAATGACGTTATCGGCAACAATCACCGCCCCTTTCTTTAACTTGGGACTCAGCATCTGAAAGTACTTGAGATAATCCCGTTTCAACGCGTCCAAAAACACAAAGTCGAACTCGCCCTCGAGTTTGGGCAAAACCTGGAGGGCGTCGCCCTCAACAACGGACACGGTCTTTTCGAGTCCCATCTTCGCCAGATTCTCCCGAGTCTTTCGGACCATCTCCGGATCAATGTCGACGGTAATCAGTTGGCCACCATTGCGCTCGAACGCAATGCCCATGTTCATGGCGCCGTATCCCGTCGCCGATCCCACCTCAACCCCCCGCTTGCACTTGGCGCTTTCCACCAGTATCCGAAGCATCATCGCATCCCCCGGTGTAGTGTTGAGTCCCGTCCGTCTAAACTCCCGAATATACTTTTCACGATCGATTTCGCTCATTTTGGGTTTCTCGGCAGCCAGCCCCCTCTGAAGGCCGAAAAAACCCAGGAAGGTCAAAACAACGGCAAATATCCATCGATTCTTCATATTCGTTTGGCTGCCGCATCGTGGGCGGCAGATCTTGGAGACGCAATCTGATCGGACGCGAGATCCTTTTCAAGCTCAAAGAGAACCCGAAGTCGATCGGCACTGAAATTGCTTAATAAAATGCGTTACAGGAAGACACCGAGAAGTGTAAAATAATCCAGTTCGTGATACGAACGATAGACAGGGTCGTTGAAAACAACATATGCACGCAAGGATCCAGATGAAGGAAGGACTGGAAAGCCGCTCATTTATTTCATTATAAATATGTTATATAGACGCAACAGGATGCTGCTGATGGGGTTGTTATGCTGGGGAACGGTGCTGGCAACGTTCCTGACCGAAGGAACGGACGAATCAGGAGGGGAGGAAACCCGATGGTGGTATGATCCGAGCCTAACGATGCCATCGTCAGTATGGATTCTGCCCGGTTTTACCGCGATTGGGTGGGCGACTGGCCTGATGCCATTTCACAATTCCGACCTGACGAATGGGACCCGGCTAGCGGGAATGGAGAAGTCCGAGCATCGGCTTTGCCTGCTGAAACCATTTGTGGTGCGGAATCCGGCGGCGGTGACGGCGATGGAACTCCGGGTCACATGCCGGGGAGGTTGGGTCGCGTGGCTGAATGGGGTGGAGGTGGTCCGCTTCAACATGACCCTGGAAGACTCTGGACTCTCAGCGCGAGTGGCTGAGGGCCTTTCGGAGTCGGAGGCCACTCAAGAACACGTCCTGCCGATCCCGACGCCATCGGCCTATTTGTATCCCGGGGCAAACGTGCTGGCATTGCAGGCGGCGCCTCTGGCGTCTCCCGAGGAACATCCTTTTTTGATCCATGCCCGGATAACAGTGCAAAGCAATGAAAAACCGCCTCGGATAGCCGCAGTCATTCCTGATGCGGGAACGACGGTTGGGGATTTGAAGACCGTCGAGGTGTTTTTTGATCAACAGGTAACGGGAGTGGACATTAACGATCTGCAAGCCAACGGCAGTTATGCCACCAGTTTTCGTGAAGTCAGCCCCGTCCAATTCATCTATGGGTTTACGAATCTCACACCTGGCCCCGTGTCCCTGACCTGGATTGTCGACCATGGGATCTGCGGAAAAATCGAACAACTCAAGCTTTTCGAGGCGGAGAACTGGTCGTATCTGCTGGATCCCGCCCTTTCCGCGGCCCGGGTGATGATCAACGAGTTTATGGCGGTGAACCAGGACTCTTACGCGGATGAGGACGGTGACTATGGGGACTGGATTGAACTCAGGAACGGAGGATCGGGACCGGTCAACCTGGACGGATGGTATTTGACCGACAACCCAACCAACCTGACCCGTTGGCGTCTGCCGAATTACACATTGCTCCCTGAGGATTATTTGGTGATTCATGCGTCCGGCAAAGACCGCGCCCTGGGGAATCATCCCTTGCATGCCAATTTCAAGCTGAACACAGAAGGCGAATACCTGGCGCTGATTGGATCAGACGGCAAAACCATCGTGTCAGAATTCAGCCCTCAATATCCAGTCCAACAGCGGAATCGGTCCTGCGGGCGGGCGGAAGGCGATCCCGACTCGGTGGTTTTCTTTGACAAGCCGACTCCGGGCAAGCCCAATCCCTATCGCGGGGCTGGTTTTGCTCCCGAGATCGCATTCAGCCGGCCTAGCGGTGCATTCCGAGACAATTTCCTCCTCAGCCTGGAACCGATGACCGCCGGTGCGGTGATCTATTATACCCTGGACGATACCATCCCGACCCTCAAGTCCGCGCATTACGAGGCGCCGTTGCTGATCACCAACACCACAATCATCCGGGCCCGCGCATTCAAGGAGGACGGAACGCCCGGTCCTCCATGCAGCGCCTGTTATGTCGCCCTGAATCCGACCACGCGTGGCTTCCGCTCGGATCTCCCGGTCGTCCTTCTGCAAAAGCCGGGACCGGATCGCGTGCCAAAAACCGAATACCAATCGGTCTATGCCATGTTGTGGGAACCGGACCAAGGCGTCACCCGCCTTGATCATTCGGTTCAGCTCGAATCCCGCGCCGGGATCCGGCTGCGAGGCACCAGCACCGCATCGGATCCGAAGCGAAGCCTCAACCTGGAATGGCGCGACGAATATGGCAGGGACCTGGACTTAAGCACCTTGGGCATGCCCTCCGACTCCGATTGGGCGCTTCTGGCCCCGAGGTTCCTCGAGCCGATCATGATTCATAATCCGTTCATGTTCCAACTGAGCAATGATATCGGGCGTTATGCGCCCCGAACGCGGTTTGTGGAATTATTCTACCACTCGGGCGAGGGTCCGTTGCTGGGCCATGATTACCAGGGGATCTACATCCTAGCCGAGCGGATCAAACGCGGCAAACATCGAGTGGCCATCAACAAAATAGAACCTTGGCATCAGGAACCTCCCGAGCTGACCGGCGATTACCTCCTCAAATTGGACCATCTCGATCCCGGCGAGTGGGGCATGAAGATCGGCAGGCTGCCGGCGCCGGTGCTCTGGGATGACCCGGACGAGGCGCATATGCTCCTGCCCCAATGGAAACCGCAACGCGATTACATCCGGGATTACCTGAACCTGTTCGACGAAACGTTGAACGGCGCCGACTGGCGGGATCCCGCTATCGGCTACGCCCAGTTCATTGACCTCGAATCCTGGATAGACCATCACCTGCTCAATGTCCTCGCCTACAACATCGATGCGCTGGGATTGAGCACTTACTTCCATAAGGCCCAAGGCGGCAAGTTGGTCTTCGGGCCGATATGGGATTTTGACCGCGCCCTCGGCTCCCGGGACGGCCACGACGCCAATCCCCGCTCCTGGGTGAGCGCCAACTTCATTCCGAGTTCCCTGGTGTTTCAGCATCCCTGGTGGGAGCCGTTGTTCCGAGATCCGGATTTCTGGCAGCGCTACGGCGATCGCTGGCAGGCACTGCGGGATGGAGCGTTTTCAACCCATCACCTGTTCACGTTGGTGGACAGACTCGCCGGCGCTCTCTGGCAAGCTCAACCGCGCGAGGTCCGCCGCTGGCCTTTTTCGATGAGCCCCTTGCACGGGAGTTACTCAAGCGAGGTCGAAGCCTTAAAAACATGGTTGACAGATCGATTGAGTTTTATCGACGAACATTTCGTCGATCGACCCCGGTTCAGCCTGCCCTCACAAAAGGTCATGGCCGGTTTTTCCCTGCTCCTGAAAGGCCCGGCGGGAGCTTCGATCTATTACACCGTCGACGGGTCGGATCCTCGCGAGCCGGGCGGTGGGATAGCCGCGTCGGCCCTGTTATATACAAACGCCTTGCGGCTCACCGCCTCGGCGCAGTTCCAGGCCCGCATCTTTGAACCCGAGCACCGCCACGAGTATCGGCCAGGCTGCCCTCCCCTGCACGCCAAGTGGTCCGGACTGGTCTCCGAGCGTTATGAAATCGCACCGAACCCGGACGCCATCGGCATTAGAATCAATGAGTGCTTTCTGGACCTTAAGTCTCCCGAACCCGTTCGATCATCCCACGATCTCGAAGGCTGGATCGAGCTCTACAATTCGAGCACAAACGCGGTCGATCTCGAGGGATACCGGATGGCGGGCTGTCGAACTCCGGATCAGGCGTTCGTCTTCGGCGAGGGCATCGTTTTGGCGCCCTCGGATTATCTGCGAATTAAAATGTTAGAAGCGCGTCCGTCAACGTCCGGAGATGGCAGGCTGAATGCCCTTCCTTTGGATCTTTCGCAAGGAGGAGACGTTGTTATCCTTCAGAATCCGGAGGAAACAGTGGTGGACGCCGTTGAGTTTCGGCCGCAATGGAACGGATGCAGCCTGGGCCGATGGCCTGATGGCAGTGAGGATCTGGTGCATCTGATGCCGCCAACGCCTGAGGCCGCGAACAAATCAGCCGGGATGTCCCTGTTTGCCCGCATAACCTCCTGGACCTATCTCTATGATGGAAGTGTCATCTTGACGTGGGAATCGGTGCCGGGCCTCGAATACGGATTTGAATGCCGGGAAAACGGGGAAAACTCCTCCTGGATTTCGCTGCCGCATCGAATCATCGCCAAAGGTGCGGCGACCTCGTTCACGCTGCCTCTGTCCGAACACCGGCAAAGAGAAATCCGGGTGGTCGTTGAGCCCCAAACTCCGACCATCCTCGGTTTGGAATCCGTGGGGGACGGGTATCTTCGCCTTTCCTGGCAAGCGATACCGGGCTGGTATTATCGCCTCGAGCGAACGCCCGACTGTGTCCACCCCATCTGGGAACCCGGCAATTACCTGGTCAAAGCCAATCGAACAAACGAGTCTCTCTCTATCCTGATGCCCGATACCAAGAAACGCTTCTATCGACTGCGATTAGTCGAATAGGATCCGGGATCCTGCGCGGACTCCGGGCTTGCTCCCACCGGCTGTCCTGGTTGAAAGTCTCACCGTGATGCGCCTCAATTGCCAATCGTCAACATGGCCTACGCTCGCGGTGGGTTTGCTTTTGTCCGCGATCGCAGTCCACCCCGCCCCAAGCACGATTCCAGTCGAGGGCCTTCTCGAACGTCAGGTGTATACCGACGCGGTGGAATTCAGGATCCCGGGGCAGCCGGGATATGAATACGCCTGCTGGCTGGACAACAAGCCCCTGCAAACGAATGTCCTGCACCGGATTTCCGCCGTCGATTACCACGAACTCCGAATCCAAACCACCCGCCTGACAGACCTCCGGATCGAGGAACGAACCCTTCCTTTCATCATTCGGTCGAGCGAACGTAACAACAGCGAATGGGGCCTCCCACCCTGGACGCCTTTTCCCGTTATCAATTCGAGCCCCGCCGAGTTTTCAGGCCGTCGTCTCCGCGTAATTGGGCCCGCCGCGATGCCTCGAGACTATCCGATTCCTCTCATCGCCTGGATCGAGGAAACCAACCGCGAACCGGTACGCTTGAATGGCCTGGTGGAAGTCTCCGGAAATCGGACCACAACTCTCCAACTGCGGCGGGGCATTGGTTCACGCCTGCTCGCGGCCGAGACACCCGGTCGGGTCGAACTCGAAACGCGGCTGCATTCGCTCACAAACCGTCATCCGGTTGTCATCGAGGATCAAACCTCCTGGCAAACCGTCGGAGGCACGCTGACGGGGACGGTGGCGTGGGCAAGTGGCGCGCGAATCCTTGTCACCAACGATCTGGAGGTTTCGGCGAACACCGAACTCAGCGTGGGACCCGGAGCCGTCGTATTGCTGGAACCACTGGTAAACCTCAAGATCAGCGGCCGTTTTCTAGGGCACGGCAACACTGAGAACCCCATCCTCTTCATGCCCCGACACACCCACCAGCCTTGGGGTGGCTTCCTGGCCCTGACCAACAGCTCGATCATCGAAATCACTGGCGCCATCCTGACCGGAGGCGGAGGAGATCCCGCCTTCTTTCCACATCACTTTGGTTTTTCTCACCGGCCTGAGCAACCGTTGTTTGTGGGCCAGAACGGAGCCCGAGTTTCCTTGACCAACTGTTATCTCATTGATAATCCCGGCCAGGCAGGCAATGGTTACATGGCCACTTTTGAACTCGAAGGCTGCCTCGTGCAACGCTGCATTATGACCGGCCAGTTTGAAGGCGGATCCGTATCCATTCGCCGGTCAGCCCTAATCGAGTTCCCCGAGGACAGTCCCCTGTTCCAGGACGATGACTTCGACGCCCTTTACCTGGTGCAGGGAACGCATGAGCTCAGAGACAGCCTCCTGGGCTGGGCCAAGGATGATGGTTTGGACGCGGGCTCAGGATCCGCCGGGACGGTGCTTGTGACGAATTGCTGGATTGAGTCCTGCTACCATGAGGGTCTGGCGTGGTCTGGCGGAGGCCGGGTGGGCAGCGTCTATGACACGGTCTTGATGAATTGCGGCCAGGGGATCGAAGCCGGCTGGAGTCAGACCTATGACAGCCCCATCGTCAACGGGGATCGGCTGCTATGTGTGGGAAATATTGTGGGCGCCCGGTTCGGCGACAATTATGACTGGAACTATGCGGGTTTCCTGCGCCTCACCCAATCCTTGCTTCTCTATAACCAGCGCGATGCCTGGGGCATGACCTGGGGCGACTGGACCTATCGCAGCGCACAGATGGATTTGCGCAGCAATTATCTCAGCCAACCCAATCCCTGGCATCCCGACAACGCGATATGGGATCCATCTAAAGATGGCCCGCAACTCGCCCGGTTCCGATCCGGACGACCGGACGATCCCGTGGGCATCGGCCTTGCGCTCCACAAAACCCAGGATGCTATCCAACAGCTTATCCAGGGAATCCCTGTGGGCCTGAGTTGCTTCAGCTCTCGCCCTGTGCAGGTCAATTATTCCTTGATCAGCGCGCGAGGAATCCTCCAGACCGGCACCCTGGCCTTTGCGCCCGGTCAAACCTTGAATTGGATTCCGCCGCTTTCTCCAGCCCCAACGATTGATCCCATGGTTCTAGTCAGCCTCGAAAAACCACAAGGCGGCGACCTCACGGGAATTGCGGCCGCAGCTTTCGTGGAGAAGAGTCCCCCGGTGTTCCTCGAGCTGTTCTGGGCCCAGACCGCATCCACACTCTGGCTGGTCTGGAACCGTTCGGATGCGATCCTGGAATGTTCGGAAACCAGCCAGGGATCCTGGACCCCGATGCCCGATGTCCATAGTCCGTTGGGCATTCCCACCGGTGGATCATCCCGGTTTTATCGATTGCGCCTTTGACAGGGGTGAGCGGAATAACGGATTGTTCATTATGTTCGATCGCAGCAAAGATCCCGGGAAAATGACGCGGTCAAAAAGTGCGGAGGCACCTTGTGGCCTGATCGGTTGCCCGCCGAAAGGAAAGCCCGGGTTTCGGATGATGAACTTGACGCTTGGCATGGCCGCATGCCTTACTCTCCACGGCGCTCCTTCGGTGTCATCCATTCTCCTCAACGAAATCATGTATCATCCAGCCTCCGAGGACGCCCGTGAGGAATTCCTCGAGCTGTGGAATCGGGGATCGACTTCGGTGAATCTGCGCGACTGGCAATTCGCCTCCGGTGTTCATTGGACGTTTCCGGACATCGAACTGGAGGCGGGAGAATACCTGGTGATTGCCGCCGACACAGAACGCTTCCGCGCTCTGTATCCGGACGTGGCTCGAGTCCTGGGCAATTGGGAAGGCCGGCTAAGCAACCAGGGGGAAAAATTACAGCTATTGGACGCCGGCGGCCGGGTCGTCCATGAGGTTCGCTATTCCGATGATGGAGACTGGTCGATGCGGGTTCGCGCTCCTGTGGATTATGGCCACCGGGGGTGGATCTGGCAGAGCCCCGCCGACGGCGGCGGCAGTTCGCTCGAATTGGTCAATCCCTCCTTGCCGAATGAGGAGGGACAAAACTGGCTTCCCAGCCGCACGACCGGCGGCACACCCGGCCAAGCCAATTCCGTCCTGAGCACGAACACCGCGCCCTTGATCCTGGACACCGTTCACACGCCTCCCATACCGGCCTCCAGCGACCCGGTGAAAATTTCCGCGAGGCTCCTGGACGAGTCGCGGGAATCCTTATCCGCCCAGGTGTTCTATCGTCTTGATGGTGCCGCGCACTTCAACACCGTCAACCTGGGCGATGACGGACAACACGGCGACGGATTGGCCAACGACGGGTTATGGAGCGCCATCTTGCCCGCGCAAACCAATGGGGCGGTCGTGGAGTTTTACCTCGAGGCTCGCGATCAGCAGGGAAATCGGCGCTCCTGGCCGTCTCCGGCTGTCGAAGACGGAGTGTCAATCCAAACTCTCAACGCCCTCTATCAGGTGGTGGATGCCAAACAAACCTTTCAGCATCCCTTATACCGATTGGTGTTTCGCGCCGTGGACGCCGCTGAACTCAAGCAAATCAACCTCAACTGGCCGGCCGCGCCGTATCCAACCCCCTATCAATCGCCCAGCCGGTCACAATTCAATGCGACCTGGATCAGCGAGGAAGGCAACAAAATCCAGGTCCGCTACCTGGCCGGCGTGTGCAATCGAGGCAACGGCAGTGCCTGGCGTCAGCCGCAAAGCTATCGAGTCAACTTCACGCATCAGTTTCCATGGAATGATGTCGTCGCTGTCAATCTCAACGCCCAGTATCCCATTGTCCAAGCCGCCGGAAGCGCTGTCTACCGGCGCGCCGGTCTTCCCCTTCATCGATCGCACCTGGCTGAGGCGCGCGTCAATGGTCTCGATCTATCCACTCCCGGACCGCCTTCGTTCGGTGTCTATGCCTGCAACGAGGTAATCAACGACGATTTTATCCGTCGCATTTCCCCGAACGATTCGGGAGGGAGTATTTATGAAGGCATACGAGTGGCTGAACCGGGCGCCAACCTAAGCTATCTGGGAACCAACCCCGCCCCTTACCGGGTCAACTACTTCAAAGGCTCGAATCAAAGCGAGGATAATTGGTCCGATCTAATCGAACTCGCTCGTGTTTTGGATACGACTCCGGAGGCTGAGTTCGCGCCGACTGTCACCAACGTTCTGCCAGTCCGCCAATGGTTGAGATACTTTGCCCTCGAAACCCTGGTGGTCAACATGGAAACCTGTCTCGGGAACGGATACGGAGATGATTACTTCCTTTACTTTGGCCGACAGGATCCCCGGGCTCTCCTGATCGCCCACGATCTCGACACAATCATGGGCCAGGGTGACACCGCCGGCCGGATCGAAGAAAACCTGTGGCGCGGCGCTTATAATCCTCGCATTTCGCGACTCATGAAGGCGCCCGAGTTTGCTCCGATGTATTTCGAAGAACTGCTTGACCAGATCGAGCAAACTTTTAGTCCGGCGATTTTCCATCCGCTTCTCGGGCAAACCATCGCCGCCTCGGCCCCCACAAACCATCTTCAGGCCATGAAGGATTTCATGGCCGCCCGATGCGCCTTTGTTCAATCCCAGATCCCCAGACAACTTAGCATCAAAGTGGAATTGCCCCGCCAGAATGGATACTACCAAAGCACCCGGCCGGCGATGGACATTTCCGGACGGGCGGATGTCGTCCGCTGTCGAGCCGTCACCGTGAACCATCAACCTGTCCAGTGGTCCGCCTGGGAAGGCATCTGGTGGACGCACAACCTGCCGCTTCAGCCCGGTTTCAACACCGTCACGGTGCGTTGCTTCGATCCCTCGGGTGCGGTATTTCAAAAAGATCAGATCCTGGTTTGGCATGATGATGGCCGGGTTCAACAACCGCCCACCCGCCTCGAGGCTGACGCAACCTGGTCTCCTGCCGGTGGTCCCTTCTGGATTCCGCAATCGGTCACCGTCAACCCAGGCGTCACGTTGCGCATCCTTCAAGGCGCAACGATCTTGCTGGGGCCGGATGCGGAATTGAGGATCGAAGGCCGGCTCTTGATGGAGGGTACGGAAGCCAATCCCATCCGCCTCGACCGCCAACCGGATTCTTCGGACAACTGGGCGGGCTTGACCTTCCTGACGTCATCGACAACAAATCGTCTTTCCCATGTGGTCTTGAGCGGGTGCGCCGCTCCTTCCGCCATCATCCGGGCGTCGAACACACATCTCGAACTTGATCACGTGACCTTTACCAACACGACGGGCTCCTACCTGGATCTGGACTCCTGTTCATGCGTCATCACCGACTGCGCCTTCCCCCCCACTTCAAACACCGGCATGATCAGCATCCATGCGCCTCCTCAAACCGGCAACTGTCTCCTCGCCCGAAACCAGTTCGGCCAAACCGGCGGACAAAACGATACGTTGCGCATCGAAGGAAACGGCGAAGATTCGCCGCTGGTAATCATCCGGGACAATGTGTTTCTCGGAACCGGCGACGATCACATTGATCTGGCGGGCCTGGATGCCTGGGTGGCAGGGAATCTTTTCCAAGCCGCCTGCAACTCGAATCGTCGAAGTGACAGCGCTTGCGCTATCGCGGTATCGATGGTTGGCGATCGGCCCTCGATGATGAACGGAATCAGAAATGTCTTCTTTCAGTGCGATTACGGCGTCCAGGCCGATCATTCGAGTTCCTTCAGCCTGGCCTTCAACACGATCTACGGAATGAAGTTTTCGGCAATCCTCCTGAACGCTCCGCTCCAAAACAAGCGTGAACCCCACCTCGAACAACAACTGGACCTGGACAGCAACATCATCTGGGAAAGCCCGGCTGTCGTCATCGCCCCATCCCGCTCCGAAGTTTCTTCCAGCTTTATCACCGCTCGTAACAACCTCTTGCCTCGCTTCGATGTTCTCCCGACCGCGCGAAACAACTGGGTTCTGGATCCAAGCTTTAAACATCCCCCTCCTCTCGAGGGCACTACACCCGTCAGCGTTCACGATTTTGTCCTGAACCCGAACTCCCCCGCTTTATCCACTGGAACGTGGGGTTTGGATCGCGGAGCTTTGATTCCTGCGGGCGTTTTTCTTGCCGGCGGCCCTGGGACTGTGACGACCCAGACAGACGCCATCTTCCAGGTGGGAGGAGCGGGCGTTACCCACTACCGGTTCCGCCTGGATGAAGGTCCCTGGAGCGAAATCATGCCCGTCGCCGACTGGATTCAACTCAAGCTCCTGCAACCGGGCTCGCATCACTTATCCGTCCTCGGATTCACCCCAGCCAATTTCGCAGTCCCGGGTGAAGAATCCACCGTCACCGCATCCTGGCTTGTGGATCCTCACGCGACCCCCTCTCCTTCAGTACGGATCAATGAAATCCTCGCTCGCAATCGCAGCGCGCAGCCCCTCAATGGTTCATACCCGGACCTGGTTGAACTCCACAATCCGGGTTCCGAACCGGTGGATCTGGGTGGCATGAGTCTGAGTGACGATCTCAATGTTCCGCGAGCCTTTGTCTTTCCACCCGGCTCGATCCTCCAGGCTGGCGGGTTCTTGGTTCTCGCCGCCTCGGACAAATCCATCCCGGAAATTTCGACTCTCGGTTTCAAACTCAGCCAGGAAGGAGATCGGCTTTATCTGTTCGACACGCCCTCGCGCGCAAGCCGGCTGATCGACACGGTGGTCTTTGGCCTCCAAATCGCTGATCATGGCATCGGCTGTCTGCCCGACGGCTCCTGGGGCTTGACCTTGCCCAGTTTTGGCTCCGCCAACATCCCCTGCCCCACCGGCAATCCCCAACACCTCCGCATCAACGAATGGATGGCCCGGCCCTTTGCCGGAAACGACTGGCTCGAAATTCGTAATCCAGATCCTTTCCCGGTGCCGTTGGACGGCCTGAGCCTGACCGACGACCTGATCGACGTCTCACGTCATCGTTTCCCTCCCCTCTCCTTTATTGGGGCCGGTCAAGATGGGTACCGCGTGTTTCAGGCGGATAACGAAACCGCCAAAGGCCAGGATCATCTGGCCTTCCAACTGGATGCTGAGGGCGAAGGCCTGGGCCTGTTCAATCTCAGCGGCGAACCGATCGATGCCCTTTATTTCGGCCCCCAATCCCTCGGGGTCTCCCAAGGACCTTTTCCGGAACCGAGCCGGTCCTTGAGCTTCTTCAGGCTCCATCCCAGCCCTGGCATTCCGAACCAGTCCGATTCATCATTCCAGGACACCGACCAGGACGGTCTCCCGGATGATTGGGAACATTTCTTTGGATTCAATCCATCCGACAACACCGACGTTGCCCTGGATCGCGATCAGGACGGCATGAATAACCTCGCCGAATACCTTGCCGGAACAGATCCCAACGATCCATCGAGCGACTTGCGCCTTCTCCTTCAGGCCGTCCCACATCAGGGGGCACTGTTGTCCTTTCGAACTCCCTCCCGTCGCGTTTATGCCATCGAAAGCTGCGATGACCTCACCGAGGGACACTGGCAAAATCTGACAACAATCGGTCCGCTCGCCCAAAGCCGGATAAACACTCTGTGGCTTGAGGCTCCTCTCGTCGCAAACCACCGATATTACCGGCTCCGTCTCGTGAGCCAACCGGGCATCCAGCCAGGGTGGTAACACTTTAAATCATTGCGCATGCATAATTTTGCATTCGGCTCCGATCTATTGATAGAACCGGGCGAACAAGTTAAGATACCGGTGCGAGTTCTTTGAACGATCCGTTCCAATGCGAACCGATCACGTATCTCTGATCCAAGCCGCGCGGAGCTTTGGGGGATCAGGGTGAACGAGCGACGTGGTGAGGGTCGGCGCTAAAAAGTCGGGACAGTTTGAGGTTCGTCCGGGATTGAAAAGGCAATTCTATGGAACAACCTGATCAAACACTCCTTCAACGCTTCGTGTGCCATAGCGATAACGCGGCCCTTACCGCCATCATCCATCGTTACGCTTCCATGGTCTTTGGCACTTGTCACCGCGTTCTCGGAAACGAAGCCCAGGCAGCGGATGTCGTTCAGGAGACCTTTTATCAACTCGTGAAAAGCGCCCATCGGATCACCGGATCCTTGGGCAGTTGGTTGCATCAAGTCGCCACGCGGCGCTCGATCGATTTAGTGCGTGAAAACACCTCTCGCCGGCGCAGGGAAGAGGCCTACGCGGCCGATCACCTCGAGGCCAGAGAGCCCTGGCGCCAGATCGAACCCCTGGTCGATGAGGCCCTTGAGGAAATCCCCGCCGATTTGCGCGAACTCCTGGTCCTGCATTACCTGGAACAGAAAACCATGTGTGAGATCGCGAAAGCCCAAGGCCTGTCTCAACCCACCGTATCCCGGCGGATCGCCGTCGCCTTGGAACAGCTCAGGCACAACCTGCGGGCCCGGGGCGTTGTCGTGGAACTGACGATCCTCGGGACGCTCTTGGCGAACAGCGCCAAAGCCGCGCCCGCCAGCTTGCTTCATGCCTTGGGCAAAATCTCCCTGGCCCAGGCCGCCACGGCCTCCACGGGCGCGTCGGCGTCCCAGTCCGCAATCTCCTGGATTGGCCTCAAAACGGCCGCCGCTATCCTGGCCTTATCGTTGAGCGGTGGAACAGGTTGGCTTCTCTGCCACCGCCCGTCATCCCATTCTCCATCGTCCCAACAGTCCCAACCGTCCTCGGTTCAGACATCAGCCCCAATCCCCCCGACCGAAGTCAAGACACCCCCTTCGGCAACCGACTATGCCGCCGTGCCGGGCGAAATCACCCGTCCCCTTCCCGGATTGCCAGCAACTACAAATCCCGCATCCTCAAAACCGTTGTCCGTCCCGGTCACAGGCTTTGGCCCTCAACCTACAGGCCCCGTTCCTCAGATTCCGCCAGGACCAAATTATGGTTCTCGCGGCAGAATCTCCCGACGGCAATTCGGAAGTCAGATTGGACCTTATTCTGGTTCCGGAGGAGGGGGCGGTGGATTCGCCGGTGGCGGCGGCGGTGGATCGATCACGATGGGAGGTGGTGCCGGAGGAAGCGCAGGATTCGGAGGAACGGCTGGTGCCGGAGGAGGCGCTGGATTTTCTGCGGGTGGAAGCGGCGGCACGAGTGGCGGCGGAGGGGCTGTTGTCGGAGGCTTCGGAGGCGGTTCTATTGGAGGAACTGGAACTGTCTCAGGACCGGCTTTCGGATTTCCAGGAGTCCCAGCGGGCGGCCCACAGTCCTTTTCAACCAATTATGGCTTCAGCCATTCCGTGATCATTGAAAACGGGGTCGTCCGGGAAACCCGGTCCGAGTTTTCTTCAGGCCAAACTCGAGACTCAGCCCACCCCCATCTCTCGGAGACTGCGGCCAAAACCACGAATTCGCCAAACGCGCAAGGACTTCCGCCCCCGTCAGGAATTGGCAAACTGCAGCAGGACCTTCGGGCTAAACAACGAGCAAAATAGTGCTCGGGGACTCAGCAGCGGTTCCGTTTCATCCATGAAAGCCCAAAAACCGCTCCCCAAAAGCGCCGATGAGCAAAAGCATAGCCGACTGTCGCCGAGCCAACTAATTTAAGGGCAAGTGGATGCGGAAAAAAGCCCTTCAGTTTTCGGCCTCAGCGCCTACATTCCGCACCTCAAAAACGGGGATTTCCGTGATTTATGTCGCGGCAAGCTTCAGAGGCTGAAGCTCTTGTGTGCAATCTGCTTTTGTCTGGAGCGGCGCATTTGCAGGGTCGATTTAGTTTTTTTTGTTTTTCGCGGTGTAGAGATCGAGACTCCGAGGGCTTTTTGGCCTTGCCTCTCATCCGATCCATTGCCGGGCGAGTGCGTTTGCGCGAAATCCTTCTGGAGCACATCCCCAGCTCCGACCGCCAATCCTTTGCCCGGGCCGATCTCATCCTCCGGCTCGCCGTCAACCTCACCCTGGCCAAGGACCCTCTTTATGAGCTGGCCCAGTGGATGGAGTCCCTCGACCTCCGCGCCCTCGGTTACGATCCCAGACCTGAGGGAGTTTTCAGTGCTGATCGATTTGCT
>JAKLHY010000045.1 GCA_022709905.1 Verrucomicrobiota bacterium | reverse complement strand
CCGACCGTACCGCGTAACTTCATGAATTCCAAAACGCTCTCGTCGGCGACCGCAAAATTTCAAATATCTTTGGCTAGGATTTAAGATTAAGATTTGAGATTCAGGGAGGCGTGTTTTGTTTTGCCCTGGTGACGGGAAGTCCCTATGAAAGGGGGCAATGTCAGTTCGTCTTGATGTATTGTTCACACCGGCCGAGTTCGGGCGCTTGCGGGAGCAAGATCTGAGTCAGAGCGTGTGTGTGGTGTTTGACGTGTTGAGGGCCACTACGTCCATGGTGGCCGCCTTTTCGAATGGCGCCTCGGAGATCATCCCGGTGGCCGACATCGAGACGGCGATTGCGATACGCCGCGAGCGTCCGGAAGTTCTGCTGGCGGGGGAGCGCCAGGGATGGCGGATCCGGGCGGAGCAGACAGGGTCCGTGGACTTTGATTTTGGCAATTCACCGCGTGAATTCACCGCCGAACGAGTCCAAGGACGCAGCCTGGTGATGACCACAACGAATGGCACCCGGGCTTTGCGGGCCTGCGCCCATGCCTCGCTGATCCTGATTGGCGCGCTGCACAACCTCAAGGCCATTGCCGATGCAGTGCGGAAAGCGTCTGGAGCAAACCTGTTGATCGTCTGCGGCGGCACGTATGAGGAGGCGGCGTGGGAAGACACGATTGCGGCGGGGGCGCTGGTGGACTTGCTTGGGTCCGGGATGGGGGCCGACCTAATTTCCGATGCTGCCTTAATGGCGCGGGAGCTCTATCGGCCGTATGCTGGCCGGCTGGAGGTTGCCCTGGGCATGTCCCGCAACGGCCGGCGTTTGCTATCGATACCCGAATTGCGCGATGATGTGGCCTTCGCCTCGCGCCTCGACATGGTCTCGTTGACGCCGCGATTGGGAGAGGATGGCGTGATTCGGACGGGTGCTTCCGCAAGGGAGGTTAGACCGATTGCCATAATAGATTTCCAGAATGGTGGAGCCGAGGAGGGCGCGGGCGAGACGCGTGCGAAGGAGGAGACCCGCAGCGGTCTCTGACTGAGCACGGAACGAAGCCCCCGCCCTCTTTCGGCTCCATCTCGTTGAGACAGGGGCCTTTTGCCCTGGGCCTGCGTTGCCTCGGCCGTTACAGCCCGGTTTAGGGATGCGCCGGCCTCGGTGCCTTGGCCCAGGCCAAAATTCCTCCTGCCATTCGGAAATTTATTATGGCAACCGGTCTAGGCCGCCTGCGCCAGGGAAGTCCCCTTAAGCCGGACCAGGCGATCGACATCCAGAATCAGGCCGACCCGCCCGTCGCCGAGGATGGCGGCGCCGGCGAGTCCGTGGGTGGACTTGAAGGTTTCGCCGAGGCTTTTAATGACGACTTCCTGTTTGCCGAGCAATTGGTCGACCAGGAGGCAGCGGCGTTCGGTCTCGGTGCCGACCAGAACCACGATGCCCTGGCAGGGATCGGTGGCCTGGGGTTTCACGCCGAAGAATTCATGCAGCCGAAGCAGCGGGCTCAATCGGCCGCGAACGTTGATCATTTCTCCCCGGCCATAAACCGTCGAGAGCATATCGCGCGTCGGGCGGAACGATTCGCAGACCGACAGGGTAGGGAGGATGTAGCGGTGTTCGCCGACACCCACAATCAGACCGTCAATGATGGCGAGAGTCAGCGGCAAGTGGATGGTGAAGCGCGATCCTTGTCCCATCTGGGATTGAATCTCGATTTTTCCCCGCAACTTGTCGATATTGCGGCGCACCACATCCATGCCGACCCCACGGCCGGACACCTCGGTGATTTGCTGCGCGGTGGAGAAACCGGGGGCGAAAATCAGATTGAAAATTTCCGAGTCTTCGAGGACATCGCCGGCTTGGATGAGCCCCTTTTCCAGCGCCTTTTCCCGGATTCGTTCCCGGTTCAATCCCCGGCCGTCGTCGGAGATTTCGATCACGACGTTGCCCCCCTGGTGGTAAGCCCGCAGGCAGACTTTGCCTTGGGCCGGCTTGCCCGAGCTGAGGCGGTCCTCGGGCTTTTCGATCCCATGATCGACGGAGTTGCGCACCATGTGGATCAGCGGATCGCTGATGTCCTCGACGATTTTTCGATCGATCTCGGTCTCTTCGCCCTGGGTGACGAGCTCGACCTGTTTGCCTTGAGCGGTGGCGATATCGCGCACCAGGCGGTTCATTTTCTGGAAAGTCGTTCGGATGGGGACCATGCGCAGGGACATGGCGGTGCGCTGGAGCTCGCCGGTGATGCGGCTCAGTTGAGCGAGGTTGCGGCTCAGGCGGCCGTCTTGAATGCCTTTCAGCTCGGAATCCTGGGCGACCAAAGACTGGGCGATGACCATCTCGCCGACCAGGTCGACCAGACTGTCGAGCTTGAAGGTCGCCACTTTGACCATGGAGGCCGCCGCGGTGATGGCGGCAACCGCCGAATCCCGCTCGCCGGCCGATGCGGCCGCAGGGGCTTTGGATTCATCGTTGGCCGGCGCGCTGGTCTCGATAGTGGGCAATGCCTCAGCCGGCGCCTTGGCAGCGCCCCGTTCCATCACAGCGCGGGCTCGCAGAATCACATGGCCGATTGGAATCAGGACGGGCGAGGGAGGTTTTTGGCCCGATAATTGCAGTTCAATCTCGGTCACGAACCTTTTGAGGAGGTCACCGCCCTCGAGGATGATATTGATAATCTCGGAATTGATTTGCAGCTTGTGCTGCCGGGCCAGATCCAGCAGGGACTCCAGGTCGTGCGCCAGGAGCTTCATGGGAGTCAGGTTCAACAATCCCGATCCGCCTTTGAAGGTGTGAAAAGCCCGGAAAATGGAATTGAGCGTGTCGGCGTCCGCGGGATGTTCTTCGAGCACCAGAACACCCAGTTCGATGTTCTGAAGATGTTCGTGCGATTCATTGGCAAATTCGCGCAATAGATCGCCGTCTTGTTCCAGGTTAATAACCAGGGACATCTCCTCCCCGGGATCGCTTGGAGGATTGGGGCTGCTGGGCGCGGAGATGGGTGCCGCCGCCTGGGGAGGGGTGCCGAGGGCCGTTTCCTGAATCCAGCCGGCGGGAATCGGCGGCGCGGGATGGCCGTTCCGAAGGGCGCCGCAAGCGTTCTCCATGTAAGCGGTCCATTCGCTTAAATGCAGGATGGAAGCGGCATCAAAGAAGCCCGATCCCGCGAAAATGCCATCGAGCCATTCCCGGGCCTGGCGGATGGCCTGGCGGATTTCCGGAGGGACAGGGGAGGTTTTGCAGGTATCCTCCATTTGTCCCAGGAGGCAATTGATGGGCAGCAAGCCGTTATCATCGCCGGCCTGGGCAAAGACCAGTTCGAGGGCGATCTTGTTGGCGTTCTGCCCCAGGACATCGAGTAAATCGGTATGGTTCATGACGGGGAAAGAATCCATGATACACTTCAGTTTTGTCTGAAGGCTACATCGGCACTTCAGGATGGGAGTTAAGGTCTTTTTTCGCCGCAACCGGTTTAAACCGATTGCCAAAAGAAACTTCCAAATTTTTTAGGGAGCCTGTCCAGACATGATGTCAGGCAAAAAGCCGGGACCTCATACGATCTGGGACTATGCGGCAGGAGGCAGGAGGCGGGAACCTTCAGGGGATCTGGGATTCGTCTGGCGGGGAAGGGGATGAGGACTGGAGGAGGTCGGCGATGAGATCGGCGGCGTCCCGCATCTGGAAGGGTTTTTCCAGAACCCGGATGGTTGGATCGTGCTGGATCTCATGGCGGACCAAGTCATCGATATAGCCCGTGGTCAGGACGAATTTCATCTGGGGCCATTGGCTGCGGGCTTTCTGGATCAGCTGCCAGCCATTCATGCCGGTCATGTTATAGTCGGTAAACAGGAGTTGGACCGGGGATTTCGATCGGTCCAGGATTTCGAGGGCGTCTTCCGCGCTGGTGGCTACCGTGACGTCGTACCCGACGGCGCGAAGGAAGGTGCGGGTGAAATCCAGCACAAGATCGAGGTCGTCCACGACCAGGATGCGGCCGGAACCCCGGCTGAGGCGAGCTCGTGAGACCTTGGGTTTTGCGGTGATTTCGCCTTTGGAGAGAGGCAGGTAGATATGGAAAGCCGTGCCGGTTCCCGGATGGCTTTCGACATCAACAAAACCGCCGGCCTGGTCAATGATGCTTCGGACAATTGCCAGCCCCAGGCCCGTTCCTTTGCCCTTCCCTTTTGTGGTAAAAAACGGATCGAAAATGTGCTGGATCAGTTCGGTTTTGATGCCGCAACCGGTGTCGGCGACGGTGCAGTGCAGGAATTGATCGGTGTCGACCCGGGCGCAGCGCCGTTTTTGTTCCGGCGTGAGGATGACGCTCCGGTTGGTGATGGTAATGCGGCCGCCCTGGGGCATCATGGCATCCTGAGCGTTCACGCAGAGGTTGAGGAGCAGCTGCTGGGCCCGGGTGCCATCCACGCGAACCGCCAAAGGCTGGGTCTCGGGCTGGAGCACCAGTTCGACTTTGCTCATCAGGGACCGCTTGAACAACAGGCCGGCTTCCTGGATGACCTGGTTGAAATCCAGGATGGTGTCTTCCTCGTCCGAAACCCGGCTGAAGGAGAGCAACTGCTGGGTGATCTCGGCCGCTCGAGCGGCCGCCTGGTCGGCCTGTTGGAGGTTGTGGAAGTTTTCCCTGTCCTCCTGGGATTCGAGCAGCAGGAGGCCGATGTTGCCGCGGATGGCCTGGAGGAGATTGTTGAAATCGTGGGCGACGCCGGCAGCCAGGGCGCCGATGACCTCCATTTTCTGGGCCTGGTAAAGCTGGCATTGGAGTTCGTGGAACCGGGTCTGATTGGTGACCCCATAGAGCAATCCACGAATTTCGCCCTCGTGCAGCCAGGGGGCAATCTTGATCAGCCAATGATCGCCTTGATCGCCGGTGGCCTGAATTTCCTGCGATTGGCCGTTGGCCAGGACCGACTGGAAGATCATCTGCAATTCCAGTTGCCGCTCCGGATCCTCGACGTAATCCAACAGGGATCGCCCCGCGCACGGCGGTTCCTGGAGATACAGCCAACCATGCCGGGGCGGCATCTTCTTCCAGCCGTCATTGATGTGGCTCAGACAAAACTGATGATCGATGGTGTAGACGGCCGAGTCCAGGGAGTTGATGATGCTCAGAGCGTAGTTGCGTTCGATCCGCAACTCATCCTGAAGACGGCGGTTCTGGGTGATGTCGCGCTCGAAGGCCACGCAGCCGAGGAACGCGCCTTTGTGATCGAAAATGGGTGAGATGGAAGACTCCACCATGTAGAGAGATCCGTCCCGGCGGCAATTGATCAGTTCTCCCCGCCAATCGTGGCCGGCGGCCACGCGCGCCAGGGATTCGTCGATTCGGGACTGTTCGGAGGAGGCGCGCAGGAAATGGGTGCTGTTGCCGAGGGCTTCTTCGATGGTATGACCCGTCACGGTCTGGAAGGCGGCATTCACAAAGGCCAGCCTGAACTCGGCGTCGGTGATGAAAATCACGTCGGGCGTCGAATCCACGGCCGTGACCAGCCGTTGGACATGGGATTCCATGCGCCAGCGCCGGCTGGCGTCTTTGACGGTGACGAGGGAGAATCCTTCGCCGAGGGGGGTTACCTGCAAATCGGCCATCAGGACGATGCGTCCCTCGCTCAACACCGGCACCGCTGACAAGGTTTCCTGTCGTCCCGTTTGACGGTCGAGGAGTTCGCGCAGTTTCCGAGCGGTGGTCGCGGTGAACCGTGAGGTCAGCCGGTTTTCCCCGCCCTCCGCGGCATGCGCTGGGGCGCCCAGCAGCTGTGTGGCGCGCGAGTTGGCCTCATACACCCGCCCGTCGTCCCGGCAGACCAGCTGGCCATCCTCGGATTGCTCGAAGAGACATCTCCACCAATGATTCCGGGAGGCGGGCATGGCCGCCGCGGGCGATTGGGGCATTGAGGCGGGCGGAGAGATCATGGGCGGTCGGGCTTCGGAGGATGTGGCAAGAGCGGGCTAGACATAAACCAGGAGGGACTGGCTGATGGGGTTAATCCGGTTATGGTTCCGCAGCTTATCGATGTAAGGTTCGCTGAGTTCCTGTCCTTCCGGGATAAGGAGCAAGCCGTTGGCCGTATAAATGCCCTTGGCCAGGATCATGCCGGGTTTCAGCTCGGACAACAGCACCTCGCGTTCTTTCCGAGGCACGACCGCCCGTGGCAATGTCCGGAGAAAAAGCCTGACCGCATCCGGATCAAATATCTTCCCGCTGCCCAGTTTGATGGCTTCCACCGCGTCGGAGCCGGCATAGTTGCTCTCGGCATAACTCACCGCGACCGCCAGCAGCCGTCCCAGCCAGGGGATGGCTTCGCCGGCCAGCTGATCCGGGTATCCCGAACCGTCGAATTGCTCATGGTGAGAGCGGATGACGACGCCGACTCCAGCCAAAGGCTGGACAAAGCCCACGAGTTCCTGCCCGAGCACGGGATGGTGTTCGATGAGGGCCTGTTCGGCCTCGGAGAGAGACTCGTTCTGGTGCCAGCGACGGATGATCTGTCGAGGCACGCCCAGGAGCCCGACATCGTGCAGCCAAGCCCCGAATTCAAGGACTTGTTGCTTGTCAGACGGCAGAGAGAGCCCCAAACCCATCGCCCGGGAGATTTCGTAAACACGCCGGGCGTGACTGCCGAGCACGGGATAAAAGGTCTCCATGATTTGGACACACAGCGAGACGGAGCGCTGCAGGTTCTGCGAGAGCGCCTGATTTAATTCGGCGAGCTGCTGGTTCTGAGTTTCGACCCGGGCAATCTGCACTTCCAACGATCGGTTCAGAGACTTCAGCTTTTCGTTCATGCTGAGCGTCGCGGCCTGGAGCACGGCGTTGCGGCAAATCAGCTCGTATCGCTGGACGGCGTTCTTTACAGTCGCCAGCAGTTCCTCTCGGAGCCAGGGTTTGACGATGAACCGGTAGATTTCGCCCTTGTTGATCGCGTCGATCACCGTGTTGAGGCTGAGAACGGCGGTGATCAGAATCCGGGTGGCGTCGGGCTGGATCTCCTTGACCTGCGCCAGAAACTCCAAGCCGGTCAGCATCGGCATTTGGTGATCGGTCATGATCACCGAGAACTGCCACTTCTTGAGGGCCTCCAGGCCTTGGACGGCGTTGGAGGCCGTCACCACTTCGAATCCTTCGCGGCGCAGGGTGTCTCGGAGGGCGACCAGCACGATTTCCTCGTCATCCACCACCAGGATCCGATGGAGCGATTGTTCTGTGGTTTTGTCATCCGCGGTCATCATAGACTCCTCATACCCCGTGATCGAAGGCGGTCCGCAGTTTTTCCAACACCGCGTCCCCTGAAAGATCCGGTGTGATCACCAGATCGGTTTCTCGCGCCAGCGGTGTCTCCAATTCATCCGGGTGTCCGCCGATCACCTGAAGAATCACCTGAAGCGGTCTTTTTTCGCGACGAACCTCCCGAACCAGAGGTGTGAAATCGCGGTCCTTGGGTTCAATCAGCAGCATCAGACCCACAAAGGAATACTCGCTGTTGCGCAGGTGCTCGCGGGCGGAGGATGGGGTGTTGGCCGCCACCACATGATAGCCGTGAATCCGCAGAAACTCTGTCGTTTCGTCCAGCAAGGATCCGGCGACGCCGGCCAGGAGCAGGCTGCGGCGGGGGGGGACGGCCTCGGTCATCTCGCGCTCGGCCTCGGTAAAATCGGCTTGTGGCAGCCAGATTCGGAAACAAGTGCCTGCGCCCTCGGTCGAGTCGACCGAGATGGCGCCCTGATGTTTCTCCACAAAAAGGCGGGCATTATAAAGTCCGAGCCCCGATCCCTTGTTCATCGCCTTGGTGGTGAAGAATGGATCAAAAATGGAGGCCAGATAACGGGCGTGGATGCCGCAACCGTCGTCCTGGACCGTCAGGCAGATGGCAGGCAGCCTCGGCCAGGAGCCTTCCACGTGACCGCACACCGGATAATCATCGTGCATCGAGGTCTGGACGAGCAGCTTGCCGCCCTGAGGCATGGCATCCGCCGCGTTGATGGTCAGGTTGATGATCACCTGGCGGAATTCGACGGCGTCCACATACAATGGCAAGGCCTCCGGAGCCAGCAAGGTCGTGACTTGCACCCGCCGAGGCAGGATTTTCTGCACAAGATCGACGAGATCGGAGACGATCTCATTCAGGTTGTGATAATGGCGTTCACCGGTCTTGCCATGGTGGAGGTTGATGATGCGATGGACCAGCTGGCTGGCCTGGAGCGAGTGGTGTTTAATCAGGGCGAGCCCCTCATGGAAGGGGTGATCGGCCTTGATCTGGGTGAGGAAGGATTCGCTCAAAGAATGGATGCCGGCCATGATATTGCTGAAATCATGGGCCAATCCCATGGTCAGCACCGCGAGTGTTTCCTTCCAGGCGGCTGTGGAGAGCCGTTTTTCGGCGATAGTTTGCCGGGTGACATCGAGCCAGACGCCCTCGTAGCCCAGGAGGAGTCCGCTCTCGCTGGCAATGGCCTGGCGGTGCTCCAGGATGTAGGCCACCCGGCCGGTCTGCGCGTTGCGGATACGATAGGTGGTGGTGACGCCCTGGGGCGATTGTTGAGCCCGCTTCAATTGCTGCCGAAGTTCCTCGACATCGGACTCATGAACCACATGCCAGAACTTGTGCGGCTGCCGCTGCCAGTCTTGGAGGCAAACCCCGGTAAGTTCCTCCATTTTGGGGCTTACGAATTGGAAACTGAGGTCCGCTCTCTGGCTGAAAATCACCCCCGGCCAACGATTGACCAGGTTGTCCAAAAGCGTTTCGGTCCGCAGCAAACGCACGAAAAGATTGCGCCGTCCCGGTTCGCTTTGGAGGAATTCGGACCAGCCGCCCTCGGCCAATTCTTCTTGCGGGGGCAACACCGAATCCAGGCGGACAAAAATCCCCCCCGGATTGCGGGCGGTTTCGAGGCAGAACCAATGGCGGTTTGTGCCGGTGAGCGCGGAGATCTGGACCCGGCTGAAATTCGTTTTCAGGGCCAGACATTCGTCGATGGATGGGCGCCATTCCTGATGCTTCTGACGCAGCAGCTCATCGAAGGGCTTGCCCTGGCAGGCTTGCGATTCGAGCTGTAACCAGTCGGCGAGGGCCTGGTTGACCTCCACCACCTGCCGATCGGAGTTCAGCACGGCCATGCCCCCTTCCAGCCAGAATCTCAAGGCGGGCGGTTCCTGCAACACCGGCGAAACCTGTCCGTTATCCCACGATTCACTCATGGTGCCGCTGATTTTTTTCCTCATGGCGCGTCCATCCGCTGGCGAACCGGCTGACAGCCCGCGACAATCCATCCCCTCCCTCCCATCGCCGAAACCGGAGGGGCTTGACGGAATGGACCTCTGCGGGTTGCCACCAATTCACCATCAAGCTTATCGGCGATGCCCCTAGTGTTCTTAAATTATTTCTCGATTTCAAGCCTCCAGGAGGCCGGCCCTGACAATTTCAGCCTTGACGACGCGGCCATGTTCCAAAACATTGACGCCAAAATCACAAGGCCGACCGCCATGCATGAGCTGCCTCCAATCCACCTCCTAGCCGCGTTGCTGAATATCCTGGAGGATGGCCTTTTGTGTGTCAGTGATCGCGAGCGGATTGTATACTTGAATCGAGTGGCCCGGCGCTTGACGCGGAGCGAGCAGGCGGAAATGTCCGAAGGCCCCATTGCCGACTTTCCTGGGGTGGCCGAGCTCCTGGTTCAAGTTGGATGGGAGCAGCTCAAACTCGCTCCCTCCCCCCTGCGGACCATCCGCACTCTGCCATCGCAGCGGACCAGCGAGGGGCCTTTGCCTCTGGCCATAACCATCCAGGACACCGTTCTGGTGGATCAGCGTTTGTTTGTATTCCTGTTGCGGGACGAGTCCCGGCGGCAGCAAATGGATATGGCCTTCCATCAGTCCGAAAAAACCCAGGCCATCAGCGCCCTGGCCGCGGGCATCGCCCATGATTTCAACAACATCCTGACCGGCATTCTCTCGCATATTGACCTGGCCCTGTATGCCAAGGAACTGCCTGATTCCTTGCGGGATTACCTGCTCCTGGCCCAGACCAGCGCTCGCAGGGGCGCCGAATTGATCGGGAAACTGGCGACCTTCAGCCGGCGCTCGGAGCCGAAACTCAAACCGATTCCTCTCGGGTCCACGATAGAAGAAGCGGCCGCCACGCTGCAACGGACTTTGGGGCCGAAATTCAACGTTTCCTGCCTCCTACCCCGCCGCCCGCAGGGCTATACCATGGCCGACGAAAGCCAGATTGCCCAAGTCCTGATCAGTCTGGGCATGAATGCCAGCGAGGCGATGCCCCAGGGCGGCCAGATCACGCTCAGCCTCAATGAAGTCTCGTTTCGTGAAGGATCCACTGCCCCCCGTCGACGGCTGGGAGATTTTACGCAATTGACCGTGAGCGACACCGGCGAGGGCATCCCTCCCGACCAGGTCAACCGGATGTTCGAGCCCTATTTTACCACCAAATCCCTGGGCAAAACCACCGGGCTCGGCCTTTCCATCGCCTACAACATTGTCAAGGCGCACCAGGGATGGATGGAGGTTGAAAGCCAGCCGGGAAAAGGCACGCAATACCACATTTTCCTGCCGCGCGCGAGTCAGCCTGTTCCCTCAGCCGCCGCCGAGCCGCCTCCCGCGGAGAATCCTCCCACGGCCAGCGGGCGAGTGCGCGAGGGTCACGAACGGATTCTGGTGGCGGATGATGAGGATCTCGTCCGGTTGGTGGTTCGCGCCGTCCTCACGTTCCGAGGCTACCAGGTCGTCGAGGCCGATTCCGGCGAGGAAGCCCTCCGGAAATTTACGTCGGCCGAGACGCCGATCGATCTCGCACTGCTCGATGTTCATATGGCCGGGGCCGATGGATGGGATACCCTGCGGCTTCTTCGCCAACACAAGCCCGACCTGTCCGCTATCCTGCTCAGCGGCGCCCCTTCAGATAGCGATCTCGAACAAGCCGACCGAATGGGCAACGTCGCTTTCCTCGCGAAACCCTTTGATAACCACGATTTGGCCGGGTTGGTCAGGCGAATGCTCGATGCAAAACCGGCCGAGAACAAACCGGCCTGAAGCCCAGCCAAGTCTAGTAGCCTCGCATTGCCCGAATGCACCCGGTTTTCGCTTTTGGGATTGCTGGGGCTTTGAACATGTCTTAGGCTGAGGATGGAAGGATTGGTTATGGCTTTTAAGAGCGTTGAAGACCGGTTGGACGAACATGCGGCGTTGATTGGGCAGATCATTGTCTCGCAAAATGCGGCGCTTCAGCGCATGGATCGCTTCGAGGCCCGATTGAACACCCTGACAGATCTCGTCAACAAAGAACTCGAAAACGCCGCCAGGGAGCGAGAGAACGCCGCCAAGGAACGGGCTGCGATGAATAAACGCTGGGGCGAGATCACGCTGAAGATGGGATCGTTTGTCGAGGATATCATTGCTCCGAATATTCCTCGGATTGGACGCAAGTTATTTGGCCTGTCTGACATGGAGCTCTCGGCGTGCCGATATCAGCGCAAGCATTCCATCGATCCCGCGCGGCGCGAGGAATTTGACTTTGTTTACATTGCCAGCAATGGTTGGATCCTGAACGAAACAAAGGCGACGCCCCGAGTGGCGCACGTGGACAGCTTTCTGGAGCGGATCAAGGATTTGCCAGGTTTCTTTCCGGAGTGCGGGAATCGTCCTCTGTATCCCTGTTTTTCGAGCCTGAACCTGGGCGAGGATATCGTTCGCTACTGCACGAAGGCCGGAGTTTACGCGCTGGCGCTGGGCGACGAGACTGTCTCTGTTCTTAACTTTGAGCAACTGGGGCGCCACGCCTGACTGGACTCGTGCGGGCGGTGGATTGCGCAGTTCTGAAGGGAATGTTTTTATCGTTCATCGGTCGTTGAATCCGGGAAGTGACTTCCGGGTCCCGTGAATTTCCGCCGCCCATCAGCAAAAGAATCCAAAACACCGGTATTTTGCGTGTCTCCGGGCGGAAACTGGCATAGACTGAGGTCCGACGATGATGGGGAAGCGATACAGCGTGTTGCCAGGGTTTGGTCTGACGCTGGGGTATACCTGGCTGTATCTGAGCGTCATCGTGCTGATCCCGTTGGGTGGGTTGGTCTGGCGCGCGCTGGATCTGACGTGGAGTGATTTCTGGCGGTTGGCGACCACGGAACGCGCCTTGGCATCCTATCGTTTGACTTTTGGCGCGGCACTGGCGGCCGCATTGACCAATGCGGTTTTTGGCACGCTTCTGGCATGGGTGCTGGTCCGTTATGAGTTTCCCGGGCGGCGTCTCCTGGATGCGCTTGTGGATTTTCCTTTTGCGCTGCCGACGGCCGTGGCGGGGCTGACGTTTGCGAGCCTTTTTTCCGAAACCGGCTGGCTGGGGCGTTATCTGGTTCCCTTGGGCATCAAGGGCGCTTATACGCCTCTGGGCGTCGTGATTGTGCTGACCTTCGTAAGTCTGCCATTTGTCGTGAGAACCCTTCAGCCGGTTGTGGAAAACCTGGAACGTGAAGTGGAGGAAGCCGCCGCCACCCTGGGGGCCGGCCGTTGGCGCACCTTTTTCTCCATCATCGCCCCGACCTTGCTGCCGACGATTATCACAGGCTTTGCCCTGGCTTTTGCGCGGGCCATTGGGGAATACGGTTCGGTCGTCTTCATTTCCGGCAACCTGCCCTTTCAAACCGAGATCGCCCCTTTTCTGATCGTCATGCGGCTCGAGGAATATGATTATGCGGGCGCGACCGCCTTGGCGGCGGTGCTGCTGATGGCCTCCTTTGGCTTGCTGGCCGTCATTAACGCCCTCGAGCTCTGGGCCAACCGGTTTCATTCACCGTCCTCATGAATGCCTCCGTCCCTGTGAATACGCGCGGACGCCGGATCACAATACCCCGGGCGAGCGAGGAAGTGCCCTGGGTGAAGTGGCTGCTGATCGCGGTGAGCACGCTCTTCCTCACCGTGTTCCTGCTTTTGCCTCTGGCGAATGTTTTTGCGCAGGCTTTTGGCAAGGGCTGGCGTTTTTATCTGGACGCCCTCCGGGAACCGCACACCTGGGCGGCGATCCGGCTGACGCTGACGGTGACCGCCATCACCGTGCCGTTGAACCTGACTTTTGGACTGGCGGCGGCCTGGGCGATTGGCAAGTTTGACTTCAGGGGCAAAACACTCCTGGTCACCCTGATTGACCTGCCGTTTGCGGTCTCTCCCGTCGTGGCGGGGCTGGTCTTTGTTTTGTTGTTCGGACTGCAAGGCATTCTGGGCCCCTGGCTGCAGGAGCATGGCATCAAGATCATTTTTGCGCTGCCCGGGCTCGTCTTGGCCACTGTCTTTGTCACATTTCCCTTCGTCGCCCGCGAATTGATCCCCGTGATGCAGGCTCAGGGTCAGGAACAGGAACAGGCGGCGCTAACCTTGGGGGCCAGCGGGTGGCAAACATTCTGGCAGGTCACCTTGCCATCCGCCAAATGGGGTTTGATCTACGGGATCATCCTCTGCAACGCCCGGGCCATGGGCGAATTCGGGGCCGTGTCGGTTGTCTCCGGCCACATCACTGGCCTGACCGATACCATGCCGCTGCGGGTGGAAAAGCTTTATAGCGAATACAACAGCACCGCGGCTTTTGCCGTGGCCAGTCTGCTGGCATTGCTCGCCCTGTTCACTCTCGCGGTCAAGATCTGCCTGGAATGGAAAGCCCGGCGAGAGCACTCCCAAGCCCAGAGATTATGATTCCCTCCTGGTTTCTCATCGAATCCGATCCCGCGGATCCCCCTTTCAACATGGCCCTGGATGAAGCCCTGATGATTTTCGGCCCCCTGCTGAAGCTGCCGGTGCTTCGGTTCTATCGCTGGTCAAAGCCCGCAGCCACTTTTGGCTATTTCCAGTCGATTGCCGCTGTGGAATGCCTGACGCCATTGCGGCCCTTGATCCGTCGTCCGACAGGAGGCGGGATCGTGCCGCACGAATCAGACTGGACTTACAGCCTGGTCCTGCCTCCGGGGCACGATTGGTATGACTTGCGGGCGATCGAAAGCTACCAGCGATTGCATCGCTGGCTCCAGTCGGCCTGGGCGCGACTCGGGGTTCCCACACAATTAGCTCCGCAGGCCCGTCGTGAGGGTCCCGGACGTTGCTTTGTCGGGGCTGAACAACATGACCTGCTTTGGCGGAATCACAAGATCGCCGGCGCCGCCCAACGACGATCCAGGCAAAGCCTTCTCATCCAGGGATCGGTCCAGCAAATGCCCGCCGGGATCGATCGCCGGGATTGGCAGCAGGCCCTCTGCGAGGCCGCGACTCAGGCCTGGGATGCCGACTGGATCCCCCTGGAACCCAGCGGCGAATTGCTCGACCAGGCGCGCCGATTGGACTTTGATAAATACTCGCGGGAGGAGTATAACCGTAAACGATAAGGGAGCCCCTCATGAAAAGAATTGGAATTCTGACCGCCGGCGGGGACACGCCCGCCCTTAATGCCACCATCCACGGGGCGGTGACTCGCGCCAACCAATTGCGGATGGAGGTCATCGGCCTGATGAAGGGCTTTAACTCGTTGTTTAACGCCCAGGTGCCGCATGTCCACCTTAATCCCCTTTACCAAACCATCCCGGAACTGGATCCCACCCAGGGCGGAACCGTCCTCGGCGCTTCCCGCGACTACATCAATGCCGACGACCACGCCTCGCTCGATGCCATCCTCCAGCGGTTGCATCGTTTGAAGATCGAAGGCCTGATCTGCATTGGCGGCGATGGCACCTTGAACGGCATGCAACCCCTGGCCGAACGATTGCCCTCGGTCCTGGCTCCAAAGACTATTGATAATGACCTTGGATTAAACTACCGGACCGAGCCCGACGAATGGCGGCGCAAAGCCGACGGCCGTGACGGTTTCAGCTATTCCCGCGGCCCGGCCCGGACGGTGTTTGATCTCGAGCAAATGATTAATTACGTCACCCCCGGTTTTGCCACCTCGGTGTATGTGTCGGCCATGGGCGTGATGCGGGTGCGCACCACGGCGGAGAGCCATCGCCGGATCGCGATCATCGAGGTCATGGGGAGGCATTCGGGTTATGTGGCTTTGGGATCCATGTACGGCCAGCCGGACATCATCCTGGTGCCGGAGTATCCGTTGGACGCCGATTCACTGGCGGAACGCGTCAAGGAAATCTATGACCTGCAAAAACACGTCCTGATTGTCTGCGGGGAGGGTATTGTGGATCCCGAGGGCCGGGTGCTGGGGGCCGAGCGGAGTTCGACCGATCCGGCCGGCAACGTGCTGCTCAGCGGCGCGGCCGAGGCCTTGCGCCAGATCCTGATCGAACGGATCGGCGATGAATTCTTCCGCGCCCGGCGCCGCGGTAATAGCG
This sequence comes from Verrucomicrobiota bacterium, assembly GCA_022709905.1. Taxonomy (GTDB): domain Bacteria; phylum Verrucomicrobiota; class Verrucomicrobiia; order Limisphaerales; family UBA1319; genus JAKLHY01. The sequence goes on along the minus strand of JAKLHY010000045.1, from coordinate 47,863 downwards.
CGCGCGAAGCCATCTTCACCCGCAAAATCGGGCACACCCAGCGAGGGGGACGTCCTCTTTTGTTTGACCGATTCTACGCCGCACAGTTGGGCGGCAAAGCGGTCGATATCCTCGCGGAAGGCCAGAACAATCTCGTCTCCATCCTCCAGTGGAACCAGAAAAAGGGGTTCCATGTGGCCAGCTTCGAAGCCAACAGCTTCCGCGACCGCTGGGGTCTCATCCACGCCCGAACCCTGCACCCCTCCTTCTATGACGCCCATCTCATGAAGCCTTCCCGGGTCGGCGTCGAGTACTTGCTCAATATTTTCACCGGCGCGATCGGACAGGAAGACATGGAATACATCCGCCAGAAAATCTTCGACCCCGGCAACCTCACCGAACCCTATCACTCGGTCAACAACGACATCGCCAAACGCATCCAATATTTACGAATCGAAAAAACTTAAATTGGAGCGTTGACAGGCCTCATCCCTTTTGCTGAAATTACTGCCCTTTGAATTTTTGGTTATGTACGCGGTTCTAGAAACTGGAGCAAAGCAGTATCGGGTGAGCGCGGGTGACACGGTCGAGGTGGAACGTCTGCAGGCCGAAGCCGGCCAGGCGTTTACGTTCGATCGGGTTCTGCTCGTCAACAACGAAGGCAAGGTGACGGTCGGGACCCCGGTTGTTCCGCAAGCCACAGTGGTGGCTGACGTGGTGGAACATATCCGCGGCCCGAAGGTCGTTACTTACAAAATGAAGCGGCGCAAAGGCTACCGCAAGAAGATCGGCCATCGCCAGGAACTCACCGTGATCAAAATTAAGGAAATCAAGGTCTAGTTGTTATGGCACATAAAAAAGGTCAAGGCAGCAGCCGAAACGGGCGCGATAGCACAAGTCAACGACTCGGGGTCAAGCGGTTTGGCGGAGAATCGGTCCACGCCGGCACCATTCTGGTTCGCCAGCGGGGGACCAAGTTTGCGGCAGGCAACAACGTTGGGGTCGGCCGCGATTGGACCCTTTACGCTCTGGTGGACGGCAAAGTGTTCTTCGATAAAGACAGCAAGCGGATCAACGTGATTCCAGCCGAGGCACCCGCGAAGAATTAGAGATTAAATTCGATTTATACCCGGGCGAGGTTATCACCTCGCCCTTTTGTTTTCATGTTTGTCGATGAAATCAAAGTCTACGCCCGCGCAGGGCATGGTGGCAAGGGATGTGTCGCATTCCATCGTGAAGCCTATCGCCCCAAAGGCGGTCCGAGCGGCGGTAACGGCGGGCGCGGTGGAAGCGTGATTTTACAGGCCGATCACGATCTGAACAATCTCATTGCCCAGTATTACACCCCGCGATTGCTGGCGGCAAAAGGCGAAAACGGCATGGGCAAAGGCATGGATGGCCGCGCTGGGAATGATCTGATCGTCAAGGTGCCCTGCGGCACACTTGTTTGGCGTCTCGATCATTTGGTGCGCAACCTTTCCGATGCTCCCAACGCTCTCGAGGCTGAACCGCATGACGCCTCCGAAGCTCTGCCTTTGCTCGCAAGCAGCTCAAGATCAACAATGATTCGCTGGTCAGGCAGCGAGTGCGCCCAGGAATTTGACCTGGCTGAAGAGGCCCCTGTCGCGTCCAGCCCGAAATCCCTGCCATCGGGCGAACTCGTTGCTGATCTGACTGTGCATGGCCAGCAATTCGTGATGTGTCAAGGCGGGCGTGGCGGTCTCGGAAACCGCAACTTTGCCACGGCGCGACGCCAGGCGCCGCGGTTTGCCCAGCCCGGTGAACCGGGAGAAGAAGGTCATTACCTGCTCGAACTCCGATTGATGGCGGATATCGGCCTGGTCGGTTTCCCCAACGCCGGCAAATCCACTCTCCTTTCGGCCATCTCCCGAGCCAAGCCGAAGATTGCCCCTTATCCATTCACCACGTTGCATCCCCAGATTGGCATCGTCGAGTTCGAGGATCTCACGCGCCTGACCGTTTGCGATGTGCCCGGATTGATCGCGGGCGCCCATCTGAATCATGGTCTGGGCCACGCTTTTCTCCGGCACATCCAACGCTGCCGCGCCTTGATCCTCCTCATCGACATGGCGGGGACAGATGGCCGTTCTCCCTGGGACGATCACGCGCAGTTGCTTCAGGAATTAAGCCTTTACGATCCGTCGCTTCTGGAAAAACAACGGCTCGTGGTCGCGAATAAAATGGATGAACCCGAGGCCGAAGCTAATCTTCGAAAGTTCAAACGCAAGGTGCCCAAAACTAAAGTGCTCCCGATCTCGGCGGCCTTCGATGTCGGCCTGGACGCCTTCAAGGATGCCATTCGCAAATCCGTGCCCCGAACCGAACCGAGCTGCCCGCGGATGAGATAACACTCCGGCGACCCTGCCAGGTAGGGCGCGCAATTGGCAGGGCGCGACTGCCAGGCGCGCCAGAGGGTAGGGCGCGATCGCCGAGCGCGCCGGACGCAGAGACCTGAGAGCAGGATGCTTCAAATAAGCCCGGCTGGCCCCGGCGGTCCGACCCTACCTGCCGCATCGAGCCTGATGGCCGATTGACAACGCTTCGGGATCATGAAGCTCGGAGGGACGAGCTCTGCGAGTCCTCAAGCATCGACTGGAGACTCGAATCCAATGGTTACCATGGATCAAGCCCTGGCCACGATTACGCCGAGTGACGCATCGAGTGGATTTGTCCAGTGTGGGCACAGTGTTTGTTGACATTCTCCAATCCTGTCATGGATGCGTACACAAAAAACCGGTGGAATTGATTTTCCACCGGCAGTGCGAAGTGTCAGGCCAGGGGCACTTCAATCGGTTGGCTGCGAAGATTCTCCAATACAGTGTCCTGGGATCGAGGGGGCGAGATGTACGGTTGATATTCAGGAACAGCGCGTTTGAGGAGGTATTTCAGCCGTTGAGTTTCTCCACTCTGATGCAATTCGGTCTTGAGGGATTGGATCCGCTTTCGGACTTGGTCCAGCGGGATCGGTTGCGCGGTGAAACGCATGATTTTGGGATGCTCGGTCTTGGTATGATTCTCGGCCTGGTATGACAGTTCTTCGAACATCTTTTCTCCGGGCCGCAGGCCGGTGAATTGGATGTCAATATCGATGAACGGACGGAACCCGGACAGTTCAATCAGCTGCTTGGCCAAATCGAGAATCTTGACGGGTTTGCCCATGTCGAGGACGAAGATCTCGCCGCCGCGCCCCTGGCTGCCACTTTGGAGCACCAAACCGACGGCTTCGGGGATGGTCATGAAATACCGGGTAATTTCGGGATGGGTGACTTTGACCGGGCCCCCGGCGGCAATCTGGCTCTTAAAGATGGGAATCACGCTGCCCGAAGAGCCGAGCACATTGCCAAAGCGCACGGCCATGAACTTTGTCTCCTCCGGATGAGCGTGGTGCAGGGACTGAATGAACATTTCCGCCAGGCGCTTGGTCGCGCCCATCACACTGGTGGGATTGATGGCCTTATCGGTCGAGATGAAGACGAAGCGTTCGACGTGGTATTCGGCGCAAAACTCGGCCAGTTGCATCGTGCCGAGCGTATTGTTGCGCACGGCTTCATCCGGTTGTTCCTCCATGATCGGCACGTGCTTGTGGGCCGCGGCATGAAACACCACATCCGGTTCGCACTGCTCGAAAATCCAACGCATCCGCGATTCATCCATAATGTCGGCGACCAGCGGAAACACAAAATCGGAACAGCCCGCATCAGCCAGCTCCTGTTGAATGGGAAACAATTGGACTTCAGATCGCTCGATCAGGATGAGTTTGGCCGGGCCGTACGTGGAGATTTGGCGGCACAACTCACTGCCAATGCTCCCCCCGGCGCCTGTCACCATGATTCGCCGTCCCGCCAGCAATTCACGGATGTGCCCGGTCTCGAGGCTGACAGGATCGCGGCCCAGCAAGTCCTGGATTTCCACGGGCCGAATCTGGCTGACCTTGATCTGGCCGGTGGCCAATTGGTCGAGGGACGGAACGGTTTCGAAACTCAGATGGGCTTTTTGAAGAATCTGGATGATTTGCCGGATCCGGGTGGCGGGCGCCGATGGCATGGCGATCACCGCCAGGTTCAGATCCAGTTTCTTGGATCGGTTTTTCAACAAGAGCTCGGGAGGTCCCGCAACAAGCACATCGTGAACGCGCATCTTCCATTTTGCCGGGTCATCATCGAAAAAAGCCACAGGCTGCAAACCCAGACCTTTCTTGATCTTGAGATCTCTGACGAGGTTCACGCCCGCATCGCCAGCGCCAATAATGGCCACCCGGCGTGGATCATAGGGCGACCGATGCTCTTGCGACCATCGACGCTCCCGCTGGATGCGCAGCAGGAGGCGAAGTCCCCCGAGAATCACCACCGAGAAGAAGAAATCCAGGAGAATAACTCCGCGCGGTGGCGCATAGGGCATTCCAATGAAAAGCCGGAGCCCGCCCAAAACACCTGAACCCACCAGCATGGCCGACGCAATCTGCTGCAAACCCGATACGCCAAAGTACCCCGGAATCACATGGAACTGTCGAAACAAATATAAACAAGCCAGCTTCAGCGGTATCAGATATAAGCACATTCCCCAGAAGCTCCGTTGGTCGTCGGCGGGAACCGCGAAATCAAAGCGCAACAAATAAGCCAGGGCGAAGGCAATCCAAGAACCCGCGGCATACAGAGCCGTAAAGAACGCAAACCGCAAATACCAACTCAGATATGTGCCACGTGACAAAATTTGCCTAAGCCTTTTCACAGCTGGAACGGCCTAATCGGCCCGATTTCTAAGGGATTGACCTATGAAAGCCAACTCAAAAATAGAGAACGCTCGACTCAAAACAAAGTTGAAAGCGGAAAGTTGAAATTTATTTCAGCTTTCAGGTTTCCCAAATTCAGTTTTTCTTCGTGGTTTTTGTGCCTGTTTGATCCGCCCCAGCCCTCTGGTGTGGCGTGCGATGGTAGGGCGCGACTGCCAGGCGCGCCGAACGAAATGGCCAGGGCGCCAAAAGCTGAAGACCGAAACAACCTGGAGCTGAAATGCTCCTGATAGGCCCGGTCGGCCCAGGCGGTCCGACCCTACCATGGGATCCAGACCTGCCCAGTCCGGACCAACCGCTGACAGCCACTGTCTCCCGGTTTTTCGGTCCGGCGCCGTGAGGCCACGCCGCCCTACCTTACTTACTTACTGCCTGCTGCCGACTGTCTTCTGGTTCTTCCGCCACTGAGCCAGCTCGGACTGATAATCGACGGCCATCAGCCAGCGGGGAAGAAACTCCTGCAGGAGACGATCGCCTTCGGCGACATCGCGATCCAGGACAGAGGTTGATACTCGGATGAACTGTTTGGGTCCGAGCAGAGGCCGGCGGCTGGCAAAGGACTCCCAAACCCTGCGCCAGAACAGGCTGTCGGATGCTCGAAGTTTGGTCCCGGTTTTGCTGTCCTTTTTGCCCAAGGCTAATCTCATTCCCACGGACATATTGTGATCCAGCCGGTAGGGAACCGGTTGTCCGCCGACCATGCCGCCGAAGTAGACCAACTCCCGTTGTCCGGGCCGAACAAAGATCCGACGTTCCAGTTGCAGGGCAATTCCGTGAAGCGAAACGGTAACGAGGGCGGGGGAGGCCGGTTCCAGTTGCCACCCGGACTCTGTCCAGCAACGGTCGGGGGTATGAACGAACAGGCCGATGTGGTTTTCTTTCTCGGTGTAACGTTTGGCGGAAAAGACCTGGACGCGATCCCGCATATCGTGTTTGAACTGACCGCTCACGAGCTGGTCGGCGACCAGCACGGCTTCGGCGGACTTGGCGACGGGAAGTTCCTCATACTGCCAACCGTCCATTTGTTGTTGTTCGGTCAGCCAAACCATTTGGGTCTGGCGATCGGTTGACGTGTACCACACAAACGGGAAAAGCCATAGCGCAAGCATCACCAGGCTGAATCCGATCACGCTCCATTTGACATGATTTGAATTCATGGTTAACAACTCGGAAATTACGGTTCGTGATTCAACGGAACGGCCAGCCGCAGGATGTTGTCCCTGGGCCTGATCCCGACTTGGACCAGGGGATTGCCGGCGTATACGCACCAGGGCTTGAGGTCGCGATGAACCACAGAACCGGCGGATACCACCGCTCCATCGCCGACGGTGACCCCGGGCAACACGATGCTGTTCGTGAAGATGACGGCATGCGCCCCGATGATAACCTGGCCGCGCTCAACCCGGCGCAGTGACTCGGGCACGGTTGGATTGGTCAGGCCGGATCCGTCAATGTTTTCCGATCCGGTAATCAGACGCACGCCCGCTCCGAGGCCGGCAAAATCCCGGATGACACACTGGCCGCCACCCGAGATTGAGCAATCGAAGGCCAGGTGGACATAACGTCCGATGGTCACGCCTTGTCCGGCGTAGATTCTCACCCCTTCGTCGATTTGCGAGTAGTCGCCCACGCAAATGCGGTCCGGTGGATAGAGCCGGCAGCCCGTGTACACTTTGACGCCTTGACCGCAGGCTTGAAGCTGACTTTGGAGAACGTCGAGGGAAAGCAACTTGGCCGGACTTAACTCAGATGGAATTTCCATGGCTTGTCTTGGGGCGTTAGGCCGAGAATCCCGCGTCGACCACCAGCTCGGTTCCGGTCACAGACGCGCTGTCGTCTGACAACAGGAACCGGATGGCCTCGACGACATCCTGGGCCTCGCTGAGCCGGCCCAGAGGGGTGCGTCGCAGGACAGATTCACGCGCGGCATCCTCCATCCCGGCGCTCATCTCGGATTGAAAGTAACCGGGCAAAACGCAGTTGACACGGATGTTTCTTGGCCCGTATTCGCGGGCCAGCGAGCGGCTGAAAGCCAGCAATGCGCCCTTGGTCGCGGAATACACGGATAATCCCGTCAAACCCGTTTTGGCGGCGACCGAAGAGACAAATACAACACTGCCCCCTCGATCGAGCATCCCCTTGAGCGCCTCGCGGGTGAGCAGGATGTTGCCCAGCACATTGACGTTGATCGCGCGCTCGATCTCGGCCGCCTGGGTTAAGGTCAGAACTCCCGCCAGGCCAACCGCCGCGTTGGCCACAAAACCATCGAGCCCATCGATTAACCGGGCGTCTCGCGAGAAGGCTGTGATGGACGCCGTATCAGCCAGATCCACTGCCTGGAATGAGAGGCGATCGGGGAATTGGGCTTGCAGTTCATTGAACTCGGGGCTTGGTTTTTTGGAGGCGGCCAGCACCTGATGCCCGTCCTTGAGTAGGTTGCGAGACAAGGCCAATCCGAGCCCTCGAGTTCCGCCGGTGATCAGGATTCGTTTCATGGTTCCGGGCGGCCTATGCCTTTGAGAATGCACGCCGTCATTTCTCGCCAGGTTTTGGGCGGGACGGCGGCGTCGAACGGCGAGATGCCCCATTGCTTTTCGATGGCCGCCACGATTTCGGCTAGATCCAGGGAATCCAGCAAGAGGCGAGGCTCCAGTAATCGCCATTCTCCATCCAATCGATCCAGCTGTCCCCCGTTGCGATGATGCACGATCAGGACCATTTGCTCGAGTCTCAGCGGAATCGGATCCATAATCACCTGTAAACTACCGTGGAATTTGATTTTTGGAAACCGCGTTTGCTGTTGGGCCCCAGGCCGATGGTTTCTTCGGTCCAGAGCCTCGGCCAGGCGGCTTTCGGCAGGTGCTGGCGCAAATGCGATTCCAGGTTTTCACGCGCCGCCTGGGGGGCGACATCGGCGTTCAACTCGTAATGCAGGCAGACAATCTGACCAGTGATAGGATTCGCTTGGGCCGTGGCGACCGCCCGACGCACCCCTGGCACTTCTTCCGCGCACTCGGCGACTTTGCCGAGATTGACTTTGACGCCCGCCACGTTGGCCACGTCATCGCAACGACCGATAATCCTGACATCATCCTCCCGAACTTCGATCAGGTCGCCGGTGGTTTGCCAGCCGTGCTCGGACTCGATTTCCAGGGCGCCCGATTCGGTTTGCCGCCAGTTTTGAAATCGGCGTCGCAACGAATCGATTTCATACCAACCGTCGGTGCGATGCGTTTTGAGGATCACTCCCAGTTCGGCGCTGGCATAGATCACCGTGAAACGAGCTCGGGGAAACCGATGCTGAATCCTCTTGCCAATCGCGGGCCGGAGCGGTTCTCCACCCAGGGTGATCTGCCGAATGCCATCAGAGGCCGGCTGTGCGGCGCCGTGCTGCACCAGCAGATCGAGGAATGTGGGGGTGGACGAGATCGCGCGCGCCTGATCCTCGCTAAGCCGCGACCAGTTGCGTTCCCAGTGGTTGTCCAAAAACAGGATTCGACCTTGCGTTTTCCATGCCTGCAATGCCACCTGCACACCGGCAAAACTCCAAGGCTCGAACGACGTCGCCCAGGTCCAACCTGCCAGCCCCATACCGCTATTGACCTCAGCCAGTAATGCATCCCAGCGTTTCCACACCGTCTTGGGCACTCCCGTCGATCCCGAGGAACATACTCCCAGCCAGGAATGGCTCGTGTCCAGGGGCATTATTTCCGACGGAATCTCCTGATCCGGCGGTGACAACTGGATGATCGCGCCGTGATGCAATTGCGCGAAGACCTCCATCAGGGCGGCGTAATCAGGAATAATGGCAACGTTTCGAGGCATCTGTGTTATCGACAACCGCAGAAACGTAATCACTGTCTCTGAGCGAATCAGCGGTCACAAATCGTGAAGTGATTGATCGGCTCAAGGCTTGTCAGCCTTAAGCCGGTTTGGATTGCCCATGAACTCTGGCATGGTGGCCTCGCCCGCCGCGCTGATCCCTTCTCGACGGATGACTTTGACCAAGGTGCGGATCAGGATTTGGATGTCCAACCCCAAAGACCAGTGATCCACATACCAGACATCGAGTTTGAATTTGTCATCCCACGAGATGGCATTGCGTCCGTGAATCTGAGCCCATCCCGTGATTCCAGGGGCGACATCGTGTCGCCGAGCTTGTTCGGGTGTATAGCGGTCGAGGTATTGGATGAGCAACGGACGGGGTCCCACCAGACTCATGTCGCCTTTCAACACGTTCCATAATTCCGGGAGTTCATCCAGGGATGTCGATCGCAACCAGCGGCCAAAGGCGGTCAGCCGTTGGTCATCGGATAGCAGGCGGCCCGCGGCATCCCGGGCATTCGTCATCGTTCGCAACTTAAGCAGCTCGAATACGACGCCCTTTTTACCCGGGCGCTTTTGTCGGAAGAAAACCGGACTGCCGAGCTTGATGCGAACGATCAGGGCCAAGACGGCCAAGAGCGGAAGCCAGATCGGCAGGGCCAGGAGAACAACCGCCCCATCAAAAATGCGCTTCAGGATCACGTGCAAGGGGCCAGGTCATTTGTTGCGTTCTCAGGCTTCGTCGTTTTAAGGGCCTGGATTCGGCGGTCGACGGCGGTTAAAAACCAAGCCATCAGGGCAACTCCCGCAAAGGTAAAGACGAGAATCGACCATCCCGCGGCATCGTGGTAAGCCTCGATGGCTTCGGTGCCATGGTGGTGGGCCTGGATGCTGAGGAACAGGGATCGGATGAGGTTGCCTAGAATCGACAGACCGACGCCCAATCCCAGGAGAAGGGCGCGCAGACCATAGGAGCGGAGTTTCAAGTATCCGACAAACAGGGCCACCATCAGGGAGGCCTGAAGACTGCGAATGCCGCTGCAGGCCTCGTCGATGCCGACCGTGCACAGGGGCAGTTGGATCAAGCTTCCGGTTTGCTGGGCGGGGATGCCGATTAGATTCAGGAATACCACATTCAGAACCGTTATTTTCGACTGGAGCCCGTTGATGACCAATCCGTGAATGGCGGATGGCATGGGCAGAGCGATCAGAATGAATCCGTATGCGAACGCAAAATGACGCACACCAGCCCAGCCAAAGGCGTAGTGCAGATTTGCCAGGACCACCAGCATCACCCCCGCGGCCAATCCGATCAGGCTGGCGGGCATCATGCCAAAAGCCGCCTGATAGATCTGGGTCAGGAACAACAACGCGCAACCCGCCAAAGCGACGATGCCATTCAACGGCGTCCATCGTGGCCGGAGTTCTGGTCGCGATGGCCATTCCATCCAGAGGAGGTAGGCGCAAATGACAAGGACGCCCCAGCCGAATTGCAGGTCCGGCCGGTGGTTCCAATACCATTGCACCTTGCTGACCAGCCAAGCCATGGCAATCAACGACGGGGCTATTAGAATCAATGAATTGAATGTGGGCATGGGGAAATGGGGAGAGGCATCAGCGGTTGGGTGACTTCAAATTCTTTTAGCCACAAAGAACACAAAACAAAGTTGAAAATGGAAAGCTGAAATCAGAAATGAATAGGAGTCGTGGTTGGCTGCATATCCAATAAGACACTAAAACGATATTGGTTAGCGCTGATCGAAAAGTCCTTGGACAGGAACTCTAAAGAACGAAACAAGCTGGAGCTGAAATGCTCCTGATAGGTCCGGCCGGCTCGGCGGTCCGGCGCTACTTTTCGGCCGTCAAATATCACCACGAAAAGCCGCTGAACACTCGATAATTTTTTTGTGTCTCATCGACGCGAAGCCCAGAGAAGCTGTGTTTGAATTGTGCTTTATCATGGCAGTTGTTGACGGTGTCAAGTCAACGCACTACATTGGTCACATGATCGTCAGTCTGCGAGAATCAAAAACACACTTGAGTCATCTGGTCAGCCTTGCTGAAAGTGGTCAAGAAATCCTGATTACCGTGCGCGGTAAACCTCGTGCCCGACTCACGGCGATTCCTCGTGTTGCCAAGCTTGATATGGCCGGCTGGAAAACACGACTCGAGCGGCTCCGCAAGCGTTATTCCACCGGCAAGGTTTCGCTCAAATCGGAGATCATCATATCGGACCTTCGAGAGGAACGTTAAGACCATATGGCTTACTGGGACACTTCCTGCGTGCTCAAGCTTTACGTTGCCGAGGTCGATTCATCAGCTTATCTGGCTCGTGCAATCGCCTCGCCCGGCCCGCTCTTCTCATCCACGCTCCTTAATACTGAACTCCATTATGGCCTTCGCCGCAAAGAAATGGCCGGCGACATCAAGCCAAACGCCGCGGACGCATTGTTCAAAGCATTTGAGGAAGACAGTCAACAAGGCCGTTTTGTCTTAATCCCATTGAGCGACGGAATCCAAGAGGCGGCGCGGGCAGCGCTCAAGATGTGCCTGATGCAATCCACACCCATTATGCTTCGCAGCCTGGATGGAATTCATCTGGCATCAGCGCTGGCGTCAAGCCAAAGGGAAATTGTGACCGCTGATCAACGCATGTTACAGGCAGCGCTCGTTTTGGGACTTCAAACCTGATTATCAGCGCGGCTCGGCGAGGACAAGTCGCCCGACCTTGCCTGATGAGGGCATTCTCAGCATCGCCCTCATGCGCTTCCTCACCGAGGCCAAGGAAGTCGAAGGGCCGGATTGACTTGGGTCTTTTATGCATGCATAGTGCATGCATGGCCACAAAAACCATCTCGATTGATATCGAGGCTTACGAGAGACTGCGGCAAGCCCGAATCTTGCCTACAGAATCATTCTCTGAAGTCATACATCGCGCTATTTGGCCGCAATCGACCAAAACGTGTGGGGCATTATTGGCGTTTCTCTCGGACAAACCCACTTATCTCGGCGAAGAAGAGATAAGGCACCTTGAACAAGCCCAACTGAACGATCCCCATCCTCAAAACCCATGGCAATAACCTATTGCTTCGACACGACTTTCCTCATCGATCTGCAAAAGGAGGGGCGCAAGTCCATTCGGGGACCAGCACATTCGTTTCTGGCCATGCACACGAGTGATTTCTTCGCCTGGAGCGTTGTAGCTCTGGGCGAATTTGCTGAGGGCTTCCGTTCGATTAACGATCCGGCGCTACAGGCATTCCTTCGCTTCGGTGAGTTGTATCCGATCGATGCCGATACAGCCTTAATCTATTCGCAGATCACGCGTCAACTCAGGGGCAAAGGAAGACTAATTGGAACGAATGACTTATGGATTGCCAGCACCGCTTTACGCCACCAAAATCCTCTGGTGACCGGCAACATGACTGACTTTGCGCGAATTCCCGGATTGCAGTGTGTGAACTATTAGCGTGGTCAGACCTCAGAGCCTGTTTGAACTGCGCCAGCCATCTGGCGCTATGGAATTTGACTCAGTTCCAAACATCGCGTAAACATAACTGTATGACAACTATCTTGAGTGTGCGCATAGATCCCGGTTTGGCGGAGCGAGCCAAAAAGGCCTCCGGCGGCAACCTCTCCGCTTTTGTTCGGGCGGCCATCGAGGACAAAGTCGAGGCCGTCGAGTTGGCCAATGGTAACCCCATGATAGTTCATATCAAAGCGAGGGCCGGTACTTGGGATGGTTATATCTCAGGTGAAGAACTCCTGCGGAAGACACGGCTATGATCCTCGTCGACACGTCGATCATCGTGGCGTGGCTGGACCGCATGCACCCAGATCATTTAGCCTGCACGCGCTCCTTGGAACGATGGGCGGAAAAGGAGACTCTGGCAGTCAGTTCGGTGACATTTGCCGAATTGGCAGTCGGCGCCCGGACCCGCGAAGCGGTCGAGGAGGACTTGAAAGGCTTCGATCGAGTGGACTTGGATTTCGACTCGGCATGGCGAGCCGGGCTAGCCTTCCGTCGCTACCGGCCCATAGCCAGATCTGACCAGCCTGTCTTGCCTGATTTTCTCATTCGGGGCCAAGCGGCGTCTTTGGGCTGCCGTCACCTAACCAACGATCACCGCCGGACCAAAGCTTGGCCTGACATTGACTTTATCTATCCGGATTGTTGACTTGGGATTTTTGATTGTCAGGGAAAATCCGCTCAAATATAGAAATCTGAAAGCAGAAATTAATTTCAGTTTTCAATTTTTTCCCATAGATCCTTAACTATTAATTTGAGGGCTGACCCCAAAAGCTGACCGGTCACCGGTTTCCGGTCTCCGGCCTCCGTCATTCTGCCCCCGCCTACTGTCTCCCGTCCCAACACCCGCGGACGGTGCGGATGATCCTCGACAAATCGTCATCGGTCATCGCGGTACCGGTGGGGAGACACAGTCCGTGGTCGAACAGCTTTTTGGACACGCCATTCACGAAAGCGGGATGATCCTGGAACATCGGCTGCAGGTGCATCGGCTTCCAGAGAGGACGCGACTCGATGTTTTCGGCCTCGAGGGCCAATCGGATCTTTTCGCGGTCGGCGCCCGCTTGTGCGGGATCGACCGTGATGCATGTCAGCCAGTAATTGGGTTCGCTCCAAGCCGGTATCGGCATGAAGGCGATCCCTGGAAGATCTCCGAGTGCGGACTCGTATTGCTTACGGATGTGTTTGCGTTTGGCAATTTTTTCGTCCAAGCCCCGAAGTTGCCCTCGGCCCACGGCCGCCAGCAAGTTGCTGAGCCGATAGTTGTATCCGAGCTCGGTATGCTCATAATGCGTCGCCGGTTGACGGGCTTGCTGCGACAAATACCGAATCCGATCGATCAGTTGGCTGTCTCGCGATACCACCATGCCGCCGCCACTGGTCGTAATGATCTTATTGCCATTGAACGAAAACACCGCGGCTTTGCCAAAAGACCCCGCAGGCTGTCCCCGGTATCTTGCCCCGAGGGCTTCGGCGGCGTCCTCGATGACCGGCAGGTCCCATTGGGCGGTCAGCCCCAGGATGGCATCGTAATCGGCGCATTGCCCGTAAAGATCGACGGTGATGAGGGCCTTGGGGCGTTGTCTTCGGGCGTCGAGGGTTTTAAGGGCCAGATCGAGATGCTCCGGATCGATGTTCCACGACGTGCGGTCGCTGTCGACAAACACCGGCGTTGCCCCGCAATAGGTCACAGCGTTGGCGCTGGCGGCAAAGGTAAACGACGACACCAGCACCCCGTCGCCCGGGCCGATCTTCAGTTCTTTCAAAGAAAGATGCAGGCCGGCGGTTCCGCTGGCAAGGGCCGCGGCATGCGGCATCGACACTTTCTCGGCAAACTCGCGCTCGAAGGCGTCGACCATGGGGCCCAGGGGGGCGATCCAGTTCGAGTCAAAGGCCTCGAGCAACAAGTCGCGTTCAGTTTGGCTGACGTGAGGAGGGGAGAGGTAGATGCGCTTCATAAAGGAGGAAAACGGAGTCCGGTTTCCGGTCACCGGTTTCCGGTTGCCGGTCACCGTCTTATTCTCGCCGGCACTCCATACGCCACGACGCCATCCGGCAAATCCCGGTTCACGACCGCTCCGGCGCCAATGACACAACGCCTGCCGATCTTGATCCCGGGCAAAATCGCCGCCCCGGTCCCGATCATCGTCTCCTCGCCAACCGAAACAGTCCCGGCCAAGTGAACACCCGGACAGATGTGCGCATGACTGCCAATTCGGCAGTCGTGGTCGATCGACGCGCTGGTGTTGATGATGCAATCGTCGCCCATCACGGTGCCCGGATTGATGACAACGCCAGCAAAACAAACATTGCCCGCGCCCAGTTTGGCAAATGGAGAAATGACGGCGTTCGGATGGATCACGTTCCCGGCAATTCCAGATCGGGTGTTGAGCCGGGCAAAAATCCTGGCGCGCGTCAGGTTATCTCCAACCGCCACTACAAACCGGAATCCAGTCAGGGCAAGCCATCTCGGGTCCTCGGAACTGAGAACCGATAACCCCAACAATTCTGTTTCGTGGGGCGCATCGTCGACGACAAAAGCAACGTCGTGTTTTGCGGCCAGGGCTGCATCCAGAACGACCTTGCCATGGCCGCCGGCGCCGAAAATGATGAAGGGTGAGCTCATGGACAGGGGATAGGGGGCAGAATGACGGAGTCCGGTGTCCGGTCAGAGGGGGCAGGGTAGGGCGCGACCGCTGGGCGCGCCGAACGAAATGACCAGAGAGCCAAAAGCCGAAGACCGAAACAAGCTGGAGCTGAAATGCTCTTGATACGTCCGGTCGGCCCCGGCGGTCCGACCCTACCTGCCGACTGTCTACTGCCGTTACCAAACAAGTTTCAGACCGGAATTCCCGTATTGTTTAAGCTGCTGGTCGGCCGAAACCAGAGTCAGCCGGTAGTGTATGGCCTGGCAGATGAGCATACGATCAAAAGGATCCTTATGCGCCAATCGAGGCAGACCATGAAAAGAGGCCGCAATTTCGCTGGTCAGTGCCAGCTCTTCGAAACCGAAAACGGGTAATGCCGCGGGTAATTCGTCAGGGGTTTTGCCGGTTAGCTTGAGTTTTCCCAATGAATACTTCAGTGAAATCTCCCAAAAACTGACCGGGCTGACGTAAATCCGGTTTTCCGGATTTTTTATAATGGCGTGAGCCGTTGCGCTCAGCCGCGACGATTCCGCCACAGCCCACAAAAACGCGTGCGTATCGAGCAGGAAACTCACGAATGAAGAAATTCCTCGTCCGAAACAGCGAAGTCCGGCTCAAACCGCACGCACATCTGACTGGCCCAATGTCCGAGGGGCCGCATAGACTTGGGGCCAATGGCGTCTGCTGAGATGAGAATTGCCACCGGTTTTTTTCGGCGTCCGTAACAAATCCCGATCGGCTCTCCCTGGGCAACGCCCTGGAGCAGCGTGGAGAATTGAGCTTTAAAGGCGCCGACGGACACGTACTTCATACCCTCAGCCTATCCATTCTTAACAAGTTGTCAAGATTACCAGATTCCAGGCTCCGGCCAAAACCGCACATAAGATGCTCCGAAAAAAAGAACCGCGAATGAACGCCAATAGACGCGAATGAAAGCGGAAAGTTGAAAATTGAAATTTATTTCAGCTTTCAGGTTTCCCAATTTCAGTTTTTCTTCGTGGTTTTTGTGCCTGTTTGAACCGCACCAACCCTCTAGCGGTGGCGTGTGATGGTAGGGCGCGACTGCCAGGCGCGCCGAGCGAAATGACATGAGAGCCAAAAGCTAAAGAACGAAACGTCCTGGGGATGAAATGCTTCTGATAGGCCAGGTCGGCCCGGCGGTCCGATCCTACCCGTGGTCCAACCCTATCCCAGGCCCGCAGACTTCGGATCCCAGATTTCAGACTCAATGGTCCAGTGGATGACGCCAGCGCAGACCCGGGAAACGGGCAAAGCCTCTATCGGTGGTCACCCATTCGCAGCCAGATTCCATAGCCAGAGCGGCGTGATAGGCGTCGGGAATCAAGTTCCCCTTGGCCTGAATCCGCCGGCACAGTTGCAGAAAGATCTGCCAATGCGCCGGCCCTGGATTCACAATTCGCACGCTGCGGTGAGTTCGAAGTTGTTCGATATAAAGAGTCGCTTGTGCCAGGGGTGTCGGCGGATCAAACACCTTGGGATGCGTTACAACACGGAGGCACCCGGCGAGAACAAGATCGGACACACCACATGGCGTGGACGAATTAAGGTGGGCTTCCAACCATTCCCGGTAGGCCGAATGATTGGGGGCATCCTCGCGATGCGCATAGACAAGCACATTGACATCTAGCAAAATCATCGCGACTCCAAGGTATCGAGCAACGATGCGTTCGAGTCCAAGTCGACACCCGGGCAGGTGCCTTTTCCGGAGAAAGTCACTAATCGCACCGTGTCTTCAGTCCGATCTGACGCGTTTTGGTAGAGCAAGATGCGAAGTCCGTCGCTGATAACATCGCCCAGGGAAAGGTGCCGGGATTGTGCGAGGGCCTTTGCTCGATTCAACACTTCATCATCGATGTTAACGGTTGTTCTCACGCATCAAAGCATACATTGTAAGCATCATGATGTCAAATCCCGAGTGAGGGCCCATATGGATTGCGTCCATCCTCTGGCTGTGGCGCACGATGGTAGGGCGCGCCGGAGGAAACGACAAGAGAGCTAAAAGTTGAAGAACGAAATAACCTGGAGCTGAAATGCTGCTGATAGGTCCGGTCGGCCCGGCCGGCCCTGGTGACGGCCTGCTGTCTCGCGACTCCATGATATTATCCACGACGTCATAAATAATTGCGACATGCGCAATTATTTATGACGTCGTGTATAGTTCATAGGCCGTAGTGCAGACCCACCACTCGTGGAATCGATCCGCCCAGAGTTGCCTGATGCGGCTTAAAGCCAGGTTGGTCGAACCAGCCAATTTCGCCGACTTCACTGACAAAAGCCAATCCCGGGGTGATCTGCTCGATTGCAGCTCTTTCAATTTCTTTTCCTGCAACGTCGGCTAATTCAAGCCAGCGAGTTTTCAATTCCACAGGCTCCAATTGCGCCCCCATCTCCCTCAATTCAGCAGGATCCACTCTTGAATTGCGCCGCATTTGGTTCAGCAACAGCAATGGATTATAGCCGGGATCCTTGGCACATGCCGCCCATATCACAGCTTGAAGCGGGTATTTCTCGGCATTCGATACAATGTCCACCAAATCCCGAGTTTCAGCGCGCCCACCCATGGCGAGTGCCTTGTTCGTCAATGCATCAAAACGATGCAGCCTCCAGCCCAACAGGTCGTCTGGCTCAATGGGAAAAAAGCGCCAGGCGGAATCCTGGCACCATTCCAATTTCACAGCGTCTTCGCCGCGCTGAACCCACGCCCGGCGAAATGAAGGTGTCCAAATTTCCCGCCGGATGGTGCATCCGGCGTGTCGAAGAGTCTCAACATCAGCATCACTGGCGCGAATCACCGCCTGCTCAACATCGTGGAAAACATCGACATCAGCACTCCAGCGAATAGGACTGAGGGCATTCAGGGCAATACCGCCAGCGACATAGCTGTCCGGCGAACGATTCTGTGCCAGCCACCTGAGCACCTGAGACTGGAAAGGAGTTAGAGGCACACTTGGATTTCATGAGCGACTTTCCATGCCGCTCGATCACCGTTTTCACGCAAGCGCCGAATGACTAATTCCACATCGGAACGATCGATCAAGGGTGCGGTTGGCTGACGCATCCAGAAACAGCCCGCATGATTCAAAACAGCGCTCTTGGCAAGTCTCAGTGCTTCAGACGACACTTCACGCTCGGGTTTATGGCCCTGATTCTGCATACCCTAAAAATGTACTTCTGTAATTACGAATGCAAGATGCTTCGCCCCACCATGAAGTCCATGATGATCTTCTTAGGGTCCGTGCAAAAATAAATTCCGATTTTGCTGCTGAGGATTTGGCTCGCTGGCGAGGCTCGACGAGGGAAGATACCCGCAGCGGTCTCTGACCGAGGAGTAACGAAGCCAGCGAGCCAAAGCCTCGCAACCCTCCGGGCGGCGGTGCTTCTTCACTCCGACGTCGTTGCTCGCTCCTTTCAGACCCACTGGGGGTATGCGCGTCGCTCGCGCCTCGTCGGAGCGAACAATCCCTCGCCGCGAATTTATAGCTTATTTTTTGACGGACCCTAAAGGTGTGGGACGCACTGCCAGGGCGTCCGCGCTAATCCTTCAGCGCTCTATGTGAATAAGGAACTCGGTCGGCCTAGCGGTTCGACCCTACCTGGGGGGCGCCTAGCTGGCATCGATTTCATGTTTCCGCTTTGAAGAAGATGGTCCGGAGATGCTGGACGATGCGCTCCGCAGCCCGTCCATCCCACAGTGGCGGTATCGAACCCTTTTTCCAATTTCCGGCAAAAAGTGTATCCAAGGCGGGTTTGAGCCTGGCTGGATGGGTGCCAATCAGTTCATTAGTCCCGAGGGTGATGGTTTCAGGACGCTCGGTATTGTCTCGCAAGGTCAGGCAAGGCACATGCATCACGGTGGATTCCTCGGTGATTCCCCCGGAATCGGTGATCACAGCCTTGGCTTGTTGGACCAGGAAATTGAATTCCAGGTAACCCAGGGGATCCACACAGAAAAGGGACGAGTGATTGCCCGTGATGGAGGAGGAATCCAATTGTTTGCGGGTTCTGGGATGCACGGGAAAAACGACGGGCAATCCGCGGGTTCCCTCGATCACGGCATCAAGCATGGCCTTGAGCTGGGTGATCTCATCGACATTGGCCGGCCGGTGCAAGGTCAGGACAAAGTATTGTCCGGGCTTAAGTCCGCGGTGTTCCCAGAAGGGAGGCGGGCGCAGGCGCGGCATCTGTTTCATCAGCGTATCGATCATGGTGTTACCGACGAAGAAAATCCGATCTTCGGCAACGCCGCTGCGCCGCAGGTTATGGTTCGCGGTTTCGCTGGTGGTAAAAAAGAAATCGGTGATTGAGTCGGTGACCATCCGGTTGATTTCTTCCGGCATGGACAGGTCGCCGGAGCGGATGCCGCCCTCGACATGGGCCACCCGGACGCCCATCTTTTTGGCGACGATGGCGCAGGCCATGGTCGATGTCACATCGCCTACCACCAGGCAGAGATCGCTCCGCTGATTCATGAGAACCTTCTCATACCGAGTCATGATCGCGGCCGTCTGCTCCGCTTGGGTGCCGGATCCCACCTCGAGATTGATCTCGGGCTCGGGAATGCCGAGTTGCTCGAAGAACTCACCCGACATTTTTCTGTCGTAGTGCTGTCCCGTATGGATCAGGCGATAACGCAGTCCGCCGGGATCCCGCTGAAGCCCGGGAGTGGATCCGGCCGCTCCGATCCGCGTCAGGGCATCGATAATCGGCGCGATCTTCATGAAGTTCGGTCGCGCTCCCGCGATCAGGTCAAAAACCACTGGTGTGCGCATGAGAGTCACAAAGTATATTTGGCCACAGAAATCTCAGATTACGTTTCCTTTAGGGTGCGTGCAAAAATAACTTCCGATTTTGGCGGGAGCGCCGCCGGGTCAGATGCTAGGCGCGTGGGCGGGAGTGTATCCTCGGCGATACTCGACCGTCCACGCAACAACGCAGATGACCCGGCGCCGCCCCGCCCCGGAGGGCTGCGAGGCTTTGGCACGCTGGCTTCGTTACTCCTCAGTCAGAGACCGCTGCGGGTATCTTCCCTCGTCGAGCCTCGCCAGCGAGCCAAATCCTCAGCAGCAAAATCGGAATTTATTTTTGCACGGACCCTTAGCCCCAGTAAAGCACAGAGAACACTTCGAGCGATTCAGCGGTTGGGTGTCCATTGTGTTTTGAACAGCAGCCATTCTCCGGTTACGGGTTTCCGGCGGCCGGTTGACGGTTTCCGGCCACCGGTCTCCAATCCCCCCCCCGTCAGCCTTCTATCTCCCTTTTTGTCCCGTCTCCGCAACTCGAACGGCGTCCTTCTGTCCAATTCCTGGCAATCGGGGCATATCAATTCATTTACACCATTATCTACTCACGGCTCACGCGAGTTCCAAAGTGCTCCTCCACTTTTGGAACGGATTCCAAGTATTCCTTGATGGCGATTCTGATGTTGGCGACTGCCTACTCGCGATTTACTCCTTGGCTTACGCATCCAGGCAGGTTATCGCACCACACAGCAACACCCTCTTCAGATTCGACCAATGTTATCTTATACTTCATAAGAGCACCGAATCAAAAACAGTTCCGTGTTTAAGCTAAACCGTTTCACAGCACTGCTCAACATCATTCGTTTAATCATCAAGGGGACCTCAACTCGCAGGTTCAAGTGAGATTCATCAATAAACCAAATTGTATAAACATTCGCGGTTGTCTGACCTCTGCCCAGAATTCGCCAAGGCAGAGCAAGGGTATTCTTATTCTCACACTCGTCCCGCATGCGGGACCAGAGCTCAGGAGTCTGACCGGACACCGGACACCGGACACCGGACTCCGTTTACCGGACTCCGTCATTCTGCCGGCTGCTTCTGTCCCCTATCCTCAGTATTCTCAAACTCGCGCGACAGCTCGGTCTCCAACATTTCAATGGTTGGCAAACAATTATCAAGAGGTTCGGGCAGCGTGCGAACTAGCTGGTACTCGGCAACTCCAACAGGCTTGTCGATTCCAGAAAGTGCGTATTCAGCAATCAGGCGCTTCTTTGTTTTGCAGAGCAGGAGCCCGATGGTCGGCTTGTCGTCGGGAGCCTTTATCTGGGCGTCCACGGCAGCCAGATAGAAATTCAACTGACCAGCGTGGTCTGGTTTGAACGCAGTGGCTTTCAACTCCACAACGACATAACACTTCAGCCGGGTATGATAGAACAGCAGGTCGATAAAAAATTCCTCCCCATCGACTTCCAGGTGGAATTGGCGCCCCACGAAGGCGAATCCAGCCCCCAGTTCCAGCAAGAAACGGGTAATATGCCTGATGAGAGCGTTCTCGATATCGCGCTCATGCGCTTCCTCACCGAGACCGAGGAAGTCGAAGTGATAAGGATCTTTCAATATATTGGTGGCAAGTTCCGCCTGAAGATCGGGAAGCTTCTTTCTGAAGTTTGTCACTGCAGCCCCCTGGCGAAGATGGAGTTGACTAAGAATCTGTGCATCCAGAACGTCTCGCGACCATGCATTGCTAACTGCCTCGTGGGCATACCATTCCCGCAACCCGGAGTCAGATATTTTCGTCAGCAGTGTTACAATATGAAACCAGGGCAATTGGTCAGCAGACTGCTGACCAATTGTGCGATGTGGACATTCCTGGGCAAAGAAACGCATATATTTAAGATTCGATACCGATAACCCTTTCATATCCGGGAAGGCGGCCCGCAAATCAGCTGAAACTCGGTCGATAACCTTGGCGCCCCAACCTTGCCGCTCCTGTCGTTGCAGGATCTCGCGACCGATATCGTGGTAGAGACGGATTTGTTCCTCATTTGCGGCAAGAAGCGCCCGATGACGAGCGCCAGCGATACGACGCTTCAGCTCGGCAATCCACTTAGCGTAATCCTTGGGCAGCGCTATGCCACTTCGCTTCATGATCATATCACTTTTCCTGTCACTTGGCTGATTTCCGTTTGCTCGCCAACTGTTTAGCATCCCCTGTCTCCGGTCTCCGGTTTCCGGTTTCCGGCGGCCGGTTAACGGTTACCGGATACCGGCCACCGGCCACCGGACACCGTCATTCTGTCTTCTGGTTCCTGTCCCCTGTCCCCCGATGTCACGGCTCGCTGGGGACAGCTCGCCCTACCTTGCCGACTGTCGCTAATTGTCTTGTGTCCTTCGTCTTCGGTCTTCTGGGCGGCGGTCGCCAGGCTCCATCGGTCCGTAAACGTGGACCTCGAAGGGCTTGAAGGTATCAGACAACCAATTGTTCTTGGGCACCAGGATGCGATTCTCAGCGTGGACTTGAAGCTTAACTACCCTCTCAAACGGTGGAACAAAGCTGTAGATTTGTTCCTGGTCAGTGGTATTAACAGCCAGGATATAATGACCGGGGGGAACAACACTGTTGCCGCGTTTGACCTTGAGCAAGACCGATTGGACGGATGCTTCCAGGGCCGCGTTATACCGCCTGCCCGTATAATCGAACCAATGTCTTTTGGGCCACCACACATGGTCGGCCGTAAACAACGGCAGCCTTTGATTTATTTCAGCAACGATCTTGCATACGCTATCCCAGGTCTCAGGATGCTCCGGCATTCGCCACTTGCCCGGGCCATCGTCGTAGGAGTAGAAAAGAATTCCTTTTGCGCGTTCGATCAGGGCCAGGTAAACCATGCAGCGGATTTCGTCGTAGGTGGGCGGCCGCATCGGGCCAAGTCCCGGGCCTAGCAAGTGGGGATAATAACTCCAATCAAATGCCTGGACTATGGCCACCATCGGTTTGTTCTTGCCGAGAGCCAACCGGGCCATTTTCAGATGTTTGCCAAAGTCAGCCACGGGAAGCCAAGGAATGGGATACCGGTCGCATACGGTGATATCGGCGATATCACCGTAATCGTGCGCCGCATCGCCCTTGAACAGAACGACAGTTGTAGGCTTTTTTGCCCCCGCACTTTTGTATAGGCGATGCGCGTTGAGAACCTCGGCGGGCGGGATGAGATGCATTTCGGGCTCATCGACCAGGAACCAGGCCCACAGGGCGGGATGCTTGTCGAATTGTCGAATTTTCTTTTGGATTGCCCTCGCCTGAACATTCGTCCCGTAGGCCCGGCCTGCTCCGGCCCAGACTTTGATTTGGTAGCGTGCGGCCGTGTCGAGAAATTCCTGGGTCGCGTTGCCTAACACCAAGTTAAACCCGGCCGCTTGAAATACTGGAAACGCATTTGTATCGCGGGCGCCGCATAATCCAATGGGATAAAAAGGATCCTTGGACGCCGCCTGTGCAAGGTAAGTAGAGAATACAAAGTAAAGGGTTGAAACGAGGAGAAAGCGTGTGAAGCCCCGTTTGAAGATGCGCCCGGTGAGTTCACCGGGCCTACAAAGGATGGCTTTTTCCCTGACGCGGCAGCTGGATACGGTTTTCAAAAGGCTCCAGATTAGTTGAGTCACCCAATTGTGCTCTGAACACTAAACACCTCAGCCATGGTCGAGAACTTATGATGCTCAAGAATGTGGTGTAGCTTGTGGATGGCTTGGGATCGATTTCGGTACTGGGGCGCCTTCCATTTGAATACTCCCTTAAGCTCCTGCGGGCCGCAGTATTGTTCAAAGTAACTCGTGTTATACTCAGTTTCGATCTCGTACGGATGCAGGTAAAAGACTGCCGGGCGTTGTCGTTTCTCGAGGTGACGAAGGGCAAACCGGGTATATCCGAGAGGAAAATGCCGGAAATATCCTCCGCCGCAGCATGGCAAACGAAACCATCCGAAGTCCATGACGCTAACCGGGACTTCAAGAATACTTCCGCTGGGCGTGTTTATAAAAAAGGGCGCCAATGGCGCCGTGGAATCTCCATAGCGCGAGCCTCTGAACGGAAACACGCTGCTGTCATAAGAGAATCCTGCCGTCTTGAGAATCTCGAAGTAATCAGTCATCTGCCTGCTCAGGCTGAACGCCGGCGCCCGAAATCCAAGAACGCGTTTTCCAGCGGCCTGCTCGATCCCGTCCTTAGCCCGATGCAATTCATCCGCAAAGACTTTGGGTTTCAGCGAATCGACTCGATGATGGTAATACCCATGCACGCCAATCTCCTGGTGTGCTGCGGCCAGCCGTTTGATCAGGGCGGGGAACGCATCAGCGACCTCGCCCAAAATGAACCAGGTGGCTCTGATTTGTTTGTCGGATAACAGGTTGAGCAAACGTTCGGTGGATTTGACCACCGCGTCCGAGGGCGGAACATACTTTTCGAAAAGCAAAACCAGAGTGGCGTTATACCAATCCTCGACATCAATGGACAGAGCGTGGAGCATTTAGCTTACACGTTGTCCCAGTCACCAAGCATTTGGTACCAGCCGGACATTTTTCGCCACTGCGGCGCGATTTGCGTTTCCACAGCAGGATTAAACTTAGCCACGGTATAAAAGCGTTTTACGGGAACCCAAGTTGGCACCTGCCAAAAGCCTGTCCGACGCAAAGCGCGAGACATGGCGTCTGAGCTGGTCACCGCGCAAAACAACTCGACGCCACGCTGGCTCAGGACTTCGAGAATCTTCCGCACGAGGGGCGGCAACGATTCAAGCGCGTTGACGGCAATGTCCATCAGGTAAGCGGTGGATAAACCGTCGCGCGTCTCTGTGGCGACGGCAGCAAGACCAGCGGGCTGTCCTTTCTTTGTCGTGGCCGTAAAGATCGAATAATCACGCGCCGGAGATTGCAGATAGCGCCATCGCCACCAGGAAGGAGTCCGTCGGACTCTGAGCCCGGGGAACAGGGACGCTGTCGATTCCTCCAACTGGGCAACCATACCTTCAAGGTCGCTTGTTTCGGTAACCGGCAAGTCTCCATCATGACTCAGGGGTTTCACAATTCCCTGTGCGAAAGCCGCGGAAAATCCAATGAGCGAGGCGATCAACGGAATGGACAGCTTTTTTTTGGCGATCGCCCGCGGCGCCAACGGACGCAACAATAATTGTCTACAACCGAGGTCGATGTAGCCCATCTTCAAAAAGCCCGGACGCGAACGCTCGTTTGGCATCGTGGTAACAAAAGCGGCGTTCTGGCGCCACGCTTCCTGTTCGCAGGCTCTGACCAAGTCACTGAAGATGCCTCGGCGGCGATAATCCGGATGCACAGCCACACCGGTAAGAAGTCCGCCTTTGGTATTCCGAGAGCCGTCCTTGTAAGACATGATCTCCATCGGTTGGACGCCGACCAACTGATCTTCGACCTCGGCCACCATGAAGCCGCTGGTCGATTCCGGGCAGCCGAATGACCACCAGTTGTAGGCGTTCATTGAAGGCGCTTTTTCGTGGTACACTGCCTTCAGCACCTCGCTAACGCCTGCGGCATCTCTCGCCTCAAATGGCCTGATCTTATGATCTGATTTCAATAGTGGTGGTTAAAGCTGTTTGTCACAGGTAGGGCAAACAGGTAGGGCGAGCTGTCCTCAGCGAGCCGGGACTCCAGCCCATGGCCATGGTTTAAGCAGAACGCTAAATCGAAAAGCCGGTTTGCGGGATGGTGTTGGGATTAATGGCTGCGGCTCGCTGAGGACAGCTCGCCCTACCTTGCGTCTGGATGTGGGGGTTTCGGTTCGGCTCCGTGAGGACACGTCGCCCTACCTGTGCTCTGTCCCCGGATCGCACGGCTCGCTGACAGCTCGCCCTACCTGGCTTGATCAGCTTTAATCTCGTTTTCCACAGGGGTGGTATTTGTATGGCCAATCTTCGGGGTGTTTGCATAAACCCGCCCGAACTGGATTGTTTAGGATATAGCTTGTTTTTTCTTCGATTTGAAACCTATCCCTTAAACGATGATCGAAAAAACCTGACTGCCATTGGACAACGGTTGTCTTGCTTAAGTAACGTTTCCACGCGCCCATTATTGAGCGTAATCCGATCGCTCGAGGAAAGGCAATTATGCCATGGATATGATCCGGCATGAGTAACATCAATCGACAATTCCATCTCCCTTGCTCGTGGTAGTATGCGGCTGAATCAAGGACGCATTGGGCAGTCTCGGATACACAGAATTGATTATGCCCGCGTGGATTACCACAGATGGTTATGAAAAAATAACTTTCATGATTGATCCATGGTGGAATGAAATGAGAGAGCTTTTTGCGAACTGGATATTCAGCATCCACTGAATGTGAGTTTCCTGGATTTTTGGCCCGACTCGTTGAGGATACGTCACTCGACCTACCTTGCCTTATGTTTCCTGGTTTTTCGGTTCGGCTCCGTGAGGACACGTCGCCCTACCTGTTTCCTGTCCCCGGATGGCACGGCTCGCTGAGGACAGCTCGCCCTACCTGGCCGACTGCCCCCTCTGACCGGTCTCCGGTTACCGGTCACCGGACTCCGTCATTCTGTCCCCTGTTTCCTGGTACGACGGCTCGGTAAGGATACCTCGCCCTACCTTGCCTTATGTTTCCTGGTTTTTCGGTTCGGCTCCGTGAGGACACGTCGCCCTACCTGTTTCCTGTCCCCGGATGGCACGGCTCGCTGAGGACAGCTCGCCCTACCGTTTGGCGCATGCCGCATTTATGGGAATGAAATCCCGTGATGTGGGATATCACGAATCCTAAACCCCATCACCCACCGAAATCGTCTTTTCGGCTCCCGCAGCCAGGTTGACCAACAAGGCGCAGCGCGCGCCATTTGTCAGGGTGACATCGACCGGCATATCAACCAGATTGAAATCGCTTCGGTTGATAACGCGCACGGTCCCTCCTTTCACCTCGACGCTTACACGCTTTGTCTTCGGACTCAGGACTTCCCGCCAATACTTGCCAATGCCATAGACCGTGTTGATATGGAGATCGCCATGAAACCGTGACAAAACATACCGCAGGGTATATTCCGTAAACCTCGTGCACGCGTAGCCATCAAATTGCCGCATGTGCTGGTGACACATGAAGATGACGGGGATCCCCTTGCGGTGCGCGCGATGAATCCAAAAGTGATTCATGGCCACATGGAAAATGTGCTGAGGATCGCCCGGATAGCGCTTGGTCAATTCAACGGCGGTTGTCCCTTTTGGATGATGCGGTGGAGGCTGGAGCAAGACATTGTGATGCGTTCGAACGTTGGAATCACTTAACACCTCGCAGCCGGCGGCCTCCATAGCCGCTGCCGTATATCGGTCATTGGTGCGGTCCGGCATGGCCCAACTTTTGGGCGTGAAGTTGAAAAGCCGCTCGCACCATCGACGAGGCTCAAGGGCGTTGTCTCGCTGTTCTGCCAGAGAACTCCTCTCGTCACCCAGCCAAGGGTATTTACCGGCGCCGATTTTGGACCTGGAATTCCAGCCGTTTTCCGGCGCCCCGGAAGTGTCCGTGCCGTAGTGCAGGTGACCATGGTTGCCGAGCTCCACGACAAAACGTTTGTCCGACTGGAAGGGGTATTGGCTTTCGTGGCGGAGATCAACATGGTTTCTCATCCATTCGACAAACCGGGGAATCTCGCCTGCCCCACGCTGGACTCCGTAATGGTTCGCCCATTCTTCCGCTGCCTTCTGGTCCAGGGAAAGACGTGTCGATAGATACATCGTTTGTGGGATGCGGTACCGAGCCGCAAGCCCGAATGTGACCTCCAGGCCCTCGATGGACTGCAGGGTGGACTCATCATAGAGATCCATGTCGCCACGCCAGGCGAAAGCGGACCGACAGCCTCCGGGATACCGGCGGACGATCGCTTCCTTAATCCTGAGATTGTGGGCCGGGATCGCGGCGTCATAGTCGATTCCAATGACTTCCTCGAAATGTCCCCATTCGACGGTTATGGTGATCCGTCCGGGTCCGCCGGGCGCGCGAACGGCCCATTCCAGGGGCACGATGTGGACCTGGCCCGGCCGCAATCGATCCAATAGGACCTCGTTGGGAGACTTGCAGGAAAGCGCTTCAGGGGCGCTCAACCGTAAACGCACTCCGGTTTGTGTGGGCACTAAGGTATGATTCCCCACGATAACGTGGATTTCGAAGCAACGTTTTGCGATTAACGTGCCCAGTCTGTAATTCGGCATCCTCTCCAGAAAGGGTCCCAGGAGATTGATCGTCAGTTCAGGATGGGAAGACGGAGTGGGATACCCATTTGCCAGGGAACGTAATTGGCCGAAATTGGACTTCAGGCCCAGAGGATCCATGGGCGCATAGGTCGCAGATAGCATCCAGCCCTCCATCCGCCGAATCCAGTATTCGAGGCCAAGCAATCCCAAAGCGACCGCCCAAATCCACGCCCAGGCCAATCCTCCCATCTTGAACAAGGCCAATCCAGCCAGGGCCAACGCCAATTCCACTGAGTTGCGTTGCCATCGGATTTTTTTGACAAAAGAGTCGCTGAACACGTTCGCCAGGTAAACGATCCAGCCGAACGGAGTCGCCACGAGAAACACCAGCCGGACCGCCACAACTGGTATCAAAAGCACGATTGCCAGAAAATGAAGAAACACACTCATGCCAGCGGATCCCACGGAAGAACCTGATGGGAACGTTTCTCGGCCACCGCCTCAATCAGGTCAGCGTAGCGCGTGAGGATATCGGTCATGCGAAACCGTTGCTCAACGAGCCGGCGGCCATTGGTGCCCATCGCCTGGAATGGCTTGAAATCGCGGTTTGCCTCGGCCACAAGACCAGCCAGGCCTTCGTGATCGAAGCTTCCCACGGTCTTGCCGGTCTGATAGCGCCCGATCAAATCGCTCTGCATGCCGTCCATGGCTGCCAGAATCGGTTTTCCGGCCCCCATGTAGTCCAGGAGCTTGTTCTCGAAATAAATGTCAATCAAAGGGCTTTTGAACAGTGTCATGACGGCAACATCGGCCGCCTCGAGCAATTCGGGGATGCGCCTCTTGGGAACGGGATCATGGAAGTGAATGTTGGCAAGCCCCAACTGCCGCGCCAGGGCCATGGCCGCAGGCTTGCGCTGTCCCTGCCCGAAAAGATCAAATCGGATCCTCGGATGATTGCGCAGAACCGCGGCCGCGCGGACGATGGTTTCGACAGCGGTGACCTCGACGTGGGTGCCGGTGAATAGCGCGACGAAATGCCCGTTCCAACCCAATTCCTCCCGGACGCAGTCGCGCGCGCCCGGCCGCAGGTTGTAGAGTTCGGGATCAAAACCGTTGGTCATCACATCGATCTTCCCGGAATCGATCCCTTTCTTCCGTAGTTCAGACTTGATGCCGGGGGTCAGACTGACAATCCGATCGGCCCCAACGTAAAGGCGGTTGGCCATCCGATGGAATGGCCAGGCCTGGCAGGGATTGATGGCACCTTTGACGACCAGCGCGTCCGGCCACAAATCCCGGATCTCAAGCAGAAACGGGACCCGAGAGCGCCTGGCCTGGCATTTGGCGACAAGCCCGGTAAACAAGGGCTGGATGCTGCCCACGACAATATCGGGTTTCGGAAGGGTACGGGCGAAACGCCAGGCTCGCAGGGCGTAACCGACGTAGGTGTCCAGGCGCGCCCGCAGTCCGCGGCGCATGCCTTTGGCGGCTGGCAGGCGGTGAACCTGGACTCGTCCGCCAGACGACGCATCCCAGGACTCCGGAGGCTCCGTCTGTTCGCTGTAGGCATTGAAATCACCCGCGATAACATGGACCTGATGGCCTCGATCGGCCAATAAGGCCACCAGCTTCCGGGGAGTCAGTGTCCCTGGCGAATTTGGCCCGGTGAAAAATTGCTGAAAAAGATGAATGCGCAAGCGAAAGAGCTATTCAGGCGAGGAAGAGGTATGAAAACCACACACGGAAGACAGTCGCAGTTAGCAGGGGGCAAGGTAGGGCGAGCTGTCCACAGCGAGCCGCGGCATCAGGAAACAGGGGACAGAATGACGGAGTCCGGTGACCGGTAACCGGAGACCGGGGGCAGAAAGCAATTAGCACGGTAGGGCGAGCTGTCCCCAGCGAGCCGGGACATCGAACCGTCTTTGAGCGAATGAGCGGTTGGGTGTCCCCAGACAATTTACCGGATGACGCACGGCCGGTAGGGCGCGACTGTTAGGCGCGCCGAACGAAAAGACAACAGAGTAAAAAGGTGAAAAACAAAACGACTTGGTGCTGAAATGCTTCTGGTATGCCCGGGCGGCCCGGCAGTCTGGCCCTACCGCTGCCTACTGCTTACTGCTACTGCCTCCTGTTTCCTGTCCCCTGTTTCTTGATAATACGGCTCGGTAAGGATACCTCGCCCTACCTTGCCTCCTGTTTCCTGGTTTCTCGGTTCGGCTCCGTGAGGACACGTTGCCCTACCTGTCTCCCGGGTTACCTGTCCGGCTCGCTGAGGACAGCTCGCCCTACCTGGCGGACTATCGAACAGACTGGATTTCAACCTTCGTCCCTGCGGTCGTCTTCGGAAAATGAACCTCCCATGCATCCGTATTCCGAGATACTTTTGCCATCGAATGCTCGACCTTAATGTCTGACACCAAACCTGAAGGCTTGATCTGGAAAACCGTGTCGTCAATGTCTTGGGGGAATTCTACGACCCATTGCCAGCCGCTGGCCGTTTCTTTTGCTTCTACGCAGCGGATTGCTGATCTCTTACGCCACCAGCGGTTGATTTCCGCGCCGGTTGCGCACCACGGCCGGAGCGACGCTAATCGTCGCAGTAGCTCCTGATATACCACCTGCCAGTCGCGATATTCCGGTTCGTTAAAGTAATTATTATGCCAAAGCAGCGTGACCAACCCACCCGATGTCGCTATAGGTTCGATCACTTCCCAAGCGGCGTTCAGGGCTTGTTCTCCTTCAAGTTTCAGATATCGGAAGAGCGTGGTGTCCATAACCGTCAAAGGGAGCTCGATCAGGTCCAGGACCTTTTGTTTTTCCTTGTCGTATGTAAAGAACGGAAATGCCAAACCGCTCCGAGGACCGAGGGCATTCGGCCAGCCATAGGTGGTATCGTATTCGAACCCGGCTTCAGCCTGTGCCCGCCATGTTTCGGGATAGCTAAATCGCAACAGATGATTCCGAATGCCAACAGCTTCGATGCCAAAGACCTGAGAAATCGCCTCGCGGCTTTGGCGATAAGCTGTAGCGTTATTAAACCGATAATAACCGCCGTGCACGCCCAGCTCGCAGCCAGCCGACAACAAAAGCCGGCCGATTTCCTTTAATTCGTTGTCCTGTAAAGAAAAACGCGCCCCTTGGCGCGCCCAATACAGGTCATGGAGAACAAAAAATGTTGATCGAAACCCGTGCCGCCGTTCGATCTCGAGAATTGTTTCGAAATCGTGAAGAGTCCGCTTCGGACGGAAGATGGACCGAATCAAACGCTTGGTCCCCAGAGTGATATTGCCCTTTTCCCCTTTGAAACGCACTCGACGTATATGGTTAATATCCGCAATCACACGAAACAGCTCCCGATCGTAGATCTGGTCAATGTCGTGCGAGAGCAAGAGGGCGAAGGGAGCGCCTTCCGGCCAGCGATGTAGAAGTAAGAGTGGACAAGAATGCCTGTTAGCTTGCTTAAAAGTCGATTGGCGGCAGACGTTGAACGCCTTTATAAAACCCGATGAGTGCTGAAGGTTGGATGATCGCAGGCTCGATGGATAATCATGCTGGTTCGTCAGTTCTTCAAATAGGCGTTGACAAAAATCGTTGACCTCACGCTGCCCTAAGTGAGAATCACAAATCTCGAACCGGGTCTGTTTTTCGGCGGCTCCATGAAACTGCCGCACTGTGGACTGCACGTAGTGGATTTCAGCCGGTTTCAATCTGCTAGAAAAGTTCCCGGTGAAAACACTTCATGACAAACTCCACAGGGAGCCAGGCCTTGTTCACGGTGAAATAGGGTGTCAATTGACCCCCAAATCCGCGAAAATAACGTTCAATGGGTGGAATCACCGATCCTTCAAAATCGAAGTATTTCAGGCCAAGTTGCTTGGCGCGAAGGATGGATTGCCACATGGCCAAAGCGCCAGCACCATGGTGTTTTCCATCTTCGTCATAGCCCCCAAGCAAATAGTAGGCAATACTTCTATCGTGCACTACAAATGTGGTGGCAATTGGAACGTCGTTTTGATAAGCGGCAAAGGCGTAACTGTTTTCAGGCTTTGCATACCTCTCCAGGATTCCATCGATTACGCTTCGGTCGATTTTCTTTTTCTGGCGGGCAAAGGTGCCCTCCACTAACTGCTTCACCACATGCATATCAAGAATCTCTCGTGCTTCAATTCCATCTTTGATGGCACGCTGGATATTACGACGGCGAACGGAAGACATATTGGCCAACGTCTGATCAGGACTGGCTGTTAAATCTAAAATATAGGTATAGGAAGGAATGACTCGGTAGCCTGCCCAATAAAATGGCAGGGCATCCTTAACAGATTGGTCCAATTTTAGAAACAAAAGCCCAAAGCCAAGCTTTTTTATGTAATCGATTAGAGCGGTCATCGCTTCGCGCCGTGTTTCTAGAATCGTTACAGCATGGCTGGCTTTTACGTTCAGAAACGGACCGCAGGACGGAGTGAATGGCGGATTCGTAATAAGATTGAATCCACAGCAGGATTTTTGATGTAAAACAAAACCGCCTATCAATTCTCCGCCATCCTCATATATTCCCAGTCGCACCAAGGCGTCTCCATAAAGTTCAGTCCATCCAACTGTATTGAACAATGTTCCATATTCAGCCGCTAAGAAATCGAATTGGGCATATTCATGTGGAGAAATGATACGACTCTTCATTAATGTTTCTTCCGGGATTTCCTTGAAACTATTTATTGGGGATTTTTAAGCTAAATGATGGATTCACTTGTGAATCGCTCCAGCCAGCGGGCGAGTTCGATACGCATAGCGAACGGCGGCGCGTCGATCTGGAGCTCAGACCATCGCGCGCCACCGCTCG
Organism: Verrucomicrobiota bacterium; assembly: GCA_022709905.1. Lineage (GTDB taxonomy): Bacteria > Verrucomicrobiota > Verrucomicrobiia > Limisphaerales > UBA1319 > JAKLHY01. The sequence continues at coordinate 15,258 of JAKLHY010000045.1, read as the reverse complement.
CCTGCCAGCAGTGAATTCTGTTGGTATAAGCGTCGTTTTGTTTAGTGTTTATTCCCAAGATAATGTCTGAAGGGGCTTATGATTTAGCCACCACTCCTCGAATCATCGAAACCAGCCGCGCTTGCTCCTGTTCAAATGAGAATCGTGATTCATCCTTACTAGCTGACAACTTATTCTGGATATCCGTCTTCGTTAAGTCCCCCTTATTAATCCTTTCGAGGAAACTCTTGACACCTGTCCGGTCATAGAAGAAACAACGGCCCCTCAGAGAGTCATCGACAGGGAAATCGGTTGAAGAAACAGCGACCTTGTTGAATGCCTTAATAAGTGTGGAGGTGCCGCTGATCTTATACCGATTGTAGTGCCTGACACTTCGAACCGTATCGTCAATTAGAAAAAGCACAAGGTCCATTTCTTCAACCAGCTCGAACATCTTCTGGAACGAGACAAATTCATGATAGATTCGCACCAAGTACTCGAGCCGGTGCTGCTTGATTTCATCCTGCAACCATTGAGGGGCTTCTCCAACTAAATAAACTTGAAACCGTAGCCAAGGTATTTCAGGGCCTATCTCCAGAAGCGCATCCAGAAGTCCTCGATAGTTTCTTCGCTTGTTTACGATGCTTCCGAATACCCCCAGTTTTAAACACGAGGCACACTCCCTTGAATCCTGTCGATGGCCATCGATGTTATTCAAAAAACTTTTAAAGAAGATTGGCAAAACATAGTTAAGGTTAGCAAATTCTGGATGTTGTTTCTTTATATAATTGCATACTTGTTCCGAAATGACCATATTTAGATTAAACTGATCATAAATCCATCGCATGCCTGGTTTAAGAAAATGTTGGAATTCATGAATTATCTGAACTTTTGGAATCCTCCTGAAGAAAATGGCAATTAGTATCAAGTCAAGGTAAGCGTATGTTGAGTTAAATACCACACACAAAGGCTTGATTACATCCACGTGGCGTCGAATGTCTCGATATTTTCCCGGCATTCGCAGAAGACGACGCCATCGGGAAGACTTTTGATCCCAGCGAATCGGGATAGCCGTGTAGAGGTGCTTTGTGCGGCTAAGGATATCAACGTAAAATAAAGACTGCGGCGCAATAACATGAACATCATAAACATCCCGAAGCAATTCTATGAGTGGAAATAGCACTTCTTCATGGCTGTGACAGGGTTCAACGAGACAAATCTTTGGTTTCTTTTGTGTCACGCTCTACTCCTTTTCACTTTCGCCATTAATTCGTTCAGACATGAACTCCAGCATGCGTTGGGTACGCAAATCGGTATCGAATTTTGCAGACCACTTCAATGCCGCACACCCCATCTGCATCCGCCTCTCAGGATAGTCACGTAGGTAGATAATCGCTGAGCGGATCGCTGACACATCAAGCGGGTCAACGCGGATCGATACTAGATCATTAAGTATGTCATCATTAAAATCACCTCTCGATGCCACTATAGGAAGGCCGCAAGACATCGCCTCCAGCGCTGCATTGCAGGAGCCTTCATAGGTGCTGGGCAGAACAAATGCGTCTGCAGCAGAGAGCCATTCAGGTATTCTTTCGTGTGGAACCTGGTCGTTGTAAATAATGTTCTCAGCCACGGGTGGATTGGGACCCGATCCCAGGAAGACCCCGTTTACGCCCTCCAGGCCCGCGATTGCTTCCCCAACCCGGACTGGTCCCTTTTGCAGGTCCTGATGTCCTACGCAAATTACCAAAAAGCGGTCATGAGGCAGGCCAAGTGCACTACGCATGGCGAACTTGTCGCGAGGGAAGAAGACTCGATGATTGATTCCATTCGGAAAAACACCGATTTGCTCCTTGCTGACTCCAAGCTGGTCTACTAGAAGCCGGGCAAGGCAGGATGAGTTTGGCATGAATCCTGTTGTATGGGAAAAATGACGACGAGCGCGATCGAAACCAAAACTTTTTACGCTGCACAACTGCCCTTCGCCTACCATTGTAAAAGAGGGAATACCCATTGCCACGCCAAAACGCGTTGCCGCCGCGCCGCCCAGGTAGAGGAAGTGGCCGTAAAGTGCGTTTGGACGAGGCACAATGCGGTCTTTCAACACCCGGCCTACTGCCCTGCAAAAGGACTGAAATCCAATCAGTGCTGTGTTCCACAAGAAGATTTGCTTATTCGAAACGGAAAGGAAGCGAGGCCGGAATAAGTCTATGTCTAAACACCCTCCGGTTAACTCTGTTTTATAAAAGGGATCTTTACCACGCCAAGCCATGTGCAGTGTTAAAGGTGCGATCACTGTGATCTTTAATCCTTGACGCGCCAATGAGTGAGCAAACTCCTTAGTAAAGGGTTGCGATATCCGATTCGCATTGCAGGGATACCCGTGTGAAATAATGCATATTGAATGCACGTCAGACGTATAGTTGATAAAGCAGATTTAGGAACATCTCACTCACATAAGGGTATGTAGACTATTAGAACGATTCTAAACCTTTTTTTCTCTTCTCCCAAAATCAATTTTGTTTCTCCCGCGACGCCAAATTAATAAAGCACTTTTTAGCTTCATAAGCTTATTCATTGACAAAAAGGTTATACTGTAATAAGGTAGATCCGTTGGTTCTAATAAATATTCCTCTTTAAAACGTGTTAGACTTACTCGTTCCTCATAACCACCACCATTTACCACTCGGCTACACTTGCCGCATTGTGAAGCCCTATTAATTATGTTAAAGTATAAAGCATCTACAGGTCGATGATCTAAGTAGTCGTCGCAACTCTTTACCGCTCCAAACAACCAGGTATCCTCTATTACGATAAGATCGATATAGGCCACCAGTTGTTCATTGACGAATGCTCCAATAAACTGATGTGCTTGATGGCTAAACTGCTTTATCATGTCTTCACGCCAATGTGCCGCATTCAAGTTGTAGTAATCTTCTGGTAAATATGTATCAACTTCTCCGATCTTTTTGAACCGTCGAGCCTGCGAGATATTGATCAACCTCATACGTTCAAGATTATTGTCGGATGGTTTAAATTGTTCTACATGGCATTCCTTCAGCCCTTTACGTATTGCTCTGCGTTTGGCAGATTTCAGCCGATCAAGTGTAAATATTTTAAGTTTGTCAGAATTTAAAATATTCCAGCGTAAAAAACGCTTCGCTTGTGTAGAATTCGGTACCTGGTGGGAGTAACCCAGCATTGCTTTTACGGGATTCGGTTTTGCATGCTTGGGTGGAAAAGGACGGAATTCATGAACTGGCTTGTAGTAAAATGGTGCTGATTTGACCCACCATACACCATCGTGAAAGTGAACCTGTCTGCCCAATCGCGCTTCCTCCCTGGCATAGTTTTCTTCAGAGACCATAAAAGTAGTTGTTCTGATGAGGTGCGACTGCACCGTCTTTACATTAAGCCTAGCTGGTTAACGACCTTTAGGAAGGTTTTTTTTCATCAAGACTTACAATCAAGCGGCACTTTCCCCGACTGGAACAGACCAATCTCTCGACTTGCCGCGGTATTACTTCCATCTGTGCACCAAGGCGACTGCGAATTTCGCCGACGATGGAGCAAAGTTCCTCTTCCATACCTGCCGCCGTGCCCTCGTATAGTAGGTCAACCTGGCTGATCGTTTTTTGGATGATCTGGATCCGGTGAATAGCCTTTAGATCACGAAACCTGGCGGCAAAGAACAAGGTACTTAATCTGTCCCCAGATGCATTGACAAGTGCGTCCTGTACGCGTCCATCAAGCGACTTAAGTACCGTTAGCTTGCGACCGCAGGGACATGGCTCGCGAGTCAACACACCCAAGTCGCCCACATCGTAGCGGATGAAGGGAGTAAGATAGTTGTCGAGATCCGTCACCAGAATTCTTCCCTGTTGATCAAAAACCGGTAAACCGACATCATCCACCACCTCGACAATCACATGCTCGTCGGTAATGTGTTTCCGGCCCATCTCGCATTCGAAAGCAATGGAGCCGACTTCATTGCAGCCATAGTAATCCGAAACCTTCGCTTCATACATCCGTGCAAGTTCACGACGTTGATGTTCGTAGAGCATCTCACCGCACGTCAACACACAGTTGATCTTCACTCCCGCTTGGTAGCATGCTCTCCCTAGAGCGAGTGTATCCGAGACATAACCTTCAATATACTTAGGCTTGATTCGAAGAAGTTGTCTTGCGGTTTCTTGTTTAGTTTCATCGGATTGGCAGAACACATCAATTAGCCATTTATTGGCTAGTCGCATTCTAATCCTCCCGTACCACGATCCACGACCGAATGACTGAACGTTCACGCCTCTCATCATTGGCGAAATTCCAATCCATTCCTTACCCCGCCAGCATGCTGCATCAATCATAGCAAGGTGTCGACGGTCATGCCACACCTCTATAGGCTCACCCGTTGTGCCGCCTGTTTTGGCCCGAATAATCAAGTTTGGAAGTCCAGATGTCAGTCTAGTCGCATCAGGATACTTCCTAATAGCATCCTTTATTAAGATAGGATATTTGGCGAGGCGGGAGCGCATACTTCCTTCCTCTTCATCCTGCCAAGGCTCATAGTCACTATAAAAAGGAATCTTGCTCCTAGCATGGTTAAGCAGGCGTCTTATTTTTTCCTGCTGCAACTGCTCTATGCTTTTCGAGTCAATCCATTGACTTTTCTTCAGCTCATAGAAGTAATTTTCAGAAAGTAATCCCGCACGGGGATTATTAACTAAAAAGGAAGCCTTACATAATATTCTATGGATATCCAGCATTTTGTTTAATATTTACTAAAATAAAATACCATAATATGTTTTACCCCCTAGCAATCAATATTTTTGCAGCAAGATATGCTCCAAAAAGGCCAGCTTGAATAAACCAATAACTAAAGACAAACGATTCGTGTTTTCTTAAAAATACTTCATAAAGTCCAACAGCTACGAAAACAAGTGAAAAAGGAATGGATGCCAACTTATAACGGTTATCAAATCCCCCAGAAGATGAAATAAATAGAAGCAATAACATGGGCAATATCAACATTAGATTGTGTGGAAATGACTTCTTCCAACAAGAGAACAACCCTAGGATTCCTAGTGGCATCAGAATAGTCCATGTCGTACTGTTAATGAAGTAAATGATCCCAATGGGACCTAGTTGAACAAGCATAAACGGTGGAGGATAAGGCATGATGAACGCAACAACTGGAAGGACAAACAAGCTTAGTACAAATGGCAGGCGAGTTAACAAATAAGCCCCAACAGAACTAAAAGACGCTGCAGATGTATTGTGTCCTCGATAACGCATAATCATGTCAGTGGCGTAATCCTCTTGCATTGGCCGCAAAATACCACTTCCATTGTCAATGTTGCCTGAATACTGAATTGCAGCATCCTTAACATAAACGGATAAAAGCAGCACAGAAGCAAATACTGTTGCTGTTTTTAACCATTGTTGGTGAGTTGATTTTCCACCCTGAAAGATTACGCATGCGCCTAAGCATATGGACAAAATTCCGAATAAAAGATAACCGTAGGCGTTGCGTAAATAAAGCATGGGTGGAACAGCGGCAAAGGACAATAAAATCCCGCTGAACACCCCACTAATAATATATCTGCTTAATTGGCTTAAAGCAAATACGAATAAAAATACAATAATGATATCCCGAAGTTGCACAGAAGAGTATAAAATGAAGTCGGGATACAGCATAACCACCAGGCTGGCGGTTTTTGCGATGGAACGATCATAAACATTGCGAACAAGGATGAATAGAAATGGCGCGATCAAAGCGCCAACGAAAGCATTAGCCAAACGAGTCACAAAACCATGATACCCACCAAGCATGTCACAGCAGTACCGCAAAAATGCAATAAACACCGGATAAGCGGGCTGATTCATATTCGTCTCAAACACACCAGCTTGCCAGTAATTGTAGATAATTTCGCCGGTGGCCTCATACTCGCGATCATCCCCACCACCAAGGAACGGCTCACCCCTTGTATAGATTAGCAAATAATATAAAAAGACCGCGTAACCCAGGCGGAGGAGGAAACCTCGAGCAAACAGGGCATGAAGGAAAGAACGGTCATATAGATCCTGGCGATCCAGGCTAAAGACCAGCATGCCAATTCCAAAGAGAATGCAGGCAAAAAATGGAATTGTCGGGGCATTCTCGATCATACCCACAGCATAGCAAATCAACAATAAAGGCAGGCTTAACAAACCAGAAGGATATGAGGGGGACGGGCTTAGTGTGCCATACTTTTGCCTCGCTACCCCGCGCCCAGAATCGCGCAGATTATTAACTCGGGTAATCATACCGTTTGCTTCTGATTTCGGTTTGGAGGACGAGCGGATTTGCTACCTTACGGCCCGCTGCTTACAACCTAACTGATTAACAGCCCACTTTCTTATTTGTTCCCGTTCTTGCTGCGAAAATAGCGTTAGCAGGCCAAATGGTATCAAGATAGCCAAACCAATCACATTGAAGATGATACCCTGGATGATGCCAGCCTGCAATGTCACGCCCTGCCCAGTGGCGCACCACGCGAAGACAAAGATGAGGCAAGCTGTAATTCTCGCAAAGGCCCACGGTAGCGGATAGACACGCCAGGACATACAAGACTCGGTGATGGACATTGCCAAACGCCCAAACAATGACCCCCATGCCACACCCAACAAGCCAAACCCATCAATCAAAGAATAGATCGCAACAACCGAGACCAGCAAGTAGACGGCGTATGATACTAAATTCACGTAACTTTTCTTCGACAAGTTAATACCGACTGAAACAATAGCAGAAAGACCCTGCAACGCAAAGCCCATGGCTAAGGGAAATACAACGATGGAGGCACCCGCATATTGGCTGGATGCCAAAAACTGAATGACTGGTTCCGCGACAGTCGTCAAGGCCATCACCAGCAGCACAATGGACAAGGTGAAGACCTTTAATGCATGGTTATAGGTAACATGAGCATTTTGTTCCATGTGGATGGCCAACGAAAACGGTCCCCATGCAACTTGAAACGCCTGAATTGGAAGAGAAATTAGCACTGCAATCTTGGCACCTGCTCCAAAAAGGCCGAGGTCCCGAGCATCAAGATACTTCACAACAAATGTCCGCTCCAAGGCTGGAATAAATGCCGACACAGTACAAATAATACCATAGGGTAAGGCGAAGTAGATCAGTGGTTTTAGGAAACGCCAGTCCTCGGGCCAGATCAGCCACTGACGGCAGAACCAGAGACCGAGCAGGCCAAACAAGGCACGAGAGACCAAGAACAGGCTGAACAATTCATTAAGCCCAAATTGAAACCAGATCAAACCGATTAATAGCGCTCCAATAGTAAATACTGTCGAACCTATTGATATTATCAGAAATTTAGTTCTGGAGAAGGTCCATTTTAGGATGTTCTGTGAGAAATTGATCAGAACCAGGAAAGGGACATTCAACAGGATCAACCTAACTAACCAGTCAGACACTCCTGGCTTGCCGATCAAAGTGGTTACCCGGTTAGCTAAGAACCATAATGGTAGAAGAACCAGTACCAGCAAGGTAAATTGAAATACCAATGATTGGGAAATGATCTCCTGGCGGGGCCTGTCTTGCTTATGATCATAGAAGAAACGAGCGACAGCCGAATCCTGGCCAAAGACCATTATTATCGCAAGAAGCCCGACTCCAACATTTAGAAAATCGAAAAAACCGTATAGCTCAACCGAGAGGTACCGCGCAAGAACGGGAAAGGTCAGCAAGGCAAAGGCCTTATTGAAGGATGCCGCACCCCCATATAGAATCGAATCCTTTGCCAGGAATCGCAGGCGTTGGTGAAGGCTTAGGTTGCCAGGATTGTCACTCATTCAACAGATCAAGCCATTTCTTCGCCAAACCTATGCCGTTGTTGGTTTCGAACCATTCCTTCGATCGTTTACCGATGGCTATGTATTTCACTCGATCGCGGGTGAAATCCTCAAGATAGCGTGTGATGTCATCCGGGCACTTCACATCGAGGATGGGCGGCAAGTCATGCCCAAAAAACTTTCGATACTCGTCATTAGTGAAATTAAGAGTTTGTAGTAGTGGCCTTCCGGACGCAAGCACCTCCCAACCGGTTCCGCCCCACAGCAAGCCCCTTTCATTTCCGAACTGTCCGACCCCGATATCGCAAAACCCCAGAAGACATAGGATTTCCTTGCGGCTCATCTTGGGCAACCACATCACATTAGCTCCGATCCCTAGTTCCGCAATCAAATGCTTTGATGCCTGCACATCCTCCCCGTATTCCAACAACAGGAGCAATGCTCTTACGGAGGAATTGTTGGCGAGAAACCTGGCGAATCCTCGAATCAACCAATCATTGTACTTCAGATGCATCTTGACCGCCTCGGCGCTGTTCGCTGGCCCACGCACCCACAGGTGCCGAGCGTGCGACAGGATGCGCAGTTCATAGCCAGCCAAATGTCGCTTCATCTCACCCAATGACGGTGGCAAATCGGCCGCCGGGGGAACTTCCCGGTTGTAAACCATCGGGATGGCCAGCGGCGAAAAGTCCTTACCGATTTCGTGAAACGTCTGTCGTGTCAACCCCATCTCCGCATTGAGGCAATGCCTTGCGTTCTGAATCCCTGCTATCTGCCAGTTTCGTGCAATGCCAACAATCGCCCTCCGCCACCTGGAACGCGTTTTGAAGTATGCCCTTGTCCCACGGTCCCCAGCGCCCTCGACTCCGATCGCATACGGATAAAATAAGTCAGTCCGAATTCCCGCTTTCGCGAGAATTGCTGGAGCATATCCGGAACATATATATGCGTCGTACCCTGAAAATTCGCGCCGGATCTTTCCTGCGCTTGTGGGTAATTTGAGCTGACGTAGATCGCCAAGCAATGTGGTAACGTTGTTGGCGACGCTCGTCTGATGGATGTATGGTTTCCATCTGCCCATTTCCCATGTATCGTCCTGCGGAGAAAAATGATCCATATCACCACGACCGTCGTTAGACCACAAAAGCAAATGTGCATCTGCCCCCAAATCACGAAAGTAGCGCATTATCGCGAAGTTGTTGTTGTTCATGTTACCAATAAGCGCAATCTTCATGATAGAAATATATGCACTATTTCAATTGCTGAAAAAAATCAAATTATATGAGCTGTAGATCATGAACAGTTTCCTACTTTGAGTCTGACGCAGCAGGCGTGCTCCATCATACGGTTCTCGCGTCACGGGTGATTGACCATTGTTCTTGGATTCCGTTTGCTCTCAAGCGTGGCGGTCGTTCACAGCAGTTCAACAACCGCGATTAGATTGTATCCATCTCTCTCCCTTTAACCTAGAACTTGATGCGCAGCACGCGGTCATCCTGGCTACGGTGCGAGCAAATATGGTGGTCCTTGGAATGAAGTCTCATGGAACCACACGAGCTTTCTCAATGATCAGCTTTCGACCTTCCGCAGTGCGAATGAATGCGCCTGGATACGGGCTGCTCTGAGCTCTAATGAAGTTATACATGCGATCTGCATCCCATTTAAGATCGATCTCGCCGTCCTGTGGCTTACGCTGTGGATAGACTTTAATCTTTGACTTGTCCTGTGAGCAGAACGTAACATTCGGCAGCGCTTTTAGCGCGCGAACTAAAAGGGATTTTGAAGCAGTGGTAGCTCGACGATAGACCTCTCGGATTGTATCCTCCTTATGGATTGGAAATGCTCGTTGAGCGATAATATCGCCATCATCCACGCCATCGTCGAATCGGAACAGAGTTACGCCTGTCTGCTCTTGGCCCTCGATGATCGCCCACACTAGTGGTGCGCCACCGGCGTATGCGGGAAGCAGCGATGCATGAATCCCCCAGGCTCCCCATCGGGCAAGCTCGCGTATACTGCGGGGCACCATGTAATACCATCCCATGGTTAGAATGACATCGGGTCGAAGGGCTCTGATTTCATCCTTGTAGTCGGAAAGCTTATGACCTCCATCACAGGAATCTACAATGCGAAGCGGAATTTCCTCTCGCTCGCAAATGCTACGTAGGTCTGAGTAATTATAATTGTGGACCTTTCCCTGACTGTAAGAAATGCTGAAGTCTTCCGGGATAGTGAATAAGATTGAAGGGCGAAATCCACACTTCAATAGGTGTTGAAGAATGGCCTCACTGAAGCGAGTTGCCCCCAGGAAAACCAGTCGAAGATCTGAATTCATAACGCGGAAAACCCCTCAAGAAATGATTGGTTGCAGTAATATTCGAGGTTAATCAGCGACCAGATGAAAAGCCGTCGATTGATCCGGCCATCAAGGTGCTCGCCAACGAGGTTCCTGATAACCGCTGGATCGAGTATCTCACTGATACGGCTGTGCGGATCGAAGAGCAGTCGTTTCACGAACTCAATGCTTTCGCCATGGAACCAGGATGCATCAGGGGCGGTGAATCCCTGTTTTTCTCCGTTGGCGATATCGTCGGGAATGTAATGGCGCATGACCTCGCGGAGGATCTGTTTGCCGTCGCGTGTCCTTTGAAAGTAATTGTCTCTTTTCTTGCCTGGTTCATTTTCGTTGATACGCACAACCTCGACAAGGTTGTTCAATTTAAGGCTTACAGGACAGCGCATGGCAAAGTCGACCAAGTCGTTGTCCATGAATGGAACTCTGGTCTCCAGGCTGTGGGCCATGCTGAGCTTGTCCTCGATCACAAATAATCCGTGAAGGAATGTCTTGGCCTCAAAGTAGAGGGAGTGATTGATGTAGTCCTCAGGGCGATCCAAGTCGTTTTTATGGGTTAGGAAGACGTCCCGGAAAATGTCACGAGTCCAGACATCCTTAACATCTTCCCAAATCGGCGCGAAAAGTCTTTTCAAATCACGGTTGTTCACCAGACGCTGCCAATAAAGGTAGTATTGGTCGATGTAATGTTCAAAGTTGCTGCACAATGCTGCGCGATAATACCGCCATGGGTATCCACCAAAAAGCTCATCGCCACCCGTACCGGAGAGCACAACTTTAACGAACTTACTGGCGAGTTGAGCGACATAATAATTGGGATAGCTTTGTCCGACACGAGGCTCTTCAATGTGCCACGCAAGTCGCGGCAAACACCGCTCCATGTCGCCTGCCTTTAGCACCATTTCATAATGTTCGGTCTTGAAACGGGCTGACATGGCCTCGGCCTTAGTCCGTTCATCAAAGGCCATTTCGATGCCTGAGGCAGAACTGAGATCAAAACCGCAAGTGAAGGTCTTGATATACGGGAACTCGCGAGCAGCCAACGCAGTGAGTGTGCCAGAATCCATACCCCCGGAGAGGTATGAGCCGAGGTCAACATCAGCTACCAACTGGCGGTTGACGGCTTGGCGCATTAAGCGGTCCAGTTCTTCCCGATACGACTGCGGATCCGATGGATGTTCGGGTTCGCGAAAGCAATAATCCCAATAGGTGTTTCGTCGCAGTGGGGATTCACCAGTTGCACCGCCACAAAGCGGAACTTGGCCGATGGTAGCAGGAGGCAATAGCTTGACATTATCCAACAACGTACGATCAGTGAAGATGTTCTGGAAAGTAAAGTATTCGAGTAAAGCCCGCTTATCGAGAACTCGTTTTGCGAGGGGATGTGTCAGAATTGCCTTCTGTTCCGAACCGAACAAGAATGCATGGCCCCAATGGGCATAGTAGATGGGTTTGATACCATAGCGGTCGCGAACCAGATAGAGAGATTGTTCGCGTTTGTCCCAGATAGCAAAGGCGAACATTCCATTGAAACGCCTCACACAGGCCGGTCCCCATGCCACCCAGGCATTGAGCACGACTTCTGAATCCGTTCGGGAACGAAACTGATGTCCCATCGCCTCGAGTTCCAGCCGCAACGCTTGAAAATTATAGATTTCGCCATTGTAGCTGAGAACCACTTGCCCGTCCCGAGATATCATCGGCTGATGTCCGGCCGGTGAGAGGTCAATGATGGCCAAGCGTCGGTGGCCCAGTCCGATGAAGCTGTCCGTGTAAAATCCCTCGCCGTCGGGTCCCCGATGGGCGATGGCATCGGTCATTTTCCGTAGAATGACCGGGGAAACGGGCTCTCCGTTCAGGTTAAAAATTCCTGCAATGCCGCACATGGGATTTGTGGATGACTGTACTCGAAAACCGTTAAGCCAGCGTACGAATCAATTCGGTGATCACCCGGTCCTGATCTTCCATGCTTAACTCGTGGAAAAGTGGTAGTGTCAGGGCGCAGTCAAAAGCTCGCCGACTGCCTTCGAAATCAGTCTGCCAACGGCAGAGAGGGCCTTGCGCAAAGGCTGGATGTTGGTGCAAGGCATAGGTCCCGATCTGGACTTCAATGCCTTGAGCTCGCATTGAGGCCATAACCTTGTCTCGGTTTTCGACAAATACGCAACAGCTCTGGAAGGAATGCAGGCCCTTGGGAGTAGTGGCCGGGATCGATATCTTCGGTTCCTGGCGCAGCTTTTCGTAGTATCGGTTTGCCAGAATGCGGCGGCGATCGAGCAAGGCGTCAATGTGATCCATTTGCACGACACCCAGGGCGGCCTGAAGGTTGCTTAGCTTGTAGTTTGTGCCGATGCGTTCAAACCGTGTTGCCTCGCGGCTTTCGGTTTTGCCCATGCCGAAATGCTTGTAGGAATCCATCCACTGGGCCCAAGCCTGGTTGTTGGTGGTGATCAAGCCTCCTTCTCCAGTGGTGATAAATTTCCTTGGATGATGGCTGAAGACAGATATGTCAGCAAAATTGCCGACCTTTTTGGAATCGAATTCCGCGCCGATGGAGCATGCTGCATCCTCGATTACGAGCAGACCGTATCTATTCTTAAAAGCTTTTACTTGGTCGTAGTCCAGAGGATTCCCAAAAACCGACACCGGCATGATAGCCTTGGTTCGAGGGGTTATGGCCGCTGCGGCAGCCTCGAGATCGATCAGCATGGTGCCCGGTTCAACGTCCACGAGGACAGTCGTGGCACCAACGATCGCCACGGCATCCGCTGTCGCTGGATAAGTGTAATCCGGGACAATGACTTCGTCTCCGGGACCAATTCCGACTGCTCGAAGTGCCATTTCGAGGCCGACGGTGCAATTACAAACGGCAATGGCCTGTTCGCAACCGATGTAACGCCTGCATTTCTCCTCAAATTCACGCGTGACGGGTCCTTCGGTGAGGTAACCGCTATCCAGGACCTCACAGATGCGGATCTTGGCTTCCGGCGGAATAAACGGCTTGATCAGAGGTATCTTATGCATAAACAAGCCCCACTTGACGTTGTCGCTCGGCAACTTCCTCTTTGTGTTTGTTTCGCCATTCGATGAGGGACCGCATTCCGTCTTCTAGGTCGATGGACCACTCGAAGCCCAGATCCCGCTTGGCGGCCTTCGGGCAGCCAACACGGTTGGTCACAAAGGTTTGGCCTGCCGGCTCATATCCAATGCCGAGGTCTTCGCGGCCACTCAGCCTGAGCAGCAATTCCGCCAACTCCTTGATGGACGTCTTAACGCCTCGACCGACATTAAAGAATCCAAAGGAACAATCGGATCGCAGGGCGCATACATTGGCTCGCGCGACGTCAACGACATGAATGAAGTCATAGGCTTGGGCGCCATCACCAAAAACCTTTGGCATTTGGTTGCGGTCGATGCAATCAAGAATCTTCATCATTACGGCGATGTAGGCTCCCTGGTAATCCTGCCGTGGACCATAGACATTCATGTAGCGCAGTCCGACGCCTTTCAGGCCATAACGCTTGTGATAGGCCTTTAACATATGTTCGCTGGCAATCTTGGTAGCGCCATAGAACGTCCAGTTGTTGTATGGGTGATCCTCCGCCATGGGTTCCTTGACGGCATCGCCGTAAACGCTGGCGCTCGATGAATAGACCAGCTTCTGAACGTTGTGTTTGCGGCAGGCCTCCAAAACATTGAATGTTCCTCTAATGTTCACCTCAAATGCCGATTCGGGATATTCGTGGCAGTGCAGCAGCCACAAGGCCGCCAAATGGATGACGCCGTCCACACCTTCCATTGCTTTATCAAGAATATCCCGCTGCAAGATGTCTCCACCGTGAGGAAACACGCGCACCCTCTTGTCCTGTAAAGCATCCTTGAGGTTTTCGATCCTGCCGCGGCAGAAATTGTCGAAGACAACAACCTCACGGACGTCGGTTTTGATTAGTTCGTCAACAACATGGCTGCCGATAAGACCGGCACCGCCGATGACTAGAATATGTTTGTTAGATAGTTCCATTTTTTAGCAGGATTTAATTTAAAATAGCTCTAAAGAACAAATATCATGTAAGCCAATGGGGTCGAGTCTCAACATTTGACATTTAATCGTTTTGCCTTTGCAGTGGCGGCACAGCGAAAGCAAAGCGGAAAACTGAAAGCTGAAATACCTAATCAAAGTTGAAAACTGAAAATTGAAAGTTGAAATTAATTTCAGGTTTCCCAATTTCAGCTTTTTCCGTTAGAAGGCAAACGTTGCTTACGTTCCATCCAAAACTCCGGTCGTCGACGGCTATGGGCGACTGCGAGTATCCATATTGTGTCTTCATCAGCCAGGTAGGCGATATAATGGGGAAAAACCTTGAGATTGACTCGCCTGTATCCTTTAGATCGCACTCGGGGCAACAAGAAATGTTCATGAATCCAAGCGACGGCTTGCCTTACTTCTTCTTTGAAACGTATTCCCAGGCCTGGATTAATGAGCTCGTAATATTCGATCGACTCGCGCAGCTCAGTTTCCGCTTCGAGCACAATTGCGATCTTCATGCTCCAAACCGTGCATCCAGTTCGTTCATCACCTCATCGTAATTCCTGTTTTTTGCATGGCCGGAGTGAACTGCCTCCATGCGGCGGCAAATTTCATCCTCCCAGGAAGCCTCCACGTCGGGCGAGAAATCCTGGTCTTCATCGGAGAGATCAAGCAGGATGCGAGCCAGGATGCGGCGTTGCCCGGAGGATAGCTCAAGGGCTTCTTTCGCGATTTCAGATAGCATTTTCATCACCGAGCTGGTTACTTTCTTTTAAGACTTTATACGGTTAGCGTTATTTCGGCAAGGTCATGTTAACGTTCGAGTCAGCCCCTCAAAATAATATTTGGCGATCCTCGTTTTGACGGATGCTCGATTGCGACCACCGGTCAGGATGAGAAAAGTTGAAAACGCAGATAATCAAAGTTGAAAGCGGAAAGTTGAAAACTGAAATACCTAATCAAAGTTGAAAGCGGAACAGCGGCTATGCATGAAAGTGCCCTGAAGCAGGAACAACAGGGCTAACGCAGATTTGTCGGGACATTTGCCGGTGAA
>JAKLHY010000044.1 GCA_022709905.1 Verrucomicrobiota bacterium | reverse complement strand
TTCACCGGCAAATGTCCCGACAAATCTGCGTTAGCCCTGTTGTTCCTGCTTCAGGGCACTTTCATGCATAGCCGCTGGAGAGCCGCGACCCGTTCCTGCTTGCGCTCAACCTATTACCGGCGCTATGGATAATGAATGGCAGCAGACAGCCATTCACTAATCCGCAAAACTCAATCAAAGGTCCAATCATGAAGAGCATATCTTTGTTCGCAGCCGCCATGCTGTCGCTCGTTCCTGGCGTCCGGGCGGCCGATGGCAGTCCCAAAGAACAGATTCAAACCGCGACGAAAGCGCTCGCTGAAAAGGCCAATTACAGCTGGCGAATGACGACGGTGGTTCCCGAAGACAGTCCTTTCAAGCCCGGGCCTTGGGATGGGAAAGCCGAAAAGGATGGATTCACGCAGGTCTCGATGAGTTTCGGCGATAACACCAGCCAGTTTGTGCTCAAGGGCGACAAAGGCGCCGTATCGGGTCCTGACGGCGGCTGGCAGTCGTTATCGGAATTGGAAGGCAGCGAAGGTCCCGGGCGGTTCTTCGGGATCATCATCCGCAATTTCAAAGCGCCTGCCGCCCAGGCCGGGCAACTCCTGTCCTTTGCCAAGGAAATCAAAAAAGACAATGACGCCTTTGCCGCTGACCTCACCGAGGAAGGGGCGAAAACATTGTTGACCTGGAGACCGTCCGGCGGCGACGAAGGCCCCAAGGTCAGCAATGCCCAGGGATCGGTGAAGTTCTGGCTGAAGGAAGGCGCCCTCGTGAAATACGAGTTCAAGCTCAAAGGAACGGTGAGCTTTAATAATAATGAATTCGAAAACGACCGCATAACCACGGTGGAACTCAAAGACGTTGGCGCCACCAAACTCACGGTCCCCGACGAGGCCAAAAAGAAGCTGTTGTAAGCCTGATCGAACGTTCCGGCCCTGGATCCGGCCCCTGGGCAGCCCTGACGCGGGGCAGAATTCGAGTTCGCCGGACGAAACGCTGTTGAACCGGCGGCTATTCGGTGAGAACATGGCCGCCCTTGCCAATCGCGTGTCGATTGGGAACGGGGATTGGAATTTCTCTGCCGTTCAAGATCCGCAGGCGAGGTGTATGAGTATGATGAGGCGTCAACTATGCCTGAGGAAAACGACCTGAAAAAAAACCGGCAGCGAGCCCGGCGCGAAACGAAGGCCCTGAAGGCCGTTGTGGGCATTCCGGTCCGGGAAAGGGCTGCATGAAGGTTTTTTGGCGCAGGCTATGGATCTACCTGGTTCCGTATCGATTCAGGTTTCTGTTGGGCTGTGTCTTTGGGATTTTGTGCGCGGCGTCGAACGGGGCGCTGATGCTGAACGTCAAAGTGGCCGTCAACCTCGTGGTAGCCCGGTTGGGCGGAGAGCAAAAGGCTCTGGTGGCCGAGGGGCAGGAGCCGGATTGGATTCAAGCTTGGGCGTTTGCGATCGAAAAGTGGTTTTCGGGATTGCAGCTCGAGCAATCGCAGTGGGCGGTGTTGTTGTCCATCCTCTTGATTCCCGTTATCATGGCGGCTCGAGGGGTTTGCACGTATCTGAACGTTTACTTCATGAACTGGGCCGCATTCCGCGCCGTGGCCGATCTCAGACAGCATCTTTTTGATCATCTGCAGAACCTGAGCCTGGGATTTTTCAGCCGGGCGAGCACTGGCGAGTTAATCTCCCGAATCAGCAACGACACGACGGTTTTGCAGAATGTGATCCGCGTTTCCGTGGCCTCGATTGTGCGGGATCCCTTTACCATCGTGGTGATGCTGGGGATTCTGCTATCCCAGCACATGAAGCTCACCTTGATTTCCCTGATTGTCTTCCCGGTGTTGCTGGTCCCCATCCGGATTTACGCGCGCAAAGTCAGGCGCGCGGTGCGGGCGATGCAGGAGCTCAACGCGGACCTCACCAGCCTGATGCACGAGGATTTCACCTGCAACCGCATTATCAAGGCCTATAACCTGGAATCCAACCTGCTGGCGCGTTTCAAGGAAACCACCCGGCAATATGTCAAGCACGCCATGCGCCTGGTACGATCCCATGAAATGCCGGGAGTACTCTCCGAGTTTTTTGGCGCCTTGGGGGTTGCCCTGGTGCTGATCTATGCCTTATGGAACGACGACAAGAGCATGAAAGCCGGTGATTTCATCCAGTTTGCCGGCTCCATATTCCTCATGTACCAGCCGATCAAAGCCCTCAGCCGGCTCCATAACCAGATGGCCCAAGGCAGCGCGGCCGGACAGCGCATCTTCGAGCTGCTGGATGTCCGGAACCTGGTGGTCGATCCCCCCCAGCCTGTCGCCTTGAAGGCCGATGGCGCCCCAATTCACTTTGAGAACGTCCATTTCCGATACGACGAAAAACCGGTGTTGCGGGGATTCTCCCTTACGATCAACCCCGGCCAGGTTTGCGCCCTGGTTGGCAGCAGCGGTTCGGGCAAAACCACCGTCGCCAACCTGCTGCTCCGGTTCTACGATCCCGAACAAGGCTGCATTCGGATCGGCTCCACCGATTTGCGCCAGGTCCGTCTGGCCGATCTGCGGTCTCAGATCGCGGTCGTCACCCAGGAGACCTTCCTCTTCAATGACACGGTGATTCAGAACATTGCTGTCGGGAATCCCCAGGCTACCGAGGCCGAAATCGAGAGGGCCGCCCAACGCGCCTTGGCCCATGGTTTTGTCACCGAAAAACCCCAGGGATACCGCTCCGTAATTGGTGAAAAGGGACTGGCCCTGTCCGGAGGACAACGCCAGCGAATCGCCATTGCCCGCGCCATCCTCAAGAACGCGCCCATCCTGATCCTCGACGAGGCCACCAGCGCCCTCGATACGGAATCCGAACGGCTGGTCCAACAGGCCCTGGACGAACTCATGCAGGGCCGCACCACCCTCTGCATCGCCCACCGGCTGTCCACCATCCAAAACGCCGACCTGATTGTGGTCATGGATCAGGGCAGAATCGTGGAAACCGGCCGCCACGAAGAACTCCTCGACAAGGGGGGCGTTTATCAGCGCCTTTACGAACTCCAGTTTCAGCCCGTCTGAGCCCGTATCCAGGAGCTGGAACGCTTCGCTGGGTCTGGGTCGGCGCGCGCGGGCACGCCTCCTGCAAGTATTCGATGTCCGGCTCTCCGGAGCCGGCGCCGGGGACCATTAACGTTCGTGAAATATCTTTGAATGGCGAGATAAAACCTGGGCAGGCGCTTTTTCGGATATGGCCTTTTCTTGCCTTCGGGGAACGTCAAAAAAGGTAAAGAGATTGGCAACATGGGTGGAGTATCGCGGGAATCGCGATGCTAGTTTGCGAATGAAAAAATAAGCTTGGCACTGCGCATGACTCATTAGAAACTATGATCTTTGTTCGCTCACTAAATTGAAACCATAAGTTTTATTGAGCAATCGAAATCGACATTAGACAACTTAAGACTAGAAAAGGAATACTCATGTCCGCCATTTCATTTTCCCGCCAGGACCCCTCCGCTTCTCCAGGTTCGGCTGATCCGGCCCACGACGTTTTGCGGGGAGGCCGATCCCATCCTCTCGACGCGATTTTCAAACCCAAGTCGGTTGCCCTGGTCGGGGCTACGGAGAAGATGGGCAGCGTAGGCCGGACGGTTCTGTGGAATCTGATGAGCACACCGTTCGGCGGGCCGGTATACCCCGTAAATCCGACGCGTCCGAGTGTGCTCGGGATCAAGGCCTATCCTAAAGTATCGCAATTGCCGGAGAAACCCGATCTCGTGGTGGTGACGACTCCGGCGGCTTCGGTTCCGGCGATTGTGAGCGAGTGCGCGGATGTGGGCGTGCCGGGGATGATTGTGATTTCGGCTGGTTTCAAGGAGACGGGTGCCGCGGGCGTGGAGTTGGAGCGCCAGGTTTTGCATCATGTTCGGCGGGGTAACATGCGCCTGATTGGTCCGAACTGTCTGGGCATGATGAATCCGCTGACGGGGGTAAACGCGACCTTTGCGACGACGATGGCCCGGCGGGGTAATGTGGCCTTTATCAGTCAATCGGGGGCGCTCTGCACAGCCGTGCTGGATTGGTCCCTCCGGGAGTTGGTGGGATTCAGCGCCTTTGTTTCGATTGGTTCGATGCTGGATGTCGGCTGGGGGGATCTAATCAGCTATTTGAGTGATGATCCCAACACGAAGAGCATCGTGATCTACATGGAAACCATCGGGGACGCCCGGGCGTTTCTATCGGCCGCCCGCGAGGTGGCGCTGACCAAGCCCATCATTGTCATTAAACCGGGACGCACCGAGGGCGCCGCCAAGGCCGCCGCATCGCACACGGGCTCCTTGACCGGAAGCGACGATGTCCTGGAAGCCGCTTTCAAACGTTCTGGCGTGTTGCGCGTCAATAACGTCTCGGACCTTTTCAACATGGCCGAGGTGTTGTCCAAGCAGCCGCGGCCTCAGGGGAACCGTCTGACATTGATTACCAATGCCGGCGGTCCGGGCGTTTTGGCCACCGATGCCCTGCTGACCAGCGGGGGCGCCCTATCAGAAATCACCCCGGAAACCATCGGCGCCTTGAATAAGTTTCTGCCTGCCGCATGGAGCCACAATAATCCGATCGATGTCTTGGGCGACGCCAGCGCCGAGGTCTACGCCAAGACCCTGGATATCGCGGGCCGCGACAAGAACAGCGACGGCCTGCTGGTCATCCTGACTCCGCAGGCGATGACCGAATCCACAGCCACCGCCGAAAAGCTGATCCAATTTGGACATATCGAAGGCAAACCGGTGCTGGCCAGCTGGATGGGAGGCACCGACGTAGCCGCGGGCGAGCACATCCTCAACCGCGCCGGCATTCCGACCTTCGCCTATCCTGACACCGCCGCCCGGGTTTTTGCCACGATGTGGCGTTACAACGAAAACTTGCGGGCGCTTTACGAAACACCTTTGCCCTCGGCCGATCCGGCGGACATGGCCTCCGGCCGATCCAAAGCCGAGGCGATGGTCGAAGCCGTCAGGAAAACCGGCCGCACCATCCTGACCGAAGCCGAGTCCAAGGAATTGCTTTCCTGCTACGGCATTCCGACCGTGGTCACCAAAGTGGCCAAGACCCAGGATGAAGCGGCCGCCCTCGCCAAGACCATCGGGTATCCGATCGTGCTGAAGCTCTTCTCGGAAACCATCACGCACAAGACCGATGTGGGTGGCGTGCAACTCAATCTGAAAGACGAGGCCGACGTCCGCAAGGCCTTCGAGGCCATCCAGACCTCCGTCACCCAGAAGGTTGGCGCTCAGCATTTCCAAGGTGTGACCGTCCAGAAAATGATCAATCTGAAGGAAGGTTACGAGATCATCCTGGGAAGCAGCATCGATCCGCAATTCGGGCCCGTGCTCCTGTTCGGGTTGGGCGGCCAGCTGGTTGAAGTGTTCAAAGACCGCGCCCTGGGATTGCCCCCCCTCAATACGACGCTGGCCCGGCGCATGATGGAGCAAACCAAGATCTATCATGCCTTGAAAGGGGTTCGCGGCCGCAAAGCCGTCGACCTGGTAGCCCTGGAAAAACTCCTAGTCGGATTCAGCCAACTGGTCGCTGAACAGCAATGGATCAAAGAAATTGACATTAATCCGCTGTTTGCCTCCGCCGAAGATCTCGTGGCCCTGGATGCGCGCGTGATCCTGCACGATCCCAAGACCACAGCCGATCAGCTGCCCAAGCTCGCCATCCGGCCCTACCCAACCCGGTACATTTCCCCGTGGACCCTGAAGGATGGCGCCCCAGTCACCATCCGCCCCATCCGTCCGGAAGACGAGCCGCTCATGGTCAAATTCCATGAGAGCCTGACCGAGCGCAGCGTTTACCTCCGCTATTTCAAGAACATCAATCTGGGGCAGCGCGTCGCCCATGACCGCTTGATCCGGATTTGCTGCAATGACTACGACCGGGAAATCGCCCTCGTCGTCGAACAGAAAGACGCCAAAAAAGGCGAATCCAAGATTCTCGGCGTGGGCCGCTTGAGCAAGATCTTCCCGACGAACAATGGCGAATTCGCCATCGTGGTCAGTGATGAATACCAGAAGCAGGGCATCGGCACGCAGCTGATGAAGCTGATCCTTCAGGTGGGCCGAAACGAAAAAGTCGGGCAGATCAGCGCCGATATTCTCCCCGAGAATACGGAGATGCTCCAGGTTTGCGAAAAACTGGGCTTCCAGCTGGTCAAAAACGAAGCCCGGAAAATGGTTCGGGCAGAAATCACCCTGTAGATCCGCCCCAGCAGACTGTCAGTCCCGGGGCCGATCAGGATTCAATCATCCACGCCAGCGCAAGGATTTCTTGCGCTGGCGATCGCAAGCATCAGTTAAGTGCGCCAATAACAAAAATTAGAATAACTTGCAGAGAGCCGATAACAGAAGAGGAGTTTTATGGCGGAACTAACGAGAACCATCAAATATGAGGCCGACCGGGTCCCGGGATTTGGGCGCGAGGTCATGAGCGTGCCTGGATGCGAAGCTTTGGAGAGCTGCATCCAGTGCGGCACATGTTCCGGGGTGTGCCCCCTGAGCATCTACATGGACTACTCGCCGCGGCAGGTGATGGCCCTGACCCGTGCGGATTTCAAAAACGAGGTCTTGCGCAGTCACACGATCTGGCTGTGCGCCTCGTGTTATTCGTGCACGGTGGAGTGCCCCCGCCAGATTCGGATCACGGACATCATGTATGAGCTGAAGCAGCGGGCCATCAAGGAGGAGATTTACCCGAAGAAATTCACCATCCCGGTGCTGGCCAAGGAATTTTACAAAATGGCCCATTCCCAAGGTCGGGTGACCGAGAACATTCTGGCGACGCTGATGTTTCTCAAGACCAACTGGCTGGCGGCGATGGGACAATGGAAGCTGGGCCTGGGATTGCTGCTCCGGGGGCGGTTTTCGTTGAAGATGGAGTCCATTAAACGCAAGGACGAGCTCAACCGCATGTTGACAACTGTGGATAACCTATCGATTGACTCGCTGACCGACGGGCGTTCCGCCCCCAAGAAAGGATCGCATTAATCCATGAAATACTCGTATTTTCCAGGTTGTTCTTTGAAAGGGACCGGACGCGCCTACGAGGAGTCGCTGCTGCCGGTGTTTCGCGCGATGGACATCGAGCTGGAGGAGCTGGAGGACTGGAACTGTTGCGGGGCCACGGCATATATGGCGGTAGACGAAGTCAAGGCCTGTGTCATGGCGTCCCGGAATCTGGCGATTGCGGAGAAGGCGGGCCACAAGGAACTGGTGGCGCCCTGCAACGCCTGTTATCTGGTCCTGAACAAGACGAAACACTACCTCCATGAATCGCCATCGGTGAAGCGGGTGATCGATGCCGCCCTCAAACAGGGCAACTTGACCTATACGGGCAACGTGCCGGTTCGTCATCCACTCGACGTGTTGGTCAATTCCGTGGGATTGGACGAGGTGAAAAAGCGGGTGAAGCAGCCCCTGAAAGGTCTGAAGGTGGCCCCCTACTACGGCTGCCAAATTGTGCGGCCGTATTCCACTTTTGACGATCAATACAATCCGACCACGATGGACCGGTTGTTGGAGGCGCTGGGGGCTACGGTGGTCACCTACCCGTTGAAGACGCGGTGCTGTGGAGGCAGTCTGACGGGGACCCTTCCTGAACCGGGGTTGCTCTGTTCCTACATCCTGTTGAAGGAAGCCATCAAGCGCGGGGCGGACGTGGTGGCCACAATTTGTCCCTTGTGCCAGTTCAACCTGGATGGTTACCACGACAAGATTGAAGCCAAGTGGGAATCCGTGCGCATTCCCACCGTATATTTTTCGCAACTGATGGGTCTGGCCTTTGGTTTGCCGGCTCAGGAACTGGGATTGCATCGGGGGTTTGTCCCGATGAAATCCCTGCCTGCGCAAACGGTTGCCGCCTAGGCTCGGACCGCATCGAGAACCCTTATAACCCCGAAGCAAGATCTCATGGAAACCAAGAAGCAAGATGTTCGGATCGGCTTTTACGTCTGCCACTGCGGGCACAACATTGCCAGCATGGTGGATTGCCCCGCGGTGGCCAAGTATGCCGAAAAGCTGCCCGGCGTGGTGCTCTCCCGGGACTACAAATACATGTGCTCGGATCCCGGCCAGGAGCTGATCGCCCAGGATATCCGCGAGCACAAGCTCAACCGGGTGGTGGTGGCCTCCTGTTCGCCGCTCCTGCACGAGCACACGTTTCGCGGGGCGACCGAAAAAGGGGGGCTGAATCCCTTTTATTTTCACATGGTCAACATCCGGGAGCACAACTCCTGGGTGCATACGGATCGCGAAGAGGCGACGGCCAAGGCGAAGGACTTGACGCGCGCGGCTGTGGAGCGCGTGGCGCACCATCGCGCCCTGGAAGTCAAGAAGGTCCCCATTCATCCCGACGTGTTGGTGGTGGGAGGGGGCATTGCGGGCATCCATGCCGCCATGACCCTGGCCAAGGCGGGAAAGAAGGTCTACCTGGTCGAACGCGAGCCGTCGATTGGCGGGCACATGGCGAAGTTCGACAAAACGTTTCCGACGCTGGATTGCGCGGCCTGCATCCTGACGCCGAAGATGTCGGAGGTGGGGGCGCACAAGAACATCACGCTCTGGACGTATTCGGACGTAATCAAGATGGATGGTTACGTGGGGAACTACACGGTGACCGTCAAGCGCAAGCCGCGGTATATCAACGAAGATCTTTGCACGGGCTGCCAGGAGTGCATTTCCAGCTGCGTGTTCAAGGAGCCCAAGTTCGCCGATGAATTCAACGAGAACCTGGGCAAGCGCAAGCCGGTCTACATTCCGTTCCCGCAAGCGACTCCTCAAGTCGTGCTCATCGATCCGGACGTCTGCCTCAACTTCAAACGCGGCGTGCTCACCGACAAATGCAAGAAGACCTGCGTGGAGGCCTGCGGCGAAAAGAAGGCCATCGATTTCAAGCAGACGGAGAAGCTCGAAGAGATCAAGGTCGGCACGATCATTGTGGCGACCGGCTTCAAGACGTTTGAAGCGGAGCGTATTCCGCAATATGGCTACGGGCGTTATCCGAATGTCTACACCGCGCTGGAGATTGAGCGCCTGGTGAACGCCTCCGGCCCGACGGCTGGCGACGTGGTGATGCGCAACGGGCAGCATCCGAAGTCGATCGGAATCATTCATTGCGTCGGCTCCCGGGACAAGAAGACGAATCGTTGGTGCTCGCGGGTTTGCTGCATGTATTCCATGAAGCTCGCCCATCTCCTTAAGGAACACACCGAAGCCGAGATTTACAATTTCTACATCGACATGCGGACGCCCGGCAAAGGCTACGAGGAGTTTTACGACAAGTTGCTCACGGAAGGCGTGCATTTTGTCCGCGGCCGGGTCGGCGAGGTCACCGACTGGGCCTTCACCCCGGAAGAGGAAGGCAAGCTGGTGATCCGCGTCGAGGACACCCTGGCGGGTTACGTGCGCCGGATCCCGGTGGATATGGTGGTCCTTTCAACGGGACTGGAGCCGCACACCGATTCGCAAGATGTCCGCCGTCTCTTCAACATGAGCTGCGGCAGCGAGGGCTTCTTCCTGGAACGGCATCCCAAACTGGCCCCGGTGAACACCTTCACCGACGGGATTTATTTGGCGGGCTGTTGCCAGGGGCCCAAGGACATTCCGGACACCGTGGCCCAGGCCGGCGCCGCGGCCGCCGAAGCCATGGTTCTCATCGACAAGGGATTCGTTGAACAGGAACCCAATACCGCGTTCATCCTGGAAACGGAATGTTCCGGCTGCAAGTCCTGCATTCCGCTCTGTCCGTATTCGGCGATTACCTTCGTGGAAGAACGCAAGACGGCCACGATTAACGAGGCGCTGTGCAAGGGCTGTGGCACCTGCGTGGGGGCGTGCCCGTCGGGATCAATCGTGCAGAACCTGTTTGAAGACGAAGAAATCTTTAGTGAAATCGAAGGAGTGCTGGTTCAATGAGTAACGAATGGACACCCCGCATCGTTGCGTTTTTCTGCAACTGGTGCACTTACACCGCATCGGATCTGGCTGGAGTTTCCCGGCTCAAGTATCCGTCCAATGCGCGAATTATCCGAGTGATGTGCTCCGGCCGCATCGATCCCCAGTTCATCCTTGAGGCGCTGGCCAAAGGCGCCGACGGAGTGCTGATCGGCGGATGTCATCCCAACGATTGCCACTATGTCGAGGGCAACTACAAGATGCTGCGCCGGTTCCGCCTGCTGCACCGCATGCTCAAAGACATGGGCATCGAAACCGAGCGGGTGCGGCTGGAATGGATCTCGGCGGCGGAGGGAGAAAAACTGAAAACGGTGATGTTTGACATGGTGGACAAGGTTCGAAAGCTCGGGCCGTTGAGTCTGCCTGGAAAATTCAAAGATTGGGACAAGGAAATGGATACGCTCGAACATGCGGTGGAGGCCCAGCAGGGGCGGGAGGTTGCTCATGCCCACTAAACCCAAAATCGGCATTTACTGGTGCGCGTCCTGCGGCGGCTGTGAGGAGACGGTGGTGGATCTGGCCGAGGATATTCTCGGCGTGGTGGAGAAGGTGGATATTGTCTTCTGGCCTGTGGCGATGGATTTCAAGAAGCACGATGTGGAAGCCCTGCCCGACAAATCCCTGGCGGCCACCCTGCTGAATGGCGCCATCCGGTCGTCCGAGCAGGAGGAAATGGCGCATATGTTGCGCCGGAAAAGCCAATTGCTGGTCGCCTACGGTTCGTGCGCGCACACGGGGGGCATTCCGGGGCTGTCCAACCAGTTTTCCCGCGAACACATGCTGCGCTATGTGTACGAGGAAACGCCCACGATCAGCAATGATCAGAAGATTCGTCCGCAATTGAAGTTTCAGGAGCAGGGCCGCGAGGTCTGTCTGCCCGAGCTCAGGCATGTCGTACGAGCGCTGGACCAAGTGGTTGAAGTCGATTATTATATTCCCGGATGCCCGCCCACACCTCGGATAACCCAGGCCGCCCTGGGGGCGATTCTGGAAGGGAAACTGCCTCCCAAGGGATCGGTGTTGGCTCCCGATATTGCCCTGTGCAACGAGTGCCCGCGCAAGGATACCAAGCCGACGAATGTCGCCTTTGCCGAATTCAAGCGGCCGCATCAGAAGCTCCTCGATCCGGCGCTCTGTTTTCTGGCCCAGGGCGTCATTTGCATGGGACCGAGCACCCGGTGTGGTTGCGAGGCGCAGTGCACCAAGGGCAACATGCCCTGCACGGGATGTTTTGGCGGCACCGGCCGGGTCCGCGATCAGGGCGCCAAGATGCTTTCCTCGCTCTGCTCGAACATCGAGCCGCGAGACGAGGAGGGTATCGATCAAGTGCTCGCGGGCATTCCCGATCCGGTGGGCACGTTCTATCGTTACGGCCTGGCGAAGAGCCTGCTTCGCCGCAAAGTCGATCTGCCTATTAGCTGAAAGGAACCATCATGAATCCAGCAGCACAACAAGCATGGAATGAAGGCGCCGCTCGAGCCAACGCGGCTTACCAACAACAGCGCCGCCGTTACACCATCGATCCCATCACCCGTCTCGAAGGGCACGGTAAGATCGACATATTCCTCAATGACAAAGGCGATGTGGATCGGGCCTATATGCAAGTGCCCGAACTGCGTGGATTTGAAGTGTTCAGCATCGGCCGTCCAGCGGAAGACATGCCGCAGATCACCAGCCGCATTTGCGGGGTCTGCCCGACCGCCCATCATATGGCGGCCACCAAAGCCCTGGACGATCTCTACAAGGTCACTCCAACCTCAGCCGGCCGAAAGATTCGCGAGCTGGTCTATAACGCGTTCATGCTGGAAGACCACGCCCTCCACGTTTATGTCCTGGGGGGGCCTGATTTCATCGTGGGTCCCCAGGCGCCCGCCGCCGAGCGGAATATTGTCGGAGTCATCCAGAAAGTGGGACTCGAAGTCGGCAAGAAGGTCATCTCGATGCGTCGCCGGGTCCGCGAGATTATCAGCTACTTCGGAGGCAAGGTCGTGCATCCCGTTTTGGGTCTGCCGGGCGGCGTCTCGAAAGCCCTCGATTCGGCCGATCTCCCCAAGTTTCAGGAGCTGGCCAAGGACAGCCTCGAGTTCGCTCTCTTCACCAACCAGGTGTTTCACGACATCGTGCTGAAGAACTCGGACTACGTGAAACTCATCACCTCGCCCGATTTCACCCACAAGACTTATTACATGGGCATGGTCGACGAGAAGAACCGGCTGAATTTCTACGATGGTCTTCTACGGGTTGTCGATCCCACGGGCAAGGAATACGCCAAGTTCCCTGTGCAGCAATACCGCGATTACGTGGCCGAACATGTCGAGCCATGGAGCTACATGAAGTTCTGCTATCTCAAACCCCTCGGATGGCAGGGATTCGACGAGGGCCCGAAGAGCAGCATCTACGCGGTGGCGCCCTTGGCGCGGTTGAATGCTTCCGACAGTATGGCGACGCCGCAGGCCCAGAAAGCGGCCGAGGAATACTTCAAGACCCTGGGCGGCAAACCGGTGCATCACACGCTGGCCAACCACTGGGCTCGGATCGTGGAAATGATCCAGGCGGCGGAACGCATCCTGGAACTGGTGAATGATCCCGAGATCACCAGCAAGGATATCCGCTTGGTGCCCACCCAGAAACCTTCCCTCGGCATTGGAGTCGTCGAGGCTCCTCGCGGCACTTTGTTCCATCAATACGAAACGGATGACCGGGGGATCATCACGCGCGCCAACATGATTGTGGCCACCCAGAACAACGCGGCCCGGATCGCCATGAGCGTCGAGCGCGCCGCCAAAGGCCTTATCAAAGGCGGCCAGGTGAGCGAAGGATTGCTGAACATGGTCGAGATGGCGTTCCGCGCCTATGATCCCTGTTTGGGTTGCGCCACACACTCGCTGCCCGGACACCTGCCCTTGGCCGTGAACCTCTATAATCCCGAGCGGCAGCTCCTGCGCCAGTTGATCCAGAAATGACCCTGGTTCAGCACCGGTTCCTCCCCCTGAGCGTTGGATGGGGAGGGAAGGGCGTTTGGACGCGGAAACCGTTTCCGCACGGAAATTGTCCGCATATGACCGAGCAGAAGAAGGAATGGCTGGTCCTCGGACTGGGCAATGACATCCTCAAGGATGACGCGGTCGGTTTGCTGGTGGCTCGACATCTGAAATCGTCTCTGGCCGATCTTCCCGGCGTCGAGGTGGAGGAGACCTGCGAGATGGGGCTTTCCCTGCTTGATTACATCGCTGGCTATCGAGCGCTGGTGGTGGTGGACGCCGTCCAGACTGCAAAAGCGGCGCCGGGTTACTTGCACGAAGTCGGTTTGGAGGACCTGAAGATCCTGCCGTTGATGTCTCCACATTTTCTGGGGGTTGGAGAGATCATCCGCCTGGGACACAAGCTGGACATCCCTATGCCTGAAAAAGTCAAGGTTTTTGCCATAGAAGTTCACGATGCTTTCACGCTGGGCACCGAGTTGAGCGCCCCGCTGGCAGAAGCTTTCCCAAGTATCGTGAACCGAATCGAGCAGGCCGTCCGGCACCTCAGAGTTGCGGAGCAGGCCTCTTGCTCTCCTCTCCCGGTTGGATAACCGCCCCAAGCAGCGATGCCCAGCCCTCGATGATCCTGCGCTTGACACTCCGTCTCCTGGCGATCGTTTTGACCTGCTCGTGAAATTCCTGTTTTCTCCCAGCGACAGTCCCAGAGACCTCGAGCGTCTGCGTGAACTGGATTTTGACACCGAACTGCGCCGAACCAAGGCATAGCGGGCGCCCAATCCATGAGTCATTGCGGTGGACTGGGATAATGGATCGCGTGATTGTCCTGTTACCAGGCAAGGCAATTCGTTTGCGAATTTGGCTGTCCCGGCGTAAACTGGCAAGGCTTGTCCAGGAATTGACTGCAGGCAAGCAAGGCGGATAAAGGTTTGCTTAAGCGTATTTTACATATCGAAAAGTCACGGGGGAATGAGAGTGAGAGCATGAAGCGATGGTTATTGATAGGAGCAGCAGGGCTTCTGTTACTGGGGATCTTGGCGGCAGGGGTATACTACGGGCGGTTGCAGATCATTCGCAACCAGGATCAACGAAGTCACGATGCCGCACGGAAGTTCCTGGAGGAATCCAAGCCGCTGGAGGCCATGAAACTGATTCGGGGAAGATCCCGATCACGTGCCGTGACGCCGAACATGCATCAGTCGTGGTTGGCCTTGGAGGTCGAAGCCCTGACGCAATTAAGGAATCTCGATGCGGTGCGGCGGTTGGTTCTGCTTTATCGCCAGCGTCCCGGATTATTTGCGGACAAGGAAGAAACCAGTTTGCTGGTGGCTCGGGGTTTGATCCAGGCCAAAGAAACCAACTTGTATGAACAGATGATTCGCTCCTGGGAAGCGCGCAGCCAGAAACCCGAGTTCTGGTTCTCCCTGAGGGCCGACGAGTTCATCAAGGCAGGACAGAAAGACAAGGCCCGGGAGTTTCTGGGGTCGACCAACTTCAGCAAGGGTCGAAATGCCGGGCGATTGAATCGGCTGGCCCTGTTGGAAATGGTTCCGCCCGACGTTGATCTCAGCAGGGCGTGGCATTACCTGATGCAATCCTACACGGATGACACCAATAATGTGGAGACGCTGTCATACATGGGACAGGTTGTAGAGAGATTCGGGACCAACGACATGGCTGCGGTCAAGTATTATGAGGAGGCCAGCCGGAAAAGCAAAAACAGCCCGGAAGCCGTCACTCAATTGGCCGAGTTTTATCTACGGCAAAGGCTGTATCGGTCAGCCCTGATGACCTGGACGAACTGCCTGGCAACCCAAGCCCGGGATTGGACATGGCTCAGCGGGCACTTTTGGAGTCGGGTTGTTGAACCCATTTCCTTCGATTGGAAATCCCAGCAGCCGCCTCCAGGGGAATTGCAGCCCTTGGTGAAGTATCTGATCAATTTGGGGAGCGGAGAATACTGGGATACGGAAGCCTTTGACACGCTGATCGACGGGAAGAGATACCTGACGACCCGGCAGGAACTCTACTGGTTAAGACTGATCGATGTCCTGCGGAGAGGCCAGGAGACGAATGCAATGGACCTGCTGCAGTTCAACAATTTGTTCCGTGATCGCTCCTGGAATCCTGCTTTGGAGAGCGCATTAATGCGGATTCTGACCTATCGTCAGCGGGGAGTGGTCGACTGGCCTGTGGGAGTTCAAATGCCCCCCGAGAGCAAACAAAGTCGTGTTCCGCCCTTGCTTCTCACCCAGTTGGATCAGTGGACAGGAAAACCGGTCTCGGGCATGCCGAGCGATCTGAAGGCCCTTTTGGAGAGCCGCCTGGCATTTCCCATGGTCTTTCTGGCCTGCGGCTGGCCCGAGGCGGCGCTTGCGCTTCAAAATGGGGAAGAGGTGTCCAAACAGTTGCCGGACTACGTGCCTGTTGCTCTGACCCAGGCGTATCGATCCAACCGGGGTCCCAAGGCGGCGCTGGATTACGCCCTCAAGCAGAAGGAACAAATGACGCCCTTGCTGGACATGTTGGTGGCCGAGATACAGTTTTCGGAGGGCCAGCATAACGAGGCCCTCCAGCGCTGGCAACGTTACACCAACCATCCGACTTACGGCACGAATGCCGCATACTTTTTGGCATCAGGATATCTTCAACAGGGACGTTTGGAGGAGGCAACCCGGGTTCTGACATCGTTTTCTGGTTTGGCTCAGTCGGTGCCGGGACAAGAGATGACGGGCTGGATTGCCTTCAAGCAAGGGCGCCTGGACGAGGCGACCAGGCAGTTTTCAGCGGTCAGAAACCAATCCTGGCTGGCCAAGCACTTCTTCGCCAATGAGGCCTTTCGTCAGGGCAACCTCGAGACAGCCGAGTTGTTGATGCGTGAGTTGCTGGCGTCCTATCCGAATTCGCCGCTGTTTCGAACCGATCTGGAGGCGATCCTGAGCAAGAAGAAATCGCAATGAACACTCGGGACCGAGGTATCCTGGCTGTGCTCGTCGTGCTGGCCGCGTTTATCTGGCTGCGAAACCGAAGCTGGCTGGATAGTTCAGAAAACAGCCTGCCGATTTTGGCGGGGCTGCCGGTGTTTATCTGGCTAGGATCTCCGTGGAAATGGCGATCCGAACCCGCGGAATTGCCTTTGAGCGGAGTGATTGCCGCCGTGATTGGATTCCTCCTGGGCATCATATTGGAAATGACGCTGCTTCTGACTTTGGCGTGGACCGTGGTGTTATGGTGTTGGCTATCCCGGCGGATCGTCTCCACGTCGCTCGATAACTTGAGGAAATTAATGGTCCTGCCGTTATTTTCATTTCCCTGGATCCTGCTGGATTTTGAACGGATCGGCTGGTGGTTTCGTCTCTCCGGAGCCTGGTTCGTGGAGAAAGTCTTTTTGCTCCTGCAGTTCGACGTCACCCGGCAGGGAACCGATGTCGTCGTGCAGGGATTGCCGATGTCCGTGGAGGCGGCGTGTTCGGGGATCAATGCTCTGCAATCGATGCTGATTGCCGGAACCGTTCTGGCCTTTATTTTCCTGGGACGATCTACGCGTTACTGGTGGAACCTCCCGGTCCTGGTTGTGATGGCTTGGATGGCCAACACTCTGCGGATCCTGGTGATCACAGTTGCCGCTTTGGCGGTGAGTCCCGCCTTTGCCATGGGAACGTTCCACAACTGGAGCGGCTGGCTTGTGCTTTGCCTGATGTTTTGTCTTTGTTGGCTTGTTTTCATGCTTCAGGCCCCCAAAAGGGGAAGTTCGTCACCCGTTCCGGCATGAACCACACGTCCGCAACGGTTATGGAACGGGATGAAATCAGGAGGCGCGGCCCTGAATCGCGGCCGGAGGTGCAATGGTGATGTCAAACGGAATTTCAAAAACCGGTCTGGCCCGGAAGCTTCTGTTGGGAGCGCTGGTTCTGGCAGTCGTGATCGGGTTGGTCTGGGAGTACTATCCCCTGGAAGATGCGGAGCCGAGATTGCGGCATTTGCCGGACGCCGGATTGGGTTTTCGAAGCAAGGACATTCCTCTATCCGATACTGAGAAATCAATTTTTGGCAAAGCCCAGGCTTTGAAACGATTCTATGATTTTGGAGCCTACCAATTCTTCTTCACGGTGATTGATGGGACTCGCAATCGTCATGCCATTCACGATCCCCTGTATTGTTTTCGCGGCGCCGGCTGGAAGGTGATCCAGCAGGCGGATCGGCCTTTGGAGGTAGGCACGGGCCGGATGGTCCGGCTGGAAAAGGAAGGGAAACAGGAAGAAGTGCTGTTTTGGTTTAGCGATGGACACCAACGCCATGGATCCGCCATGCGTTTCTGGTGGCAAACCACGCTGCGAAGGCTCACGCTGGGATTGTCCGGTCCAGAACCCGTGCTGGTCATCGTCCAACCCTATCGAGCAGACCAAGTCAACTGGCAAAGGTTGGTTGATACCGTTGTGCAGGTCCTTGAGTTCTAACATGGCAATGCCATATAAGATTGCGACCCTGCTGTATTGCTTCAATCCGGCTGACAAGGTTTTGTTGTTGCATAGGGCCCAGGAACCCAACCGCGGACTCTGGAGCCCCTGCGGAGGCAAGTTGATTCAGGCGCGTGGCGAATCTCCCTACGCGTGCGCCTGCCGCGAGGCTTTTGAGGAGATCGGTCTGACACTACAGCCTGCCGATTTGCATTTGACCGGCCTGGTGAGCGAACACGGATACCAGGGGCAGGCCCACTGGCTGATGTTTCTTTTTGAAGTTCGACCTCGAATCCAACAATTGCCGGCCCCTCACGCCGAAGGCCGGTTCCGCTTCTTTTCGAAGGTTGCTTTGGGCCGCTTGAGAGCCATCCCCCGGACGGATCGTGAGCGAATCTGGCCGTGGTTCTGGCAGCATCGGGGGGGATTCTTTGCGGCCCATTGCCGGTGCCTGTCCAATGGACGTCATGAATGGCATCTCGAGGAAAGCGTACCCATGGGAGCGGCAATTCGGAATCTCCCAACTCCCAAGCATAAAAGCGTGCTGCATGCCGTTCCGCCGGTGAGTTCAAACGTCCATTCCGTTCCTCGCAAGTCGTGAGCCAGCCGATATCCATCGATCTTCAGAGCGACGCCTACTTCATGGGAGAAGCGCTGCGTCAGGCCGGGCGCGCCGAAAAGGCCGATGAAGTGCCCATAGGAGCGGTGGTGGTGCGTCAGGGAAAAGTCATCGCTCGAGCGCATAACCAGGTGGAAACCTTGAAAGACGCCACAGCCCACGCCGAAATGCTCGCCATGACCCAAGCCCAGGAGGCTGTGGGCGATTGGCGGTTGAATGACTGCACGCTTTACGTCACCAAGGAACCCTGCCCGATGTGCGCAGGGGCTTTGGTCCATGTCCGCATGGGACGGGTCGTTTTCGGCGCAAGCGATCCCAAGGCCGGAGCCGCGGGGGGAGTGATCAATCTTCTGCAATGGCCGTCTTTCAACCACCACTGCGAGATCACTCAAGGAGTCCGAGAAGAGGAATGCCGGCTGCGGCTACAATCATTCTTTCGAAAAAAAAGGGACGCTCATTAGATTCTTCATCCGCTCGACTGCTCATGAACCCATTTGATGTCGCAGGTGCGACACAAATTTGTCCTGCGAAACGAACTTCTCTATGGGTTCACCCCTTCTCTTAACTAACGGCGACGAGGCTGACTTTTTCGTTTTTTTCGTTACGCGCCATTCCTTGGGCGCGGGGATCCAAAACTTGGCGTCCGTCGACGTAGAAAAGATACCGATGATGCCCGTGACACAACGGGATTTGCGCATGCCACCCCCCGTCGGGAAGACGGCGCATGGGATGCGCGTCGGGAGTCCAGTTATTGAAATCACCGATGACGCTGACGCTCTGCGCCTGGGCGTCGATGAACATGAAATTGGTGGGGCGATTCGTTCGTTTCGCCGAGTAACGGTCTTTGCCCCCGAGGGTATATTTCTCTAACAACATTTTACGATTTCAAACAGCTCTACGATGTTCTGAATCGCCGCCATCGATCGCTTCCCCATCCCGGCGGCGACACATGTCAGGATGGCCTTCCTAAAATGTTACACTCGCTGTGAGCGAGTCAAGTTTTTCAGATCGCGCCCATCGAGGGCGTTGCTGAGACCAAGGATTTCCTGGAGAGGCGACGGTCCAGGACGCGCCATGGGCTTCAGCAGCCCGGAATCTCAATTATCGAGCGATCTCAGGACGCTGAGAGTAATGAATGGAGCAGAATCTGTGCCTATTGAGAAGTCTAGACGGTCTTTTTCCGGACGAGGTAATCGCCCAAGGCGAGAATTTGAAGGTCGCTCCCATAGAACATGCCGAGAGCGTCATCGGGGGAACAGACCATAGGTTCTCCCCGGCGGTTTAGAGATGTATTCAACAGCACGCCGATTCCGGTTTTGGCCTCAAATTTTTTGAGCAACTCGTAATATCGGGGGTTGCTCTGGGCGGTGACAATCTGAGGGCGGGCGGTGCCATCCTTGTGAACGACTTCAGGGATGCGTGATTTCCAGGAGTCAGCCACGGTGAAGGTAAAGGTCATGTAGGGAGAAGGATGCGAGGTTTGGAGCACTGAAGGCGCGATGGAGTCCAGGAGGGAGGGGCAGAAAGGCCGCCAGCGTTCGCGGTATTTAATCTGGGCGTTAATGAGGTCGCTGGTGCCGGGGTGGCTCGGATTGCCGAGGATGCTGCGATTGCCGAGGGCACGGGGTCCGAATTCCATGCGGCCCTGGAACCAGGCGACGACTTCTCCCTTGGCGAGGAGATCGCTGGCCACATCGGTAATGGAGGCGCAACGCTCGAATGCCACGTCACGTTTTCGAAGTGCGGCCTCGATTTCGTCGCTGGAATACTCTGGCCCGAGGTAGGCGTGTTGCATGGGCTGGATAACATCGCCGCCCTGTTGGGCGACAAAAGTGGCGGCGCCCAGGGCTGTGCCGGCATCGCCGGCCGCCGGCTGGACGAACATCTCAAAATCCGGTCCAAAGGCTTCGATCAGACGCTGGTTGCATTTGACATTCAGGGCGACGCCGCCGGCGTAGCAGAGGCGTCGGGTGCGAGAGAGAGTTTCGCCCAGGTAATGCCGGACCAAGGCGATAACAACCTCTTCCAATTCGCGTTGAACGGCCGCGGCGATATGCACATAAGGTTCGTCGATGTCATCCCCCTGGCGTGCCGGCCCCCACAGGTCCAAGAGTCGCTGGGCAAAAAAGGTGCCGCGTCCATTGCGTTTGAATCGGCGCCAACCGATGCAGTTGACCAGGCGGGTGTTGATGCGGAAACCGCGTTCGTTCCAACTGAGCAAGGGTTTGATATCAAACCGTTGAGGATCCCCGTAAGGCGCCATGCCCATGACTTTAAACTCGCCATCGAGCATTTCGAATCCCAGGTATTCGGTGACCGCGCCATAGAATCCGCCGAGAGAATCGGGGGCATTAAATTTGCGCTTACAGGTGATGCGCCCGTTTTCTCCGGATCCGAACCACGTCGTGCAGTATTCCCCCAGACCGTCCACGCCCAGGATAGCGGCATCGCGGTAGCCGGAGAGGTGATAAGCGCTGGAGGCATGAGCCAGGTGATGTTCGACGGGGACGATCCGGACCTGGTTTGGATCGATGCCGAGCTTTTGGAGGAGGGCAACGACGGCGCGCCGGTTGCGGCGATAACGGCGGTTGCCATTGAAAAGGGCGGTCAGAGCGCGGTCCGGCGCGTAGAGATGCCGCCAGGCATAGTACCAGCGTTCGGGCCCCAGCAAACTGATAGGGGCATAAGGAATGGCCACCGCATCTACTTGCCGGGATTTAATCCCGGCCTGTTTCAGACAAAAACGCGCGGCCAATTCCGCCTGCAATCCTTTGGAATGCTTGATCCGATTGAAGCGCTCCTCTTCGGCGGCGGCGATGGTGTGTCCGTCCACCACCAACGCTGCGGCGGGATCATGACCGACCGCGCCTCCCAGGCCGAGAACAATCATGGTTTGCCCTCGTTTGTTCGCCGAAAGACGGCCAGGTGCAGAGTGTGAATCATGGGGCTTTGGGCAAAATCGCGCACCAAAAAGAAACCGGCGACCTGAAAGTAGCGCTGGATTTCCCGGAGCGAGGTGGCGTGCTTGTCCGAGGGAGTGAGGCCGATGGTCCGTCGCAGCCATCGTTTCAGCGAGGTGGCTGACCACGGGGTGAAATAGGATAGCACCACAGAATCCCGGGCAACACGACAAAGCTCGGCGACGGCTCGCGCACGGATTTCCCGGGTTGGAAAATGGTGAAAGAGCCGGAAAGAAATGATCGTATCAAAAGACCGGTCAGCATAGGACAGCTGTTCGAGGTCCTGTTTTTCGATGGAACATTTCAGGCCGTGGTTGGCGATGTTCTTGCGGGCAATGGCCAGCATGGAATCCGACAAATCCACGCCGGACACCTCGTAACCCGATTGACTCAGGTGCAAGGTCACGCGGCCGCCCCCGCAGGGTATGTCCAGAATCCGATGTGTCTTGGGGATGAGCGTAAAGGCCCGATCAATGAGCTTCATCTCGGCCAGGTGTTTTCCTGGTTTTCGATCCTGGTACCGGCGGGCCTTTGCCTCATTATACTTGGTTCGTCCACGGTAAGAGTTGGGAGGGTTGTTCATAACAACGAGGATTTGGAGGCCAGGAAAGCATACCGCGCATGGGTCAGGCCGTTAACGGCCCGTTCCCACCAGGTCCGAATGCCCTGGCCAAGGATGACCGGCTCAGTTGTCAACTGGAATCCTGCCGAGACGAAGAATCGGCGGTATTCGGCCAGGGTGTAATAATGTTCATTCACCCCGGCGGCGACCAGTCGGGCTTGGGTTTTGGACCGGGACTTGAAGCTAAGCAACGGCCAGATTTGTTCGCGAATGGCCACAAACTGACCGCCGGGTTTGAGAACACGATGGACTTCGCTCAAGAGCTGGGACATATCGACGGCATGATGCAAAACCGCCGAGGCCACCACGAAATCAAAATGATTGCCGGGAAAATCCAGGTGGTGAAAATCGCCGGGCATGCGTTGGATCTTATCCGATCTGGCCTTTAAAAGATCGAACACACGCGGGGCCTGATCCTTGAGAAGCGCAGGACTGAAATCGGTCGCGAAGACTTCTTGGACCTCCGGCAACTTGGACAGTTCGGCGCTGAGCCACGCCGCACCCGCCCCGATTTCCAGGATGCGGCCCCGAAACTTCACTTTGCATGGGCCGGTTAGAAAGGGAATGAACCTGGGAAACTCGTCGGTGACACACCGCAACCATTCTTCCTCGCTTCCGAATTCCAATGCCAAATGATCCTTGGATTCCCGGAAGGCCAGCTCATCTTGATGAGCCAAGTCCGAGAGAAAACCCTTTTTCTCAATGTAAATCGATTCGTTCTTGCGCACGCAATCGACCAAACGTAGGTAAGTTTTCGGCCCCCTGCAATGAGATTTTGCCGCCCGGATCAAATCCGTTCAGGATTCCCGCATCGATTGCGCTGGGCCTCATTTTCCTGTCTGAAGGCTTGCCGCTGAGTGGGATGTGATGAAGTCATTAAATTTTCGGCGCGTTAAGAGATGGCGCACCCGGCTCCGGATTCTTCGAAACAAGGGACGGTGGACCGAACCCGCGTAGATCTGAAGGAAGAAAAGGCGTTCCCGGGCGGAGACAAATCGCAACGGAGCGGTCACGTTCAATGCCGCCAGATCCCGCGCCCGCCGGCGCAACGACACTCGTCGGCATCGATTCAGACGGGACATATCGATCCAATGGAACCGGGGGCCTTGTGAGGTCAGCTCGACAAAAAGGTGCCGGCAAAACAGATCCGGTGCCGCCAGACCGGCATCGTGAAGCCGCCGCACCTCGGCGGCCAGGGCCCGAATCACCTCTCGCCGGCGCGTTCGGTCATGACAATCCTGAACAAAGTCCTCAACGGTTTGTGTCACCGGCACCGCCCGGGTCAACAGGAATGAAAAGCGCTCCCAAAAAAGCCCGCATTCCTCGCCGTAAGCCACCAGCTCCGCCGTCTGGAACCCAGCCGATTGGAGGAGGAGAGAATTCTCCCACTCACGCCGGCAGACCGACCACGGCTTTCCGTGGCGCAGCAGGGACCATAATCCGTCCTTCTTGTCCTGCTGCCAGATGCGCTTGAGAAAAAACACCATCTTGCCGCCTCCGGCAACCGGCCATTCCAGGCGTTGAATATCGCGACGGCCTTTATGGTTCTGGACCAGGACGCCCTGGCAGGTCTTGACCGCCTCGATCGACTTCAGACCCAGGGCTTGCACGATCTGTGCATAGGTTATTGTAACGACCACCTCTCCAGTACAGACCAGGCTGGCGGATGCGACAAGTCTTTTTGCGGGATGAGACGAATCCGAACCCTGCGTTGACAGAGGGCGGATTCGTTTCCAGAGTGAAGGTCATGGTCCGATTGACACACGAGGGTCTGCGTTGGGAAGCGGAGGAGGATTTCGCACGGCTCCTGCCGCGGGTTTTATCGGCGCCCTTTGAGGTGGTTAAAGAGTCCCCGTTCAAACTGGTCGCGCGCGCGTCCATCGATGGAAAAACCTGCTACATCAAGCGATACCGTCACGATCGGCACCCCCTCCGCCCGCTCAAGTTCTTCTTGAAATCCTCTCAGGCCCGCCACGAGTGGGATCTGGCTCGCCAACTGGCCGACCGGGATATCCCGATTGTTCATCATCTTGCGCATGGTGAGCGTTGGAGCTGGCGTGGCCTCCGGGAGAGTATTTTGATTACCGAATCGTTTCCCGGCCGGCCGCTGGACGAGATAGAAGGTCCGCCCCTTGAGAGGGTGTTGAGCTTGATCGAGCGGATGCATGCGAAAGGCGTTTTGCAGAACGATTTGCACCCTGGCAACATCCTGTATTGTCCCCAAACGGACCAAATCCGCCTGGTCGATCTTCATGGGATATGTCTCCGACAGACTTTGAGCCCGCTCGAACGCGATCGGAACCTGGCGTTCTTGGCCTTGTTTATTCCTCTGCCGGTTTCCCCTGCAGTGATGGCCATCAGCCGGGCCATGCGGCTCCGGCATTATTACCGACGATCGAAAAGGTGCTGGAAACACAACCGTGAATTTGCACCTCGACGTTATGGGCGACTCGTCTGGCGAGTTCGCCTGCCTGATCTGCGGGACGATGTGGTGGCGATCTTGCGGGATCCAGACGGATTCCTGCGGTCTGAGGCCGAAATCCTCAAGCCCGGTCGAAGCGCAACGGTGGGAAAAAAGGGGGGGCTGGTCCTCAAGCGCCACAACTTCCGGAAGCCTTTCAGTTTGTTAAAAGACCTCCTCCGTCCCTCGCGAGCCTGGGCGGCGTTTCGGAAAGCCTATCACCTGGAGTTGGTAGGGATACCAACCGCAAGACCCATCGCCGCCGCGAACGATCGCGTGGGCCCTTTTCTTCGCCGCAGCTACTTTCTCATGGAGGAGATTCCCGGTGCGATGGATCTGGGCCGGTTTCAGGGGGGGAATCAGCAGATGGCCGGCGCCGTCGCCCGCATCATCGCTCGAATGCATAACGAAGGATTTTCGCACCGCGACCTCAAGGAGACCAATGTGGTCATTGATCGCGACGGCCGGCCGAGACTGCTGGACCTTGACGGCTTGAGATTCATGGGCGTTGTTCCTCTTCAGAGGGCCATCGCCGATCTCGCCCGGCTGGCCCGCGGCACGGCGGGCTTGCCTCAATACCACCGCGCGGATCGGGTTTGCTTTCTCCATCACTATTGCCGGGAACGCAATCTCCGTCCGCATGATCTGCGGATCCCGCGGCCACGTCTCGGCTAAAACCGGACAGCCTTTTGAACCGAAACGACTTCCGACTCCCCGAATCCTACCGGATGTGCGGGCTTGCCAAACTCTTCAGGCTTTTGGCACTCTTTCATCTCATATGGAAATCCCGCTTAAGCCTACCTCGACACTTCGGAGCGCGGCTGTGTCCGAAGGAACCGTCGCATCGCCTAAGCACATCCTGAAATGGCGATTGGCTGCGGATCGGGGCTCCGCCCCAGACTGGCGCGCCGATTGGTTGCAGAAGTGCCGCTGGAGTGTTAAGGCTGGTCCTGGCGAGCGGTTGCCCTCGCCGCTCCCACTGCGGTCAACCCCCCCTGTTGGGCAATTCACGAACCGCAAGCATACAACACTCTCATGATCCCCCCCCACGGAGGAGTTCTCGTTAATCGGTTTATTTCAAAAAATAAACTGGATATAAAAGATGTTTGTTTTGAAGTCTATCTTGCCCGCGACCAGATCAGCGAGCTTCGAAATATCGCCACAGGTCTCTACAGCCCGCTGACGGGGTACCTGAATCAGGAGGATTACGAAAGCGTGCTTTCCCGGATCCGGCTGGCCAATGGTTTGCCCTGGAGCATTCCGCTGGTTTTTCCGCTGCCCAAGACCAAATGGACCCAGGCGCAAATCGGTTCCCAGATCTTGTTGAAAGAAACCAGAAAGGGCAAGGATATCCTCCTGGGAGTTCTTGAGGTTTCGGATAAATACGAGATCGATCGCGAAACCTACTGCGGGAAGGTCTATGGCACTTGCGACAAGTCGCATCCCGGTGTGCAACTGATGAATCTTTCCGACTCTTATGTAGTGGGAGGAAATATCTGGGTGATGGACGAGTTCGCGCTCGAATACCCCGGCTACGATTTTACTCCGGAAGAAACCCGTGGCATTTTTGGGAAAAAGGGGTGGAAAACCGTCGTGGGCTTTCAAACCAGAAATCCGGCTCACAGGGCGCACGAATACATTCAGAAAATGGCGCTGGAGTTTGTCGATGGTTTGTTCATCAATCCGATTGTGGGAAGCAAGAAGCCGGGCGACTTCAAAGATGAAGTCATCCTGAAAGTGTATCAAGAACTCGTGGACAAGTATTATCCGGTGAATTCATCTTTTGTGAGTGTTTACAACTCCCGAATGTACTACGCGGGTCCCAGGGAGGCGGTGTTTCACGCGATTGTGAGAAAGAACTTTGGCTGCACGCATTTCATCGTCGGCAGAGACCATGCGGGGGTCAGGGACTATTATGACAAGCTGGCGGCGCACAGAATCTTCGATGAGATCGGGGGGATCGGGATGGAGATCATGAAAGTCAGCAATGCCTTTTTCTGCAGAAGATGCGATCTCTACACCACCGCGAAACTGTGTCCGCATCATGAGATTTACCACATATCCCCCAGCGGGACACAGGTGAGGGAATTTATTATGCGTCGAGATTACGAGGCGTTGAAGCCTGTGATGCGAGACGAGGTGTTGGACGTTATATTTTCATACGATCATCCTTTTGTCACTTAGAGTCTTAAAACCGATATGAAATTAATCAAACCTTTTTGTTTATGGTTCACCGGATTGCCGTGCGCGGGCAAGACCACGCTCGGAAACGAAATCTGCAAGAGACTGTCCGCAGTGGGCATCCAGGCGGAGATGTTGGATGGAGACGAGATCCGCAAGGAGCTGTCTCGAGATCTGGGATTTTCGCAAAAGGACAGAAAACTCAACAACGAGAGGATCATCTTTGTTTCAAAGCTGCTGGTCAGGAATCATGTGCCCACTCTCGTGGCCTTTGTCTCGCCCTTGAACGAGATCCGGGAAATGGCGCGGGAGCGGATTAAGCATGTGATCCTTGTGTATGTTCAGACATCCCTCGAGGAGTGCATGCAACGGGATATCAAGGGCATGTACAAGAAAGCGCTTGCGGGCGAGATCAAGGAGTTCACGGGCATAGACTCTCCCTTTGAGGAGCCGGTCGATCCGGAAATCACCATCAAAACCGAATACGAAAAGATCGACGAAAGCGCGGATAAAATATGGAGGTATCTGATCAAGGAGGGTTACATAGAATGATTCCGAGCCACAGGCGCATGGGGCGCCTGATGTGGAGTGGCGGGGCGTGCGCGGACCGCCGCCGATGGCTATAGCGCCCGGCCCTGCATATCCGGCGGCACCGGAAAGCCGAGCAGTTTCAAGACCGTCGGGGCGACATCGAGCAGGTCGATGGGCGCAATCCGGCCGGCGGGAATGCCGGGGCCGCTCATGATGAACAAAGCGTCCTGCGCGTGGTTGGCGTCATCGGGACCGGTGTCGTTATCGAAGACATGCACGGCGTGGTAGCCGACGCTGCCGATGCTGCGCCAGAGGAGCTGCCCGAAGATCGTGACCAAGTCGGGTGGGATGGCGTTGCACTTCCGGTAGAGTTGCTCGGGCCGGTAAGCGCGGGTGCCTATGGGCCGGCCCGCCTCATCGCCCAGGGCTTCAAGCTTAAGAATGAGCTCGTCTCGCAGCGATTCGTACTGGCTGGAGGAGACGATGCCTTGGGGCTCGCGGCCCTGGCGGTTGATGAAGACGCGCGCGTAATAACCGCCTTCGCTCCAAACCTTGGTTTTTGTCCAGTCCACCGGGAGCATGCCCAGCGGCGTTGGCTGTTTCGGGTATTCGGCCAGCGTGAGATAACCTTGCCGGATGAGCCACTCGTTGATCGCGATGCCGCCGTCGATGCGTTTGCTGCCGTGGTCGGAAACGACGATAACCGCGGTCCGGGCCGGGAGGCGGTCGAGGAGTTCGCCGATGAGTTGGTCGACATGCAGGTAGTAATCCCGGATGGCGTGGGCGTACGGGCTTCCCGGTTCATACTTGCGGTGTTGCGGAT
Organism: Verrucomicrobiota bacterium; assembly: GCA_022709905.1. Taxonomy (GTDB): domain Bacteria; phylum Verrucomicrobiota; class Verrucomicrobiia; order Limisphaerales; family UBA1319; genus JAKLHY01. The sequence goes on along the minus strand of JAKLHY010000044.1, from coordinate 36,496 downwards.
CAAAATACCTCCAAAAGGCATGATGAACGCGGTCAATCCCCATTTCGACGAGCATGAAGAAATCCCAGGGTTTGGTCTGGATCCAATGCTTGGCCAGCGCAAATCGTCGGTCGGTCATTTCATAGATTTCTCGAAGGAGATCCGCTTTGTTCTCGGTCCGGTAATTGGACACATCCACCCGGTATTGATTTTTGCCGAGCACGCCGTCGATCTCGTCGCGAAGGCTGGCCGGGTAAGTGTAGTTATTCGTCGCCGGATCGGGGGTGAGGAAGCAGCCGACCATCGCCCCATTCACTGGGCTCACCGGGTAGGTTCCCGGCACGCCGAGGAGAATTGAGGACTTGCCCGCCTGGCCGAGAATGTCCCAGAGACGAGGCTCTTTGACGGCTGTCGATGTCGCGAACGACAGGCCGGCATAGGTGAAATCCTTGCGGTTTCGGAAACCATAGATGCCCAGAGTGCCGGGATCCTTGCTCGTCATCATGCAAGACCACGCGGGGATGGTGATGGGGGGCGTGGTCGAGTTCATGGTGGTCCAGGCCCCCTGTTCCATCAGGCGCCGCAAATTCGGCAGGTACCCCCTCCAAAGGTCGAAGACCAGCGATGGCTCGGCGCAATCCAGGCCGATAATCAATACTCTTTCAATATTGCCAGGCATGGGACATTTGTTATACCCCTATTGAGTGCCTGAGCCAGCGAAATCGGTTTTTATTCTCGGACTCGATGGCGCGACGTGGACCAACCTGTCCTCGTGGGTCGAGCGCGGGGTCATGCCGACGCTCGGCGGGCTGATGGCCCACGGCGCCCACGGCGTCCTCAACTCGACAACCCCCGCGCTGACGCCGCCGGCTTGGACGAGCTTGGTGACCGGCACGAATCCCGGGAAACATGGCATCTACCATTTCCGTCACACGCCGCGGGGAGATTACTACCAGCGCCGGCTGAACACCTCGCGTGACGTCGATGCGCCGACCATCTGGCAGCGGCTGAACGCCCACGGCAAACTGACCGGCGCGTTCAACGTGCCAATGAGCTCTCCGGTCTATCCGGTCAATGGTTTTATCACCAGCGACGCCTTCGCCGCCGAAACCACGGGGATGACGACCCACCCGGCGGAACTGGCCCGGCAGTTCCCTGGCTTTATCGTCGATGTCGTCCACTATCCACACGCCCGTCCAGGATCAAAGAACTACGAGAAGGAAATGCTCGCGTTCGTCGACGAGAATGCGCGTGTCCTGCAATGCCACGCCGACGCGACGGTGAAATTGATGCGCGAACAATCGTGGCAATTCATGATGTCAGTCTGGCTTGTGCTGGATCGGATTCAGCATTTTGGCTGGCAGTATGCGGATCCCTCCATCGCGCCGGAAAACAGGATTTCCGAGAGAATGGAACAGCTCTTCCGGCAGATCGATGGGCATATCGGCTCCGTTTTGGAGGCGGCCGGCAGGGAATGCGCGTTTTTGATGGTTTCGGATCACGGTTTCGGCCCGATTCCGCGAACTTTCTTCAATACGAACCGCTGGCTGGCTGACGGCGGCTACTTGAAGCGCAAGTTCAGCTTTGTCGGCATGTTGCCGCGCGCATGGCGCACGAAATTCGGGGTGCCCATTGACACGAAGTGCGGCCTCGTCGATTGGTCGGGGACGACGGTGTGGGCGGATCCGTTGGAATCCCGCGCGGCCGGCATCCGCATCAACCGAGTGGGCAAGTATCCCGAGGGGATCGTGCCGGAAGCCGAGTGGCGAGCCTTGCGGCGCAAGATCGCGCAAGAACTGCTCGAGCTTCGCGGATCGGACGGCACGAAGGTTTGCGCCGAGATTCACGAAGCGGAAAATTTGTACCAAGGCCCGCACGCCGAGGCTGGACCGGACCTCGTGGTGATTCTGTCCAAACCCTACGATGTACCGCCCAGTTTCCGCCGGGATGTGTGCTCGGCCGGCTGCTTTACCCCCAACAAGCACATCCTCCGCGACGGCGGGCATGAGCCGGAAGGCGTTGTCCTGTTGGCCGGACCGAACGTGAGGCAAGGCGCGCGTTTGTCGCCCCAGGCCATTGAGAGTATTGCCCCCACCGTGTTGCAGTTGTTCGGCCTGCCCATTGCCAAGGACATGGACGCCGAACCGATCACGGCGGCTCTCGAGGACGACTTTCTAGATGCATACCCCCCCCGGCGCGAGCTCCAGCCCGGAAGCGCGGTCACCCCACCGCAACCGGAATATTCTGACGAGGATTCAGCGAGGATCGAGGATCGATTGCGGAACCTGGGTTATCTGGAGTAGCCAGGGAGCCGCAGGTTGGGCTAATCGACAGCGCCATCAAGACATCCTCCGGATGAGGTGTCAAACGTTGGTCGGCCGGATGCCGGGTCGATCCCAAATGACATCGTATTTGGGCCGGCGGCGGGTGAGGGCTTGGACTCGCCGATCGATTCGCCGGATCCAATTCTTTTCCAGGCTTCCCAAAGGATCGGCATTGAAATAATGCCGATGGAAAGCCCCCAGGTCCGCTGGCGTGGCTCCCGCTAATCCGGCGGAATAGACGAGCGCCGCGAGATCCTTTACTCGCCATCGCGGGCTGAAACGGCCCGGGCCGATGAGCCGCTGCAAATCGATCAGGTATAGATCGGGTTTCTCCGACTGGCTTGGGGAAGCCCAGATATGACTCAGATAATAGTCTTTATGGATGAACCCGGCCTGATGAAATCGCCGGGTCAAGGCGCCGACACGTTCCATTAACGCGAGCCGCGCTTGAGCAGATAGCAACTTCAGGTGTTCGTGCGCGGCAATGCCTTGCGCGATGTGCGCGGTCAGGACAAAACTATGCGTGACGATCGGATTCCAACCGGGCGACAGGATCTGGCCTGCGGCGATTGGTTCGGGGGCGTGGAATCCGTGCTGGCGCAAACGGTGAATCATGGTCCATTCATGCAAAGCCTCGTCAGCGATGACGCAGTGAATGCGTCTGAGCCAGCGAGTTTTCAAGTTCAGGTATGCGGGATCGTAGCGCTTCAGATAGGCGACCTGCGGCTCCTGTCCCGCCTGGCTCAGTTCGATCCGGACGGTGGATCTTCCCGGAACCGACCGCATCATTTGACCGCCGGCATAACCCATCACCTGGCCCAGGGTCGTCAAGCTGCTGGCCTCCAGCAGTGACGCATACCTGCGATGGACCTGCATGCGCCCCGAATCCCATGTTATCGTGTCAATGCCAGTCATCAGGCCACCGTTTTTTTCGATATTCTTGAATGGCCCGCGCCCAGCGGCGCACTTCGTCGTCGGCGCCGTTCCTTTCAAGATAACGCAACAGAAAAGCCAGGCGCTCGGACCGGGTGCAATAGAGAGACGCAGATTTGTCGAGGGCCGCCAGATCTTTGACTCGCAGGCGGCTGCGGCGCCAATGGCATCGCACAAACCGGCCTCGGGGGCAGTCGATCCACCAGATCAAGGGCGAACCCGACGTCATTTCCGAAACCAGAATATTGCGCCAAACCAGGTCATTGTGGAAGAAACCGGCCTGATGAATGACGCGGGTCATCCGGGCGAGTTCGGCGACCAGATGGCTTCGAATCTCCCGGGGAACGGCTTCCTCTCGAGCGCGGGATTCGGGCCCGAGGAGTTCCGCCAGGGTCCGAGCCCCTTCAACGGCTTCGGTGGCGATAAACGCGTATCGCAGACGGCCCAGAAAAGTGCGTTTCTCACCACAGACCACTCGACGGGGACAACGGATTCCCAGCCGGCTGAGGGCAGAGTAATTCTCGTATTCCCTCCGGGCCTTGGAGGGGCGGTTCCAGAATCGCCACGAAGGCGATGCATGGCGGTAGATTTTGAAAAAGATCCTCAATTCATTTTTCCCCGGAGCAACGAGGACCCGACGTTCGACTTGAACACCGGATCCGTCTTTCGGCAGGTGCGGCATGAAACGATGCGCCACCCGGTCGCATGTATCCAATCCCAGCGGGGTGAACCATTCCTGAAAATCAGCGGCAATGCTGAGCATTTCGAGCATGATGCCCCAGGGACGACAACGGTCGCAAACCGAATCTTTCAGGTGGATTCGGCGGCTTGCCGGACACGTTCCAATTGGCGGCCTCGCAAAGGTCTGGCGTAATCCAGAATCCGCCGGATGAGCCTCCTGTCCTGGCGGGTCAGCCGCCGGTGATCCCGGTAGCACAGAAAAAACCGCAGCCGTTCGGATCGCCGCAGGAAGGCGGGAGCGGGAGCATCCAGGGCGGCTAGATCGACAATCCGAAGCGTCTCGATTCTACGGCTGGATCGCAGGCAACCTTTGTGGGCATCGATGAGGTAGAAATGATCCAGTTTGCCTCCAGACAGGAGGATATTACGCCAGAAATAATCGTAATGAACAAAGCCGTGGCCATGCATGGAACGGGTGTGGCGGGCGAGACGTTCGATGAGCTCATGGCGGACACGCGACTGATCCGGGCGAGACATCTCTTTCAGAAAACGACCGATGTACCAATCCAAGGGCATGGGATCCGGTATCCCCGCGCTGATCAGGTAACTCCGGACAAGGAATCCAAAACATCGTTCTTCTCCGCAGGCGACCGGCTCGGGAGCGTCCAGTCCCAGACTGCGCAGCCGTTGTAGATTGTCGTACTCACGCCGGACTTTGGAGGTCCCGAAAAAGGTGCCGCGGAAAACGCCTCGCCAGACATGCCCCCAGGTCGGCGCCCAATATTTCTTGACATAAAGCGTCGTTGGGAAGCCATCACGACGCACTTCCAGCTTTCGGACTTCGCTGGTCCGGTTTTGGGTGATGGCTTGGCCGGCGTCCCCGCCATACACTTCGGCGATGCCGCACAACTGAGCGGCTTTCAAGGCCGCTTGCCAATCGGGCTGGCATTCGATTTTCTCCCGGTACCCCCTGGGTCTGCTTCGAGGAAGAATGGGAGATCGGCTCATAGAACAGTTCAGTTTTGGACCATCATTGCGTCGTTTGGATCGGCTTTCAAGTCCCGGGCTTCGGAACGGACACCAGCGTTGACCCAAAATGAACCGACGGAATAGACTCTTTTCATTGACGCAGGCTATGCCTCGCATTCAAGGCTGCCACGGAATCATGAACCGGCGTGAACCATCTGATCTGCCCGAAACGAAGGAACCGATCCCTGGCCCCAAGGCAGACGCCTGGGGCGACAGGGGTGTGCTTTGGATCCTGCTGCTTTACTTCAGCGGCATGGCATTCCTGAGGTTGATGATTTCACCCACTGCGGGTCTGGACGAGGCCGAGCAATTGCTTTTCACCCAACGATGGCAGTGGGGTTATGGCCCTCAGCCTCCGCTCTACACCTGGCTGCAGATTCTGATCTTCGAGATTACGGGAGTCTCAGTGTTGGGCTTGTCTGTGCTTAAGAATGCCCTCTTATTCGGGATTTTTCTGTTTGCTTTCCGGGCGGCGCGACAGCTGCTGTGCAACCGCCGGGCCGCCTCGATTGTGGTGTGGTCGTTGTTCTTTCTCCCTCATCTCTCCTGGGAAGCGCAGCGGGAGTTGACCCATACGGTTCTGGTGACTTGCGTCGCGGCCGCAACCTGGGTGGCGGTATTGGGTCTGATCAATTCCGGGCACCGGCTGAGGTACTTGTCTCTGGGTTTCTGCGTGGGGCTCGGGTTGCTCAGCAATTACAGCTATGCATTGCTCCTGTCGGGACTGGCGGTGGCTGTTTTCTGGGATCCGGTCTTGCGGCAACGTTTCGCCAGTCCAAAGATCTTCTGGTTCGCGAGCTCTGCGGCGGCCTGCGTCGCACTCCACTTATATTGGGCAATTCAGAATCCGCACGTCGTAACCAAAAGCGTTCAGAAGTTGGAAATGGCCCGGGAACACGCCTGGTGGGTGACTGCCGCCAAAGGATTGGGCAACGTAATCCAGACCTGGGCCGATCCGCTGATGTTGCTCGGTGTTCTGTTTGTCGTTCTGATCGGGTGGCGCGGGCTTTCCATGAAGTCTCTTTTCCAGAACGCCATGAGCCGACCTCCTGTGCGCTTGGTATGGCGGACGCTCGCGGCCAATATCGTCCTTCTGGCCATCGGGGTTCTCATCAGTGGTGCGTCCAATCTGAAGGAACGCTGGCTGACTCCGCTGTTCCTCGCGATTCCGCTGTTGTTTGCGGCACTCCGGGAAAACCATTTGTCCGAGGTCGTTTATCGACGTTTCCAAGGATTAGCGTTTGTCATCATGGTCTTCACCGCGATGCTTTTGGCCGGGAGAGTCTGGTTTGCCGAGTGGAGTCAACGGCCTGTTGCGCTGAATGCGCCTCTCTCCCAACTGGTCGATACGTGGCGTCCTCAGATTCTACCCGGGGACGTCATTCTTGCCGAGAATACCTGGCTCGCAGGGAACCTGCGCCTTCTGCTGCCGGGACACGCCGTGATGACCCCTCGGGAGCCTGGCTTGAGATTGCCGGTCACTCATGGGCGCGGCTGGGTCATTTGGGATCAGACCCGGTCTGAGGCCGTTCCTGATGCTCTGACGACCCTTCTCGATGAACTCGGCGCTGAAATCGAAACAGGATCGATCCCGATCTCAATGGAGGCGCCCCTCCGGCACTTCAGCCAGCGCACCCTGAGACTCAACGCGCTGCGTTTCAGGGCCATCAGCAAGTAACAACCTATGTTCTGTTCGGGCTGGTTTTGTTGGTGATCGTGGGTGTCTCTGTATGCCTGGCGAGTTACCTGAGCCGATCTATCCGAAGGGTTGTTGAGGCCGTAAAAAGCAGTTCCGATCAAGTGACAGCGGCATCGGGCCAGGTGGCTGCCACCAGCCAGCATCTGGCTGAGGGCACGACTGAACAGGCGGCGGCCACGATCGGCTCGTGCGGTTAGTGACGCCGGGCGGCAGGGGGACGGAGTGAGCCCGCAATCGGCAATTGGCAGTCGGCACTCAGTAGAGGGCAGTGGTCGTCAACGCACTTTGCTGACTTTAGTTTTGACGGCCGCAAGGCAGCACGAAAATATGGCCGAGTTCACTAGTGTGGTGTCTCTCAAAAGCGCTTGGCAGGGGTATGAAATGACGTTACCCTGCTGAGCGTACCCAACGACTCATGAAGACTATTCCTCTGGGAAACAGCATTTTACGCACAACAACTCTCGCCTATGGCTGTTGGCGCCTGGCGGGCACATCGAAATCGGAGGAAGTGACAGAATCGAGCCGCGCGCAGGGACGGCGGGCTATTCTGGCGGCTTACGAGGCGGGTTATCGCTTGTTTGACCACGCGGATATTTACTGTGGGGGGATGGCGGAGAGCATTTTTGGGGAGGCTTTGAGAGAGGCGCCGGAGATGCGGGAAGATATTCTGGTGGCCACCAAGTGCGGGATTCGGTGGGCTGGCGATCCGGAGGCTTCTGCGCCACATCGTTATGATTTCTCAGCGCGACATATCACCTGGTCGTGCGAGCAATCGTTGCGGCGTTTGGGGGTGGAAACCATCGATCTATATCAGTTGCATCGGCCTGATTTTCTGATGGACCCGGACGAAGTGGCGCAAGCGTTCAGTCAGCTGAAGCAATCCGGCAAGGTCCGCGAGTTTGGCGTAAGTAATTTTCTGCCCTCGCAAGTCTCGGCCCTGCAAAGGGTATGTCCGATGCCTTTGATCGTTAACCAGGTCGAGATCAGTCTCGCGCGATTGGATTGTCTTCATGACGGCACCTTGGATCAATGCCTGGCGGATAAAATCACGCCGCTGGCGTGGAGTCCGCTGGGCGGCGGGCTACTCGCAGAAGGCGCTTTGCAGGGTCACCAGGACGCGCGACGAGGGCGATTATTGCCCGTTTTGGAGGCCATGAAAATCCTGTCGAGAGAGCGGGAAACCACGATGACTGTCTTAGCCTTGGCTTGGTTGATGAGACATCCGGCACACATCGTCCCAATCATTGGATCCATTCGTCCTGAGCGCATCCGGGAGGCGGCGATGGCGGATGATCTGGGGTTGACGCGCGAGGAGTGGTATCGATTGTATTTGCCCGCCCGGGGTGAGAAGCTCCCGTAATGTGTTGCGCGTGAATTCCTATATTCCGCTTCTTTTAAAGATTGCGGCGGGAGCGGTTTGCCTGCTGCTGTTCCTGCGGTGGTTCGAACGGGCGCAGGTCTTCATCCCTTCAAGGTCGATGGACGCCTCGCCGGCGGAACTGAATCGCCCGTTTGAGAATCTGACTTTGGTCACCCGCGATGAAGTGCAAATCCACGCCTGGTTCTTTCCGGCGGATCCCGGCTCTCCGCGTGGCGGTTGGGGGATTCTATTGTGTCATGGGAATGCGGGAAACTTGAGCCACCGAGTGGATCTGTTCCGGCTGCTCCTCGAGACGGGAGTGAGTGTGCTGGCCTTTGATTACCGAGGTTATGGCTTAAGTCAGGGGCGGCCGAGTGAGGAGGGAGTTTGTCAGGATGCAATGGCGGCCTATCGCTGGCTGCGGAAACGGGGATTTGCGGCGGAACGAATCGTCGCATTGGGCGAATCCCTGGGGGGCGCTGTTGCCGCGGAGCTTGCCCGGCGCGAGCCACTTGGAGGACTTATTCTCCAAAGCACATTTACCAGTATTCCGGACATGGGCGCGGAGTTGTTTCCCTGGTTGCCAGTTCGATGGCTGGGGCGGATCCGCTTTGATACCCAGAGCATTTTGCCTCAGATTAAGATCCCGGTCTGCATCATGCACAGCCGATCAGACACACTCGTCCCCTTTCATCATGCGGAAAAGAACTTTGCGCAAGCCAATGATCCCAAGATGCTTTTCGAATTGAGGGGGGACCATAACGACGCGCTGGCGTTGGGATCTGAAGAGTATCGCAAAGGAGTGACGACGTTTCTGGATCGTCTGAGTCAGTCGGATGCCATCCCTTGATTAGGGCCAGAGATCGAAGAGAGTCGAGCGACTTCTCCACTCGTGGTTTGGACTTGTTTTTTTGCATGAAATTACCAAAAGTCGCCGTCCATGGAGCCCTTGATCTTTAGCCGTCCGGGGGGGCCGATCGGAGAACCTGGGATTAAACCGAAGGTTCTTGCGGTCGATGACCAACCTGATTCATTGCGCCTGTTGCAGATGCGTTTGCAGGCGTCGGGGATGGAGTGTGCGGTCTGCCGAGACGGCCAATCCGCTTTGCGCTATCTGGCTGAACATGATGTCGATGTCGTCATTCTGGATGTCATGATGCCCCAAATGGACGGTTTTGAAGTCTGCCGCCGGATTAAGGCCGACGAACGGACTCGGAACATACCGGTATTGTTTCTGACAGCGCGCCTGGATAAATCAGACAAGATTCGGGGATTGGAGGTCGGTGGACACGACTACCTCAGTAAACCCATTGAACAACAGGAGCTTATGGCTAGAACCCGGGCCGCGGTCCGGGTAAAGCAGCTTCAAGATCAGCTCAAGGAACAAATCACGCTGCAACAGCGCATCAACCAGTTGCACCAAGAGATGCTCAGTGAGCACTGGCAGAAGACCTTTGGACAATTGGCCGCCAGTCTTGCCCACGAGATCAATAATCCTCTGGCAGCGGCCTTGGGAAGCGTTCAGTTGCTTAAATTGGAGGAGGAACTGGGATTGGAGATGCGGCAACGACTTGATGTGATTGACCAGAGCCTGCAGCGGGCGGGTCATAAGCTGCACAGTTTGCTCCTGATTGCGCAGACGGGCAAGCAGGCCCAGATGGTATCTTTGTCGAGGTTGGTCGAGGATATTGTGACCTTGTCGAACTTCCTGGCGGTGGTCAACAAAGTGACACTTGTGCCTCAGTTGACTCAAGAGTGTCTGTGGCTTGGGCCTTCGAGTGAACTGGCTCGGGCCGGGCTTTACCTGATGAACAACGCGATCGAGGCGGCGTCGATTTCTCCGAATGGCCAAGTCACCATCCGCGTCGACCGGGATGATCAACGGCAGTATATTCGGATCATCGATAACGGTAACGGGATCCCAGAATCGATCAAAGGGCGCATTTTCGAGGCATTTTTCACTACAAAGGGTCCGCCGCACAATGGGGTTGGGCTCTTCCTGGCGAGTGAGATTGTGAAAAGCCTGGGAGGTACCATTGAAATGCGGTCGCCGGCATCGGATGCGGCCACCGAGTTTTCGATCGCCTTGCCGCTGATGTCGTCATCGAACCTGGGAATCGAGGCGGCTTCCCTGTAAGCAACGGGCTTGGATAAGAGGGGATGTTCAAAAAGGCTTCTCAGTCATGGTTCAATATCTTGATCTTCTGAGATTTGTGTTGGAAAATGGCCGTCTCCGGGCGGATCGGACTGGCACGGGGACACGATCGGTTTTTGGGGCGCAGGCGCGGTTTAATCTGCGGCTGGGATTTCCTCTTGTCACGACCAAGAAGGTGCATCTCAAGTCGGTGATTCACGAGCTACTCTGGTTTTTGCGCGGGGACACCAACATCAAGTATCTGCGCGAACACGGCGTGACCATCTGGGACGAATGGGCTGATGAGAGGGGCGATCTCGGTCGGATCTATGGAGCGCAGTGGTGTCGATGGCGCACGGCGGGTGAGGGTGCCATCAATCAAATCGAGGGGGTGGTCGACCAAATCCGGCGCAATCCGGACAGCCGGAGGCTGATCGTGAGCGCATGGAACGTTGGCGAACTCGATCAGATGGCTCTGCCTCCGTGTCACGTCTTGTTTCAGTTTTATGTTCATGAGGGGGAGTTGAGCTGTCAGTTGTATCAGCGCAGCGCCGACATTTTTCTGGGAGTGCCATTCAACATTGCCTCCTATGCGCTGCTGACGCTCATGGTCGCACAGGTCTGCGGACTTCAGCCGGCGGAATTCATTCATACATTTGGGGATCTGCATCTTTATCTGAACCATGTGGATCAGGCGCGTTTGCAGCTGTCGAGAGACGCGCGGCCCCTGCCTCAAATGCGGCTAAACCCCGAAGTTCGGAACCTCCGCGATTTTACTTATGCGGATTTTGCTTTGACGGGATACGATCCGCATCCGGCGATCAAAGCGCCGGTGGCGGTCTGACGAGTCTTGTTGGATTGTTTGACGATTCAAGCGGGCAACGACATCCTGCCAGGGGGGCAGGGGAATGCCGCGTCCCGATCAAAAATGAAATACTTCAAGGCCATCGCGGCCATGGCGCTCAATCGCGTGATTGGTCGTGGCGGACAAATACCCTGGTATTTGCCGGAAGATTTCCGATGGTTCAAGCAGACCACGATGGGACACGTCCTGGTGATGGGGCGTCGGACCTTTGAGTCCATTGGGCGCCCTCTGGCCGGAAGAACAACCGTGGTGATCACGCATACCCCGCTGAATCATCCGGGAGTGAGAACCATTGGCAGCCTGAGCGATCTGGATCCCGAGGCGGAGAATGGAGACATTTTTATTTGCGGCGGCGCACGATTGTACGCAGACGCGTTGCCGTTTTGCTCGGATCTATATCTGACGCTCGTTCTGAGAGAAGTCGATGGCGATGTTTTTTTTCCGCCGTTCGAACATCGTTTCGAAGTTATGTCGGTTCTACGTCAGACCCAGGAATTCCACGTGATTCACTATCGGAATCGGTCGCCGGAGGTTTCCCCGGCTTTTTGATTCCCGCGTGTTGCCGGGCCGAACGATGCCGGAAGCCCTCCGAAATCCCCGAAATGAGATGCTCATTCGCCGGGTCACCGAGCAGGGATCCGGTTAAGGGATTGGATACGGATTCGGCGTGATATCGGGCGGCGGAGGGAGGGGGAGTTCGGGGGGCGGAGCGCCGGCTGAAATGGCCATGACAAGCATGCCGAAGTTGGCGGGCACCCCACTGACTTTCTTGAGCACCCAGTTGGAATTCGTATTCTCCCAGTAGTCATCGTAAGCCACGCCGATCGAGGGAGGATTGTAAAACAGCAAACCAACCTGTTCTCCTGGATCGACGCCCTCGAATTTTGCCGTCCAGGTGAAGGTATCCGGCATTTGCAGCGGCAAGCCTTCGATAACGACACTGTTGAAGCCTTTCGTTAATCTAACGGGATTTGCCATTTCATACAGGAGCTTTCCGGGGGTATTATTAGTGCCGTCGTTGAAATAAAATCGGATGCGAAGCGTTTCGTTGCTGCTCGCGTTGTCAGAAAGATAATACTCGAGCTGGAATCTCAGAAAGAGGCGGTTGGTAATCTCCGCGGAGAGTTGGATTTGATCGCCAAACTCATTGGGGGAGTAAAAATACCGCCCCAAGTAATTCAGCGTGTTATTGAAGACCACCACGCCGCTGCGGGTTTGTTCAGTCGGGGAAAGCGCTTTTTTGTCCTGCTTCCTGCTCTCCGGGCCGTTGTTTTGATTTCGAACGCTTTGGCCGGCAACGAGACTTTCCTGCATAAGCAGCAGGGATCCCCCCAGAAGGACGGACGCGATAAAACGGAATATGCTCTTCATATCTCATTCCCCTCGCATAACCCCGCCTGAACTGGGCTGCAGGCTCAGAAAACCTGCGACCTCCGCAGGGAGTTGTGCGTTCTCAGGCCCAGTTGTTGCTGTCAAAGGCAACAAGCTTTGCCAAATTATTTTGTGAGACTAACAGGATCTGAGTGTCTTGGCCAGAACTAAGTCAAATGGCGAATTGCGGGCCAAGAAAAGCCAGGGATAAGAGGCGAAATCCACATTCTCTGCGAGGATCGAGGCAGCACTGGGTTGCAGGAACCGTGTTGCGGAACCCGGGGATTGAGGGAATATTGAGGCGCTCGCCGAGCGAGCCTCGCGAGGGATTTGAAAAATGTTGAGGCGGACTTTGGGATCGCTTAGAGTCCGAAACAGAATTCCGCCGGAGGCAAAAGGCTTGGCGGAGGGCAACCCGTTGAATGAACCGACGACAGGTCAGATCGTCAGAGAAGGCACCATGAAAGCGCCGTTTCCAACCGCAACGTGGAAGGACAAGTATCTTTGGTGCGAGCTCCGGCGGCAGGATCCCTCCAAGCGACCCGCCCCGGAGCGGATTGGTGATTCCCGGGAGATTTATGACCTGTTTGACGAGCAGACCGTCATGGAGCAGGCCAGCCGATGCATTCAATGCGCCATGCCTTATTGCACTATCGGTTGTCCCCTGGGCAATCGGATTCCGGAATGGTTGGGCTTGACGGCGGAGGGCAGGTTTCTCGAGGCCGCCGCCGTATCGCGATCGACCAGTAACCTGCCGGAGATCTGTTCCCGGATTTGCCCGCAGGAGCGCCTTTGCGAGAGCATGTGCACGCTGAACGAGAAATCGGAGCCTGTTCCGATTGGCGCGATTGAGAAGTTCATCAACGAATATGCCTTTGCCCACGAGGCGATTCACGCGCACCGGGTCATGCCAAACGGGCACAAGATTGCGGTAGTAGGTTCGGGGCCCGGGGGTATTGCATGCGCTGACGAGCTGGCTTTGAGGGGTTACGACGTTACGGTTTTCGAAGCATTGCCGATCGCCGGAGGTCTTTTGGTGAACGGCATTCCTCCATTCAAGTTGGATCGATCCATCGTGAACAGGCGTTTAAATCTACTCGAGAGGCGGGGCGTCAGGATTCGCGTTAACACACGTGTCGGACGGGATATCGCTTTCGAGGATTTGCAGCGGGACTATGAGGCGATTTTTCTGGCGATCGGGGCGCTCAAGCCCAAGCCTCTTGATATTCCGGGGGCGAACCTTCGAGGAGTGATACAAGCCCTGACTTATCTGATGGAAAAGAACCTCGGGGCGCAATCCTTGGTTCCTCCCATACCGGTGGAAGGCAAACGCGTCGTGGTGTTGGGAGGGGGCGACACTGCCATGGACTGCCTGCGCGCATCGATTCGCGCCCATGCCAAAGAGGCCCTCTGTCTGTATCGACGCGACCTGGCGAATATGCCCGGCAGCCGCAAGGAATATAAGAATGCCCTCGAAGAAGGCGCCGTGTTTCATTTTCTGACTAATCCCCTCGAGCTGATTGGAGACGCCAATGGGGAAGTACGCGAAGTGCGCTGCATCCGCATGGAACTGGGAGAACCTGATGCCAAGGGCCGGCGAAAACCTCATCCGGTTCCCGGTTCCGAGCATTTGGTACCGGCTGATGTTGTCCTGATTGCGTACGGATTTGATCCGATCCCGTTCCCTCCCGAGAGCGGGTTATCTCAAATCCGCGTCAACGAGTGGGGAGGGGTCATTGTGGATGAGAACAATATGACCAGCATCCCCGGAGTTTTTGCGGGAGGAGACCTTGTTCGGGGTGCAAACCTGGCTGCTTTCGCGGCGCGCGACGGGCGAAAGACGGCGGAGAGCATGCACCGTTACCTGGTTCAGCGAGGCATACCCGGGCCGTCAGCGTAGGAAAAGGCGGGCTCAGCCCAGGTTCGATCTCGAACGTAAGAACAACACGGTTTGAGCCTCCCGCTGCAGTCCGGTTGAGCGACTTGGACACAGGATCCTCGCATAAAAACTGTCCGGGGGATAACGCACAATGCGGTTCTGTCCCCAAGAGGGACCTTTGTATAATATGAAACGGCAGTTGTTGATTCTTGTTGCCTTCCTGGCTTTTCCCAGCTTTTTAATGGCCGCCACTCAGACTTCGGTCCGGCTGGTGTTGGACCGCGACACGGCTCGCCCCGGAGAACCGGTCTGGGCCGGCATCCACATGCGGATGCCTGGCAAGTGGCATACCTACTGGAAAAACTCCGGCGATTCGGGCGCGCCAACCACTATCCAATGGTCTTTGCCTGACGGTGTGAAGGCGGGAGAAATCCAATGGCCGGTCCCACGAAAACACCAGGAAGCGGATCTGACAACCTATGTCTATTACGAGGAGGTTGTGCTGTTGATCCCGTTGACGCTGGATTCGCGGATGCCGCCGGGAACATACAATCTGCAGGCGGACATCTCCTGGTTGGAGTGTGAGAAACAATGCGTGCCGGGCGAGTCAAAGGCGGCTGTGTCCCTGCGCATCGCCGATGAATCCCGCCTATCGGCTGATGCTCCCCTGATGGATAGATGGAGGCAGCGGCTTCCTCAGGACGGATCCGGGCTTGCCTTGAATGCCCGCTGGCTGAAGCAAGGAACAAATGCATCACGTTCCATGATCGCGGAGGGAACTGTTAAAACGCCGCCAACCTCGCTCGACTTTTATCCGTATGCTTCCGAATCCTTCGAAGTCGACAAGAATGTCGATGCGAAAATGGATGCGACGGGTGGGATCCAACTTGGGTTGTCCGTGCGACGATTCGAAGAAGAGTGGCCCGACAAGATAGCGGGTCTATTAATCGTCAAGGGGGCTGACACCCAAGAACCCGCTGGATACGAAGTGATCCTCGCGCCTCGGATCGAGAAAGCCGATGGCATGGGTCCGGAACGTGAATCGAGCCTATGGCAGATGCTGTTCTACGCGTTTCTGGGCGGCCTGATTCTGAATGTCATGCCCTGCGTTTTGCCGGTGATCTCTCTGAAAATCCTGAGTTTTGTCGGCCAGAGCCGGGAATCGCCGGGCCGGGTCAGACTTTTCGGATTTCTGTATGCGGCGGGAGTTTTGACTTCGTTTCTGCTGCTTGCGGCGGTGGTGATTGCCGTCCAGCGGGCGGGTCAATCCGCGAGTTGGGGCATGCAATTCGGTGATCCGAGGTTCCTGACGGTTTTGTGCCTCCTCATCACCGGAGTCGCGTTGAATTTGTTCGGTGTGTTCGAGGTCACGCTGAGTGGACGTCTCATGGGCACGGCGGGCGAGTTGGCCTCACAGGAGGGAAAAACAGGCGCTTTTTTTAACGGCGTGCTGGCCACGGCTCTGGCAACTCCCTGCACGGCCCCCTTCCTGGGAGCCGCGATGGGCTTTGCTTTCACCCAGTCCTCGATCTCGATTGTTTTGGGGGTCTTTGCGGCGACCGCTCTTGGCCTGGCCTTGCCTTATGTTTTATTGACATGGAATCCAGGATGGCTCCGGTTTGTGCCGAAACCGGGGCCCTGGATGGTTCGATTCAAGATTGCCATGGGTTTTCCGCTGTTGGCAACGGCGGTCTGGCTGCTCTTTCTAGCCATTGACCACTATGGGAAACAGGGCCTCTGGCTTGGGTTATTCCTGGTATCGGCCGCCACATCGGCCTGGGTGTATGGCGAATTTGTCCAGCGCGGCGGTCGGCATCGGGGAATCGCCATAGCCGCAGCCCTGATTCTTCTGTTGGGCGGTTATTACTATGCCCTCGAACGACAGCTCCAGTGGCGGCGCATTCCCGAGGTTTCGCCTGTCGTTTCTGAACTGCAATCTCATCCGGGAGGAATTGCCTGGCAGCGTTGGAATCCCGACGCGGTCCGAAAAGCCCGCGCCGAGGGAAAGGTGGTCTTTGTGGATTTCACGGCAGACTGGTGTCTGACCTGCAATGCCAACAAAAAATTCAGCATTGAAATCGCCGCGGTCGTGGAGAAACTAAAGGCGATCGATGCCATCGCCTTCCTGGCCGATTACACCCGACCGGCGGCCTCCCCTGAGATCACCGAGGAACTGAGAAAACATGGGCGCGCCGGGGTGCCACTGGTCCTTGTGTATCCCAAAAAACCTGAACTGCCACCCCTGGTGCTGCCGGAATTGTTGACTCCCGCGATTGTCCTGGATGCCTTAACCCGGGCCGCGCAGTAGTCCGCCAGACCAAGCCCGGCTTGTGTTTTGTCCCGCAAATGGCTATTGGTTTTGCGCGTTGGAAAACCGGGGCTACAAGAGGGCAATTCGGTGCTGCCTGCACACCGCAATCATTTCATCCGGCCACAAACTGGCCTGGATCTCACCAATATGAGCCTTGCGCAAGTAATACATGCACAACCGCGACTGGCCAATGCCGCCGCCCAGGGACAGGGGCAATTCGTGGTTCAGAAGCCGACGATGAAAATACAACTGCTCGCGATCCGTGCAGTTTCGAATCTCGAGTTGACGCCGCAAGGTTGCGGGATCGACCCGAATCCCCATTGAGGACAGCTCGAAAGCCATATTCAGCACAGGATTCCAGACAAAAATGTCGCCGTTGAGTCCATGATAACCGTTCACGGTGGGCGTGGTCCAATCGTCATAATCGGGGGCCCGGCCATCATGGATTTCGCCGTTGGGCAACGCCCCTCCGATGCCCACAATAAACGCGGCCCCGCATTCGCGGAGACACGCCTGTTCCCGTTCCTTGGGGGTCAGGGTTGGATACCGGGCCAGCAACTCTTCGGTGTGGACGAAGGTGATTTCCTCGGGCAGCTCGGGGCGAATATTGGGGTACCTCTCGTAAACAAAATGCTCGGTCCGCTTTAAAATCGAATAGATCTTGCAGACGATCTTTTTCAAAAACGCCAGGTTGCGTTCCTCGGGCCGAATCACCCGCTCCCAATCCCATTGATCGACGTAGAGCGAGTGAGTGTTATCCAGTTGTTCATCCGCCCGGATGGCGTTCATGTCGGTATAGAGCCCGTAACCCGGTTCAAATCCGAGTTGCTCCAGCATGAGACGCTTCCACTTGGCCAGCGAGTGGACAATCTCGGCCCGTTCACCCTTCAAATCCTTGACCGGAAAGCCAACCGGACGCTCGATCCCGTTCAAGTCATCGTTGATTCCCGTGCCGCTTTTCACGAACAACGGGGCGGTGACACGGCTGAGATTAAGCTCTGTCGCCAGGTTCAGCTCGACGAAATCCTTGAGGGCTTTGATTGCGCGTTCCGTTTCCTGGATGCCAAGCAGAGGTTGATAGCCGGCCGGTAAAATCAAAGTATTGTTCATTGTGATCGATGGAATCCGCCCCTCGCCAAAAAAAGGACATCCTGGCGTCAGCGGTTTCCCTGCCGCAAAGAGTAGCCGATGCCGGTCGGTGTCGCCACGGTTTTTTCCATCCGAAAAAAAAAGCCACCGGGATCGGCGGCCTTTGAACTAAGTCGGGACAGTTCGGGGAGGGATTATCGGCGCATGTTCCTCAATTGACCCAGGGCCTGCTGGGCCTTGGGGTCGCCCTTCTCAACCAGCGCTGCGAGCTTTTCGTAGACGGCTCGGGTCAGGTCATCAATGGCTTTGGTCTGGTCTGCCGTCAGATTGGGGGCGTCCTGCACGGACTGGAGCATGACGACAGCTCCAACAAAGTCGTTGGCCCGATAGGCGGTCACCGCCTTGTCGATCGCGCCCTTGACCTCGGCACCGGCGGCGGCAAAGGCCTTCTGGGCGCCGGCGGCGGCATCATCGACGCTAACGCTCTTTTCGCCACCGCCGCAGCCTACAACCAGAAGGGCTGCCGCAAGCACCGCCATCAGGGATCTGAGATACATCCTCATAGGTCATCCTTTGCGCGACGCCGTTTTACTCGGCCCCGTTCGGCTTCAAAGGATTGCACCATAGCAATCCTGGCTTGGCGTTCTGCTCGGCCTTGAACTTGTCAAACGAGATGAATTCGACGTGGCCGCCAAAACCGGAGATAACGGCGCCTTTTTCATGCCGTTTGTTCACGCCCTCGTTACGATCCGGGAAACTGCTGGCGTCGTTGAAAACAAACACGCCGGCGGAGGTGTTTTCATCGGGCTCCCACAGGCAGTAGGCCATCGGCTTGAAAGCGGATATTTTGTGGGCGTTAGGTTTCTTGCCGATGAGGGCGCCATAGCTGCAGACGGCACCGTTCATGACGTAGCTGCTGAGTTTGTTCGCGCGGTTTTTCCAAGCCAAGCCCGCCTTGGCGGGGGCGTTGGTCTTGTCGAGCGGGCAACGATAAATCTTGCTGGTTTTGATGAAAGGCCAGAGCTGGCCGTCCTGGTAAGCAAGCGTCTCATTGGTGCCGTTCCACGGAACCGTATTTGCCGTGGTCGCCAGATAAAGCCATCCCGGGCCATCAGATCGGGTGGTGCCCCAGTTGGGGAACGGCATGGTGTCATCGGTGTCGTTGCAGTAAAGTTGAACGCCAAGAATCAGCTGCTTGTTGTTGTTCGTACAGAAAGTTCGATTGGCTTTCTCTTTCGCTTTGGCCAGGGCGGGGAGGAGCATGCCCGCCAGGATGGCGATGATGGCAATCACCACGAGCAATTCAATGAGCGTGAAGCCCAGACGCCCCGAGAAGAAACCGCGGTTGGCAAGGTCGTTTCGTTTCATATCATTCCAGTATGGCTGTTGGATTCGTGAGCGGGGAACATTAAAAACTATGACGGGTCGTGTCAATTCCTTCCCGCCACGCCTTTCCTCGCTCTATTGTTGTTTCTATGGTGCGTAGGTGTCTCAAGTCTCGCTGATATTATTGGGCTTGAAAAGTGTGCGTTTGGACGCACATTGCCCACGAAGGCTCAGACCTATTTCAGAATTTCTCGGAGGACTTCCGCGCCAGATGGAGGCTCGTCACGCCTCCGAGATAGTTTCTGAGGCTGATATCGCCAAATCCGGCCCTTTCCAGGGCGCGTGTGACGCCCGTCTGCGCTGGGTAAGCCTTCAGGGAAGGGAGAATATAGGCGTAAGCATGGCCGTCCCCAGCCAGAATCCAACCCAGCAGAGGCACCAGCGTTCTGAGGTAAAGGAAATAAGTGGCTCGCCAGACAGGATTCGTCGGTTTGCCAAAATCAAGGATCAACAGGCTGCCTCCGGGCCGAAGAATCCGGTATATCTCATTAAGCCCTAACTGCATATCAACAAGATTCCGCAACCCATAGCCAATGGTCACCAGATCGAAGGCGCCATCTATGGCGGGAATGGACAAGGCATCGGCGCGAATGAAAGACGGCGCGAGCTCCCGGCCGTGGCCGATACGACGTCTGGCCACCGCCAACATGCGGCCGCTGAAATCAAGTCCTAGCACCTGACAAGATTGCAGCACAAGACCCATCGCCAAGTCGCCAGTTCCGCAACAGAGGTCTAAAGCTCTCTTAGGCCTCTGCGCATGAGCAAGTTCCACCATCCGTCGCTTCCAGCGTCGATGCAGACCCAGGCTTTGCAGATCATTCATAAAATCGTACCTCGGCGCAATGCGATCAAAAAGAATCCGCACCCCTCGGGCACGATCTTTGCCTGGAAGGAAATAGCGACTCGCCATGACGGAGAAGTTATTCAGGCCGCTCCTGGGCGAAGTCAAGCCGGGGTTTCCAACGATTTGGACTTGCACGAATCATAAAAATGGATTTAATTCGCCCTAGAAATGACATGCAACCAGGTGCCATGCGGCTCGTATTGATCGTATATCGCATGAATGAACTCCAACCGGTGAGGGTGCCTTGATTCGCCCTTCCTCTTCTCGTTACGGTTCCCCCTCCACGCCATTTACCCGCGTCAATGGCAAGATTCGCGCCCGCGAGGTGAGGGTAATCAATGATGACGGCGGGCAACTTGGTATATTGCCGTTGACGGAAGCGCTCGCTTTGGCGCGCAGCAAGAATGTGGATTTGGTCGAGATCGCGCCGAATGCGAATCCGCCGGTCTGTCGTTTGGTGGACTACGGCAAATACCGGTACGAACAATCTAAAAAAGAAAAGGAGTCGCATCGTCATCAACACGCCAATAAGGTCAAAGAAATCCAGCTCAGCCCCTCGATCGATCCTCATGACTTTGAGGTCAAGTTGAACCACGCCATCGACTTTCTGTCGGAGGAAATGAAGGTCAAACTGACACTTAAGTTTCGAGGACGAGAAATGGCTCATAAAGAGTACGGATTCCAGGTTGTCAACAAATTTATTGCCGAAGTTCAACCTTACGCCCACGCGGACGCCCCTCCGAAACTCATTGGCCGAGGCATTAACGTCATGTTAAGCCCGTTGCCGCGAAACAAACGCGCCAAGAATCCCCGCCAATCGCAAAACGAGCCTTCTCAACCGCCGAAAGGCCTTTCGAGCGGCGAACAACTCGTCCCTCAGGAAACCCAATCCGAACCTACTCCCGAACGCGGGCCCGAGGAATTCACCAATAATCCTTTCTCACAGCTGGACGGGAAAATCGGCGTCCCATGAGACGCTCTGCGGATTGATCCAACCCTCAGATACAATCCATGGAAATGGATTTCATCGACGCCTCCTTTGGATATTGTCCATTCGAGGTCACTTATGTTCCACGATTCTGAAATCGCGATCGTCCCGCGGTAATGTCCTATCCATCGGCATCGTGATCGTATCCGTATGAATCCGTTTCCCGTGCGATCGAAAACGGTGGGAAAACTCCTATCGTTGGCCATCCTAGGCTCCTTGCTGCCAACCTTCTGGTCTAATTGCGTGGCCGCCTGGTGGCTTGGCGGGCATGGATCACTGGGCAAGTTTGCGGCCCTCATTCTGGGATTAAGCCTGCTCATCTTCGGCTGCACTCTCTTCAAACTCACCTATCATTCGGAATTATCCTCGCTAGGAATATCATATAACCTATTGATTAAAAGGGTGTTAGAGCAAAAGCACTGGTGGGTTATCTGTCTCTCTTTTTTGGGGATCGGGCTCATGGTTTTGCTTTGGAGCGGGGATGCCCCGGCTTTCTTAATTCTTCTCATCGGTTTCTTCTTGATTACTTATGGTATCCTCTATCGTGCCTCACCCATGGCAGCGCTTTTTATAGGTCTGGCCCGTTTATGCGTCTACTTTTTGGCCGCAAGCGAAAGTGTAAGAGGCATTTCAGGAGAAGTGGTTTGGAAAGCACTGGCGATAGCCGGTTACTCAGGTGGAGCGAGCTTGGCCGTCAGAGGACGATTACGGCATCCGTTCTGGGGTCCGGCGTGTGTGCTGTGGATGAGTATTCCGATTCTTCTGGCACTACTGGAAGCTGGTTTTCGTCCAAAGACATGTCTGCTGGCCGGTTTACTGGGATTCTGGATTTGGATCTGTTGCAGCCAACTCTTGAGCAAAGACAGCACTCACCAGCCGTATTCGGCAGCGGATTTGGTCACAGGGACTATTTTGGTGGATCTGCTCGCTATAGGAGGAGAGCCTTTTTGGCTGGCAACGATTCTAGGGATAACCATGCTATTTATGGTTGTGCTCCAACGTAAGCAATTGGTAACAAATCACTTTTAGCTTTCATTGGCCTTTTGTCCCCGTTTGATCCACACGAGAATCAGACTAATGTCCGCAGGTGATACTCCTGAAATTCTCGACGCCTGAGCAATGGTTGCTGGACGGATACGATTCAGCTTTTGCCTGGATTCTGTTTTGAGTCCCACAACGACAGTGTAATCCATCCATTCTGGGATTCGCTTGTCTTCCCACACAGACGACTTTTGGATCTCAGACTTTTGTCGTTCAATGTATCCTGCATATTTGACCTCGAACTCGATTTGTTGAATGATTTCAGGATTGAGGTTGGGATGAATCGAGGGCAGATCACGGTAAGATACTTCCGGTCTTTTCAACAGTTGCAGAAGTGTGACACTGCCGGATCGATGAGAAGCCAAGCGAGACAGTTCATCGTAGATGGCTTGGCGCTTTTTGCAGAGCTTGCTATAATGTCTTTCTGGCAACAATCCTACTTGATGACCAATGGCAGAAAGTCGTTGATCTGCATTATCCTGACGAAGCATTAATCTATACTCCGCCCTCGAAGTAAACATCCGATAGGGTTCAGGCGTTCCTTTGGTAACTAAATCGTCAATCAAAACGCCGATATATGCCTGATCGCGCCTCAAAACCAGGGGCTCCTTTCCCCGGATTCTTTGGACGGCGTTTATACCAGCCATTAATCCTTGGGCGGCTGCTTCTTCATATCCTGAAGTTCCATTGATCTGACCTGCAAAAAACAAGTTCCGACAACGTTTGGACTCCAAGGTCGGCTTGAGCTGCTGTGGATCCGCATAATCATATTCAATGGCATAGGCAGCTCGGGTAATTTCGGCGTTTTCACATCCGATCACCGTCTTAATCAACTGGACTTGGATCTCGTATGGCAAAGAAGTGGAGAAGCCATTCACATAGACCTCATCGGTCGAGGAACCCTCAGGCTCCAGAAAAATCTGATGTCGTTCCTTTCCGGAAAACTTGACAATCTTGTCTTCGATAGAGGGACAGTAACGAGGCCCAATTCCCTCGATGACGCCAGAATACAAGGGGGACTTGTCCAGGTTTCGGCGGATGAGATCCGCTGTTGACGAGGTCGTGTAGGTGATGTGACACGGCATCTGGCCGCCAATTCGCGCCAGGATCGATCCCGGCGGATAGGGAGCTCGACCGGAGGGATCGAGACTCTGTGATGTCTGCTGATGTTCCACGTGGAACAAGTCTTCCGGCCAGTAGGTAAAGAACGGGACCGGTTCGTCTCCGCCCTGTTTTTCGGTTTTGCCAAAATCGATGCTTCGCGCCAGCAATCTGGGTGGTGTGCCAGTTTTGAGTCTTCCTAATTCAATCCCAATTTCACGCAGGGAATCAGAAAGTGCCTCTGCCGGGGCTTCACCAGCACGACCGCCTGGTGATTTGGAAAAACCAATATGAATCAAGCCCCGAAGGAAAGTACCTGTTGTCAGGATAACGACCTGTCCGAGAAACTGAACGCCCAGTTGGGTTTCAACGCCATAGACTTGGTTATCACGGTGCAGAAGTCGAGTGACCTGAGATTGTTTGACGTCGAGGTTGGGTTGTCGTTCGCAGATCCATTTTAGATGGAACTGGTAGGCTTTCTTGTCGCATTGCGCTCGAGGCGCCCAAACAGCGGGGCCCTTCTTGGTGTTCAGCATCCTGAACTGCAGACCTGTCATATCAGTTGCCTTGCCCATCTCCCCACCCATGGCATCCACTTCCCTTGCCAAATGGCCTTTCGCCAATCCTCCTATGGCCGGATTGCAGGATAGTTGAGCTATGGAATCGAGATTAATGGTTAGCAGCAGGGTCTGACAACCCATCCGGGCAGCGGCCAGGGCTGCTTCTACACCTGCATGGCCAGCTCCGACCACGATAATGTCATAGGACTTATGATACTGGTACATGGCTTTGAGCTAGATCGTCATTCTGAATGAAGCCCCTGTTTAAGGCATGTCATTTATGGGTGCAGACGTCACTTCGACGGAATGGACTGCAGGATGAGAATTGTATCTGTTTTACTAATATTGTAAATAAATTATTATAAAGAATGGTTGGACCGGGTCGACGAGTGTTGTTGTCGGTACCGTTGCTGCCTGTTGGATTTCGGCGGTTCGAGGGGTGAACCTCAGTTCTCCAATTTGTTTTCGGCCCATTGTTGGATAAAATCCGCGAGCGCAGGGACCGAGGCGCTTTTTGCATGTCTAACGAAGTAACCCGATGCGGCGGAAGCAAGCAGCATTGTTTTCTCGGGACTCATGCCCAGGAACAAACCACAGCAATAGCCCGCGTTAAAACGATCGCCCGCTCCTGTGCTCTTTTTGGGATTTGGACAATAGGGACCTGATACTGTTGCCGATTGGGTCCGATCGGCAAAACAGGCAAATTTCTGGCAGTGCACCACAATTTGGGAGATGTTCAAGTGATCTCGCAGGTGATTGGTTTGCGACAACACCTGTTCAGGATTGTCTCCAGCCATTGGAATGCCAGCGACCTTGGCGAGGACATTGGCCTCATTCCCATTCAAACCCAAAACCGTCATGCAGGATTCTTCGAAGCCAGACAAGGTTTCCATCATGGTTCGAATATCCTCAATGGACCGACTCGATGGATCAACGATATCGATAAACAAAAATGGCTTGTGCTTGAGCTTGGAATAGACCTCTTTTTGGAGTTTCCTCCAACAACCGGTCATGTGCGGATAGAGGGTCCAGTCCGTTAATGCGATCAAATGCGCCTTCTCACAAGCTCGGGTATAGGTCCCGTCCTTGAGAACGTTGATCAGCATAAGTTCATCGAACTCAGCGAGTTGAGTAACAGCACTAAACATCAGTTTTCCATCAGAAAACTCAAAGGCCAGGGTTCGACCCGGTTCGCGTCCCCAGGAATAGCAGTTCTGACATTGTGCAGCAAAATGTTCAAAGGCGGCGTGTCTTGGCTTTCCAAGAGTGGCGAAGCAATCGAGTTGAGCGCCTAGGGCGATGAGGCCATCGCCCAGATTGACTGCGCATCCGCCCGGATCGGCGCGATGGACGACGATTTCACGGAGAGAACTTCTTCCAGCGGCGGCTTTAATCAGGTCACCAAACGATGAGATATCTCGGACAGCACTCCAGGTGTTGAGGTCTGAGCGCTCCTGAACAACGGAAATGATTTCGTCCACGAAACCGTCGAATCCGGCAACCACCTGGAACTGGAGGAGTCGATCCGATTGTTGACGCAGAATCTGGGCAATCTCGTGTAACGATGAATTTGAGTTCATGCGGAATCCTCAAGCGTCATGCAACCGGTTTTAGCAGTCTCGTTTTCAGGAAGTTACGCTCTTTCCATATACTTGCCTGTGCGGGTGTCAATTTTGATTTTTTCGCCGGTTTTGATGAACAGGGGGGCTTGGATAGTGATGCCGGTTTCCAAGAGAACCGGTTTTTGCACGTTGTTGGCCGAATCGCCGCGAATGCCCTCGGGGGCATCCTTTACCGTTAAAACCACACTGGACGGCAGTTCGACAGAGACGACTTTTTCCTCAATGCAGGTGACAGTAACGAGGGAGTTTTCGACCAGATAGTTTTTGGAATCTCCGACGATTTCAGGTGGGATGTTGACTGTTTCATAAGTTTCCACATCGGAGAAGACAAAATCCTCTCCGTCTTTGTAGCTGAATTCCATCTTTCGATTTGAGAGGGGGACGATCTCGATGCGTTCGGTGGAACCGAATCGGACGTCGGAGGATTTGCCGGTACGGATGCTGCGAATGGTGGCCTGAACAAAGGCGCGCAGGTTGCCAGGGGTTCGGTGTTGACAGTCCAGGACAACGGCGACGTCGCCGTTATAACTAATTGCCATGCCCTTGCGGATATCGTTTGCTGATGCCATAACGTTTTTTTCTAATCAATGACCCGATCTAAAATTTCAGGTGTGGAGATTACTGGCGATCAAGCGCAATGCAAGCCTGCATTTGTGCGGGGGACGGTGTCCTTGAAGCTGGGCATTTTTGACATTTTAAAAAAAGCATTTGCGTGACGAGGGAAATTCGATTAGAAATAGGGCAAAGGATCAACCGTCTGTGCCTTTCGGTCAGTTCTCTAAACTATCCGGGCATCGGTTCCACTGGGCATTCAGATTCTTTTAAGTTTCAGGGCAAGAGCCCTGGCGAGAACCCTAGAGTTAATGTTTGAGATATGAATAAGTCGTCCTCTGCAACCCCCGAACATGGGTCGGGTTACTTGGAAATATCGGAGAAGGGCTTCGGTTTTCTGCGTTCGCCGGAAAACTGCTTTCAGCCCAAGCCGACCGATATCTTCGTAACACCGGACACCATCAAGCGGAATTTTCTTCGGGAAGGTTGCCTGGTGGCGGGCAGTTTGCAGCCGCCCCATCGTGGCAACAGCCCGCAGTTGCGCGAAGTGCAGTTGGTCAACGATATGCCGTTTTCCGATTACACCCGCTCGGTTCGATTCGAGAACCTGACCACGATAGATCCTCTCGAGAAGTTCAACCTGGAAACCTCGCCCGATCTGGTGGAGACGCGTATTATTGACCTGGTGACACCGATTGGAAAGGGGACACGCGGGCTGATTGTCGCCCCTCCGCGCACGGGAAAGACCACTGTGCTGAAGCAGATCGCCAACGCGGTGACGACCAATCATCCCGAGGTCTACGTAATGGTGCTCCTGATTGACGAACGTCCCGAGGAAGTGACCGATTTTCAGCGGTCGGTCAACGCGGATGTCATCGCCTCCTCGAACGACCAGGATCTGGAAACGCACGTGCGTTTGTCGCGATTCATGATTGAGCGTTGTCGTCGGATGGTGGAGTCTGGCAAGGATGTTTTTGTCCTGCTGGACTCGCTGACCCGTGTCGCTCGCGCGTTCAATAGTGTTCACGGAGGAAGCGGTCGCACCATGACGGGAGGCGTGGATGCCCGGGCGCTGGAGATTCCGCGCAAGATTTTTGCCTCGGCCCGGAAGATCGAACATGGCGGATCGCTCACCATTCTGGCCACCGCCCTGGTGGAGACCGGTTCGCGCATGGACGAGTTGATTTTTCAGGAGTTCAAAGGAACGGGAAACATGGAGCTCATTCTGGATCGCAAACTGGCGGATCGCCGGCTCTTTCCCGCCATTGATATTCCCCGCAGCGGAACCCGCAAGGAGGAAAAGCTTTTTCCGGCCAAGCACATTGAAGCCATTCGCAAACTGCGCCGGATGATGGTGGATTTGAATCCGGTTGAGGCCATGGAAACCCTGATCGGCGCCTTGCGGAAGCACAAAACCAACGAGGAACTTTTGGCCAAACTGCTCTAGCCTCCTTTTGGAGGGGTCATCGGTGCGGAGGCCGTTCTCATGTCCGGGAGAACTACGGAAAGGTTTTCGGTTTCGAACCGGATTTCCCGACCGCCCCTGGCTCGAATGCTGCATATTCACAGGGCCTTGATGGCCGCAACCTTTCCGAACGCCTCGAGTTTGGCGCAGGAACTGGAGATCAGCACCAAGTCGATTTATCGCGATATTGACTTCATGCGGGATCGTCTGGAACTGCCGATTTCCTATCACGATCAGCGCCATGGTTTTTACTACACGGAAGACGTCGTGGCGTTCCCGTCCCTGCAGATCACCGAGGGAGAACTGGTGGCCTTACTGGTGGCCGAGAAGGCCTTGCAGCAGTACCGGGGCACGCACTTTGAGAAACCCTTGGTCAGCGCATTTCGAAAAATTGCCGAGTCCCTGCCTGAGACTGTCACCATCGATTTCGCGGCGTGGAACGATACCATTTCGTTTCGGACTCGGGCCGAGCCGATCCTGAGTTTGGAAGTATTCAATGAGCTGGCCCAGGCGACGGTCAAGCGCCAGCGTCTGCTGCTGGAGTATCGAAAGCCCGGATCGCCTCAATCGGAACAACGGGAGGTGGATCCCTATCATTTGGCCAACATCAACGGCGAGTGGTTTCTTTTCGGTTACTGCCATCTCCGCCAGGACATTCGAACCTTTGTTCCCAGCCGGATTGTGACCGTCCGAAAGACGGGGAAAGTCTTTCATCGGCCCCGGTCGTTTTCTCTGGATAAACTGCTGGAACACAGTTTTGGCGTCCATGCGGGGCGTCAAGTCCATGACGTGGTGATCGAGTTCCTGCCTGAGGTGGCGGACTATATCCGGGAAAAAAGGTGGCACCCGAGCCAAGTCCTTCGAGAATTGCCCTCCGGGGGCATCGAATTGAGGTTGAAGCTTTCGAGTCTTTCCGAGGTTCAGCGATGGGTGTTATGTTGGGGGGGCAAGGCGGTTGTACATTCCCCGTCCGAGCTTATCCATTCGGTAAGAGATGGTGCGGAATCCATTCTTAAAACTCATTCGGAATGAATCTCATCCACGCACTGCCTCCGGCAATCCCGCGCGGACAGAGAGAGAGAATGCATCTGGGAATCCGGGTTTTAGGGCATCACAAGTCGGAGCACCGGGACCGTCTTCGTGGCTTGCCCGGAGGGCATCGACATCTGGGTTCGTTTTGGGATCCCAGAGGTTCAACCTGAGGCATTCCGTCAAGCCCCCCTGGGCGGATTAAAACGAGATGGCCGTTTTTCGCGCTTGCTGTCGGCAAAGTTTCGTGGTAATAATCCCTTATCATTCATCATATTACCGTTGGGCGAATGATGGGACCATGGCTTCCACCTTATCAAAAATATGACTAAGCGTGACTTGGTAGTGCGCATCAGCAACGAGACGGGGCTGATTCAACAACATGTATTCGCTGTAATCCAAAAGACCCTGGATTATATTTCGGAGGCAGTGGCCGGCGGGAAGACCGTTGAGCTACGCAACTTCGGAGTTTTCGAGGTCAAAGTGCGCAAGCCCAGGATGGGACGCAATCCCAAGGCACCCGAAACGGACGTGCCGATTCCCGCGCGCGCGGTGGTGAAGTTTAAACCGGGCAAAGAGATGCGCGATGCGGTTCTTCGTCTCACCCCCAACTTTGCGAAGTCCGCCAAGAAACCATAAATGAATGATGATCGCGCCAACGGGGCGCGACGAGTGAATGGGGTGGCCTTTTTCTGGGATCAGCCCGAGGAAGGATTTTGGGCCGGTTAAAGCGATAATTTCGCGCGACCCGCCCGCTGTTCCTTCAACAACTCGATATCCGCTTCAACCATCAGACGCACCAAGTCCGCAAATCGAGTGCGGGGTTTCCATCCGAGTTTCTCTTGGGCTTTGGAGGCATCGCCGACCAGCAGATCGACCTCGGCGGGGCGAAAATAACGCGGATCAATTTTAACGTAGCGTTGCCAGTCCAGACTCACATGGCTGAAGGCGAGCTCGAGGAATTCCCGGACAGAATGGGTTTCGCCGGTGGCAATCACGTAATCCTCGGGTGTGTCCTGCTGCAACATGAGCCACATGGCTTCGACATACTCCTTGGCATAACCCCAGTCTCTTTTCGAATCCAGGTTCCCCAGGAACAACTGATCCTGCAAGCCCGCCTGAATGCGCGCCACCGCCCGAGTGATTTTGCGGGTGACAAAAGTCTCTCCCCGTCGCGGGGATTCATGATTGAAGAGAATGCCGTTGCAGGCGTACAGCCCATAGGATTCTCGGTAGTTGCACGTAATCCAGAAGGCGTACACCTTGGCGCAGGCATAGGGACTGCGCGGGTAAAACGGCGTCGTTTCCTTCTGAGGCACCTCCCGGACCTTGCCAAACATCTCGCTGGATGAGGCCTGATAAAACCTGGGTTTTATGTTGCTTTCTCGGATGGCCTCCAATAATCGCACTGTCCCGGTGGCCGTCACGTCCGTCGTATACTCGGGACTGTCAAAGCTGACCCGGACATGGCTTTGGGCGGCAAGATTGTAGACCTCCTCGGGCTGGATGCGGCCGATGAGACCGGCCAGGCCGCTGGCATCACTGAGATCGCCGTAATGCAACATCAGGCGGTTATGCGGGGCATGGGGATCGGCGTAAATGGGATCCAGGCGTCCGGTGTTAAAGGTGCTCGCCCGTCGGATGATGCCATGGACTTCATACCCCTTGGACAAAAGGAGTTCAGCCAGGTAGGAGCCGTCTTGTCCGGTAATTCCCGTGATTAAAGCCTTTTTTGCCATTGGTGATCGCCTCCGATGGTGTCCTCCGATTCTTCTCCTGCTCCGATTCCTAAAAAGCCGCTCGAGGAATTAAACCGTCGAGCGGCTTGCAGCAAACCTTGTGAGCCGAAGACTACTTGTCTTCCGGAATCCTCATCCCATAAAACGAACGGTAAATAAAGACGAGGGCGACGGCGAACAGCACTGAGCCAATCGCGATCTTGGCCTCCTTGTTCGTCATGGCCACGGCAATTTCAACCGCGAGCAGGCCGAATAACGTGGTGAACTTGATGATCGGATTCATGGCCACCGACGACGTGTCTTTGAAGGGATCGCCCACGGTGTCGCCGACGACACTGGCGGCGTGGAGATCGGTCCCCTTGGCTCTCAAGTCCACTTCCACAATCTTCTTGGCGTTATCCCAGGCCCCGCCGGCGTTGGCCATGAAGATGGCCTGGAACAATCCGAAGAACGCAATGCTAATCAGGTAAGCGATAAAGAAGTAGGGATTGAAGAACGCCAAGGCCAGGGAGAGACAGAAGATGGCGACAAAGATGTTGATCATGCCTTTCTGCGCGTAAATGGTGCAGATTTTCACCACTTCCTTGCTGTCTTTGATGGAGGCCGTCTTGGCGTCCAGGCGTATGTTTTCTTTGATGTAGACGACCGCGCGGTAGGCTCCGGTGACCACGGCCTGCGTGGAAGCTCCGGTGAACCAATAGATGACCGCACCCCCCATCAGAAAGCCCAGCACGATCTCAGGCCGGACCAGGCTCAGCATTTGAATCACCTGGCCGTTGGCGATGCTGTTGTTGAGCAGCAGGATGATGCCGAAGATCATCGTGGTCGCTCCCACGACGGCGGTGCCGATGAGAACCGGCTTGGCTGTGGCTTTGAATGTGTTGCCGGCGCCATCATTTCGTTCGAGGTTGTGTTTGGCCTTCTCGAAGTCGGGCTTGAAGCCAAACTTCTTCTCGATCTCCGATTTCACGTTGGGCACGGATTCAATCTGGCTCAGCTCGTAAACCGATTGGGCGTTGTCCGACACCGGTCCGAAGCTGTCGACCGCGATCGTGACCGGGCCCATGCCCAGGAAGCCGAAGGCGACCAGGCCAAAGGCGAAAATGGGCGCGGCGAAGTCGATGCCGGCCGGCATGATGGTCTTCAGGGCCTCATGACCCGCCAGCACGGCGGCAACCAGCATCAAGACCAGCATGAGCAGCCCTTCCCAAAACGCGGAGAAATTTCCCGCGACGAAACCCGACAGGATGTTCAACGAGGGCCCGCCTTGTTTCGACGCCGTGACCACTTCCTTGACGTGCCGTGAATGAGTGCTCGTGAATATCTTGGTGAACTCGGGAATCAGCGCGCCGGCGATTGTGCCGCAGGAAATGATCACCGAAAGCACCCACCAAAGATCCCCATGAATGAGGTCGCTCTTGGGCAATACGAGCTTGCTGGCGATGAAGGTCACCCCGATCGAGATAATCGAGGTAATCCAGATCAGCGAGGTCAACGGCAGTTCGGGATTGAAGTCCTTGGCCCGGCTGAGCTTTGCGGTGAAAACTCGGTCATTGATGAAGTAAGCCACCAGCGAAGTCACAATCATCAAAATGCGCATCACGAAGATCCACACCACCAGCTGCGCGCACAACGGGCCGACTCCCAGGGTCAGCGCCAGAAATGTAATCAAAGCCACGCCGGTCACGCCGTAAGTCTCAAAACCGTCGGCGGTCGGTCCCACGCTGTCGCCCGCATTGTCGCCCGTGCAATCCGCGATCACGCCCGGATTCTTCGGGTCGTCCTCGGGCAGTTTGAAAACGATCTTCATGAGATCCGATCCAATATCGGCAATCTTTGTAAAGATGCCGCCGCAGATGCGCAGCGCGCTGGCGCCAAGAGATTCTCCGATGGCAAAGCCGATAAAGCAGGGGCCGGTGAGGTCGGAGGGTAGGAAGATCAAAATGCAGATCATGAAGAACAACTCCACCGTGATCAGGAGCAGACCTACGCTCATGCCGGAGCGCATGGGAATCACCAGGGGAGCCCAGGGCAGACCGGTCAAAGCGGCAAAGGCCGATCGTGAATTCGCCTGGGTGTTAATCCGCATGCCGAACCAGGCCACCATGTAGGAGCCGAGAATGCCCAGAATCGAAGCCATGAGAATCAACACCACTTTTCCCATCCCCATGTGCTGCAGAAACGCAAAATAATAAACAATGCACAGCCCAATCAGAATCCAAAGAACAGCCAGAAACTTGCCCTGTTGCACCAAATAGCTCTTGCAGGTTTCCCAAATGATGTTGGAAACATTGCGCATGGAATCGTGCACCGGCAGATTCTTGGTCTGATAATACTGAAAGATGCCAAACACAAGCCCAATCGCGCAAACCAGGATGCCGATGAGCATTAAAGTGTAGCCGGAGGCCCCCCCAAGCAATGGGAACGACACCGAACGTAAATCAGGTAGCTTAAGCTCGGCTTCACTCGCTAAAGCCGCCCATCCGCCCGCCATGAAAAGGACCCAACATAACAATCCCCAATAACGTGTTCTACTCCGCAACATAATGGTCTCGATAATTAGAATTTCTCAGTTTCGATCGATTGGGTATCAGCCCAAGTCAAAATTTGACCCCTCGGGACTATTGAAAGTCATCTTCCGTGTCAAGCCCAATCCCCCCAGTCTGGGATGGCTCCCCGGGGAATCCCCCCGAAAGTAATTATTGTTACTCTTTCCCCATAAGTAAGATACATTAAAGAAAGACCCGCCCACACCTCGGGGTTGATCTTCGATCACTTTTTTATTTCCGGAAGCCGGCGGATCTTGAGCTGGCGGAACCAAACTTCCCCGCCATGGTCCTGAAGCAAGATGTGAGCTCGGATTTTCTCGCCGAATCCGGGAACGCCTTTGAATTTGCTCTTCGCAATCGCCGCCTTCAATTCGGGACTTTCCAGTTCAAAGGCTAGAACCCGCTGACCATTGAGCCAATGCTCAACGTGTTTTCCTTGCACGATAATCCGAGATTGATTGAATTGACCGTCGATTTTTATGTCGGCGTTCGAGGGGGCGAGGAGATCGTAAGCGGCGGCGGTGCTGTGTATGCCGGGCGCTTCGTTTCGGGCCGTCCTTCCGCGGGTTTGATCCCAGAGCTGGTATTCGATACCCACGGCTTGGGAACGATCCTCGGTGATGAGGTATTTGATGCCGCTGTTGGCGCCCGGGCCCAGTCTCCATTCAAAGGACAGTTCAAAATTCTCATATTGCTCGACCGTCACAAGATCGCCGCCGCCGCCGTCCTTCTGGTGTTTCAGACAACCATCCTCAACAACCCAGCCTTTGGCCGGAAAAGATTTCTGACGAAAACCTCGCCAGCCCGCGGTAGTCTCGCCTTGAAATAACCACTGCCATTCCTCGGCGGCTTTCTCTTGGGAGGCCTGCGGTGAAGTCGTCATCTCAGATCCTCCCCATAGAAATACCAATATAAGTATCCAGCGCATGCCTTGGATTATGCATAAGCCGGATCCAAAGGAAAGCCCTCGGTGCTTCCCGGACCTTTCAAGCCATCATGATCCGTAACCTCTCTGGCCTTGGATTAGCCGTCCAAGAAACGGGCTTTTACCCAGCACCTCTTCCGGTGATCCCGCGGCTGTGACCCGGCCGGATTCCATCACCAGGACCGCCTGGGCCAAAAGGATATTCGTTGGACGATGCGTGACAATCATCGTGGTGCGTCCCTGAACCAGACGCTGCAAACTCTCGAGAACCAATTGTTCGCTTTCCACATCGAGGGTGCTGGTGGGTTCATCCAAAAGCAGAATCGGCGCATTCTTGAGAAAGGCACGGGCGAGGCTGATTCTTTGCTTTTCCCCGGCGCTCAAACGCAGGGCGCCGTCTCCGATGGGGGTTTCGTATTCTTGGGGCAAAGACCGTATGAACGCGTCGGCATGGGCGGCCTTGGCGGCTTTCTGTATTTGGTCCAAGTCAGCCTGCGGGAATCCCAGGGCGAGGTTCTCCTGAACGGTCGCCGGAATAATGATTGGCTCCTGCATGACATGCGTCACCCGCGTCCGCCATTCCCGGAGGGGGTAATCGTTCAGGTCGACGCCATCGATCAGAATCCGTCCGGCATCGGGATCAAAAAATCGCGCTAACAAAGCCAGCAAGGTGCTCTTGCCCGCACCGCTTTGCCCGACGATGGCCAGGCATTGCTTAGGTTCCAAGACGAAACTGACCTCACGCAGCACTGGCCGGTCCTGCTCGTAGGCGAAACTCACGCGATCCAGCTTCAACCGGCCTTGGATTCCCTTTTGCGGTGCCGGAAGGACAACGGGCGCCTTGGGGCCTCGAACGTCCGCACACCGATCTATCGATCCCTGAGCGAGTTCCTGAGTTTCCAATGGCGCATCCAGAAGTTCAAACACGCGACGAACCCCTGTGATGGCCTCCGACGCGGTTGCGCCGACGCGTGAAAGCTGATTCAGCGGGTCGAAAAACTGGCTGAGGTATGCAAGAAAAACAAGCAGTTCACCGAGGGACAGATCTCCTCTCCACACCAGACGGCCGCCCACCCACAGAATGCCGGCCGAGCCCAGACCAAAAACTATTCCGATCAAACCCAAGTAACCGACTTCCCATCGGTGCTGAGTCAGGCGTCGATTCAGCGCCTCGTCCGCATGGCCTGCGAACCGGTTGGTCTGGCGCTCCTCCTGCGTGTAACTTCGGATCAAGGGCAGGGCCTCGATCGCCTGCTGGATGAAGGCGGTCACCCGGCTGTCGGCTTGGTGAGCTTCGCGGCTTGTCTGCGCCATTTGACGCCCAAAAAAACGCATGACCAACCCGAGCATCGGAACGGTCAACAGCGCAACCACTGTTAGACCGGGACTCAGCCGGGCCATCACGATGCTCATCAACGCCAGGCTCAGGGCGCCAGACAGCAAGCCCATGAATCCCTGTTGAAACAAGGTCTGAAATGCGTAGGTATCCCAGCTGGCCCGGTAGATCACGTCGCCTTGCCGCGTGTTCTGAAAAAAGCGCAGGGAAGTAAACTGGAGGCGCTGGAAGACCTCTGTCCGCACACGGGCGAGCCCTCGCAATCCGATCTTGATAACGAGAATGTTTTGCAGCGCCCCAATCCCCCCCTGGAAACCGTGCAGCAGGAGCAACGTCCCGCAGAGCAGCACCAGGATTGTTTCCCGGCTGTGCTGGCCCTGCCAGGTCGCCAGCCATTCCGGCGCCGGACGATCCGATAAAACATGGTCCACTGCCAGCGCCAGCGGCCAGGGCTTTAGCAATCCAGCGCCCAGCTGAAATCCCAGCAAAACCAATGAGACCATCAGCCACGGCAGGTCTGCCCGAAAATAGGCTCCCACACGTAAAAATTGCCGCATCACCGTGATATCCTTATCTGTTTTGCGCGGCTCAGACCAGCGCGGAAATCGGCCCAATCTTCTTTCAGACCGGCTCGATGGATTCGCACCATTGAGAAGCGGCCCAAATTTTGGATGGCCCCGAGGTTGTACGGAGTGTAGGGAATTGCTTATTCCCCTGTCCCAAGAGGTTGCATCAGTTTTTTGACCATTAACTGTACTCCCCTGAGGTGCTTTGTCCACAAAAGGGACAGCGTCAGCGCGGGAAATCCGCAAAATCGCACGTAAATGGCGTCGGCATGACTGTTGCTAACGCTTCCCATCGAACATGAAAATGCTGTCTTGTACCTGCCGCCGGATTGTGTTTTTGACCCACTATTTCCGCTCTATTTGCCTGGAAACAAACCGCTCTCTTCTGGCGCTGCTCATGTTGAGTTCAACGTTTGGATCTTACGCCGCCCCCCAGAGGATGGAGGAAAATCTCTCCCTGGCGTTGCCTGTCGTCGGCGCTTATCAATTGCGGCTTTTGACACCTGCTTTGCTCGAACTCACCCTGGTGACAACAAAGGCTCCGGATCCTGCCGTTCTATCCGAGTGGGACTTTGTGAATGCCTCCAACCAACTGCTGGCTCCTCAGCCCGACCGTTTCCAGGTTCAGGCCGACGGGAAAATCCTCGAGGTCACAGCGGTCGGTTTCAAACGGCGACCGCTTTATGCGCCTCTTAAGATCCGGGACCTGCGAATTGGCAATTACCTGTATTTGCAGTTGGCCCAGCCTGTCTCGGATGGCGCGTTTGTCCGTGTGTTGAATCCCGACGCCACCCTTTGGTGTTCGGAAACCGATTACTCGGTGCAGGCGGATCCACTTCGTTTCAGCCCTGCGATTCATGTCCATCAGGAAGGTTATCAACCGTTGTGGACCAAGAAAGCCATGATCGGTTATTACCTGGGCAGCCTGGGCGAACTGACAATCCCCGCCACCAGTTTTTGCCTCGTCCGGGTCGAAACCAGCGAGGTCGTTTTCCAAGGCCAGCTGGCCGCTCGCATTGATACGGGTTACACCTACACGGAAACACCTTACCAAAAAGTCATGGAGGCTGATTTCAGCGAATTTGAGACGCCGGGCGAATATCGGTTGTGGGTGCCGGGTCTGGGGGCATCGAGTCCTT
>JAKLHY010000043.1 GCA_022709905.1 Verrucomicrobiota bacterium | reverse complement strand
GTCTGTAACCGGGTCCAGGATTTCAAACTCAAGAAATCCCTCCGCCATTGGGAAATCCTGCGTCGGAAGTTCCAGGAAGTCACCGATCGATTTGCCGGGGTGCAGGCCGGGCATTTGAACGTTCACGGCCAGCTGGACGTGATCGCTCGCCTGGCCAAGCCCGTCATCCAGGGCAAGACGAAGGTTTCGGGCATTAAGCTCGAACAGACGCGGATCCTACGGCTATTAGAAGTGCTCCTCCAAGGGGCCAGCGGCCATTTGCGGCAATGGACGGCGACCCGGTTGCGGCGGGCGATCCTGGAGGATTTCGGCCTCAAGGAACCGGACTATACGCTCAATCAAATCCGCTATGATCTGCGCAAGCTGCGGCTCCATGGGCTCATCGAACGTATCCCCCATTCCCATGCCTATCGCTTTACGGTCAAAGGCCAGAAACTGGCCATCTTGTTGGTGCAACTGCGCAAGCGCATTTATGGCCCTATCGCCTTCGGGCTCTTTCGCCATCGCCCCAACCCGGATCACGTGCCCGATTCGGCTTTTGAACGCGCCTATCACAAGGTCGATCACGCAATCGACGAAGTCATCGCGCTCATGGCCGCTTGATGATCTTGGCAAAAAGTGAGAGATATTCTTCAGAGTTTTGAAGTAGTAGAATCTAATCTTAAATCCGAAATATTAGAGGGTAACCGACGACCGAGGATCGGCGTTATTGTATCGATGGGCACGATGAACCATAGTGATTCCCGATGGATGGCGTGTCATTGATACCCGCCTCAATAGGGGACGATCTGGCGCGCGCGCGACAAAAGGATCCTCTGGCGTCGCAGGCGTTGGTCGAGCATTTGTATCCTTTGGTGATCCGGATTGTGCGATCGCATCTGCCGCGTCGGGTGGCCGAGGAAGATCTGGTGCAGGAGGTCTATTTGAAGATATTCACGCGGCTGGAACAATACCGGGAACGCGAGGGCGTGCCGTTTGAGCACTGGGTGTCGCGGTTGGCGGTCCGGACCTGTCTGGATCAGTTGCGGGCCGAGCGTCGGCGGCCTGAATGGCGATGGTCGGACTTCAGCGCGGAAGAAGCGGCCTGGCTGGAATTTATGATGGGGAGCCAGGATTCGGCGCCGGAAACGTCGCCTGAGTCAGCCCGCGAGGCATTGGAGCGGCTGATGCGGGAGCTGTCGCCCTCGGATCGATTAGTGATTACGTTATTGGATTTGGAGCAGCGGACGGTGAAGGAAATCAGCCGGATCACCGGATGGAGCATTCCCGGGGTCAAGGTGCGGGCGTTTCGCGCCCGCCAACGGCTTCGTCGAGTGGCGGCGAAGCAGTCAAAACAAAGGCATGAAGTATGAACGAGTTTGATCGTCGGTGGAAGGAATGCGTGGCGCGCGCGCGCGCGGCTCAACCTGCCAAGGAAACGGCGCCAGCCCATCTGGTCCGCCGATGGGCAGCCCAATGGACCGATGAACCGGCCTTGTCCTTGTCGGGACTCTGGCTGCGGATGATCGGGCGGGCGTTGATCGGCGCCGCGGCCTTGCTGGCGGTTTGCGCCTGGATCGGGTTCGGCGGAATCCGGGCAGAAAGCCCCTTTACTCCGCACGTCGAAGACACGGTGGCCCAAGTTTTTTGGATGTTATGAATCGGTCTATCTTGTGGAAAATCGGAGTGGGCCTGTTTGTTCTGGCCCTGGTTTGCGGGCTGGCGGGCGGCTTGCTGGGATTTCGCCTCGCACGGGCCCAGTGGGAACAACGGAACAATCCGGATCACTGGAATGAAGAAGCCATGCGCACGTTCGACCGCACGGTCAATCCCACCCCGGAGCAACGTCAGGTGATTGGCGCTTATCTCGACGCCGCCGTCGAGGAGTTGAAGAACATTCGGGCCGATACCATTGCCCGAAGCACCAACGTGATCTGGCGATTGGTCGACCAGGTGGAACGGGAGTTGACCCCCGAACAGCGGGAGGCCTTTGATAAAATGAAACCCAAACAGGAGGAGTTGCGGAACCTGGATTTGCTGGATGTTGGGTCTCAAAAAAATTGAAGCACCCCTGTAACCCGCAAAGCCAATCGGACGTTACCTGAAACAGAACCGCGCGGCGGTTCAGCTTAAGAATAACGAAAAAATCGAAAACATTATGAGAATCCTGTTTGTTGGCGCGGCCCTCGCCGCAACCCTTACCTTGTCCATGGCTCAGGAACACCTTTCCCGCGAAGAGGCCCTCAAATACGCCTTTTGGGTGAGCGCGGACCTCAAGCCGATGCTGAGCACTCCCATCCCGACCGATCCCGATGTCAAACGGCCGGTCGCCGTGCGCGAAGGCGACTACGGCGGCATGGTTCTGCCCGAAGCCAAACTCGCCCTCAGCCAGCTTTCGGGGATCCAAGACCGGGTGGTTTCCGTCGGCCAACTCTGGCTGCGCGGCTTGGTCCCGCTGCGCGGCGCCGAACTTCCCCCAACAGACCAGCTCCATTGGGTGAACGTCAGCACCGATGAAGGCTCCGCCACCGTCCCCTGTTGCGCGCTGGGCATGATGAAAAACAACAGCGGCAGCCTCGAACTTCTCGTCTACGGAAAAAACAAGGAACCCCTCCTCAAAGTCCCGGTCAAAACCATCCAGGGCGCCCAGGAAAATCCGGTCGAAATGCAGGCGGAACGACGCGATGACGGCGGCTGGATCACGCTCCGGATTTTGGGAAAATATGAAGCCAGTTTTATGGTCACCGACCCCGATCTGTACTAAGAAATCCATCCAGGGGAAAACCGGATCTCCAGAATTCAGAAGCCCATGACAAGCCTGAACCGGGCGACTCCAAGCTGAACAGCATCCCACGAACCCCCCAAATCCACCTCGGTTCCAAGGGTTGGTTTGGGGTGTTTTTTTTCCATGTCTGAGTTCCGTCTCGCAACGGACCGGCGCGCGGAATTCCCAGGGAGTCTTGGGGCCGACCGGCGCGCGTGATTCATTCCGCTTCGGCGTGACGGGCGGACTGAAGTCCGCGCTCCGTTGCGGGGGACGAGGTATCGTTTTCAGAGCAAGCCTTGCCATGAACAGCCCCAAAAGGGCTGTCGTGGAGCCTGAAAAACCGCGCCGCTCAGATTCAAGAGCTTACGTCTGTTGTCCCTGTCAATTCGCCGAGTCGAGCTCACCGTCAGCTGAGATCATGGTCCACAGCGATGGCGAGATTCCTCCATTCTTCGAGACGGCGCGGCAGGTCGAAGTGGCTCCAAAGCGCCTCGTTTTCCGCATCCAGCTGCGGCCATTTTTTCAGAGGCGGCTCCTGAGCAATCAGGTTGGCGGAATACACCGCCAGGACGGGATTGAACTCGGTAATGGCAGACCGGGCTGGCAAATGATGGCAGACCACAGATTCGACGATCGGATCCGGAAGCCCCCAAAGGCCCAGCAGGTAGCCTCCCACATCGGCGTGCGTGGCAAAAAACACCTCGTGCTCGGCCTGCCACAAAGGCAGACGGCGCGCTTGCTGGAGATCGAGCGCCTCGCGGAATTCGGCGGTGAATCGCGTGGCAAGCAGGAGCTTGCCGACATCGTGCAAAAGGCCGGCGGCCAGCGCCTGATCCACGGATTCGGCGGACAGGTTTTCCCGCTCGGCAATCCGCCGCGCAATCGAGCCGGATTTCCACGAATGCTCCCACAGCCGTTCCACCGAGAAGGAGTCCAGGTTGACAGGCTCGAACAGGGAAAAAATCTGAAGCGATAAAACCAGGCTTTGGATCGTGGTCGCCCCCAGGTAAATCACCGCCTCGGTGGGATTGGCGATCCGTTGCTTGAAGCCGAAGAACGCGGAGTTGGCCAGTTTAAGGATCTTGGCGCTCATGCTGGGGTCGCGGCTGATGATGCCGCCAATTCGCTCGGCGGAGGGATCTTTGGCGCCCAATTCCTGGAGCAGCTCGAAATAGAGCGCTGGAATGCTGGGCAACCCTTGAGCCTGCGCGGCAATCCGCTGGAGAGGCTCGCTCGCCAGCAGGTTGCGCAACCGAAGGGAACGCGACACCACCTCCGCCAGATATCCCGGATCGCAGGGTTTGGCCAGATATTGATGGGCCGGCCCCATTAACCGCAGGCCGGTCTTCCACTCGGCGTATCCTGAAAGAACCACCCGCACGATCCGGGGATAACGCTCTCCGACTTTGGTCAAGAGCTCCAAGCCATTCATCCGAGGCATGACCAGGTCGGATATGACGACGTCATAAGACTTGTGGGCCAGACGTTGCAGGGCGCGGGGGCCACTATCGGAAAACTCCAAAATCCAGTCCGGTTGGAGGCGCCGCAGCCCTTCGTAGAGCTCGTGCAACGCCTGAGGTTCATCATCGACCAACAGAATGCGCACCACCTGATTCATCATAACCGCTATCTGAGAAAAATAGCATCTCCTCGCGCTGCTGGAAAATAAATATGCGGACAATCCGGCAGCCGCCAGGCGGTCCACGCCCAAAACCGCATAGAAGGGTCTGTTCAGGGACCGCGCAAATCCTCTCGTAAATACCGCAGTGTGCTGGTATTTGTATCGCAAGGATCCGCGGCGTCAGAAGCCCTCCGAAAAGACCCGAGGCTTTCAAGCTCCAGCAGGGCTGGATCCCCTGCTTCGGCGTTCTGGAGCTGCGGCGCTTGATGATGCGGCTTCTGGCCAAGACGGGGTGAACATTATGTTGTGGGTGTTTAAATGCCAGACTTTGGCGAGTATGGCCTTGATGGGTTTGATGCCGCTGGCCATTCTGCTGGCCGGCTGCGTTGCGCCGATCGGGACTGAACGCGTCACAGTTCGGCAGGCCTACGCAGACGTCGATGCCAACGCGCTCAGCACTGGCAGACCCAGTTTGAACACCGTCGCCATCCTGCATCGCTTCAACCTCGAACACGTCGCCGATCGCCAACCAGACGAGGCCGTCCGCCAGCTTCATCAGATCGCCTTGGACACCGGCGATCGCGAGCTCCTTTTTGCCCTGGCGGAGATGAGTTATGTCGCCGGCGTTCGAATAGGCCGAAGCGTGAAGGCCTGGGATCCCCGGGATGCGCGCGATTACTACCTCGGCGCCGCTGTTTACGCCTGGCTGTTTCTGTTTGGGGATGGAAAGGAGGCGCCCCCCACTGCGTTTGATCGACGCACCCGTCAAGCGTGCGATCTTTACAATTACGGCCTCGGCCTGGCATTCAGAAAAGGAAAGGACACCAACGGCATCGTTCAACTGGAATACGGCCGGCGCCGGCTGCCGGCAGGTGAATTGGATGTGCGACAAAGCAGCATGAACGCGCCATCCTCGCTGGAGGAGTTCGACCAAATCCTACTGGCAGACCAATACCGTGTGCGCGGCATGAGTCTGCACAACCGATCTCCCGGCATTGGCACGCCGCTGTTGTGTGTCGGCCGATTGGATCCGGTCCTGGGAATTCATTTGTGTGCCCCCGCAACGTTGGTCCTGCGCGGACCCGCCTCCCTCGCTGAACTCGACTCGGGCAACGCGATTGGCTTGCTGGAACTGCATTTCGAGTCTGACAACGGCGCCATTACCGTTGGGAAAGCCCAAGTGCCGTTGGAGATCGATCTCACCACCTTTCGGGCTTACACGTTGAATCAGACCCGGATTTGGAGCCTCGGCAAGCTTCAGTTTCTAGCGCCAGCCAGGCACAGTCA
This sequence comes from Verrucomicrobiota bacterium, assembly GCA_022709905.1. Lineage (GTDB taxonomy): Bacteria > Verrucomicrobiota > Verrucomicrobiia > Limisphaerales > UBA1319 > JAKLHY01. The sequence continues at coordinate 58,822 of JAKLHY010000043.1, read as the reverse complement.
CAGTCAGTTAATCCCGAATCAATCGTTCAAACCGGACAAGATCCCGGTCGTGTTCGTTCACGGCACCTTTTCCAGCCCGGTGACCTGGGCGAAAATGGCGAACTCCCTGGCTGCGGACCCCGTTTTGCGCCAGAGATATCAAATGTGGAGCTACAATTATGGGAGCGGCAATCCACTTCTGTATTCCATGGCCGATTTGCGCTCGGCTTTGACCGCGGAGATCCGGCGGCTCGATCCGCAGGGCACGAATGCGGCCTTGCGCCACATGGTCATCATTGGCCACAGCCAGGGAGGTCTGCTGGCCAAAGGAACGATCTTGGATGCCGGCGATCGGATTTGGCGTCAGTATAACACGAACCGGATCGAGGATTTGGACCTCACCGAGGCAGAGCGCGCCGACTTTCGCCTCCTGCTGTTCCCGGAGCCCTTGCCGTTCGTCAAACGCGTTGTATTCATTGCCACGCCACACCGCGGCAGCTACCTGGCCGGCGGATTCGCGCGCCGTCTGGCGCAGCGGTTGATTTCGTTTCCGGGCGCACTGGTATCCCGGGGGACCGACATGCTGCGGCTTAGCTCAGGAGCCGAAACCGGGCGTTTCTTCCATGGCCGGATGCCGACGAGCCTGGATGGCATGTCTCCCAGAAATCCCATTTTGCTGACCATGGCCGAGATCCCCGTCCCATCCTCAGTCAAGGCCCATTCGATCATCCCCGTGCTAGGCAGGGGGGATTACCGGAAGGCCCGGGACGGGGTAGTCGCCTACCAGAGCGCTCATGTGGATGAGGTCAACTCGGAGTTGATCGTGCGCTGCAAGCATGCCTGTCTGAACCATCCGACCACCATCGAGGAGGTGCGTCGGATCCTGCATGAGCACCTTGAAGATCTGAGCGGAACGACCTTGCCTCCAAAACCACTCTGAGCGTGGTGACGATCATGTTCAACTTCCTCGAAGCTGGCGCCAGCAAATCGTCTCCAGTGTTGACCATTCCAACCCAGTGAGGGGGGGGGACTTCATGAGCCTGCGGCTCTCGACGGTTTAGCGGCACCACGCCGTTGCCTTGGGGCGAGTCGACCCTCAGGGTCTGTTCAAAAAAAATCCCGGTGAAAATTCCGTAACCTTCTCCTTCAAGCTTGTTCCGGTCGTCTGCCTGCGTTAGTTTCGCTGCATGAGGCAGATGGCATCTCAGGTATGATGGGTTTACGCCTAATCCCATTCTATGCGGTTTTCTTGATCCTAGCCTTGTCCCCTCCTCATCTCGAGGGCGCCGAGCCGCGGCGGGTGCTCCTGCTGCATTCGTTCGACCGTGATTTCGCGCCGTTCAATGTGCTTTCAGGCAGTCTCCGCACGACGCTGGTCAGCCAGTCCCCGGAACCGGTAGATGTCATTGACGTCACCCTCGATTCGGCGCGCTTTGGCGACACGGTGCAGGAAGGCCCCTTGATCGACTTTCTCCTCGCTCTCTTTTCTGAACACCGGCTTGATCTGGTCATCCCGATTGGCGGGCCAGCCACCCAGTTCTCACAGCGTCATCGTCAACGACTCTTCCCCAACACGCCGATGCTGATTGCCGGCACCGACCAGCGCCTCATCCAGCGATTCGCCCTCGGGACAAATGACGCCGTCGTGGCGGTTGGAAATCAGCCCGTCAAGATCGTCGAGACTATTCTCCAACTGCTGCCTCAAACCGCCCATATTGCGGTGGTCATCGGGAATTCTCCCTTGGAACGTTTCTGGCTTGGTGAACTCCGGACCGCGTTTTCTCCGTTGACCAACCAAGTCGACTTTATTTGGTTGAACGACCTCTCTTTTGCGAAAATGCTCCAGCGCTGCGCCACGCTCCCCCCGCGTTCCGCGGTCTTTTACGCGCTTCTGGCCGTGGATGCCGAGGGAGTTCCATACATCGAGGAACGTGTTTTAAGCCAGCTCCACGCTGTCTCAAAGGCCCCGCTTTTTGGTCTCCATGATACCCAGCTGGGGCGGGGAATCGTGGGCGGCCCTCTGATGGCCATCGAGGACATCAGCCGGAACACGGCGAAAGCTGCCGTGCGCATCCTTGGGGGAGAACGCCCCAGTACCATCCAAATCCCCACCCAGGTCCCTGCCATTCCCCGGTTCGATTGGAGGGAGCTCCAGCGCTGGGGGATTAGCGAGGCGAACCTGCCCCCTGGAAGCAAGGTGGAATTTCGCCAACCGACCTTCTGGGAGCTACACTGGCGAAAGACTCTGGCGGTTCTGCTGTTCTGCTGCCTGCAGACAGCTCTCATCATCAGCCTGCTGGTCAACCGGGCCAAACGTCGCCAGGGAGAAGCTGTGGCCACGCTGGTGGCGGACCTGTCGTCGAAGTTCATCAATCTTCCCCCCAGCGAAGTGGATCGTGAGATCGAGGACGCCCAGCGCAAGGTCTGCGAATGCCTCGGGCTGGATTTGTCCGCCCTCTGGCAATGGTCGGCAGATACACCACCCTATCTGCGGTTGTCCCATCTTTATCGTCCTCAGGGAGGTCCCCCAACTCCCGAGCGGTTTGACTCCAGAGACACCTTTCCCTGGTGTCTGAAACAGTTGCTCGACGGAAAGATCGTTGCGGTTTCCTCCATGGAATCACTGCCTCCGGAAGCGGCCCGTGATCGCGACCTGTGGCATTATTTCGGCATCAAGTCGAATTTGACATTCCCACTGTCAGCCGGAGGCGGACAGGTGATTGGCGCGTTGGGCTTCAACACCACTCGGGTGGAACGTTCATGGCCAGACGCAATCATGAAACCGCTTCAACTGGTCGCCCAAATCTTTGCCAACGCGCTCGCCCGCCAGATGGCCGATCAATCCCTGAGAGAAAGTGAGGCCCGTCTTAACCTGGCGGCTGATTCCGCCGAGGCGGGGCTTTGGGAATTGGATTGCCGCACCCAGGCCTTCTGGGCCACCGATAAGGCTCGGCGCCTCTTTGAGTTTGCCCCGGATGAATTCATCAGCATGAAACGCCTCCAACGCGCGGTGCATCCGGACGATTGGAGTCTTGTCCAGATCAGCCTCGAGCGCTGCGTGCAGGCACGCGAGCCGATCAAGGTGGAATACCGCGTCCGGCTAAGCGATGGCCGGATCCGATGGATCGGATCGCGAGGACGTCTCCATTCCACTTCCGCCGACAAATCGGAACGGGTGTTGGGCGTCTCCATCGACATTACCGAACAACGGCGGGCGGAGTTGGAAGCCCAGGAACTCCGCGGCAACCTGACCCACCTGACACGCGTGAATAGTCTCAGCGTTCTGTCGGGCTCGCTGGCGCACGAGCTCAACCAACCGCTGGGCATTATCTTAAGCAATGCCCAAGCCGCCCAGGAACTCCTCCTCCAGGCCCCCCCCGATATTTCCGAGGTGCAGGCCATCCTCTCCGATATCGTGACCGCGGATCGCCGAGCGGGCGAGGTCATCGATCGGCTCCGTTCCATGCTTAAGCGCGGCCACATGTCCCTCCAACCGGTCCCGCTCAACCAGATCATCGAAGAAGTCCTGCGCCTTATCAAGGCCGACCTGATTGGGCGCGGCATCACTGTGGCCTGCACATTGGCCCCCGATTTGCCGCCGGTCGCCGGCGATCGCGTGCAACTCCAGCAACTCGTGCTCAACCTCATTCTCAATGGAGCAGATGCGATGGCCGGCAATCCCCCCGGGACACGCCGGCTTCATCTCCAGACGATGCTCCACCAAGATCGGGTCCGCGCCTCCGTATGGGATGAAGGCTGCGGACTGCCCCAAAGCGTGGAGCGCCTCTTCGAACCCTTCTACACCACCAAACCTCACGGCTTGGGCATGGGCCTGACCATCTGCAGGTCCATTGTGAACGCCCACTCCGGCCGCTTGTGGGCGGAACCGCATCCCGAACGCGGCGCCGTGTTCTGGTTCGAGTTGCCCATCGCAGACGAGAAAAGGGGGGAGCGACTGTAGTGTTTGCGAAAAACGATACCCCGCACGCCTCGCACCCCGCGACGGTCTATATCGTCGACGACGATCCTGATATGGTCAAGGCGCTCACCCGCTTGCTGCGAAGCAAGCAGTTTGATGTCCGTGGATTTACCTCGGTGCGCGCCTTCCTCGAGGGATGCCATCCGGTCGGAACGTCGTGTCTTGTGTTGGACGTGGCGATGCCGGAAATCGATGGCCTCGAACTCCAGCAGCGTCTGATCCACCAAGGCCTCCTCATCTCCATCATCTTCCTGACCGGCCATGGAGACATTCCCATGAGCGTGCGGGCGATCAAGGCCGGAGCGACCGATTTTCTCACCAAACCCGTCGAGGCCTCGACCTTGGTCCAGGCTGTGCGCGCCGCCCTGGAAACAGCCGAAAGCCGGCGTCTGAGGATCGTGGAAACCGAAGCCTGGTCGGCCCGGCTTGCCAAGCTCACCCCGCGCGAGCTCGAGGTCATGCGGCACGTCGTCGCCGGAAAGCTGAACAAACAGATCGCCGCCGATCTTGGCACCGGCCAGCAAAACATCAAGCTCCACCGCGCCCACATCATGCGGAAAATGGGCGTCGCCTCGCTCGCGGACCTCGTGCGGGTCGCCGAACGACTGAGTCTGGGGAAGCAAGGGTCCGTGCAAAAATAAATCGGAAGTTATTTTTGCACGGACCCTAAGTCAGGGATCCTCATGGATGATTGACACCACGCGGGGGATTGGTTCATCGTTTCGCGCACGTTACACAGCGCGTCTTAAAGATCTGTTCAAAAGATACTTCAGGTTTTGCCAGTGGCAATCGAGTTGGCTGGCGAGGCGCAAATGGCGAATCTATGAGCGAACGAAGTCTTGAGGAGTTGGCCCGGCACGTGGGGGGGCGGATTGTGGGCGATGCGGGAGCGCGAATTTCATCGGTCGCCGGCCTGGCGCAAGCCGGCAAAGGCCAGATTTCTTTTCTGGCCAATCGCCGCTATGCCAAGCTCTTGGCCAGCACCCAGGCCTCGGCGGTCATTGTCGGCGCGGCGGTGGACTGCTCCGTCACACAACTGATCGTCGAAAACCCGCATTACGCTTACATGCGGGTTGTCGAGTTGCTCCATGGCCATCGGCGGCACAAACTGAGCGGCATCAGCCCGCGCGCCTCGGTCGATCCAACGGCCACGATTGGCGACCAAACGCATATCCACGATTTTGCGACCATCAGCGAAAAGGTCCGGATCGGAAGCCGCTGTGTCATCTATCCCGGCGTCTTTATCGGCGCGGAGGCTGAGATCGGCGATGATTGCATCCTCTACCCCAACGTGGCGGTCTATGACGGCGTGCACATCGGACACCGGGTGATTATTGATGCCAATTCCTCCGTGGGCCAGGATGGATTCGGCTATGCCACCCACAAGGGGGTCCATCACAAAATTCCGCATCTCGGGAGGGTCAGGATTGAGGATGATGTCGGCATCGGCACCAATTGCAGCATCCAAAGCGGCGCGCTGAACGATACCCGGATCGGACGCGGAACCAAGATCGGCGACGGCGCGGTCATCGGCCATGGGGTGCAGATCGGCGTCGGCTGCCTCATCGTTTCTCAAGTGGGCATCGCCGGCTCAACGACCCTCGGCAATTACTGCGTGCTGGCGGGGCAAGTGGGCGTTTCCGGCCATCTCAAGGTCGGCGACCGGGTATCGGTTGGAGCCCAGTCCGGCGTCGCGAACGATGTCGAGCCCGACACGAAGATCTTTGGATCACCCGCTTTCGAGCTAAAGCAGGCGCTCCAAGCCTACGCGCTGGTCAAATCACTTCCGGAATTTCGCAAGACGCTCAAGAAATTAGAGCAACGGCTGGCCCAACTGGAACAACAACCATGATTTCCGGGTGGGCGCGGAGAATTTTCCCTCGCCTTTCAAAACTGCCTCGGCCCTCGAACCGTCGGGAGCGTCCTGGGTGGCGACGGTCTCCCCTTGAATGATCACCGGAACATGATGTTGCACTTTTACACGTGAATGATACCCTGGTCTCAATGTACGGGCCCGCCCGGAAATCCTGGAGGTTCCCTCAAGAATACGATAGGATTGAGGTCGAGAAACTGACGCACCGTCTGTCCCTTGAGTCCATATGAAATCGCTACTCAAACAATTCCCTTTTGATCCGTCCATCCCCGCATGGAGCCGGCGATTACTCCAAGCCGGCAGGCCGTCCCCGATGCTGGCAGGTCTGATTGCGGCCTCGATGATGTTCGTCACATCATGCAAACAACAATCCGGACCGGTGGCGCCACCCCCGCCCTTCGTGGTAGTAGTGGAAATAACCCCGACTAATGTGCCGCTCCATACCGAGTTCATCGGCCAGTTGGATTCACCGCAAAACGTCGAGATCCGGGCCCGCGTCGAGGGATTTGTCGATCAGATGCTCTTCATCGAGGGCACCAACGTGAATGCGGGGGACCTCCTGTTCAAACTCGACGACAAACCTTACCAGGAGCGCCTGAAGGCCGCCAAAGGCATGTTGGGAGAAGCCCAGGCGTCCTTGAAGAAGTACGAAGCCGACGTGGCTCGCCTCAGGCCGCTGGCGGAAAAACGGGCCGTGCCACAGCAAGACCTGGACAACGCCCTGGCCTCGGTGGATGTCGGCAAGGCGTCCGTGGTTTCCGCCCAGGCGCGCGTCGATTCGGCGCTCCTGGACCTGAGTTATTGCGAGATTCGGGCCCCGATCAGCGGCTTGATCGGCGCCAAGCAGGTGTCCATCGGCGAACTGGTCGGCAGGGGCCAGCCCACCTTGATGGCCACCCTTTCCACGCTGGATCCAATCTGGTTCTACTGCAACGTGGGCGAGGTGCAATACCTGGCGGCGGAAGCCGAGGCGCGCCGCACCGGCAAGCGTGTCATGGAGTCGCCCGTTACCCTCATCTTGAGCGACGGCTCGGAGCATCCCGCCAAAGGGCGTTTCGTCTTCATCGATCGCGCCGTCGATGTCAAGACCGGCACGTTCCGTGTGCGAGCCGAGTTTCCCAATCCAGACGTTCAAATTGCCGGAGTCGCACGAAAGGTGCTGCGTCCGGGCATGTTCGGACGGGTCCGCGTGGACTTGGGCGTCCGATCCGATTCCATTATTGTGCCGGAGAAGGCGGTGACGGAATTGCAGGGCAAGAACTTCGTTTGGGTGGTTGGCTCGGACAACATGGCCAGCCAGCGATCCGTCAGCGTCGGGCCCCAGATCGGCAACAACCTCTTGATCGCAGACGGACTGAAAGCGGGCGAACGCATCATCGTGGAAGGCCTGCAGAAAGCTCGCCAGGATCAACCCGTGCAACCGATGACCCTCGGGCAGGCTGCCGAAGCCGCCGCCGCTCAGGCGGCCAAGCAGGCTGAAGCCAGAAAAGAAAAGGAAGCCAAAAAAGGCGCCTCCAAACCCGCGAAGGAGTAGCATATGGCCGACTTCTTCATTCGCCGTCCCATCGTTGCGATGGTCATTGCCATCCTGACGGTGATTGTGGGCTCGATCACCCTCGGAAAGTTGCCCATCTCGGAATATCCATCCGTCAGCCCGACGATGATTCAGGTCACCACGACCTATCGCGGCGCCGCGGCCGAGGCGGTCATGGAGTCCGTCGCCACGCCCCTGGAGTCCAAGGTCAATGGCGTGGACAAGTTGCTCTACATTCAGTCCTTCAACGCCAACGACGGCAAGATGACGCTGAACGTCTACTTCGACGTCGGCACGGACGTGGACATCATGCAGGTCAACACGCAGAACCGCGTGGGCCAGGCCGAGGCCCAGTTGCCCGAGGCGGTCAAGAAGGAAGGCGTGGTGGTCAACCGCTCGAGCCCGGACATCCTGATGGTCATCGGCCTGAGTTCACCCAGCAACACTTACGATGCGGTGTTCCTGGCCAATTACTGCGACCTCCACCTCGTGGACGCCCTCAAGCGCGTCAAGGGCGTCGGCGACGTGAAAAACTTCACCGCCCAGGATTATTCCATGCGCGTCTGGCTGCGGCCCGACAAGCTCGCCTCCCTGGGCATCACGCCCCAGGACATCTCCAACGCCATCAAGGAGCAGAATGCCCAATCCCCCGCCGGCCGCATTGGCGCCGAACCGGCCCCCCCGGGCCAGCAAAGCCAGTTCAATGTCCGCGCCCTCGGCCTGCTCAAAGATCCCAAGGAATTTGAGGAAATCATCATCCGCTCGAATCCCGATGGCTCCCAGGTGAAAATCAAGGATGTGGCCCGCGTGGAACTCGGCGCGCAGACCTACGACTTGAAGGCGCGGCTGAACGAGTCGCCCGCAGGCGCCATTGGCATTTATCTGGCGCCAGGAGCCAACGCCATTGAGACGGCCGCTACTGTGAGGAAAATTCTGGAGGAAGCGAAGAGCAAGTTTCCGCCCGATATGTCCTATGACATCACGCTCGACTCGACGCTGCCCATCAAGGCTTCGATGGAGGAGATCGTCCACACGCTCTTCGAGGCGGTCGTCCTGGTGCTGATCGTGGTGTATGTCTTCCTGCAAAGCTTCCGGGCCACCCTCATCCCGATGTGCACCGTGCCGGTGTCGTTGCTGGGCGCCTTCATCATGTTTCCGGTGCTCGGCTTCAGCGTGAACGTGCTGACAATGTTCGGCCTGGTTCTGGCCATCGGCATCGTGGTCGACGACGCGATCGTGGTGGTCGAAGCGGTGCAACACCACCTGGAACACGGCATGACCCCGGTCGAGGCCACGCGCCAGGCGATGAAGGAAGTCTCCGGCCCGGTCGTTGCCATCGGGCTGGTGCTGTGCGCGGTGTTCGTGCCGGTGGCCAGCATGGGCGGCGTGACGGGCCAGCTTTACAGCCAGTTCGCTCTCACCATTGCGGTGGCGGTCGTCTTTTCGGTCATCAACGCGCTCACCCTCAGCCCCGCCCTGTGCGCCCTGATGCTCAAGAAACCCACCCCGGGCCGCGGTCCCATCGCGGTGTTCTTCCGGGGGTTCAACAAGTTCTTCGATTGGCTGAGCACCACCTACGGCGGCATCGTCGGCGGCCTCGCCCGCAAGGCGACGCGCTCGATGTTACTGCTGGTCGCGGTCGTGGCCGGCATCTGGTTCATCAGCAAGTCTGTGCCGGGCGGTTTCATTCCGGATGAGGACAAGGGCTACCTTTTCGTGGCCATCGAGCTGCCGGAAGGCGCGTCCCTCCAGCGCTCGGACGTCGTCCTCAAACAGGTGGAAAGCATCGTGCGCAACACGCCCGGGGTGCGTTCCGCCATGGGAATAGCGGGGATGAATATTCTCAACTCCCTGAATGTGCCCAATGCGGCGCTCATGTTTGTGGGCCTTGATCCGTGGGAAGAGCGGCAGAGCCCCGACCTGCATGCCAGCGCCATCGCCCGCGATTGGACCCGGAAATTCTACGGCCTTCCCGGCGCCAGAGCCTTCGCCTTCGGTCCGCCGCCACTACCGGGCTACGGCAACGTGTCCGGCTTCACCCTGCAGCTGCAAGACCGCTCCGGGGGCTCCGTCCAACAACTGGCGCACTACGTGAGCCAACTCCAAACCAACATCGCCTTGCGCCCCCAGATTGGCCGGCTCAGCACCACCTTCAATCCCGCAACACCGCAGGTGAATGTGGAACTGGACCGCGAAAAAGCCCGCACGCTCGGTGTCACAGTGGATAGCGTTTTCGCCACGCTCCAGACCTACCTGAGCGGGCTCTATGTAAACGACTTCGTCCGCTTTGGCCGCGTTTATAAAGTTTTCCTCCAGGCCGAATCCCAATTCACCAACGAGCCGGACGACATCGGCCAGTTCTATGTTCGCAATAGCGAGGGCGGAATGGTTCCCTTGAGCACACTAGTCAAAATCAGCAAAATATCCGGCCCCAACTTCGTCACCCGTTTCAACCTTTACAACGCCGCTGAAATCACGGGGTCACCCGCGCCGGGCTACAGTTCCGGGCAGGCCATAAAGGCCATCGAGGAAGTCATGAAAACGATGCCCGGCGAAGTCGGCTACGAGTGGTCCGGCCTGACGCTCCAGGAAAAGAAATCGGAAGGCCAGGCGCCCGTCATTTTCGGCATGGCAGTCTTGTTTGTGTTCCTGCTGCTGGCGGCGCAGTATGAGAGTTGGGGCTTGCCCTTCGCGGTGCTGCTCGCCACGCCCACCGTCATCCTCGGAACCATGGTCGGCATGTGGGTGAGACACTTCGACCTCAACGTCTACGCCCAAATCGGTCTGGTCATGCTCATCGGCCTGGCCGCCAAGAACGCTATTCTCATCGTCGAGTTCGCCAAGATGAAGCGCGAAGAAGGGACTGAAATCCTCGACGCGGCTGTTCAGGGCTCGAAGCTGCGATTGCGGCCGATTCTCATGACCTCGTTTGCATTCATTCTCGGTTGTGTGCCGCTGATGCTGGCGACAGGTTCCGGCGCCGCGGCCCGCAGCACTATGGGCACGGGGGTTGTGTTTGGCATGACCATCGCCACCGCGGCGGGCCTGTTCATCATCCCGGTCTGCTATGTGTTCGTCCAACGACTGGTCGAGCTAGGCCGGAAAAATTCCCCTGTTCCTCCCGTGGCTCCGTCGGCCAAGAAAGGAGGGGTGCACGGATGAAAGCCAGTAAGCTGAACCCCATGTTAAGGGATCATATCAACAAGACATCGGGTGGCGGGAATGGAAATCCCGGTTCGATTCTCAATGTTGGATTCCGGATTTTCAGTGCCGCGCTGATCGCGATCTTGGCCGGCTGCGCGGTCGGTCCCAATTATCAACGTCCGGCGGTGGATATGCCAGCCAGGTTCCGATCTGCCGCGTCTGACACGAAGGACCTTTCCGCGGCCGAGTCATTGGCGAATCTTGGCTGGTGGCAGGTCATGGATGATCCGCAACTCCAATCCTATATTGCCGAAGCCCTCACCAACAGCTGGGATATTCAGATCGCCGCGGCCCGCGTCCTGCAGGCCGAAGCGGCGGCTCGAGTCACGCGCTCTCAATTCATGCCCACGGTGGGCGCCGGCGCCGATTGGATAACGACCCGCGCCTCCGAAAATGGCCCCACCGGCATTCCCGCGGGGATTGACCCGCAAAAGGAATACGGGAGTGTCTACGGCACGATGGCCACCTACGAGCTGGACCTTTGGGGCCGGATTCGGCGGGCAAACGAAGCCGCCCGCGCGCAAGTGCTCGTCACCCAGGCGGCTCAGCAAACGGTGCGGCAAACTCTCGTAGCCCAGGTGGCCGTCGCGTATCTCAGCCTGCTCGAGCTGGACTTCGAACTGGAAATCGCCGAGCGCACCTATGACGCGCGAACCAACTCCCTGATGCTCACTCAGGCTCGCCAGACAGGGGGCGTCGCCTCGATGCAGGACGTCCATCAGGCGCAGGTTCTGGTCTCCACCGCCGAAGCCGCCATCGTGGACACCCAGCGCCGCATCGAACAGCAGGAAAACGAGATCAACCTTCTCCTGGGCCGGAATCCCGGCCCGGTTCAGCGGGGGGACGGTTTCCTCCAGCAGAAACTCGAAATCACGGTGCCCCCCGGATTGCCCTCCGATCTGATCGATCGCAGGCCTGACATCCGAGCCGCCGAACAACAGCTCATCGCCGCCAACGCCGACATTGGCCAGGCCAAAGCCGCCTTCTTCCCGAAGGTCACCCTGACCGGCCTTTACGGATTCCAGTCGGTGGCGCTGGCCGACCTGTTCCAAAGCGGCTCGCGGATTTGGCAGTTCGGCCCGGCTGTCACGATGCCGTTGTTCACGGGGGGCGCGTTGAAGGGAAACCTGAACCTGGCCAGGGCGGTGTTCGAAGAAGCGATTGCCCAGTATCAAAAAACCGTCCAGAACTCCTTTCGGGAGGTGTCGGACAGCCTCATCGACTATCAGCGGACCCGCGAATTCCGCGCCCGCCAGGAAGAAACCACGCAAGCCTATCGAAGCTCAGCCGATCTCGCCAATACGCGCTACGAAGGCGGTGTCACCAGTTATCTGGAAGTGCTCTACAACGAACAGGAGCTCTTCAGCGCGGAGATCAACCTGGCCAAGGCCCGCCTGAACGAACTGCTCAGTGTCGTCGCCCTCTACCGCTCCTTGGGAGGCGGCTGGGAGACGTCTCCCCGGCCAACGGAAATCCATGCGGGAACCGGCGAATAGACCGGTTGCCATAATAAATTTCCGAATGGCAGGAGGAATTTTGGCCTGGGCCAAGGCGCCGAGGCCGACACATCCCTGAAATGGGCTGTAACGGCCGAGGCAACGCAGGCCCAGGGCAAAAGGCCCCTCCCTCCTTCGGCCATCAGACGCCCAGAATTGTGGCATCCAGCACGTCGAAGTGGACGTTTGGGTGGCGCGTGCGCAGGGAACAGTGCGCCCACTTGCTTTCAAGCTGACGGAGCACGTTCTGCCGTTCTGCCGCCGTCAGACGGCGCCACTTGACTTCCGCCACGAGCAGCCGCTTGGGGTCGTCCGGGTCGGGCGCGACTAGATCCAATTCGACGTTGCCTTCCCAATACCGCTGTGCCCCTGGAAAACGCGCCCGGCACACGTCCTCAAACACCGTCGCGGCATGGTCGTGAATCAGCTTCCGCTTTTCCGCGGCCGCGTAGATGCGCCACCGACTCTGATGCGGGGAAAAGACCCGAAACCAGAAACGCATCGTTGGGTCCTGGATGCGGTAGAGGATTTTCTTGGTCGTGCGCACGCTTCCACCGAAGGGCAGCTCGCGCGTCAAAATGGAGGCGTCGATCAACTGCAGGAGCAGGCGCGAAAGGTTGGTCTGCGCGGTGCCCAGCCGGCTGGCGATTTCCGAGGGCCGCTCGGCTCCGCGTCCCACAGCTTCCAGCACAGCCAGGGCATTCAGACCGATGACGCCCTCGTCGCGCAGGAGGCGTTGCGGTTCCTGCTCCATGTAAGGCGCGTAATCGAAGTAGAGCGATTCAGCGAGCGCCACGGCGTCCTGCCCCGCTTCGACAAATTCCCAATATTTCGGGATGCCGCCGACACAGGCAAATTTCTCAAACGAATCCGCGTCGCTGCGTCGCAGGCCGCAGGCATCGCAAAACGCGGCGTAGTCCATCGGGAGAACCTGCAGGAGCTTGCGGGCGCGCCCATAGAGCGGCGCGGCCCGGTGGAGGAAGAGATCATGCATCATGTTCGTGCTCGAACCCGCCACCAGCAACAGGCAGCCGGGCGGCAGCGCATGATCCAGCCATTTCTGCAACTGGCTCGGCAGCGAGGAGTCCACCGCAGTGAGGTAGGGGAATTCGTCCAAGCATAATGCCCAGCGCCGCTTTTGCAGCGAGAGGATTTCGAGCATCTCTGGCCAGGTTTTGGGGACAAGCTGCGTTTCCAGTTGCGGGCGGAGGTCGGCGAACACCTGTTGAATCTGCAAGTCGCGCTGCGCCTCGATGGCCTGGCTGTACAGGCCGTTGTGGGCTTGAAGCCACTGCCGCATGAGCCGCGTCTTGCCCACGCGCCGCCGGCCGAACACCACCAGCAGCCCGCCGTGCTTCGCCGCTGCGTCTAGTTCGCGCAACTCGGCTTCCCGGTTGACGAATTTCATGTTCATGGCCTGGAGTCTGCCTCCAAGCTTGATGCTCGTCAAACATTATGTATGCCAGTCATAATACCACCCCCCCCTGCCCCATCGCCATAAATTACCGATCGATGGATTTGCCTGCTCCACGCCCTTGTCCTTTGCGCTGCTTTTCTGTTTTCAGAATTTCAGTTTTTCTCGCCGCCCCTCGCCCCCGGGGCACTATACCAAGGTCTAGTAGCCGCGATCGACCCGTTTCCTCTAGACTCCCGCTCCGATGCCAACGGGAAAACCAGTGGTCGCGGTGCTCGATGACGAGCCGGAAATGCGGAAGGCCCTGCGTCGATTGCTTAAATGCCAGGGATTTTCCGTCGAGGAATTTGCGTGCGGAGAAGATCTCCTGTCGGCGTTGAAGTCGCAGACACTCGATTACGTTCTGCTGGACCTGCACATGCCGGGATTGAACGGATTCGACATCCTCGAGATGCTGCATGCCCGCAAGAGTCCTATACCGATCATCGTGATCACGGCTTATGACGAACCCGGGACCGCCGATCGAGTGCGCTCGCTCGGCGCGTCCGCTTGCCTCAAGAAACCCGTCGATCGATCCGCGCTGATGACCGCAATGAATGCGGCCAGACCCGCCATCCCGGCGGTCTGGGGAGAACACCCGCGGGACGGCGCTTGTTGATCAACAAACCGCCACGAAATCCCAATACGATATTCATACAAGGACTGACAACGATGAACAACCGATCGAATGCCGAACGCGCCGACAACCTGAACGTGCTCGCGTTCCATAATCCCACGCAGGCGTTTGAGCTTCGGGATGCCCTCGAAAAACTTCAAGGGCAATCCTTGTTTGACCTGACGGATGCCGTTGTGGTCACCCGCAATGCCGAGGGCAAGGTCCAGTTGCATCCTTCGGCGAATCCCGTAACGGGTTACGCCTCCGCCGGATCTGTGGCGGGATTGATTGTCGGAGCCATCTTCGCGTTACCCTGGGCCGGCAGCGCCGCCGGCGCGGGAATCGGCGCTATTGTTGGCGCGCTTTCGGATCTTGGGATCGACAAACGCTTTCTGGAAGATCTGGGGGCAACTCTCAGCCCCGGAACATCCGCCTTGTTCCTCCTTGGAACCAAGGCGCAGCTGGACGAACTCGGAAAGCGGATTGGGCCACTGCTTAAAAACTGCACCATACTCCATACGACCGTGGATTCAGAACGGGAGGCTCAGATTCGCCAATGGCTGGACCATCACCAGTGTTGAGACTGATTTGAACAACAACCAACCAACTGACACACTCATGATGAGATTAAACGCAAAGCGTCATTCACCGCGACTATTCCCCGGGAAACCGAGGTCGCTCCTGAGGCGCAACACTCAAGTGCTCGCGGCATTGCTGTTGGGCCTCCCCCTGCGCGCCCATGCCTCGATGTTTAAAGGCGAGGCTCTGGATAAGTTGGCCGATGTGCTGACCTGGATTGTGCTGATTGTGGCGCCCGTTGTCGGCATTGCCGTGTTCTGGCTGGTGCATATTCTGCCGGAGAAAATCGCCGAAAAAAAACAACACCCCCAGGCCAAAGCCATCCAGTGCCTGTGTTTGTTATCGCTGGTCTTCGGAGGCCTGCTATGGCCGCTGGCCTGGCTTTGGGCGTACAGCAAACCGGTCTTCTACCGCATGGCTTATGGGACGGACAAATTGGCGCACGGCCATGAGGATGCCACCCATCCCCCACCGGAGCAGGGCAATGCCGATGAGCTCGAACGATTGCGGCAACGCGTGGCTGAACTCGAGATCAAACTGACCGGAAAATCCACGGCCGAAGGAGGAAAGGCCTGACCTATGGAAATCCTATTACTTGGCATCTATTCGTTCTTTGTCTGGCTGATCTTCTTCAAGTTCAAGTGGCTCCCGTGGAATATCGTCAGTCAGGTGATTGTCGTGACCCTGCCGATCATTGGATTAACCATATTGATCCTGCTGCTGAACATTGTGGCGCCTTCCTCGCATGATATCCGGGTGGTCAATTATGTGGTTCCGATCAATCCGCCCGTGCGCGGCCTGGTCACCGACGTGCCTATCGAGCCCAATCGACCGATCAAAAAAGGGGAGGTCCTGTTCAGAGTGGATCCGATCCCCTATCAGATTACTGTCAGCAATTACGAGGCGCAGATCGCCCAACTGAAGGTCCAATTGGTCACGGCGGAGGCCAACGCGCGCAACTTGCAGGAATCCTTGAAGAGCGCCACCGGTCAGAAAGAGGCCATCGAATCGAAGCTGAGACTCTCGAAGCTGCGCCTCGAGCAGTTCAAGGAATTGGCCGAATCCGGCGCCGGCAACAAGTTTGATTACGAACAAGCCCAGGCCGATGTCCAGAACCTGGAAGGTCAACTCGCTTCCACGGTCGCCGCCGAGGCACAGGCTCGTGAAAAACTGGCCGCCAAGACCCCCGAAGGCGAGCAGGATGAGGTGGCGAACGTAAAAGCCCAAATCACGCGCGCCGAGGCCCAACTGGCCGACGCCCGATGGGAGCTCAGCCAGACGACCTACTACGCTCCAGCCAACGGCACGGTGGTCGCGCTCACCCTGCGGCCCGGCGCCATGGCGGTTCCTCTGCCGATGACGCCCGCCATGAATTTCATCGAGGATGAGCAATGGATTCTCGCCATCTATCACCAGAACGAAGTCCGAAAGATCAAGCCGGGGCAGGAAGCTGAGGTGGCCTTCCAGATGTATCCCGGCCGGATTGTGAAGTGCAAAGTCGACTCGATCATGTGGGCCACCGCGCAAGGGCAGTTGCCGATCGGGACCATGAATCCTGCCGGTGGCGTCGCCCCGGTGCCTCCAAACTGCCTGGCGGTCCGATTATTGCCGAATGGAAAGGATAAGGACATTTTCCTGGCCGCGGGCGCCCATGGCGCGGGCGCGGTGTTCACGGATAGCGGCCACGCCATTCAAATCCTGCGCAAGGTCTTGGTGCGGGTCAGCGCCAAGCTGGATTGGCTCATTCTCAAACTGCACTGAGGCCACTATGCACGCCCCCCGAATCTTGCTTATCGCCGCAATCGGAACGGGTTTTCTGGCCGGTTGCGCCACGAAACCGCCGCCCACCCGCGCCGAGATTCACCAACAGTCCGGCCTCCTCACCAACCTTGTCCTGACAAAACCTTGGAAGGCGGCACCGGTTTCCACCAATGGGATCCAGGACGACTGGCTCGGATCGTTCAACGATGCCCAGCTTGCCGCCCTGGTCGCGGAGGCCATGACGAATAATCCGGACCTGCGGATCGCCGCCATGCGAGTCGAGCAGGCTGCGCAATACGTGCGGCTCGCCAAGGCCGCGCTCCGGCCAGCCGTGAACCTCTTCGGCACGGGGGGCCTCAACATGGGTGGTGGTGATGTCAGTTCCGCCCTCCAGGGCATTTCCCTGGGAGCATCCTGGGAACCGGACCTCTGGGGCCGGATGCGCTATGGACGCAATGCGGCCCAGGCCACATACGCCTCAACCCAGGCGGACTTCGAATTCAGCCGTCAGTCCCTTGCTGCCACCACGGCCAAGAGTTGGTTCACGGCGGTCGAAACGGGATTGCAGCTTGAGATTGCCGAAGAGATGGTCCAATCCGCTCGTCAACTGGTGTCATTAGCGGAGACGCGTCGCCGGGTGGGTTCGGGTAACGAGCAGGAAATTGCCCTGGCCCGCGCCGCCCTCGCCAATTACGAGGACGCCGCCAAGCAAGTGCGGTTCGCGTATGACCAAAGCCTGCGGGCACTTGAACTCCTGATCGGCCGGTATCCCGGCGCCGAACTGGAGACACGCCGCGATCTCGTCACTCTGCCGGGGCCGGTGCCTGCCGGTCTGCCCCTTGAGATGTTGGAGCGTCGTCCCGATCTTGTCGCCGCCGAGCGCCGTGTTGCGGCCGCCTTCCATCGCGTGGGAGAAGCAAAAGCCGCGCGGCTGCCGCGCCTGATTCTCAATGCCAACGTCGCCGCCATTGACAGCGATATCCTTCAGCTAAAGGAGGATTTCGACAATCCGACAGGCGGGGCCGGCGCAAAGCTCATCGCCCCAATCTACCAGGGGGGCGCCCTCAAGACCCAGGTGGAGATCCGCACCCTCGAGCAAAAGCAAGCCGTCGCCGAGTACGCTCGCATGGCGCTCCGCGCGTTGGGGGATGTCGAGAACAGCCTTGCCGCGGCCCGTTCACTCGATGAACGCCAGTCCTTTCTGGAGCAGGCTGTGACTGAAAACCGGCGCGCGCTGGAATTCACAAAAACAAGCTATCGAATTGGGCAGTCCGATATGCGGGCAGTCCAGCAACAGCAGCTCAGCCACCATGAATCGCGATTGGCGTTGCTTCGCGTCCAAAGCGAGCGATTGGCCCAGCGCGTGAATCTGCACCTTGCACTCGGTGGCAGTTTCGAATCCCCGAGCGCGTCGCCGGCCAGTGTCACAATGAAATAGAAATGCAGTAAACCATGAGCGCGTCGCAAAACTTGAGTCCCATCCCCCCATCGCCGCCGCAGCCAACAAATGAATTGCTGCAGCGCATCCTGAACGCCGTTGAGCCCGCAAAGCCCAAACGCGGCTTCGAGATCGCCTGCGCAATCATCCTTTCCCTTGCGACTGTGGGCTCAGCCTGGTGCGCCTATCAGTCAAAATTGTGGGGAGGAGCGCAGGCGGCTCGGTCCAACGCCGCCATCCGAGCCGGACGCGAGGGAGCGGTCAGTTCCCTTGCTGCGGTGCAGGCGCGCGCCTTCGATGCGTCCATGTTCATCAGCTACATGCAGGCTCGATTTGAGAGCAATAAGGCATTGGAAGAATTCCTATTCCAAAGATTCCGGCCGGAGATGAAACCGGCCGTGGAGGCGTGGCTCAAGCTCGATCCGTTGAACAATCCGGCTGCGCCGCCGTCTCCATTCCGTATGGCCGAATACGCTCAAAAAGAAACGGCCGAGGTCGCGCGCCAGGAAGATCTCGCAGCCAACGCACTGAAGGCCTCGCGGGAGGCGCGCGGATTCTCCGATGATTACGTTCTGCTGACAGTTGTCTTCGCTTCGGTGCTGTTCTTTGGCGGAATCGCGCGCGCGTTTGACTCGCGGCCGTTGCGGAATACTCTGGCAATCCTGGCCATCCTCTTGTTTCTGGGCACCCTGACCGTGCTGACAACCATGCCGATCTGTCGTGAATAAGCACCTGTTAAAACCTCCCATCCGAATTCTATGAACCAGAGATCCATGCCAAATAGTGCCACGCGAGAAGGTGAAGCTGCCCGAACGCTCCATGAAGGGTGCTTACGACGATCAAGCCACGCTCAAAGGTCGCAAGTTCGTGCCTGAACAATACTGAACCATATTTTTTTAATAAGACCGCGGAAGATGTGGATTGCACGGATAGATATTCGAGACTTTTTCGAGACTTCACCCTGTTGAATCAGGAAAGAACAACTCAACGCTCAAACGAAAGGAACAGTTTATGAACTACATCTCAATCACTATGCGCCGCCTCGGACTGATGATTCTCGGCTGTTCGATCCTGATATGGCCTCAGTTGTCAAGCGCCGGTCTCTTGGGCCCCAAGGGGGACAATCCGGAGGAGAAACGTCAGACGGTGAAGAAACAGCGCGATGAAATGCTGGCTGAACTCTACAGAACCAATCCGGACCTCAAAGGCCGCATCGAAAAAGCCGCCGGCTATGCAACCTTCAACCAGAAAGATATTAACCTGTTTCTCCTCGCGTCGGGCAATGGCTACGGAGTGCTGGTGGACAACAAGACCGGCAAGGAAACCTATATGCGTGTGGCCTCGCTCGGAGGCGGGGTAGGGATGGGAGTCAAGGATCTCCGAGTCATTTTCATTTTTAATAATCCTGATGTCATGAAGCAATTTCTGGAATCCGGCTGGCAGTTCGGAGGCAAGGCCGACGCCTCGGCCAAATACAAAGATGCCGGCGTTTCCGCCGAACAAAACGTGAAAGCCAATGTGGATTTCAAGGAGGGCACCGTCGCTGGAGGCAGCTCGACGGATATCCGGGCAGGGGCCAACAAGGCGGATCGCGCCGGTATCGCCGCTGCCACAGGGGGCGCCATGGAGATTTACCAGTTTACTGAAAGTGGCATTTCCCTGCAGGCCACTGTGGCCGGCACCAAGTATTGGAAAGACTCCAAGCTGAACAACTGAAATAACAACCTGAATTGGAACCTTATGAACATCCATAACTCTATGAAAAAACTACTGTTCGCCGTGATGTTATTGGCAGGCGCCTCCACGCCATCTGCTTTGGCCGCAGCTCCGGCTGATATGCCGGATGACTTGCGGGCCATCCTTGAAACGCTGCGTTCGGATGTCAACACCTTCAAGATTCAGACGTTGAACCAGGCTATGAGAATGACCGGCGCTGAGGCCGAAAAGTTCTGGCCTGTGTATCGCCAATACGAACAAGAGTTGGCCGCGGTGGCCGATCAAAAGATCGCGTTGCTTCGCGAGTTTGGGCAACGGTGCATCGACGACACCCTCGACGACAAGGCTGCCAACACCATGGCCAGGCAATGGCTGAAAAATGTGCGGGCTCGTCTTGATCTCTGGCAGAAGTATCAGAAGAAGATCGCCAAAGCCGTTTCTCCTGCGCGTGCGGCTCAATTTCTCCAGGTGGAGCATCAAATGGCCTTGTTCATGGACCTGAACATCGCCGCTGAAATGCCGGCGCTCGGGACCGTGATCAAGAGCGGGAAGCCTTGAGCCTGTGAACTGACCATTCGCGAGGCGCTTCGGCGCTCCCGACCCGCCCAAAACAGCCATGTTATCTCAATACTCATTCCCATGTGAAGGGCAAGTTGAAATGAAGGCGTCGCAAACGAAATCCCGAGACTTTTAGAGAACATCTGTTCAAGAGCTATGAATCCTAAAACGCCAACTCAACGCAAATCCGCCGTCCAGGACAACTGGGATCTCTCATGGCATCGACACTGGAGTAGAATTGGACTCCCAGGCTATGAATTGCCCGACGGCCACCCTCAAAACCGCAGATAAGGTGTTCCGAAGAACTCGAAACGCGAATTAACACCAATGAACACGAATGGAATCGGAGGCATACAATGGGCGAAATCCCAAATATTCTATCGATATTCCCAATATTTCGGGACCTTCGTGTTTAGCCCGCTGTTATTCGCGGTTATCGGCGTCCATTCGCGGTTATCGGCGTCCATTCGCGGTTCGGTGACCGCCTCGGGACGCTTGACGAACTCTTCGAGGCTGCCACACTTATTCAATGTCAGAAGATTGGGCCGTTCCCGCTGATCCTGATGGGCAGGCAGTTCTGGGATGGCTTCAAGAAATGGGGGCGATTCATGATGAAAGAAGGCGTTTTTGCCCAGGAAGAAATCGGCTTTGGGCGGATCATCGATTCCCCGAGGGAATCGGTCGACCTGATCGTACGGGGTCTTCCGCCGGCCGTGGGGCAACTCCTGAAACCCCTGTAACGCAAAATCGCAACGCCCCATGCCTCTTCAGCCGCACAACACGTCCAACGGGCCGTCCGTGAGCGAGGAAAGGCTCGACTGTGGTCGGCTGCCGCGGCCGCGGATAAGGAACCTTACGCGGGAATAGCCTTATGACCATTGCCAAGCGACTTATTATATTGTTGGTGGTGCCGCTGCTGGCATTGGTGGGGCTCGGCATCTTCACTCGGATCCAACTGTCAATGATCGAGGCTCGGACCCGCTTTGTGGCCGAATCACGCATCACCGCCCTCGCGACGATCGGCAACCTGAGCCGAAGTGTGTCCGATCTTCGAGCCAGTTTCCGCAGTCATATCATGGCGACAAACCAAGCCCAACGGGCATCGACAGGCGCCTCCTTTAATCAGGCTGAACAGGATGTGGAGCGTCTGGTTCGCAAATATGCGGATGACCTGATTGTCAGCGATCAAGGCCGCCGGCTTCTGGGCGACTTCCAAACGCAGCACCGCGACTGGATGAACAAAGCCAAACAAGCCATGCTTTTGGCCGACGAAGACCGACGAGAAGAGGCCCTTGCCCTTTATAACGGTCCGGTGAGTTCAACTGCAACCCGAGTCAGCGAGGTTCTCAGTCAGTGGATCAAACAAAACCAGGAATTGGCCACCTCGGCCGGTACGGAAGCCATAGAAGCCATTGAGGAATCGCGGTGGAAAATGCTCGTTGGCAACGCTTCAGTCATTCTCTTGACCGGTCTGATGGGATTCCTCACCTTTCGGCGCATCGTTCATCCGATCCGCGCCCTGAAAACCTCGGTGCGGGCTACGGCCGCCGGAGACTACTCTCAGACGGTCCCCTTCACGGAAGCCACCGACGAAACCGGGGGATTGGCGCGGTCCATCGATATTCTCAAGCAAGGCGCCGCCGCCATGGACGCGCAACGCTGGGTCAAGTCCAACGCCGCACAACTCACAAGGGAACTGCAGGGAGCGGATGCCCTGTCGGAATTCGGACATCGTCTGGTGTCCGGCCTGATCCCCCTCCTGGGGGGCGGTGTGGGAAGCTTCTACGTCTTTGAAATAAATCCTGAACGGCTGAGGCGAGTTGCAGCCTTCGGATTCAGTGGCGGGACGAATGCCACCGATTCGTTCGGTCTCGGGGAGGGAATGGTGGGACAGTGCGGGCTGGAGCGCAAGGCTGTTGCATTAACGGGTCTGCCGTCGGATTACCTCCGGATTGCCTCGGGGACCGGTTCGGCGGCGCCAGCGCAAGCTCTGGCCTTGCCCTTCGTGTCCAGGGACGCCCTCCTGGGTGTAATGGAGATTGCGACATTTCATGCGTTTACCTCCCAGCAAAAGGCCTTGCTCGATGAACTGCTGCCAGTTGTCTCAATGAACCTGGAGGTCCTGCTGCGCAACCTTCATACCCAGGAACTGCTGGCCCGAACTCAAGAACAGGCCCGCCAACTCGAGGAGCAGACCGAAGAATTGACTCAGTCGCAGGAAGAGTTGCTGGCTCAGAAAGAGGAGTTGCTGGTTCAACGGGGAGAATTGACCGCCCAGGGGGAGCAACTCAAGGCCAGCGAAGAGCGCTCGCGACTGATTCTCGAATCCAGCGCCGAGGGCATTTTTGGAACGGACATCGAGGGGCGAGTGACCTTTGTCAATCCGGCCGCCTGCCGCATGCTGGGTTTCACCGCCAAGGAATTGATCGGACAACCGTCCCATGCCGCCTTCCACCATCACCGGCCGGATGGCAGCGAGTATCCGAAAGAGGAATGTCCGATGTACGCCGCCTATAAGCACGGGAAGTCGAGCCGGATCGATGATGAATTCCTCTGGTGCAAAGACGGCTCCGGCCTCGCGGTGGAATATGGGGCGACCCCGATACTGAAGGACGGCCTTGTGGTGGGCTCAGTGGTCAGCTTCACCGATATCACAGAACGCAAGGAGACCGAGGAACGCGTCAGCGCGTATTTCAACAGTTCTGGCGACGGCCTTCTTATCTTGTCGCCCGAGCGCGGATTCATCGACGCCAACCAGGCTGCGGCAAGTATGTTCGGCTTTGCGAGCATCGCGGACCTTGTCAAATCTGGCCCGGTGGAGCTCTCCCCTGAACGCCAGCCCGATGGGCGGCTTTCAAGTGAAGCGGCCCTTGAACACATCCAAGCGGCGATGCAGATGAGCACCCCCTTGCGTTTCGATTGGAGCCACCAGCGCCGGGACGGCTCAGAGTTCTCCTGCGAGATCACCCTGATCCGGATCTCCCTGGGGGGAAAACCCGTCCTGCTCACCTGCGTCCACGATATCTCCGAACGCAAGCGCCAGGAGCAAGCCCTGGCAGACAGTGAAAAAAGGATTCGTCGAATCCTCGAAACCAGCAATGAAGGCTTCTGGCTCATTGACAATGGCGCGGTAACTCTCGAGGTCAACGATGCCATGTGCCACATCCTCGGGCGGCCCCGAGACCAGATCATAGGCCGTGCCATCTTCGACTTCACCGACGAGGAAAATACCCGCATTTTCAAAGAGAATATCGCCCGGAGGGCAAAGGGAGACAAAGGGGCATACGATGTCTCATTGCTGCGGCCTGATGGAAGCCTCGTGCCCTGCCGCGTCAATGCCACCCCGCTCCTGGATGAGCACGGCGTGAAATATGGCTCCTTCGCAATGTTCACCGATATCACCGAGCAGAAGCGGGCCGAGAGCGAGCTGGCCTATCGCCTGGCGTTCCAGCGCGCGTTGATCGAGACCATACCGTATCCAATGTTTGTCAAGGATTCGGACGCGAGGTTTGTTGGATGCAATAAAGCTTACGAACGCGAGTTCAACACCAACAGCGATTTACTCAAGGGTAAAACCATCCTCGATCTGGACTACATTCCCGACGCAGACCGACAGAAGTTTCATACGGAGGACTTGGCGGTTATCCGGGAAGCTGGACGCCGTAGTTACGAATTGCCGATCCAGTATGCCGATGGCCAAACACACACTACTCTTTATTCGGTGGATGGATTCAAGCTGTCCGACGGCAAGCCGGGCGGATTGATCGGGCTCCTGGTCGATATCAGCGACCAGAAACGAGTGGCTGAGGAATTGCGCGTGGCCAAGGCGAAGGCCGAAGAAGCCACCGAGATGAAATCCATGTTCCTCGCGAACATGAGCCACGAAATCCGCACGCCGATGAATGCCATCATTGGTCTCTCGCATCTCGCCCTCAAAACCCAGCTGACTCCGAAACAGCGCGATTACGTCAGCAAGGTCCATAATGCCGGCACGTCGCTTCTGTCTGTTATCAATGACATCCTGGACTTTTCAAAAATCGAGGCCGGCAAGCTTGATATCGAGACAATCGACTTCCGGTTGGACGAGGTGATCAGCTCGGTCACGACGCTGACGGCCCAGAAGGCTCATGATAAGGGTCTGGAGTTTCTCGCGCATGCTTCGCCCGACATCCCCGAGTTCCTCCTGGGTGACCCCCTCCGCCTCGGCCAGGTTCTAACCAATTTCGTTAACAACGCCGTCAAGTTCACCGAGCACGGCGAGATCCGCTTAAACATTGACCTGCTCGAACGCACCGGAGAAAAGGTCCAACTCAAGTTTTCCGTTCGCGATACGGGGATCGGCATGACAAGGGAACAATCGGCAAAGCTGTTCCAGCCGTTCACGCAGGCCGATATGTCCACCACCCGCAAGCACGGCGGCACCGGATTGGGACTGACGATCTGCCGTCGGCTGGTGGAACTGATGGGGGGACGCGTCTGGCTCGAGAGCGAGGCCGGAGTCGGGAGCGCCTTCTTCTTCACCGTCTGGCTGGGAGTGGGCACGGCCCAGGCCTCGGGCAAGGTGATCCCCGATCGGCTTTCCCACCTGCGGGTGCTGGTCGTGGATGACAACCCCGCCGCATGCGAAATCCTCCAGGAACCTTTGAGTACGCTCGCAAGCCGGGTCGATGTCGCCGCCTCCGGAAAAGAAGCCATCATGGCGATCCGGGAACACGACATCACCGATCCCTATGATGTGGTATTCATGGATTGGCGCATGCCTGGCATGGACGGCCTTCAGGCCAGCCGGCATATCAAGAGCGATGAAACGCTCAAGCATCCGCCAGCTATCGTCCTGGTCACGGCATTCGGACGCGAGGAAGTCCGCGAGGAAGCCGAACGGCTGGGCCTGGACGGATTCATTCTCAAACCCGTCACCAAGTCCATGATCGTGGACACGTTGGTGAGTGTCTTCAGCCAGTCCGGCGACGCCGCGGCCGCCACAACCGATGGAGAACAGGCAATCCGGTTGCGGGGAGCGCGGATTCTCCTGGCCGAAGACAACGACATCAACCAACAGATTGCCGTCGAACTCCTCGAAAGCGTTGGCGCCACGGTGAAGATCGCCAACACCGGCCGGGAAGCGGTCGAGATTCTGTCCAACGGACCAATCCCGGCTCCGTTCGACGTTGTCCTGATGGATCTGCAGATGCCGGAGATGGATGGCTATCAGGCCACAGCGAAGATCCGATCGGACCGCCGGTTTGCCGAACTGCCTATCATCGCCATGACCGCTCATGCAACGATCGAAGAACGCCAGCGTTGTCTGGCCGCCGGCATGGATGATCATATTGCCAAGCCCATCGATCCGGCCATGTTGTTTGATACCGTGGGTCGATTCCTCAAATCCTCCGATGTTTCATCGCCGGCCTCGAACTCAAATCCACCCCGGTCGGTCGTCGAGGAGGCCGCCGCCAATCCTGCTCCCTCATCCCCTGGTGCCGAGTTCAGCCAGGCCGGGGCCGGTGTTTCGCATCCAGGCATTGACCTCCATTCCATCAACGGTCTAGACGCCGACAACGGCCTGGCCCGTGTCGGAGGAAACCTCAAGCTGTATACCAAACTGCTGCGCCAGTTTAGCGAGCAACAAGGTCCGGCGGCCGAACAAATATCCGAAGCCATGGTCCGGGGTGACGCCGTGGTTGCGGAACGTCTCGCCCATACGCTCAAAGGCGTGGCGGGCAACATCGGGGCTGGAGCGATTCAATCGGCCGCTGGGGCGCTGGAAAAACTCATCCGCGAGCGGGCAGATCCCGACCTGATCGAGTCCGCGAGGCTCAGGGTCGCAGCGGCACTGGAGACATTGTTGAAACAACTGCCGCCTGTGTTGGCCTCGGTCGAGCCGGTTCCAACGGCGCCACCGGCATCCGTTCCGTCAATAGATCCCGTCAAGTCCCGCGAGGCCGCGACCCAACTCATCAAATTGCTTGCCGAATTTGATCCGGGCGCATCTGATTTCGTCGAGACCAATCAGGCGGCGCTACGTTCGCTCTTTTCAGACGGGGCATGGACCCAATTTGAAAAGCATGTTCAGGGTTATTCCTTTGCGGATGCCCAGGATCAATTGGATCAAGCCATCAAATCGCGATTATGAAAGAACTCTCTGAATGCCGTGTGTTGATTGTCGATGACGTGCCGGCAAACATCGATGTGCTGGTGCAGGCGCTGCGCGGTGATCACCAGCTCAGTGTGGCGTTGGACGGAGCGGCCGCCCTCCGCACCGCTGATAAACTGCTGCCGGACCTCGTCCTTCTCGACATCATGATGCCTGGAATGGACGGTTACGAGGTCTGCCGGCAATTGCGCGCCTCGCCTCGGACCCGGGATATTCCGGTCATGTTCCTCAGCTCGCTGGAGGACGTGCAGGACAAGGCCAAAGGATTCGAAGCCGGCGGCAATGATTATCTGGTAAAGCCTTTTGAAATCCTCGAAGTCAAAGCCCGCGTCCGATCCCTCCTCAAGGCCAAAGCTTATGCTGATGCCGTCAAAGAAAAGATCGCCTACGACCTGCGGATTGCCCGCGAAATCCAGATGGGCATCCTCCCCCCGGACGTGGCCGCCATCGCCCAGGGCACCGGATTGGAAACCCACGCCCTGCTCGAACCCGCCCAGGCCGTCGGCGGCGATCTCTATGAAGCGCTCCGAACGCCGGATGGCAATCTCGTCCTGGTTCTGGGCGATGTGTCGGGCAAAGGCATTCCCGCGGCTTTATTCATGGCCGTGACCATGACTTTGATTCGGGCAATGGCTCCCGACTCGCACGCGCCTGAAGAAATTGTCCGCCGGGTCAGTGACGCGCTGGTTTCCCAGAATCCGCGCAACATGTTTGTGACCCTGCTCTGCGGGATCTACGATCCTCGTTCCGGAAAACTCACCTACGCCGGCGCAGGGCATCCGGCACCGGTGCTGGTTCGAGGAAACCAGGCGCAATTTCTTTCCGTTGAAGCCGCCCTGCCCGTGGGCGTCATGAGTGGCTTGATGGTTCCCAGCACGTCGGTCGACCTCCAGGTTGGAGACCTGGTGGTGTTTTACACCGACGGCGTGACCGAGGCGTTTGACGCCGCGGGAAACCTCTATGGAGAATCCCAACTGCTGGAAGCACTCGCCCTCCAGTCCGGACGCGCGGCGGCCGAAGCCTCCGCGGCCCTGCTCGCCAGCGTTCGAACCCACGCCGGCAACCATCCCCAGTCCGACGATATTGCCATTTTAACCCTGAGACGCACTCAATGAAAGCGCTACTAAAAGAAATTCGTCACAACCCGCTGCTCTGGCTTTTGGCCTTTGTGCCCGTGGTGTTTGCCGCTCAGCAACTCCAACCCAGCGCGCATACGCTGCTGTTCGTGCTGTCAGTTCTAGCGATCGTGCCCCTGGCAACCCTACTGAGCCATGCCACCGAATCGGTGGCGGCCAAGACTGGCGATGCGATCGGCGGCCTGCTCAACGCCACACTCGGCAACCTGACTGAATTAGTCATTGCCCTGGCCGCGTTGCGCGCCGGCGAATACATGCTGGTGAAAGCCTCGATCGCCGGCGCCATTGTGACAAATACGCTGTTCATGTTGGGCGGATCATTTCTCCTGGGCGGATTTAGGCACCATGTCCAGGAATACAACCGGGTGGGTGCCCGGCTACAGGCAGGCCTGCTCTTCTTGGCTACCATTGGGTTGTTGGCCCCTTCCGCTATGGCCAAGGTGGACTCCGCTGCGTCGGCAGATTTCACTGGGAAACTTAGTGTGGGGCTTGCGCTGCTCCTGATCCTGATCTACGGACTCAGCATGCTGTTCTCCTTGAAAACCCATCGTGAGTTGTTTGCCAGCGCCGATCACGGCGAAGAGGGCGAGGAATCCTGGCCCATCGGCCTCGCGCTGGGCACGCTGGCTGGTGTCACCGTGCTCGTGGCCCTGGTTAGCGAGGTGTTCGTTGAGTCTGTGCAAGAAGCGGCCAAGTCCTTTGGCATGACGCCGGCTTTCGTCGGTTTCATCGTCGTAGCGTTGGTTGGCGCCGCAGCGGAGATGGCGTCGGCCTTTTCGGGCGCGCGAAAGAACCGGCTCGATATGAGCGTAGGGATCGCGTTGGGCAGCGCTTCCCAGATCGCGTTGTTTGTGGCCCCCGTCCTGGTCTTATTAAGCTATTGGATCGGCCCCAATCCGATGGACCTCAGATTCTGGCCGGGCGCGGTTGTGATGATGCTAGTCGCCACCCTGACGGCGTCACTCGTCACCAACAGCGGACGTTCCACGTGGTTTGTCGGAGTGGCCGTCCTGGCAGTCTATGTGATCTTTGCCATGACCCTCTATCTGTTGCCGCCGCGGGCGCAGTGATTTTCGTTCTCCAAAGTCCCCATTCATCCCATCCATATTATGATTGACGAACCTGTTAAATCAACGAAACGCGTGCTCGACCCAAACGAACGCATCTCCGAAGTCCTGTTCGGGCTGATTATGGTTCTGACTTTCACCGGATCGCTAAGCGTAGCCGATGCCGGACGGGATGATGTGACGGCGATGCTGATTGGCGCCCTCGGCTGCAACCTGGCCTGGGGCATCATTGATGGTGTCCTTTATCTCATGGGATGCCTGGCAGAAAAGGGCCGCAGCCTGACGATGTTTCGCACGGTGCGCGCCGCCACGAATCCCCGGAAAGCGCAACAACTCATCGCAGAGTCTCTTCCATCGGTGATTGCGTCCATTCTCCAGCCTTCCGAGCTCGAATCGATGCATCAACGGCTGCAAAAACTGTCCGAACCCCCTCCCGTTGCACGGTTAAGCCGGGAAGATTGGCGGGGAGCCATCAGCGTCTTTTTCCTCGTTTTTATCTCAACATTTCCAGTCACGGTGCCGTTCATGTTTCTGGATAAAGTCCTCCTGGCCATGCGCATTTCCAACGCCATCGCTATCGCCATGCTCTTTATGGCGGGTTTTGCCTATGGCCGATGCATTGATCGGCGTCCCTGGCTGGTAGGCGTTTCGATGGTGATTCTGGGAGGCATCCTTGTGGGAATGACCATAGCCCTGGGAGGATGACAGGATTCTCATGAGCTCACACTGGCAACATCACCTTAAAAACAAATATTCAACAACAGTTCAAGCTTTCGTACTACCTTCCCCAGATGGCTGAAACCATCGAAATATAAAAGGATCCAGCAATGAAGATTACTGCTCTCGGCGAAGCCCGCATTCCATCCCCCATCCGGCGAACCATTGGCGACGAACTTCGTGTTCCCGCAACAATCATACGCGACCTAAAGGCCCAGGCTCCCACAGAGGACCTGCTCTTTGAAATGGCCGGGCCCCGGGCAAAACTTTACTTTGAACCGATGCAAACCCGGGCGGGCATTGTAACCTGCGGCGGGTTGTGTCCCGGTTTGAATAATGTCATCCGTTCGCTGTTTCTCGAGCTTCATCATACCTACGGCATCCAGGAGGTGTTGGGATTTCGCGAGGGTTACCAGGGGCTCGATCCCCAGCGCGGAGCGGAACCGATCGTCCTGACCCCCGAGTTTGTCGATGACATTCACAAGGAAGGCGGCACGGTGTTAGGCACGTCTCGCGGGCCGGTGGATACCGGCATTGCGGTGGATAACCTGATCCGGCGCGGAGTCAACATCCTATTCACGATTGGCGGCGACGGCACTCAGCGCGGCGGCAACGATCTCTTCCAGGAGGCCAAAAAACGCGGCCATGCCCTTGCGGTCGTCGGCATCCCCAAGACCGTCGATAATGATGTGGCGTTCGTCTCCCGAACCTTTGGCTACCTGACCGCGGTCGAAGAGGCGGCAAAGGTCCTAACCTGCGCGCACACAGAGGCGCACAGCGTCCAAAACGGGATCTCCCTGGTGAAACTGATGGGGCGCCATGCCGGGTTTATCGCCGGAGGCGCTACCATTGCCAGCCAGGATGTCAATTTCTGCCTGATTCCCGAAGTGCCGTTCAAGCTGGAAGGCGAGCGCGGATTCCTGGCGGTGCTGCAGAAGCGCGTTCAGAGACGGGGCCACGCTGTCATTGTCGTGGCCGAAGGCGCGGGGCAGGATCTGCTCCAGGCCAACCTGGACGAACGGGATGCCTCCGGCAATGTCAGGCTCAAGGATATCGGCCCCTTCCTGCGTGAAAAGATCGAAGCTCACTTCAAGGCCGTCCAAATCCCCGTCACGCTGCGATACTTTGATCCAAGCTACATTATCCGCAGTGTGCCCGCCGATGCGGAGGATTCGATCCTCTGCGATTTGCTCGCCCGTCATGCCGCGCATGCGGGGATGGCCGGCAAGACCGGCCTGGTGATTGGGCTTCTGCATGACCAGTTCATCCATGTGCCGATCGAAATGCTGGCTCGAGAGAAAAAGCGCGTCGATCCCAACGGCCCCAGTTGGCACGCTGTTTTGGCCGCAACCGGACAGCCTGAAAAGTTTGAATAGGCCTGACTATGATTACCGCCGTCTACGACACCAAACCTTACGATCGCGAGCACCTACAGCGGGCCTCGGCGAATCGCGACGTGGAATGGCGATTTCTGGAGTTTCGTCTCACCCGCGAGACAGCGCCCCTCGCCCAGGGCGCCCATGCGGTGTGTGTGTTCGTGAACGACCAGTTGGATCGCAGGTGTTTGGAAGTCCTGGCTGCCCAAGGCGTTAAACTGGTCGCGTTGCGCTGCACCGGATTCAATAACGTCGACGTGGCCGCCGCAAAAGCATTGAACCTGGTGGTGACACGCGTCCCGGTTTATTCGCCTTACGCCGTGGCGGAACATGCCGTAGCCTTGCTGCTCACGCTCAACCGCAAGATTCACCGTGCCTACAGCCGGGTGCGCGAGCTGAACTTTTCCCTCAACGGCCTCGAGGGATTCGACCTTCATGGCAAGACCGCCGGCATTGTGGGCACGGGCAAAATCGGACGTATCGTCGCCCAGATCCTGCGCGGGTTTGGCATGAAA
This sequence comes from Verrucomicrobiota bacterium, assembly GCA_022709905.1. Taxonomy (GTDB): domain Bacteria; phylum Verrucomicrobiota; class Verrucomicrobiia; order Limisphaerales; family UBA1319; genus JAKLHY01. The sequence continues at coordinate 27,671 of JAKLHY010000043.1, read as the reverse complement.
GTGCTGGCCTATGATCCATTCCCTAACCGCGATTGGGCGGCTGAGCAAGGGATCGAGTATGTGGACGCCTCATCGCTGGCCGGCTTCAGCGATGTGCTGTCGCTTCACATTCCTCTGACACCGCAGACCCATCACATCATTCGGGCTGAAATCCTCGATTTGGTCAAGCCGGGCGCCATTCTCATCAACGTCAGTCGCGGGGCTCTCATCGACACCAAAGCGCTGATCGAAGCCCTGAAGACCGGCCGGCTCGGAGGCGTGGCCCTCGATGTTTACGAGGAGGAAGAAGGTGTCTTTTTCGAGGATTTATCCGGACAGGTGCTGCAGGACGACGACCTGGCCCGTCTGCTGACCTTTCCCAATGTTCTGATTACCGCGCACCAGGCCTTCCTGACGCGCGAGGCCTTGGCGGACATCGCGGGCACCACTGTCGCTAATATCAACGCGCTCGCCCAAGGAACGGCATTTGTCGAGGGATCAATTCTTACCTAGATGACTCTATGACACTCCCCGATCACAAAACCAAGATTGTCGCCACCATCGGCCCCGCGTCGAATTCCCCTGCGATGCTGAGGCGCCTCATCCATGCGGGCCTGAACATTGCCCGGCTGAACTTCTCGCACGGCGACTTTGCGGCCCATGCCGAGGTCATCCGCCGCATTCGCACCGCCGCCCGGGCCACCGGCCGGCGGGTCGCCATCATGGCTGATCTGCCAGGACCCAAGATGCGGATCGGGAAGATTGAGCCGGAACCGATCCACTTGAAGCCCGGGGATTCCTTCACTTTGACCCGCGACAACAGGATCGGCAATTCGCAGCGTGTCTCCATGAGTTTCGATCGGCTGCCGAAAGTGGTGAAGCGCGGCAATCGGCTTTTTCTGAACGATGGTTTGGTGCAGCTGATCGTGGAAGAGGTGGTGGACAATGATGTGCGCTGCAAAGTGGCCGTCGGCGGAGAGCTTCGTTCCAGAAAAGGCCTGAATCTGCCTGGCATCAATTTGGGGATCAGCGCCTTCACCGATCACGACCGTGCCTGCCTGGAATTCGCCCTGAAACACGGCGTGGACGCGGTAAGCCAGTCGTTTGTCGAAAATGCGGCGGATGTGGAGGCCGTGCGCGCGGCCGCCAAGCGCCTGGGCAAACAGCCTTTTATCATTGCTAAAATCGAGCGTTCGGATGCCCTCAAGCATTTCGATGAAATTCTGAAGGCCGCGGACGGCATCATGGTGGCACGGGGTGATCTGGGGGTAGAGATACCGATCGAAGAGATGGCCATCCTCCAAAAACAACTCATTGCCAAAGCGAGCCTCGTCGGCAAACCTGTTATCACCGCCACGCAGATGCTCGAATCGATGACCACCAGTCGTTTGCCCACGCGCGCGGAATCCACCGATGTGGCCAATGCCATCCTGGACGGCACCGACTGCATCATGCTCTCCGGCGAATCGGCCATGGGCAAGTATCCCGAAGAAGCCGTTGCCATGCTGGCCAAAATCGCCGCCTACACCGAGACCCACCGTCCTGCCATTCCGCTCCGTGAATTCAGCACCCTCTCGAGGCAACACCCGCCCAAGACCGCAGCCGAAGCCATGGCACGCATGGTGGAACATGTGTTGGACACCGTGCCATGCCCCGCCGTCTTCGCGCCCACTCGCAGCGGCGCCACCCCTCGCATGATCTCTCGATTCAATCCCCCCGCCTGGATCGTCGCCCTGAGCCAGGATCCAACCGTCTGCCAGGGACTTGCCTTTTCTTACGGCGTCTATCCGATCGAAATCAAAACCGAGCCGGCAAATTGGCTCGTGTTCGCGAAACGCTGGCTGCGGAACCACCAATTGCCAGGTGCTATTGCCATGTTGGTGGCGGGTCCGTCCGAACGAAATCCAGCGGCCAATCATCGCCTGGAATTCCTTCGGATTGGAGATCCCCTCCGACGAGATTAGAACCACTCGATCATCGAAAGGACGATCAATGAACGCTGAATTACTTCGCTTGGAAGAGACCCGAGATGCCAAGCGTCCCTGGAAGAAATGGGGCCCCTACCTCAGCGAACGACAATGGGGTACCGTCCGAGAGGATTACAGTGAGAACGGCAATGCCTGGGACTACTTCACCCACGACCAGGCCCGTTCGCGGGCCTATCACTGGGGAGAAGACGGGTTAGGAGGCATCTCGGATGACCGCCAGCGGCTGTGTTTTTCCCTCGCGCTTTGGAATGGCAAGGATGCCATTCTCAAGGAACGTCTGTTTGGCCTGACCAACAGCGAGGGTAATCATGGCGAGGATGTCAAAGAGTATTATTACTACCTCGACAGCACCCCGACGCATTCCTACCTGAAGTACCTCTACAAATATCCTCAGGCGGCTTTTCCATACGAGGACCTTGTTTTGACCAATCGAGGACGAAGCCGGCAGGATTTCGAGTATGAACTGATCCACACAGGGGTCTTCAATGACAACCGTTATTTCGATGTCTTCGTGGAATACGCCAAGGAATCCCCCGAGGATATTTTAATTCAGATCAGCATTCATAATCACGGGCCCGAACCAGCGGAGATTCATGTATTGCCAACCTTGTGGTTCCGCAACCGATGGTCCTGGGGGCGCGACAATCCGCGTCCGAAGCTCCAGGCGATTTCCGATGGCGCGGGTGTCATTCAGGCCTCGGAAGCTGACCTGGGGGAACGTTATCTTTACTGCGAGAACAATCCGGCGCTGTTGTTCACAGAAAATGAAACCAATCATCAACGGTTGTTCGGCACGCCCAATCGGACTCCATTCGTCAAGGACAGCATCAACGATTGTGTTGTCCATGGAAAAGCTGACGCGGTGAATCCGGAAAGACAGGGAACCAAGGCGTCGGCGTATTATCGACGGACTGTTCCTCCCGGGAAACCCGAGACCCTTCGCCTCCGATTGACTCGGGTGACGCCCGAGGCCTTGGATAAAGCCTACGGTCCTGGTCAAGGCGCATTTGGCGACCATTTCAACTCCGTCATGCAAGCGCGTCTCCAGGAGGCGGATGAATTTTACTCGGGTGTCATTCCACGATCGCTGGATGCGGACGCCGCCAATGTCATGCGCCAGGCCCTGGCCGGCATGCTGTGGTCCAAGCAGTTTTATTTCTTTGATGTCAACCGATGGCTCGAGGAGCGGGGTTGCGATCCCTTTGTGGCCTCCTCGAAGAAAGCGCCGCGGAACGAACACTGGCATCATCTCTACAATGCGGATGTCATCTCGATGCCCGACAAGTGGGAATACCCCTGGTACGCGGCATGGGATCTGGCGTTTCACGTTCTGCCACTGGCACTCGTCGATCCTGATTTCGGCAAACAACAACTCGACTTGATGCTCCGTGAGACCTATCTCCATCCGAATGGCCAGATCCCGGCTTACGAGTGGAACTTCGGCGACGTCAATCCTCCGGTTCATCCCTGGGCCACTATTTTCAGCTATCGCCTGGAAAAAGTCCGCACGGGCAAGGGAGATCTTGCATGGTTGGGGCGCAGCTTCCAAAAACTCCTGCTCAACTTCACCTGGTGGCTTAATCGCAAGGATCGCTCGGGCAAGAACACCTTCGAAGGCGGATTTCTCGGCTTGGACAACATCGGTGTTTTCGACCGCAGCTCGCCGTTGCCGACAGGCGGCTATCTGGAACAGGCCGATGGGACAGCCTGGATGGCGCTCTACAGTCTGAACATGCTCGAGATTGCCGTGGAACTCGCTTTGAACGATCCGATCCACTCGGACATGGTGCTCAAGTTCCTCCAACATTTTGTCTCGATTGCCACGGCCACTGTTCATACGGGCGGGAACATTGGCATGTGGGACGAGGAGGACGGATTCTTTTACGACGTGCTGCGGATGCCGGATGGCCAGGCTCACCGGCTCAAGGTCCGTTCCATGGTTGGACTACTGCCCCTGTGCGCCGTCACGGTTTTTGAGGATGAGTTTACCCAGAAGTATCCGGATCATATCCAAAGATTCCGCGACTTCTACGCCTCGCGACGCGAGTTGGTTGCATTCATTCATGATCTATCCAAGCCGGGCCAGTCCGGCCGCCGGCTTGGCGCGATCCTCGATGAAAACAAGCTGCGCCGGGTTTTGACCCGGATGCTGGATGAAGGCGAGTTCCTGAGTCCTTACGGGATTCGATCGCTTTCGAGGCATCATGCCGAACAACCTTATGTCTTCCATGTTGGATCCGAGGAATACCGAGTCCCCTATCTGCCGGGGGAATCCGACACCGGCATGTTTGGCGGCAACTCGAACTGGCGCGGCCCAATCTGGATGCCCGTCAACGCCCTCATCATCCGAGCGCTGCTCCAGTATTACGCTTATTACGGCAACGATTTTACCATCGAATGCCCTACCGGGTCCGGGCGGGCCATGAATCTTTATCAGGTTGCCGAGGAACTCTCGAACCGGCTCACGCGAATCTTCTCGAAAGGCCCCAACGGAAACCGGCCCGTGAACGGCGGTGAAAGGATCTTCCAGGAGGATCCTCAGTGGCGGAATTATGTTCAGTTTTATGAGTATTTTCACGGCGACAACGGTTCCGGTCTTGGGGCGAGCCATCAGACAGGCTGGACGGGGCTGATTGCCCGGGCGATGCATTTATTCGCCACAACGACCGCCGATCAAGTCCTCGAACTCGGCAAGGTTGCCGGAATCGTGGAGATCGACAAACCACCCAAACGCACTCCCTCCAAGAAAAAGTCAGCGACTTGAGACGATGACCAACTTTCCCAAGCCTCTTGTCATGAAACGCGATGTTTGCATGGGGTCCAGCCATCCGCTAGGCGCCACCCTTGAGGAAAAGGGGGTGAACTTCAGCCTTTTCTCTCGTTCGGCGTCAAGCGTCGAGCTGTTGTTTTTTGATCGCAGCGACGACTCGAAGCCCAGCCGGACTGTCACGCTGGATCCTGGCACGCATCGGACCTACCATTATTGGCATGCCTTTGTGCCTGGAGTGAAAGCGGGGCAGCTCTATGGTTATCGTGTTGACGGACCATCCGATCCGTCTCGTGGAATACGGTTTGACGCCGACAAGGTGTTGTTGGATCCCTACGGCCGCGCGATCGTTACACCGCCAGGATACGATCGCCTAACTGCAGCCGAAAAGGGCGACAATACGGCGGCCGCCATGAAGAACGTCGTGACGGTTCCTGCCGCTTATGATTGGGAAGGCGATGCTCCGCTCCGCCAACCGTCCGCGCAGACCATCATCTATGAGATGCACGTGCGGGGTTTCACCCGACATCCCAGTTCGGGAGTCGCCGAGGATCAACGAGGGACTTACGCCGGTCTGATTGAGAAGATTCCCTATCTTCAAGACCTCGGCATAACGGCGGTCGAATTGCTTCCGGTGTTTCAATTTGACGCTCAGGATTGTCCCAGCGGCAGAACAAACTACTGGGGTTACGCTCCGATCTCGTTTTTCGCCCCGCACGCGGCTTACAGTTCGCGTCAGGATCCCCTCGGCCCGCTCGATGAGTTTCGTGACATGGTGAAGGCGCTTCATCGCGTGGGGATCGAAGTCATTCTCGACGTCGTGTATAACCACACCGCTGAAGGCAATGAGACGGGTCCGACCTTGTGCTTTCGTGGGATTGAGAACGAAGCCTACTACATCCTGGAGGCGGATCGCTCCCGCTACGCGAACTACAGTGGCACCGGCAATACGCTCAATGCCAATCATCCCATCGTGAGACGGTTGATTCTCGACAGTCTCCGCTATTGGGTTTCGGAGATGCATGTGGACGGTTTCCGATTTGACCTTGCCTCGATCCTGGCCAGGGATACCCAGGGCCATGTTTTGCCCAGTCCGCCCGTGCTCTGGGATATAGAATCCGATCCCATATTGGCCGGCACGAAATTGATCGCCGAAGCCTGGGATGCCGCCGGCCTGTATCAAGTCGGCGGGTTTATCGGCGACAGTTGGAGGGAATGGAACGGTCGGTTTCGCGACGATGCCCGTGATTTTTTCCGCTCTGCCTCCGGATCGCTTCGACGTTTTGCGGATCGGATGATTGGGAGTCCGGAGATTTACGGACACGAGGAACGCGAGCCCGAACAGAGCGTCAATTTTGTCACCTGCCACGACGGATTCACCCTGAACGACCTCGTTTCCTACAATGACAAGCATAACGAGGCAAACGGGGAGGAAAACCGCGATGGCGCCAACGACAATCGGAGCTGGAATTGCGGCTGGGAAGGTCCCACCGACGATCCGGCCATCGAGAATCTTCGGAACCGGCAAGTGAAAAACTTTCTGACCGTTACGCTGCTCTCTCTGGGAGTGCCGATGATCTTGATGGGCGATGAGATGCGCCACACTCAGGGCGGCAATAACAACGCCTACTGCCAGGATAACGAAACCAGTTGGCTGGATTGGACCCGGCAGCAGAGACATGCGGGGATACATCGGTTCCTGAAGCTGCTCATTGCCCGCCGACTTCAACGAGGCACAGAACATGAGCGCCGGAGGATGAGCCTCAATCAAATCATCCGACAGGCCAACAAGTCCTGGCATGGCATTCGCCTGAATCAACCCGATTGGAGCGACCCCTCTCACAGCATCGCCCTCACGGTGGAGTTGCTTCGGGAACAGATCGTGATGCACTTGATGCTCAACGCTTACTGGGAACCGCTCGAATTCGAGCTGCCATCGCCCGAACATTGCGGCGCAACAGCGTGGCGGCGTTGGATTGATACCGGGCTGGAGCCACCCCTGGACATCGTTCCCTGGACAGAGGCACCCGTGGCGACGAAGTACAAGTATCGGTTGGAGGCTCGATCGGTTGCCGTTCTTTTTGGACCGATCAAACCAGGATAATGCGCACAACCAACGTCCTCAGTAACTAGTGATTTAATGTAATAAAGCTCAATGAACTTCAATCGCCTATGACAAAGAAATCCACGCGTTCCAGGTTGGCTGGAATCTCGACTGCGGCCAGCATGCCTTGCGGATTAACCGCAGCCGATCTGAGGCAATCGTTCCTGGAGCACCTCCTTTGCGGGCTCGGTCGTGTCCCCATCGCCGCCACGCGCAACGACGTGTACACCGCGCTGGCCATGGCGGTTCGCGACCGCGTGCTGAAGCGGGGCGTTCAGAGCCTGGAGAAATATGGGGAGCAAAACGTGCGCGCAGTGGCCTATCTTTCCGCCGAGTTTTTGCCGGGACCTCATCTGGCCAATAACTTGCTCAACCTCGGGATCCTCGATCAAGCGCGCCAAGTGATGTCCGAGTTGGGATGGGACCTCGATGATGTTTTAAATCAGGAAGAAGAACCCGGTTTGGGCAACGGCGGCTTGGGTCGTCTCGCTTCCTGCTACATGGACTCGCTGGCGACCATTCAGGTGCCGGCCGTCGGTTATGGAATCCGTTACGAATTCGGCATATTCGACCAAATCCTCAAGGACGGCTGGCAGGTCGAGATCACCGACAAATGGCTGCGGTTTGGCAATCCTTGGGAAATCGCCCGCCCCGAAATCAACTACGAGGTCAATTTCGGCGGCCGGACGGAATCGTGCACGGATGACCAGGGCCGCTATCGGGTGCGCTGGATTCCCGACACCGTTGTCAAAGGGGTGGCCTATGACACGCCGATCCTGGGATACCGCGTGGACACCTGCAACATTCTTCGTCTTTGGAAAGCCGAGGCCGTGGAGTCCTTCGACTTCGCGGCGTTCAACCACGGCGACTACTATCGCGCCGTCGAGGACAAGATGAATTCCGAGAACATCACGAAGGTGCTGTATCCAAACGATGAGGTGATCCAAGGCAAGATCCTGCGTTTGCAGCAGCAGTATTTCTTTGTCACCTGTTCTCTGCAAGACATGCTCCGCGTCCATCGGCTGCTCCGGCGGCCGCTGGGCACCTTTCATGAAAAATGGGCGGTCCAGCTCAATGACACGCATCCGGCTATTGCGGTGGCGGAGCTCATGCGGTTGCTGGTCGACAGGCATCTGATGGATTGGGACACCGCCTGGAATGTCACTCGGAACACGTTTGGCTACACGAATCACACCTTGTTGCCCGAGGCGCTCGAAAAATGGCCCCTCGGCCTGTTCGGTCGATTGCTGCCTCGGCATCTTGAGATTATCTACGAAATCAACGCGCGCTTTCTCGATCAGGTGCGCGCAAAATTCCCGGGAGACGACGGCCGACTGGCCCGCATGTCGCTCATTGATGAAACCGGCGAGCGCTATGTGCGCATGGCGAACCTGGCGACTGTCGGCAGCCATCATGTCAACGGCGTCGCCCAACTTCACTCCGATCTGCTCAGGCAAACGGTGATGCATGACTTTGCCGAACTGTGGCCGGAGAAATTCTGCAATGTGACCAACGGTGTGACACCCCGCCGTTTCGTGGCCGTCAGCAATCCATCGCTTACGCAGCTTATCAGTAGTCGTATTGGCGAGGATTGGTTGCGCGACCTGGATCAACTCAAAAAACTGGAACCGCTGGCGGACGATGCCGAGTTCCAGAAACAATGGCGCGGCGTCAAACTCAATGCCAAACGCAACCTTGCGGCCCTCATCGAGCAACGGACCCGGATCCCGGTGAATCCCGAGTCCATGTTCGACATCCAGGCCAAGCGCCTGCATGAGTACAAGCGTCAACACTTGAATGTGCTTCACATCCTGACGCTCTACCTGCGTCTGAAGCGGGATCCTCAAGCCGATGTGCCCGCGCGCGTCTTTATCTTTGGCGCCAAGGCCGCCCCCGGCTATTTCATGGCCAAGCTCATCATCAAACTGATCAATTCTGTGGCGGAACTCGTAAACCAGGATCCCATCGTTCAGGATCGGCTGAAGATCGTCTTCTTCCCCGATTACAACGTGAAGAATGCCCAGCACGTCTACCCCGCCGCCGACTTGAGCGAACAAATCTCCACCGCGGGCAAGGAAGCCTCCGGCACCGGCAATATGAAGTTCGCCCTCAATGGCGCCCTGACCATCGGTACCCTCGACGGCGCCAATGTTGAAATCCGGGAAGAAGTGGGCCCCGAGAACTTCTTCCTCTTCGGGCTGACCGCAGACCAAGTGCATGAGCTCAAATCTCGCGGCTATCAGCCGTTCCAGTTTTATGAGCGAAACGCAAACCTGCGCGAAGCGCTCGATTTCATTGTGTCGGGCGCGTTGGCGAACGGCGACACGCAACTGTTCCGTCCGCTGGTGGACAATCTGCTGTGGCACGATCCCTTCCTGGTGCTCGCGGACTACCAAGCTTACGTGCAATGCCAGGAGTCCGTGAGCGCATTGTGGCGCGATCCCTCGGCATGGACACGAATGGCCATCCTGAATGTGGCGCGGATGGGAAAGTTTTCCTCCGACCGCTCGATTCGGGATTATTGTCGTCAGGTTTGGAACGTGAATCCACTGGGATCGGACGGAGGCACCCATCCATAACGCCCCGCTTCCTCATGGATTCTTCATTGCATGAACCAAAGCGGACCGGGTTCGGATTCCAACGGCGGACCAGCGGTGTGCTTCTGCCGTTGACATCCTTGCCGGGACGACACGGAAGCGGCGATTTGTCGGCGGAAGCCTTTCGGTTTATCGACTTGCTGTCCGCCGCGGGCCAATCCTGGTGGCAAATGCTTCCGGTGGGGCTGCCGGACGATCCACCGGGCCACTCGCCCTATAGTTCAAGTTCATCCATTGCCGGCAGTCCTTACTTGGTATCCCTCGACAGGTTATGTCAGGAAGGCTGGCTCACACGCCGCGAGATAGAACCGGATCCCCGTTTCCAGGCTCATTGCATTCAGTATTCCAGGGTCCGCCCGTATCGCGAACAACGGCTGCGGCTGGCGTGGGAGAGGTTCCAGAGAGCCCGCGCCTCGCGCCATCACGAATTCATGGAGTTCTGCGAGCAACACCGGGATTGGCTGGATGATTTTGCCCTTTACTGCACGTTGAAGCAGTTGATGGGCGGGATCCAGTGGCCCGAATGGCCACGCGACCTCCGGCGGCGGCACCCCGCGACCCTGGCGGACGCGCGTCGCATCCATCCTATGGAATTCGGCTTCCACCGTTGGGTTCAGTTTCAATTCCATCGGCAATGGGCTGCGTTGCGGCGCCACGCCCGCCAGCGCCGAGTGGGATTGATCGGCGACATCCCCATCTGCGTTTCGCATCATAGCGCCGATGTCTGGGCGAATCCGGCCTTGTTCAAGCTCGATCGGGCCGGTCAACCGACCGAGGTTTCCGGTTATCCCCCGGATGACTTCTGCCCGCAAGGCCAACGCTGGGGGCATCCCCAATACCATTGGCCCGAACATCAGCGCACCGGATTCAGCTGGTGGATCGCCCGTTTTGCCGGTGTCTACCGGTTGTTCGACGCCGCGCGCTTGGATCATTTCCTGGGCTTCACCCGATTGTGGTCGATTCCCGCACGCACCCGAGGCGCGAAGCACGGCCGCTGGATTAAGACGCCGGGACGCGCCCTGTTTTCGGCAGTCCGTCAAGCCATGGGCAACCGCCTCATGATCGCCGAAGACCTCGGCCATGTGACCCCGGCCGATGTCCGGTTGAGAAATGATCTCGGAATTCCCGCCATGCGCATCCTCCAATGGGGACTGGGCCCAGGCAATTCAGACCACCGTCCGCACCGGTTCTCTCCCGAGACGGTTGCTTACACGGGAACACACGACAACAACACGATCGTGGGTTGGTTCCGGGCGCTGGACCGCCGGTCGCAAAGACACGTGCTGGATTATACCGGCGGCAATCGCCAGACGATCCACGTGGACCTGATCCGGCTTGCGCTGACTTCCGCGGCCAACACCGCCATGATACCGATACAGGATCTTCTTGGACTCGATGCGCATGCCCGCATCAACCGGCCGGGCACCCTCACCAACAATTGGCGCTGGCGCATTCTTCCAGGTCAGTTATCATCAACGGCAATCCAGAGGCTGCGCCACCTCACGGAAATCAGTGAGCGTTTGCCGGAAAACCGAAAAAAGACCAGAAGAACTTGATCCCGCACTCCCCCAATTTCCTGGGAGCTGTCACTCCAAGAACTCTGAACTATGATCAAAACCGAACCTTAGCACGCCATGAAAATCCAACTCTTAAGTCTCCTGATGGGCGGCTTGCTCGCCTGGCCAACGATTGCGGCTGATGTGGCTTCACAGTCAGGTTCGACAACCGCGGCATCAACCCAACCGCAACCGCAGTCCGCTGCCCCACCGCCCGCGGCACCGCCAAAACGGACTGCGGCCGACCTCGAGAATCTGGTCGCGCCGATCGCGCTTTATCCGGATCCACTGATCGCCACCATCCTCCCGGCTTCCGTGTATCCCCTCGAAATTGTCCAGGCCGCGCGATTCGTGAAAGATACAAACAACCTCGCCAAACTCGATCAGCAACCCTGGGACGAAAACGTCAAAGCCGCGGCGCGCGTGCCCGAGGTCATTCAGAAAATGAACGAGGACCTCCAATGGACCATTTCCCTGGGCGAGGCGTTTCTCGCGCAAGACAAAGAACTGATGGATGCCATCCAAGTCCTGCGTGGAAAAGCCCAAAAGGCAAAGACCCTCCAGACCACCCCTCAACAAATCGTGACCGTGACGAATATTATCGTGGAAAAGACCATCGAACAGCAGGTGGTCGTGGTCACGAACACCGTCGTGCAGATCCAGCCGTCCAATCCGGAGGTTATTTATGTGCCACAATACAACCCGACGGTGGTCTATGCGCCGCCACCGACTTACGTCTACGATCCGTACGCGCCCTTGGTCACTTTTGGCGTCGGGATGGCGGTGGGCGCCATTATTGCCAACAATTGCGATTGGCATTATGGCGGGGTTTATGTGGGGCATCATGGTTTTGTGGCGTGGGGAGGCGGCGGTTACCACGGGGATGTGGATATCGACATCAACAACAATTACAATCGAAATGTCAATGTTAACAATCCCAGGCCCACACCCTATTCCGGCACACGGCCCTCCAACACTGGGGCTGCCGCGACTCAGCCCAAGTGGCAGCCCGACCAGAATCGGTTGCGCAGCAGCGGCGCCGGCGGCACATCCGCCAGCACCCTGGAGGCCAGAGGCTGGAGTTCGGGAACCCCCCGGCCGTCGACCCAACCGGCGGCGGGCGCACGGCCAGCACCCTCCACTGGGGCCGTCGCAACCCGCCCCTCCACAGGGGCAACAACAACCCGGCCCTCCACAGGAACAGCGACCACGCGGCCTTCCACCGGAACAGTCGGCACAAGGCCTTCCACGGGAACGACCCCATCGACAGGCGCTGGCGGCATGCGGCCTTCCACGGGAGCTGGGGGTGCGTCATCGGTGAGTCGCCCGACGACAACTCCCAGCACTCCTCGAGCCGCTTCCCAACCCTCCGTTAACCGATCGGCGCCCGCAGCCTCATCCCGGGACACAGCTTTTAGCGGCGCCAGCAGTGCCGGCAATACCCGGGATTTCAGCAACCGGGGCAGTGTCAGCCGCAGCAGCAGCGGATCGAGCGGGGGCGCGCGTTCCAGCGGTGGATTCAGCGGCGGAGCCCGCGGGGGCGGTTTTGGGGGTGGGGGCGGACGGGGGGGCGGGGGTCGCCGTTAACCGCATTCGCGAATCCTTTCAACTTGACCGGATATGAACCTACTAACTCATTCACTCTCCATGACACTTCAAAACTCCTTTGTTCGAATCGCGCAACGTCTGGTTGGCCTGGGACTGGCATTCGCGTTTCTGGCTTCCGTTAAGGTCGCAGCCGCCAACGGCGGCAAGACCTTTCCCACACCGCAGGCAGCGGTTGACGCGCTGGCGGCGGCTGTCAACGCCAAGGACCGCCAAGCCTTGCGAACGCTGTTCGGCCTGGCAACCGATGAACTCGTTGCGGCCGACAAGGTCCAGGCAGAGAACGAGCTGACGGAGTTTAGCGCCGCATTTAATCAATCGAATCGGATCGTGCCCGAATCGGATTCGAAGTGTTACCTCGAGGTGGGCAGCCATCGCTGGCCTTTTCCAATTCCCCTGGCGAAAAGGGACGGAGGGTGGTTCTTCGATACCGAAGCCGGCAAGGAGGAGCTTCTGAATCGTCGCATTGGCAAGAACGAACTCGCCACCCTGCAAACCATCCGGGCTTATGTCGATGCCCAGCGCGCTTACGCGTCACGCGATCGTGACAACGACGGCGTGCTCGAATACGCCCAGAAGCTGCTGAGTTCACCCGGCCGCAAAAATGGTCTTTTCTGGCCGCCGGACCTCGATGGTGAGATCAGCCCCTTGGGACCGCTCGTCGCCTACGGTCAAACAGAAGGCTACGCGCTCCGACCCACCGAGGCCAATCCGTCTCCCCAACCCTTCCATGGGTATTATTACCGGATGCTCACTCGCCAAGGAAACCACGCCCCGGGAGGCAAATACAATTATATCATCAACGGAAATATGATAGGCGGATTCGCCCTGGTCGCTTATCCGGCTAACTACGGTGAATCCGGAATCATGACGTTCATCGTCAATCAGCAGGGGGTGGTGTATCAAAAAGACCTGGGCGCCAAGACCGCCCGATCGGCGGCGGCGATGAAGTCCTACGATCCGGACTCGACATGGTTGGCGTCGCCGGACTAGGTAGAGCTTGCGAAATACGATGTATTCTGCGACCCGAAGCTTTGGCGAAGAACAAGGCGCAAGGGAGAATACCGGCAGCGGTTTCTGATCGAGCGCGGAACAAAGCCCCCGCACTTCATCAGCTCCATTCCGCCGAGGCAGTCATAACATTGATGGCTCAAGGCATACTATGAAATCCTCACTCTTCATCGTTTCACTCTGGCTGTCCTGGTCACTTCCTTTTGTAACCTTCGCAGACAGCCCATCCAAGCACCTCATCATGACAAGTCCGGTTCCCACGATTGGAGGAACCGTTTCGGCGGGGGGCACCTTTGACAGCGGCAGCGAGATCACCGTGGAAGCAACAACCAACGGTGGTTTTGAATTTGTGAAATGGACTGTTGGCGAGGAGGAGGTCAGCAGGTCGGCCCGCTATACCTTTCGAGCGACTCGGGATCAGATGTTGATCGCCCATTTTACACTGGCCGGCGCCGGCGGCATTAAGGTCCAGCCGATCGACAGAACTACCGGGCCGAACTGGAGAACCGCAGCGGCAAATGACTTCGATGGCGACAATAAGTATGGGACTGATGGGTACTATATTATCGGCGGGCTTCAACGGGCTTTAAGGCCTGATTATGTTAAGGATTTCGATCCAGGTGTTCTCGATTGGCTGGATTGCTCGGTCGAACTGCAGGATCCAAGCAGCGGATTACTGCAGGCATTTCATCCCGCTTTTCGGATGAATGGCTTGTCGCTATTGATGACCCGCGGGATTGCGCGGCCATTTCGCCTAACCCTGATCATGGGGAGTTGTCAACCCGGCGACGATCAGATCATCATCATCGATGCGGGGAGCGCCGGCAGAATCCAGACTGAATACACCGGTTCATCCCAAGGAGGTATGGGTTATATCTCCTTTGACATCAAAGCCGGGAGCGATCCCATCCAAATCACGCTGGATGACAGTCAATTCCAGCCGCATTTGAGCGGATTGGCTTTTGATCACCTGGATGTGCCGCCTGTGTTTTATCAGGTTAATGTCAGCGCCTCTCCAATCGAGGCGGGCGTCGTAACGGGAGGAGGTAATTATGAGAGTGGAACGATCACCAACGTTTCTGCCGTGCCCAAGGAAGGCTACCGATTCGAGCGGTGGACCGACCATGGAACCGAAGTAAGCCGTATTGCGACTTATTCATTTACGGTGACAACAAACCGCGAACTCATAGCCTGGTTTGTGGAATGGGACGCCGAGATGCCTGGTTTGCGGCGTCAGATCTATTCCAACATTCCAGGCGCAAGCATTGACAATTTGATCGCCAGTTCGAAGTATCCCGATGCCCCGGATCTGGAGGATTCGGTGACGGACTTGGAAAGTCAGCACCTGCCGGGAAATGCCGGAGAGTCCTATGGCCAGCGATTGACAGGATGGCTTGTGCCGCCGGTCACCGGAACCTATTTGTTCTACCTTGCGGCTGATGATGCGGCTCAGGTTTTTTTGAGCACCGACCACAGCCCCTATCACAAGCAACTCATGGTGCAGGAGACGACGCCAATACCCTACCGATCGTGGCGGGGGACCGATCAGCATCCAGCCCGAGTCAGCGCAGGAATCCCCCTCGTGGCCTATAAGCGCTATTATCTGGAGGTGCTCCACAAGGAGGATGCGGGGAACGATAACGTGGCACTTGCCTGGCAATTGCCTAGCGGAACGGCGCCACAGAACGGTGATGCGCCCATTGGCAGCGGGTATTTGGTCCATCTCAAGCATATGCCGGAAATGATTTGGAGCGTACAACCTCCAGGGAGCGGGACGGTATCCTTGAATCCTCCACCTTCAGACGGCGGGCAATACACAAATGGCACGACAGTAGTCCTAACCGCGGTTCCAGCCGAGCACTTTCAATTCATCGGGTGGAGCGGAGGCATGAGCGGCACGTTGAATCCCGCGACATTGCCGGTACAAAGCGATTCGCGAGTTACGGCGCATTTCGCCCTAAAACTCAACGATGTCACGAAACCGGGCGATCAGATTGCGGCAACCTCGGCCAACAGTCCCGTGGGTGAGGGAGTAAGCGCGGCTATTGATAACAATGTCCGTCTGAAATACGTGAATTTGGACAAATTCCTGGCAGGTTTCACCGTCATTCCTTCGGTGGGACGGACGGTGGTAACCGGACTCGGGTTTACTTCCGCTATCGACTACCCGGAAAGAGATCCGGCCAGCTTCCGCCTGTATGGCACACAGGACGGGGTTGTCCTGAGGTTGATTACAGAAGGCAAGTTGCCGCGTTTTACGCGCCGGTTGGAGCAACAGATTGTGTTTTTTGAGAACACCACCCCCTATGCCGGCTATCAGCTCATATTTCCAACCGTGGCCGATGTCATCGCCGACGGTGTGCAAATTGCCGAAGTGCAATTCTTTGGGGTCCTCGATCCCTCTTTGCCTCCGAGAATAACAGCGAGTCATCAGGGCGGACTACTGACCTTATCCTGGGATCTTGTTTCGCCTGACTATGGGCTTGAATTTACGCACGATCTTATTCCTCCCCTTCAATGGAATCCGGTCCCGGGAGTGGTCAACAACGGCGTGACTATCTCGACTCAAACAGGCACCTTTTTCTATCGATTGCATAAGTAGCCGGAAACGTGAATTCACCAAACTCACAAACGCGTCCAGCCCAGCCAGAAACTGAAATAATGCATCTAGAACTTAGGATTAGGCTCGGCCCCATTATGGCAGGAGCGTTGAACAAACCTAGAATAAAACGGTGCTCTCTGGCTGTGGCTACCGGCTGGACGTCCCTCTGTTCGGAGAGGAGGGTCATGCGGTTTTTCCGGCTTCATTTTCTGTTACCGATAATGTGCCTCGGCGCCGTGGTCCAGGCGCAAACCTCGGCGCCATTCGCCCAATTGGATCGGCCGGACACCCCCGCGGGGTACCTGGCCCGGTTGCTTGTCAATGAAGTCCCTTTTCCCGGCGAGCGCGCCTACGAAAGCGAGGCGAACTCCCAGGAAGCGATGCTCCAAATTCTCTGGGTTTTGCACGGCCGAATTCATCATATCCCCAAAGGATATACCCAGCAACAGGTCGCCGGCGTGCGATCCGAGGATATCATTGATGTGATCACAGGCGAAGGAGGACGGCGCCAATGCGAGGGTTTCTACCGGAATTCAGCCGGGCAGTTTATCACGGCCCCCCGAGTGGAGGAGCGGATCAAGTACTTGTTGAAGATCGCCAACAGCGGCAGCAAGCCAGGGCGATTCGCGGTTCTTCTGAACCACGCCCAGGGATTGGCGCGGGCGTACATCAAGGAGGGAATGGCCGGGGCGGATCGTTACGCGAACTTGCGGCGAATCGGCTCGGTGGATGTCACCGGCCGCGCTTACTCCTGGATGACCGATATGGATTCATACCATCCGGGGGGGAACTTCGTCACTATTCCATCCCCTGAAAATGGGTCACTGGGAGGCAACCGTTTTTTCACCCTGAGAAAGAATCCAAAATGAAAACACTCTGCTTTGTTCGCACCATCCTTTTCCTCGGGATCACCCTCCTGATGGTGGTTATGACGGGATGCCGTTCGATGCCTTCGTCCCAGCACGACTCGAGGATTTCGCCCCCTCAGGAACTCCTCCAGCAGTCATACCTGTTTGAAATCGTCCGGCATCTCTATCGCTGGCACTTGGATGAGACCGAGATCGATCGTGTGGTTGGAAACAAGCGTTTTGTCTTCTGGATCAGGCGGATCGAGGCCAATCTTGATCCGGGCGACCACAGTATCCTCGGTGAAATCCTCCTGCCTGATCTGAATCTCCGGATCAAGGTGAAGAAGGCCGACTATCAGATCGAGGAACTGGGAACAACCGTCAAAAGCCAGACCTTCAAAATCACCCAAGTCGCGCGCGCCGATATCCCGGATCGTCCGCTTCGCTCCTGGGTCGTGATCGAATGTGAAACAAGCAAGCTTCGCGACTACCTCTTCCGCACCCGAAATCAGCGCGATTACCCGGATGCTGTTCTGGTGGATCGTCTTCGCCAGGCCGTCCGGCTGGAAGCCGCCAAGGAAGGGATTCTCTCGACGAATACCGCCGCCGGCGACCTGAATGTCCACCTCGCCCCGCTCTCCCCTGTCGCCAATGAAACCTGGGTGTTTTGGGAAGCAGGCCATAAGTTATTCTATTTCGCATCCGATATCGATCTGAACAATCCGACAGTGTGGGAACACGAAGCCCTTATGGCGCGCATTTTTGATCTCGACCAACAGGTGGTGGTCTCACACGAAGAAGCCCCCGGCAGCAACCGCTTCTTAACGCGTTACCAGGTCAGCCGCGCCCTCTTCAACTGTGTTATCCTTGGGCAACGGGTCGCCTTGCCGTCGGCGGACGCTCCGCCTCGGAATCCCACTTCGGAACCGTGAAAGCCCAGAATATCAGTCGGTCATCCATAAATGATACTGCGATGGACTGAAACCGGTGATAGACTCTCCTTGTCATGATAGATGAGTCCAATTCACGAGCCAAAATGAGGCTTTGTTGTCCAATAGGGTTGTATCTTGCCGCCAGCGGTTTGAGAGGGGCTTTATTATGACGACGTCCCCTGTTGATTTAACCCTGGAAATTCGTTCGGAAGACGGGTCGTCCACCGAGTTCTTTCAAAGCGACGAAGAATACGTGGCCCGGACATTGCGTCTGGTGAGCACGCCGCGGCTTTTCGTTCAGCCGTTGCTTTTTCTGGCTTCGCAACACGGCGTGAGCGCTATTCCCTCCCGGATGATTGACATGATCCTGGTCCGCACATTGGCTCCGGCATCCTTCGTTTTGCCTGTGGGCCTGATCGATATTTCAGAAGTCCGGCAAGTCGTCATGGAGGATGAAGCATCCCCCCCGGAGGAGACATCGGATGAAGAGGCTTCGAAACCGGTAGCCATCACCACGTCCTTTGTGGAGATCCACACCGTTGGAGGATGGTCGATCACCCTCAGGATCAAGGCCGTAACCCAGACCACAGTTCATGACCAACGCCAGTCGCTGGCCCACTTTTTCGACTTGCCCGTTGTTCCTTTTCGATTGGAGGCGGGAGGCGTGGGTTTCGTTAATCCAACCAAGATCAGCCGGATCACAAGCTGGCCCACGTACAACGGAGTCCCCGACACGGCCTTGATGGCGGATCTCTTGCGATGGACGACCGTGTCGCAACGCAAATTCCCATCGTAACGAGGCTGAATCCCAGACATTGCCTCGGCAATCCAAGGATTCTGGACCTGATCCTATGCACGACATCTTGGATAATTGAGCATGTCGTGTATAAAACCCAGGATTGGCCGCGCGGAACTTGGGCGCGAAAAGACCTTGCTCCTCATGCCGTGATACTGGACCATACATGCCCTTGGCCTGATCCTGGACCGGCCGGGGTGGAACGTGGACCGGATAGGGCTCATCAACCGGTCGGATCAGAATGCGTGAGGCAGATCGAGAGGGATCCGAGTCAAGGATGTCTTTGGCGGTTCAACAGCTTAGTCCCGCACAACGCTACTGGCGATGGCGAATCTTCGCGATCACCTGGCTGGCGTATGCGGGATTTTATTTGTGTCGCAAGAACCTGAGCGTGGTCATGCCGCTCATGGCTTCGGAGCAAGGTTATTCGAACCTGCAACTGGCCGATGTCTTGTTCGGTTTCAGCCTCCTCTATGCGTTGGGACAGTTTGGATTCGGGCTCCTGGCAGACCGGTTTGGAAGCCGGGCAGTTGTCGGATTTGGCATGCTGTTGGCCGTGGCGTCGAACGTGCTCATGGGCTGGGCTTCCGCGGTCGTCTGGCTCGCCTTGTTTGCCTGCCTTAACGGAGCAGGCCAATCCGCCGGTTGGCCGGGATTGGTAAAAAACATGGCGCCATGGTTTGTTCGCCGGGAACGCGGAGTGATCATGGCGTGGTGGACCACGAACTACGTGGTCGGCGGAGTCGTCGGCAGCGTCTTTGCCACCTATGTTGTTACCAACTCCTGGTTGCTCCCTCAGTGGGGCTGGAGGCGCGGCTTTTGGATACCGGCCTTCGTGCTGCTGCTGATCACGGTGGCATACACTGCCTTAGGGAGAAACCGCCCCGCCGACGCCGGATTGCCGAGAATCGTCGAAAGCGATGAGGAAAAAACGGGGCGATCCTCCAGCCCGGAGGCGATTTCGCCAAGGATCCCGGCGGCGGCGGGGCAGGGTCGCATGCTGTTGGACTGGGAAGTCTGGACCGTCGCCTTGGGAGCTATGTTCTGCAAGGTCACCCGTTACTCCTTCCTGTTCTGGCTGCCTCTCTACCTGACCCAGCACAGCAGTTACGGCGTGGGCGAAGCCGGCTATACCTCTTCGCTGTTCGAACTCTGTGGATTCGGGGGCGCGCTGCTCGGCGGTTATTTTTCGGACAAAGTCATGCAATCCCGCCGGTTGCCCGTGGCGGCCATGATGATGTTTGGCTTGGGCTTCCTCTGCTGGCTGCATCCTTTGTTCGCCACTTGGGGACGCCTGGGTATTGCCATTAGCATTGGCTTGATCGGCATCATGAACTATGGGCCGGATACCCTCCTCCAAGGGGCGGCATCCCAGGATATCGGCGCCCGGTGGGGCGTGGGCAAAACGTCGGGGTTCATCGACGGGGTCAGCTCAGTCGGTCAGT
This sequence comes from Verrucomicrobiota bacterium, assembly GCA_022709905.1. GTDB lineage: Bacteria > Verrucomicrobiota > Verrucomicrobiia > Limisphaerales > UBA1319 > JAKLHY01. The sequence goes on along the minus strand of JAKLHY010000043.1, from coordinate 7,441 downwards.
TGTTCTCGGCGTATATGGTCGGTTATGTGGCGCAAAAATATGGATGGAATGTTGTATTCTATCTTTTCGTGGTCATCTCCTTCCTGGGAGGCGCGATCATGGCCACACGCTGGAATCACCGATCGGCGTGACATCAGGATTTTCTGTCCATCACTCTCAAAATCTGCTATCGGTTAGATCCTAAGATGCACTGGCCCATGTACAGCCTGCGCGGTGATTTGCCCTCGCCCTGGTTGGAAATTGTCCTGGTGTTGGTGGCCATCCTGAGCGGCGGCATTGTCGGATCCGAACGAGAACGGCTGGACAAACCGGCCGGCTTGCGCACGCTGATTCTGGTCTGCCTCGGCTCAACGGTCTTCACCATAGTCTCATACGCCTTCACCACCACCACCGGTGACGCCGGCCGTGTAGCCGCGCAAATTGTCACAGGCGTGGGATTCCTGGGGGCCGGCGCCATCCTGCACTCCCGGAACACCGTGAGTGGAATGACCACCGCCGCCGCCATCTGGATGATGGCAGCCGTTGGCATCACGATCGGAACAGGTCGGCCCGGGGCCGGACTGGGGCTGGCGCTGCTGGTGCGCGGGGTCCTTGCAGGCGTGCGCCGCTGGGAAATCCGCCACCTGGGCGGAGTCACATCGGTCGCCGTTGAAGTTGTGTTCGATCCGGACCACGGCAAGACCCAGATCCGATTGGACTCTGTCCGAGAGTTGTTCCGCGTTAGTCAACGCTTCGAGGTTCAAACCATGCCCGGCCAAGAAACACTGAGCGGCAGGCTCGACGTGCGCCTTCCGCGTCGTCATCTCCATGAATTTCTCAGTGCCCTGGTTGACATGCCCGCTGTCCGCGAAATCCGTGAAGTTCCGCCCGGGAATCCTTGAGGGGAGGGCACAGATTGAATCCCGGGGCTTAGGGTCCGTGCAAAAATAAATTCCGATTTTGCTGCTGAGGATTTGGTTCGCTGGCGAGGCTCGACGAGGGAAGATACCCGCAGCGGTCTCTGACCGAGGAGTAACGAAGCCAGCGAGCCAAAGCCTCGCAGCCCTCCGGGGCGGGGCGCCGCCGGGTCATCTGCGTTGTTGCGTGGACGATCGAGTATCGCCGAGGATACACTCCCGTCCACGCGCCTAGCATCTGACCCGGCGGCGCTCCCGCCAAAATCGGAAGTTATTTTTGCACGGACCCTTAGGCAAGAAACCAGGGAATCCTCAACATGACCGCCCCATGATGGACCCTGAAGCGTTTGGAGTGCGAGGCTCACCCGTAACGATAGGGCGGCGACAACGGAAAAGCGTTTGGCAGATGCCGGATCTCGGCCACCTGGCCATCATCGAGAAGGACTTCCACCACGTCGAATCGGATCTTGACGGCCGGGCAATGAATGGCGCGCAGATACTCCAGGGCGACTCGGGAAATCCGACGGCGTTTGGGACCGCGAACCGCCGCCGCGGGCCGGCGCCACTCCTCGGAAGAACGCGTTTTGACCTCCACGAAAACCAGATCTGCTCCCTCCCGGAAAACCAGGTCAATCTCTCCCCGACGCGTCCGGTAATTGGCCGCCAGGAGTTTCCATCCCCGGCTTCGGAGAAAACGGCGCGCGGCCGCCTCACCCAGTCGCCCATGGCGCAAGGTTAACGGTTCGGGATCGCGCCGCAAAACGGTCCTCCAGATCTCGCCAAATTTTCCCCACCCCTTCATGGAAACATGTCCGGTTGACTCGGCTTCAGGGGGGCAAAACTGCGCCGATGCAAAGGGCATGGCCCCCATCGCGAAAGCGCCTCCAGATGTTGCGGCGTCGCGTATCCCTTGTGTTCCGCAAATCCATACTGGGGATAAAGCTTGTCGTAGTGAAGCATCAGACGGTCCCGCGTCACCTTGGCAATCACGCTGGCCGCGGCGATGCTGTAGCTTCTCGAGTCCCCCTTCACCAGAGGGGTTTGAGGCAAACACAGCGTCTTGACTCGCAAACCATCCACCAGGACATGGGCCGGACGGGTCGACAACGCCTGCAAGGCCCGGTTCATCGCCCGATGCGTCGCTTGCAGAATGTTCCATCGATCGATCGCCTCCGAGCTCTCCTCGGCCACGGCTTGGCATACCCCCGCCTCTCCGGTTAGCAGCTCGAAATACTGATTCCTCGAGGCCTCGCTTAACTGCTTGGAATCGTTCAGTCCGGCAAGCGCTTCGGGCATACCCCCGGCAATCCAATGACGCGGAAGAATGACCGCGGCCGCCATCACCGGCCCGGCCAAGGGTCCCCGACCGGCTTCGTCCACCCCGGCCACGGGTTCCACGCCGCGCTCCAAGAGATCACGCTCATAGTAAAAACGGTCCAATTTGTCCATTGATCCTAATCTGAGCCGGTTCCCGGCAAAACACAAACTCAAATTGGCGGCTTGACCGATAGTCAAAAGAGATTTCCGAAACGAGGTCTCATCGCCATAGGATTCATTTCTTGTACGACCAGGGGATTTCGGGTTGAACAGGGGTATTGAGGCATCAGGAATGTGTTACAGGCCACAACCCGAGCGGCCGCAGGACGGCCGGGCCGTCAGGAGCCAGATCTGCGGAGGCGGCACGTCCTTCCGGTCCCGCAGACTTCGCCGCATTCATCCACCCCCAAGCGCGAAATTCCCCCGCCTTTTCTCCTCAATGAAACAAAGAAAACTGGGATGAGGGCAAACCTCATCCCAGCCATGGACGGCAAAAAAATCGAAAGCGCCTCCCCCCAGGCTCAGGCGGGGGTGGGATGGGTGGAAGCCGCGCTGGAACGGGCTTTTTCCTTGACAGCGGTTGCCCCTTTGCCCACCCGATGGCGGAGGTAGGTCAGCTTGGCCCGGCGAACAGCGCCCTGACGTTCGACCTCGATCTTTTCCACCCGGGGGGAGTGGAGAGGGAACACGCGTTCGACCCCTTCGCCGTAGCTGATGCGGCGGACGGTAAAAGTCTCATTCAAACCATGTCCCCGGCGCGCCATGACCACCCCCGTGAACACCTGGATGCGCTCCTTGTCGCCTTCGACGACTTTGGTATGGACCCGAACGGTATCCCCAACGCCAAAATTCACCGGTTCTTTCCGGAAAAACTCCGACTCGATTTTATCCAATAACGCTTGCTTCATAAGCCACTTCAACTTGACTGTTCATTTTTCCGGGAGTCCACTGCGCCTCCCATTAATTGCGGTCGCCGTTGAGCCGTCCGCAGCCGCGCCTGTTCTTCCCGCCATCGGGCGATTTCCGCATGATGACCCGACAGGAGGATTTCCGGAACTTTCATCCCACGGAATTCCGCCGGCCGCGTATACTGCGGATACTCCAGCAGTCCGCGGCTGAAGGACTCCTCTTCCGCGCTGGCTTCGTCGCCCAACACACCGGGCAACAACCGGACCACGGCATCGACGACCACCATGGCGGGCAGGGCGCCATTGGTCAGCACATAATCGCCAATGGAAAGCTCGTCATGCACCAGCGCCTCGCGCACCCGCTCATCCACTCCCTCGTAGCTGCCACAAACGAGCAGCACGTGGGAGAACTGGGAGAGTTCACGCGCCACAGCCTGGTTAAACTGCCGGCCCGCAGGCGTCATCATGATCACCCGCGTGGCCGCGTCCGCCAGATGCTCCACCGCTTCAAAGATCGGCTCCGGCTTCAATAACATTCCCGGCCCCCCTCCGAACGGACGATCGTCCACCGTTCGATGGCGGTCATGGGTATAGTCCCGGAGATTGTAAATCGTCAGATCCAGCGCTCCACTGGCCCTGGCCCGCTTGATGATACTTTCGTCAAGAGGCCCCACGAACATCCCGGGAAACAAGGTCAGGACGTCAATCTTCATGCCAGCCACGCCCTCCGCCTTCCCTGCTTAGCCAGGGGGTTCCCAGGATAAAATCGTCACTTCCCCGCCTCTGCGGGCCGGTCTTCCATAATCTCGACCGCGCAGCGAATTCCCTTCTTCGCGCTGCCCACCACCAGGAGCGATCGGATGGCATTGATGGTGGTTCCCTGGCGGCCAATCACCCGGGCCACGTCGCGCGTGTCAACCCGAAGCTCATAGACTGTCAGGTTATCCTTCTGCACCGGAGTGATCGACACGGCCTCAGGATGGTCCACCAACCCTTTTACCACGTAATCAAGAAACTCCTGCATAGGATTGGAAATTCTAGGCGGCCGAACGATTGGCTTTCTTCAAGAAACTGGCCACGGTATCGGTTGGCTGGGCGCCTTTGGTCAGCCAATAGTTGGCCCGCTCGAGATTCATGGTGACATTATTGCCCTTCTTCCGAGGCTCGTAGGTGCCCAGTTCTTCAATAAACCGACCATCCCGCGGGCTTCGGCCATCGGTAACCACCACCCGATACGCCGGCGCGTTCTTCGCTCCAATCCGCTTTAAGCGAATCTTAACCATAATTGCTTTTCATTCTGCCAGTCCACCCGGCTGAAGTCTACTGCCGCTTCGCCGGTTCACCAGCTTGATATTTTCAAAAGAGGTCAGAAGTTAACGACCTGGCCCGGCCTTGGCAAGCCTAGATTTTCAACAAAAAGAACCGCCCGCGCCCCGTTATTGCGCCGGAACCTGGCGTATGTGATAAAACCGTCCGATGGTGTTGGTATATTGCTCAAACCAAAGCGTTTCCGGAAATGTGCCGGGGACCTCTTCGATTTTCACAGGGATTCCGTTCACCTCCGAGGTCGCCCAGACCTCAAAGTCGCTGTACCCCGAACTTGGCCACGAAAGCCGCACACGCTCGGGATTCCAGACGGCCAGATGCATCTTGAACACCTGCTCGTTGATGAGAGGATTCGATCCCATTAACGACTCGCGAAGGTTGGAGAATCCATCCTGGTCGGGATCGTCCCGCGGTCCCGACGCCAGGGAGTTGAAATGGAGCAATTCCCAAGCGTCATCCAAACCATCGTGGTCGTTGTCGGTTACTTTGACTCCGTTGATGATCAAGCTGATCCACTCGACATTTCCCACCTGTTCCTCCCATTCGTCCAGGATCGAGACTGTCCACTGACCCTGGCTGCTTTCAAAAAAGTGATGCGTGCTGTAATAGGTCCAGTCAACCGGCCCGGCCATCTCGTCATAATTCAAATGCTGCAATACGCTGGTGGTGCCGCCGGGCGAGGTCAGCGTGATCCGCAAATCTCCACGACGTGGGTGATCCGTCCGAATCCGCACACCGACATGTTCGCACGTGATACTGTCCGGGACATTAAACCGGCAGATGGCCGGTTCCATCATCAGCCGAATGGCGACCTCGGGTTGCTCCTCCACATAGGCCTGCAAGGCGCGTCCATGATTCTCGCTGATGAATACCGCCGGGATCGCGGAGAAATCCGTCTCGGCCATTCGCACGAGCTGATCTCCGTCACGATTGTTGAAAACCACAGCCATGACCGCACCCGCCTCGGCTGCAAAGTGGATTTTTTCTGAAAAGAGGTTTGTCCCTCGCTCAATCAAAGCCACTTTTCCCGTCAGATCCATCGCAATCCGATGGGTCGCCATTCCCACATCCACCAGGGACGCAACGACGGTCTTGGAATGCGAATCCGGGCTTAAGGACGGACGACACCGGATCCGAGCCAATCCGGGCGGCACGTCAGGACCGGACAGTTCCAGAAACAAACCCTCGTCGGGGATCGCCACCCGTTCTCCCTGAGAGAGCGCGATTTGTGACATCGCCGGACGATGGTTCCACGTCCGAGCCAATTCCACCGCAACGCCCGCATCCGGAACACCAAAGCCATCATTGTGGCTGACCACCAAACCCGCGTGATTTGTGGTCAGATCAGGATCGCCCGCATCAAAATGACGGGCAGACAAAATGAGTATCTGCTGCACATCACGATAGGTCAGCCCCGGATTGGCCGACAACATCAGCCCTGCCAAACCGGCAATCTGCGGCGTGGACGCCGAGGTGCCGCTAAACCCAAGATCATCAAAAGCGTAGTTGGCAAAATCATTGGTGAACGCGGCCTGGTTATAACCATCTTCTCCCACTCGGTCTGTGGTAAACACCATGGGGAACTCCATCTCGGCGTCCCCACTGGGCGCCGCAACCAGAATACAGGCGCCCGGGCTTGAATAGCTGGCAGCCCGCCCATCCGTCCGAACCGCCGATACAGCAATGACCTGGGGACTTGAGGCATATCCGTCGTCGTTCGCGTTCCCCCAGTCCTCGCGTCGATTGCCGGCCGCTCGAACCATGATCACTCCCTTGCCGCTCCGGCCGAAGGTGATGGCGTTCGAAATGGCTCTTCGCTCCAGATAGGTTGGATCCAGTTGAAAATCGCTGGCATTACCCCAGCTGTGATTCTGCACCGCCACCCGGTTCGAGGCGTATTGGAACATGTCAGCCATCTGTTCGTCGCTCACCAGGTAATCGTCCCTGCCAAATATCACCCAGCTCGCTAGCTGCGCCCGGTAAGCCGCCCCCAACATTCCCACACCGTCGTAGCCCTCCGCCGCAATCAATCCCGCCACCGCAGTGCCATGGTTTGCATTATATGAAGTCGGATTCCCGTCGCTTTCGCCCGTCTCAAAATTCCTATGCGGCGCGCCGACTCCTCGAGGTTTAAGATCGGGATGATTTAGGTCAACTCCGTCGTCCGCCAAAGCGATCGCAATCCCTTCCCCCTGTGCCCACGGCCATGCCGACCGCATGTTCATGTCCACCCCCAACGATTGACCGTCCTCGCCCCGGTGTTCGAAATACCATTGATACTTGAAATAAGGATCGGTGGGCTTGGATGCGTAAGGTCCCCACTTCGCCATCCGCCGGCGTTGAACCGGATAACACGCCTCTACCGCCGAAGACTCCGACAACGCCTGAGCTTCCTCCATGGCCACCATCGCGCCGGGGGCTTGCGTCACATACAATCCGTCCCCCAAAACCCTGGACAACTTGAGCCGGCTTCGGTCCAAAACCGCCTTTATGTCCGCCCCGGGCTTCAGCTGGATGACCACACGATCTCCGAGATAAACCAAATCATTGGACGCCCGATCTGACCAAGCCTGAAGCCAGCGCAGCTCCGAAACCGAGGCCGCTCTTAGCCCGGACGGCCTGGCCACCCTGTAGGATCTTTTTGCCGGCTCACGAAAAACAAACTGATCCAGCCGGCCTTCCGGGTCCTCCGCAGCTGTTAAAACACCCAAACTGCTGATCACCAGAAAGACGCCTGTCATCCAACTCAATCTCAATCTCATAATGAACACCGCCAACTCAACCGAGTGAAAAGTGCCAACTTCCCACCAAAAATCAACCCGACACTCCGTTAAAGCAAATGTTGTACCCGCGTCAGCCCCATAGTTAGTACTAAGGGCCAGGCCCTTTATTGTACTAAGGGTCAGGCCCTTTATTGGATTCTGCTGAAAAACAAATTGTATAATATAATAATATGAAGTGAGGACGGGCCAATCGATCGCGATCGACCGGCCG
>JAKLHY010000042.1 GCA_022709905.1 Verrucomicrobiota bacterium | reverse complement strand
GCCTCCTTTTTCTCCTGTCCAGCATTTCAACTCCATCAATTGTCCCTCGCTTCTGTCCGCCACTTTCAATCGCACCCGGCCGTCCGCAGGTCAAAATATGAGCGATTTGCATGGCAACCTTTTCTGGTGAACGAAGGGTGTGTTCCCAGATGCGAAGAACTCTCCAACCGGCCTCTTTCAGGAGTCGGGTGGTCTCATGATCACGACGGATATTACGTTCGATCTTGCGTTTCCAATATGAGCGGTTGCCGTGTGGCATCCGCAAATGTCGGGGGCAGCCATGCCAAAAGCAGCCATCCACGAAAATGGCGAGGCGCCGGCGTTGGAAGACAAAGTCTGGTTTACCAGGAAGGAGTTGGTGGCGTCGCCAACCAGTGATTTTGTGGGCGCGAAGAATGCGAACAAGCTTCAGTTCTGTGGTGCGGTTTCCGGTGGAACGAACAGCGGCCATGACCTGAGAACGCTTTTTCTTGGTGAGTACATCCGCCATTCAATGTCTCCGCTCTAATGCCACTCGGTGAGCAGCCATTTTCTTTATCAGGTTTCTTTCGTATTGCAGTAAGAAAAGCGGATATGCAAGTGCGGGTGATGACTGATCGCGGTCAGTGGTTTGAGCCTGAATGGGTGAAATCAGCGCTGGGGCAAGATCCATTAGCACAGCCTGTTGCCACATGAGCGCGTTTGGTTTGACTTTCGACGTAAACCGAATTAATCATTTTCCGGGTATGTTGGAAGCGTTGCGAACCATGAGCGTCAAGTCGGCCTGCCTATCGATGGGCTTGGCCCCCATGGTCTTCACTCAGAAAACCCGAACTGCAACCTTCAAACCGACCACGACTACCAAGGCGCGATCGCCTTTCGGTGGACGGATCGAGAAACACTAATCCCGAAAACAGAGCTTCTCAAACCCCGCCGCCGAAAGACGACGGGGGTTTTTGTTTTCGACAACCCCCTACATCCACATGCAGAAGAAAAAAGTCGCCATCATCGGAGCCACCGGCCTGGCCGGACAACAATTCCTAGCCTCACTGGCCCGTCATCCGGGTTTCGAGGTCGCCGCTTTGGCGGCATCGGCGCGGTCAGCCGGAAAATGTTATCGCGAGGCCATCACCCATGAATCTGGATCGCTGCAATGGTTTTGCCCGGAGCCCCTCTCTCCGGCATTGGCAGATCTTCCCGTCCAGGAAGCTCGGACCTTCGATGCGCGGACGGTTGACCTCGTGTTCGCCGCAGTGGAATCCGACGCGGCACGAGAGTTGGAACCAATCTATGCCCGGACAACGCCTGTGGTGTCAACGGCGTCTGCGTTTCGTGACGAACCGGATGTGCCCATCTTTATTCCGGGTGTCAATCTTGAGCACGATGGATTAATAGCCGTTCAAAAGGCCCGGCGAGGCTGGCAGGGATTCATCACCCCGATCCCAAATTGCACGGTGACGGGTTTGGCCATCACGCTGAAACCGCTTCAGGACGCATTCGGCATCCAATCGGTATTAATGACTTCCCTGCAAGCCTGCTCGGGAGCAGGACGTTCCCCTGGGGTGATTGGCCTGGACATCATCGATAATGTCATTCCTTACATTCCCAAAGAGGAGGAGAAGGTCCAGCGCGAGGCCCAGAAAATCCTGGGGCGATTGGAAGGCGACCATATTGTTCCGGCCAACTGGGCTGTTTCGGCCACTTGCACCCGCGTGCCGGTGTTGGAGGGGCACACCGAGGCGGTCAATGTGTCTCTTGAACGAAGCGCAAGCCTTGCGGATGTGAAATCGGTCCTGGCTGAATTCGGTCGTAACTTTATCAGTCGCCGTCTGCCCTCCTCTCCATCGCGACTTATCCAAGTTACAGATGAGCCGTTTCGTCCTCAACCCCGGCGAGATCGGGACACTGAGGATGGGATGGTGACCACCGTGGGGCGTTTGCGTGTCGATCCTGTGTTGTCCAATGGGATCAAATACGTGTTGGTCTCGCACAACACTAAGATGGGCGCGGCCAAAGGTGCCATCCTTGTGGCTGAGCACCTGGTGGATCGAGGTTTGATTTAGATTCGCATTCGGAAGCACACCACCTTGTGCTCATGCTGCGTGGCATTCAGCAAGATCCCTGAATGCTAGTTCTGGTATTCATGATTGCGCACGAGCCTGACAGGTATGGATCAAGGCGCCAGCGGTCGAAACTTGCCGTTGGCGCCCATCAACATCACTGTGGTTCGATTCCCAATAATGTCGTATTGAAGATAGATGAGTTCGATATCCTTGTTCCTCAATTCCTCGAGTTGGGAGGGCGGCAGATCGGGATCCAGGCGCGGCTCAAAAAGATACCAGGTGGTCAGGTTTTTGTGCCCAGGCGAAGCGGAAGTCGCATAATAATCACGCAAAACCACCGGCTCAGCCAGGAGACCGCTGATGCGCGCTTGCGCCCACGGTGAAAGGGCCGCCAAGTAATAGCCCCAGGCGCTCTTATCGGCCCCCACCGGAGGACCCGACGCCTGAGTCGACTCCAGGAAACGAATCTCAAATTCCACATTCCCCGAGGTGCGGCGGACGGGATCGACAGCAGCCAACGAGGCCAAGTCAGGGCAAGGGATCAGCTGGATCTCTTCCAACGGCTCCGTGATGCTGCGGTTATTCCAGGAATCATATTTGGGCATCGGCGTGGCGTAGGCGACTCGGAGCCGTTTGCGAATCTCACCCTGGGGAAGGAAAGGCGCTGAAACAGTCGCCGTGGCCGGCACGGTCGATACCAGCTCAAATCTCCAGAGGTCAGCCCCGCTCCCGTGGATCCAAGTGTCCGTCACGACAAAGCCCAATCGTTCGTCAAACGTGACCGTGTGAGTGGCCTCGGGCCAGGTGGACGGGGCACCCTCCAGGACAATCCGGTTTGTGCCACGTCGAAACTCCAAACGGGCCTGGGTGTAGAGCGTCTGGTTTAAATTGGATCTGACCACGGCGCCGCTATACGTCTGCAAGGTGAGAAAACACTTTAAATGATGATTGGCGAAGACATCGATGCCTTCCCGTTGATACAGCCAATAGGATGTGGATTCGTTCAACAGGTAGGGTATGGCCGCAGTCATTGCCGGGGGGGGCAGAGATCGGACCTGTTTGATCTGGAGGTTCTCGGGAGTGACCTTCTTGTATTCGAGATCCAAGACGAGGTTGGACTTGCTTGCCGAGACGGGCAACTGGCGAACATAGTTGCTATGGACCTGGAACAGGAGGTCAGCGAGAGTGGCATATTCATCCTCCCACTCAAGCACATGCTCGCCCAGAGGCACCAGGCTCGATGCTTGCAGCAGCATGGGAGCTCCGCCAGGCGTGATTTCCACAATCTCGGGCTTGGCATTGCCTTCCGGATTGGCGACAGAGACCGCGCCCTTTTGGGTGACCAGATTGGCCACGGTTTCCACGCCGAAGAATCCCTGATCTCGAAGGGTGATGGTCGCCACGCCGTTGGCCAACTCGAGGTCGTCGGGCGTTGAATGATGCACCAGCAAAGCCATTCCAACCTGAGCTTCGTCAATGCCGTGGCGAAGGCGTTCGAGATAAGCGTTGTCGTTATAAAAACTGGCATAGACCTTGCGGATCGCCCGGAACACTCCGCGTTCCTTGTTTTCCTGCGGATCACATCGGCATGGGCCGGCTGAGTCGCCATCCAAATCGTCAGCCAGGCAACCGCTATAACTGTCATAGAGCCCGGCAGCCGCAAAAGTTTGGGCGTCCTCGGCGTTGCTCGAACTTCGGAAACGAATGTTTCGTTGCGGATCAAATGGAGCCAAGGCCGCCAGGATCGATTGCTGTTGTGCCGGGGTGAAAAGGGTGGAATCGGTGATCAGTGTGCGAATGGCGGCAAGATTGGTTTTCACGGCCTGCATGTCTGGCGGATAAGTGAAGCCTGCAAGGCGCTTTTGGATTTCCTCGCCTAACGATCTGCCGGTGGGAAGCGGCTGGGCCATGAAGTCATCCCATAGATCAAACGAAAATGCGATCGCCTCGGGGGTATATTGAGGAATCGTTCGCCGCAGCAGTCCGTATTGCGAGGCCTTGCCGCCAAAATAACAGATGTCATCCAGCCAAAGCCCATCGACGGCGCCGTGGTAGGCCCCCAAATGCGCCTTGGATTTGATCTCCGCCTCGGCGGGCCGTTGCATCCCCAGCAATTCAGCGCGCAACGCCGCGGGGATGGTCCCGTCCACAGGAATGACGCTGATGCGGCCGTATCCCTCCTGCACCGACGCCTGCAGCACCACCTCGCGGCCATCCAGTTCCCGCAGCCGGCTCTGCAAGTTGGTTTCCGCCACATAGGCAAATGGAATCCCATACGCTCCCGCCATTATGGCCACATGCGAGTTGGGCGTGGCGGGGGTTGTGGTCATAATGCCCGCCACAAAAGGCAACTCGGCAGGCACACCGTCGGTCAACAGGATATCTTGGGGGCGAAGTCTTCCTTCGGCATAGGCTGTGGCGATGTCCGAGGCTGGCAAGAACCGACCGGTTCCCAGCGCCCATCCCGAGGCGTAAACCTGGTTCCCTTCCAACCATCGATTCACCGTGCTCACTCGGATCCCATGGGCGGCAAAAAAACTGGCATCCACTGCGGCAGTCTCGGTCTGCTCAAAAGACGGGAAATAAAACACACCGGTTTCCGATCCGGCCAAAATTGTCGATCGCACCAGTTCAAAGCTTTGCCTGACCAGTTCCCGGGGAATCGGATCTCGGGCCGAGAACTGCACGCCATACTCGAGGATCCCCTCCCGGGGCGGCAGCAACACCGTTCCCAGGAGGATTTGACGGTTGGTGTTATAAAGCGAGATCCGATCAAACTCGGGTGTGCTGAGGTTCGCAAAGCGCGGCCACTTTGCGGCGGCAAAATGCTGATGCAAAAGATACTTCTGGCTGTCTTGGTAATACACTCGACCGGGCTGGTCCATGAAGATGAGAAATTTCAGCCACCGAACCTTCGGCTCGTCCGGGATGGCGGGTTCATTCGCAAAAGCGTCTTTTGGGAATAAGATCTGGTTCTTCCAGTCATTCGTCTCGGCAAAAGCCGTCAAGATAAACCGATAGAACCGAACAGAATCCTGGGATCCGATCGGATCGATGAAGTGAAAATGCTGATTGGTCGACTCGAGTTGATACCATTGATCCGGCTGAAATGTTCGATGGTCCAGGACCGCGCTGGTCGTCCACTCGAGAAGGTTCGTCGATGTCTGCAGCGTGACCAGACGGTTGGTCCGCATGCTGCCGGTAAAAGAGATCCATCCGTTGGTTTGGCTATCGATGGCCGTAAACCAATCTTCAGCCAGACCAGAAATGGCCCCCCCAACCATTAGCAGCAAGGACACTAGGTAAATCTGAACAACGCCACACCGCAGCGCACTCCACCACGCCAGGCGCCGGACTTGACTCGGATGAAGCGGGTAATTTACCGCGGATTGAATTGTTGTTTGTCTCATATATTACGCTTGCCAGGATGCGGCGACTATCCTGCTCCGATTACGGCGGCATGCAACAGAAACCTATCTAGGGCTAACCCAAGCCGAACCATCTTCGTTTTAAGCCCGCTGATGATCTATTGCCGTTCCTTGACCGGCATTAGTTACCGAGACATGCCCGAACGGCGCCTAATGCAAATAGCTGGGATGCATTGATAATCATTGACATAAACGTATGACTGATGAGACTATGACCATGTAGTATTTCCTACGGCACTAATACATGTAAAACCATTCCATCATCGATATAAGTTGATGGTTCGCTTGGAGGGCAAAGCCAAGAAAACAAGCGATCGGCCACGATAAACGATTTTGAACTGCCGGGTAATAATTCGATACTCCAACCCAGTACCTCCAAACAATCAGTGGTGTTAGACAGGGAAAACCATCAGTCTGAAGCTGTCGCGCAAACGGCTGGACAATTTGCGACGACCCATTGGAGCGTCGTGCTAGCCGCTGGGCAACAAGAGTCGCCTGAGGCTAGCGAAGCGCTGGAGAGACTCTGCTGCACTTACTGGTATCCGCTCTACGCCTTTGTGCGGCGACAAGGCTATTCGGCCCCGGATGCCCAGGACTTGACCCAGGAGTTCTTTGCCCGGTTATTGCAGAAGAATTTCGCGGGTATGGCCCAGCCGGGACGAGGCAAGTTCCGCTGGTTTCTCCTAAGCTCGCTTCGACACTTTTTGACCAACGAATGGGACCGGGCCAAGGCCCAGAAGCGCGGGGGCGGCAGCCGGTCCATTCCTCTGGATGAAGCGGAAGCGGAAAGCCGGTATCTCCAAGATTTGGGCCATGAACTGACCGCCGATCGGCTCTACGAACGCCGGTGGGCTTTAACCGTTCTCGAGCAGGTCCATCATCGCTTGAGGGAAGAGTTCGTCGCCAAAGGCCATGCCCAGCACTTCAAGCTGCTCGAGCAATTGCTGCCGGGGGAGTCGAGCGGATGCAGTTACCGCCAAGTGGCGGGAGAACTGGGGATTGCCGAAGGCACGGTGAAGTACGAACTGCATCGGCTCAAGCGACGCTTTCGGGCACTCTTGCGCGCAGAAATCGCCCAAACGGTGAGTTGTCCCAGCGAAATCGACGAAGAAATTCACCACCTGATGGAGGTGATTGGCGGGTGAGCATTTTTCCTCCCACCTTTCTCCAAATTTGCTTTATTTCATCATGAGCCGCCTGTTCCTGCCGGACCTACCCACGGGCCATGAACCCGATGGTTGGAACGGGTCCGGACCGCTGGGCCGGCCGTCTTAACGTTCGGCGCGCCCAGCGGTCGCGCCCTACCTACTCACGGTTCATAGCGAGGGCGAGCGGTTCTGGAAACCGATGACTACGGGCAAGGGATAACCGTATGAACTCATCGACGAGGGTTTGTGCCGATTGTGGCGCGCCGTTGGCAGCGGGTGCGCTGGGGAGACTTTGTCCCCGATGCCTGTTTGAGATCGGCCTCAGTTCTGATGCCGTCGAAGAGGAATCTGCCTCCTTTCCCAGTGGCCTGTCCGGCACGGCAGGCCAACCTGAGCGCTTCGGTGACTACGAACTTTTCGAGGAGATTGGGCGCGGCGGGATGGGGGTGGTCTATAAGGCGCGGCAGGCGAGTCTGGATCGCACGGTGGCGCTGAAGATGATCTTGGCCGGTCCGCTGGCCTCGCCGGAGTTCGTGAGGCGGTTCCACACCGAGGCCACGGCCGCGGCCAGCCTGGATCACGCGAACATCGTCTCGATCTACGAGGTCGGCCATCATCAGGGCCAGGATTTCTACAGCATGCGGCTGGTCGAAGGGCCGAATCTGGCCCATGAACTCAAGCACGGGCCCTTCGCGCCCCGGCGCGCGGCCGAGTTGCTTGCCACGGTGGCGCGAGCCGTTCACTATGCCCACCAGCACGGCGTGCTCCATCGTGATCTCAAGCCGGCCAATATTCTGCTGGACACCCAGGGTCAGCCTCACGTCACTGATTTCGGCCTGGCCAAGTTGCTGCATGGGGACAGCAATCTGACACTGAGCCACGCGGCCCTGGGCACACCCAATTACATGGCGCCGGAGCAGGCCGCCGGAGGCGGCAAGCCACTGACGACTGCGGTGGATGTCTACAGTCTGGGCGCAATTCTGTTTGAACTGCTGACCGGCCGGGCGTTGTTCCGCGCGCCCACCCCTCTGGAAACAATGGTCCAAGTTCGCGAACGCGAGCCCGATCGGCCCAGCGCGATCAACCCGGCCGTGGATCGTGACTTGGAGACCATTTGTCTGAAGTGCCTGAGCAAAGAACCGGGCCGTCGGTATGCCTCGGCGGAGGCTCTAGCGGAGGACTTGGAACGTTGGCTGGGGGCCATGCCAATCCGGGCGCGGCCGGTGCGGGCGATCGAGCGGCTTTTGCTATGGTGCCGACGCAAACCTGCCTTGGCCACTTTGAGCGCGATCCTGGTCCTGACCGTGTTATTGGGAACCGCGGTGTCGCTCTGGCGTATCTCCGCGGCGCGCCAGCTTGAGAAGCTGGAGACTTATTACTCGAACATTAAGGGAGCCGACGGCGCCATCCAGAAGGGCAGCATCAACCAAGCCCTGGATCTGTTATTGAAATGCCCGACCGCGTTGCGGCACTGGGAATGGGGCTACCTGGTCGCCAGGTGTCATCAGGAGATTCTGAGCATCCTGACCGCAACGAACCGGGTCACCACGCCCTTTTATGACGTGGGGATGCTGGTCTCGAGGGTGGCCTTTGACGCGAGCGCCAAGCGCCTGTTGACCGACTGCCGCGACGGGCAACTCAGGGTCTGGGACGTGGCGGATGGCAAATTGCTTTGGACACTCACCGAGCGCACGAACTCGGCGGTGTGTTGGGTCCCGCATCCGCACGAATCCGAATTAAGCCTCGCGATGCCCGATGGGACGATCCGGTGTGTCGACCTGGTCAGCGGACAACAGCGGGGATCGTTCGAACTCCACTCGGAGTCAACCTGGAGGATGGAGCGATCGACGGGGCGTAGACCCGGAGTGACAGGGGTGACCTATGATGGAACTGGTCAGCGGCTCGCGGCGGGCACCGCTCGTGGCGAGGTCCGCGTCTGGGAGCGGCAGTCCGGGCGTGAGTGCTTCAGCCTGAGGCTGGCAGATCGTGCCGTGGACGTTTTGCGCTTCACGACCGACAGCCGGCAGCTGATCGTCCAGCAAGGCTTGGATCTGCGCTGGCACGATGCCAATTCGGGCCGGGAAAAGGCCGTCGTCGAACTCGATCCCAAAATCTATCTCGCCGTGTTCCCGAGCCCGAGCGGCAGACACTATGCCACTATCGACCATGCGCACCGCGTCGCCTTGTGGTCTGAAGGTAAAATGGGGCGCGTATTGGGCGCACTGCGGCTCTTCCAACTCGCCCAGGGGCGGGTGGTTTTCAGCGAGGACGAACGGTTTGTCTGCACAACCGGCGACAGCGGAACAGCCCGGATCTACCAGGTGGATAATGGCGAGGAGGTGTTCAGCATCCCCGAACGGGTTTATAACGCCGCATTCAGCCCGAACGGCGATTGGCTCGCCACCTTTGGCGCCGAGAGACTCGTCAGGATTTGGGATTTAGTGCGGAAGCGTGAGGGGTTGAAGCTCTGCGGTCATCTCGCCCTGGTGGATACCCTTGGGTTCAGTTCGGATGGACGGTTGTTGGCCACCCTCAGTTGGGATGGTGAAGCCAAGATCTGGAGCGCCAAACCGGGACGATCTCTCTTCGAACTCGACTTTGTGCCCTGGTCGGTGGCCTGCAGCCCCGATGGCCGGTGGATCACCGCGGCTCCGTATTGCGGCGACTTAAACCTCTGGGATTCTCTCAGTGGGCAACTCCAATGGACCATCCATTCGCGGTGCCACTTCCCGATGGGCGCCGCCTTCAGCCCGGACGGCCGGCACTTGGTCACGGGGGGCTTAGATGACACGGTGCGCCTCTGGGAGGTGGAAACAGGACGCTCCCTGGGCCAGTTTCCCGGTCAGGATCGCGCCGTGCTTTGTGTCGCTTACAGCCCGGATGGCCGGCGGCTTGCCGTTGGCGACATGGCGGGTTTCGTGAGGATTTGGGACGTCAGCACACGACGGGAGTTGCATCACTTCAAGACCCAGGTGCCAACGGTGTTCCTCGTTAACTTTGACCCCAGCGGACGCACGCTACTGGTGTGTGGCGTTGGTGACGATCTGAGCGACACGGCTGTCCCGACCGTATGGGACGTGGAATCTGGCCAGCGTTTATTCAGCCTCGAGGCGGTGCAGCATGGCACCGCGGGCGGGGGAGGTTGGTTTAGTCCGGACGGACGAATCATCGCGGTTGCTGGACGGGATAACCAGCTCAGGTTGTGGGATGCGCAAACCAGAACGCTCCTCAGCGAGAGGCCCTCTCGCAGCGCCGGGGGATGGCTGGCTTTTACCCCCGATGGCAAACGATTGGTGTCACCGGTCGACGACAGTGGGAGTGGTGGATTAGACCGGTCCGTGGTTGAGGTGTGGGATCTCCCAAACCGCCGGCAAGTGTTTGATCTGGGAGACAACGCCGACGCCATCTGCGAAGTCCTGTTCCTGCCGACTAACAGTCACCGTCTCCTGTTGGGCGACTGGAGCTTCCGGCTCAGACAGCTCGAGGCCTTTCCGTGGCGTACCCAGGATTACAGGGCGATGCCAGGCTCCACCGAAGCCGACCGGATCAGGGCCTACGCCCGGGCCTATTGGCGCAAACGCATGGCGGCGGAGAGCCCCGGAGCGGGCGGCACCAACGCTTGGCCGATTATCGTAAATGCCGATGAGTCGTCATGGCCATTGCGCGATTCTGGCGCTGGCCCACACCAGATCGACCTCGGCCGGCAATACAACTGCAGTCTCCGTGGGCCTCTCATTCTGGACGGTTCCCAGTGGAATGCCGATAATGATCTCACCACCCTTCCGTCGGGCTTGGTCATCCTGGGAGGGGTGACATTCGACATCCGGGGGGTGGTGATGTTGCGGCGTTTGGAGACGACTGGCGCCATGTGGCGAACGGGTCAAGGCATGTATCCAACGAACGTCAGTGGAATCCTCGTGAACCAGAAGCTCAGACGCCTCCGCGTCCTTCATGGAACTTGCGCCGGACTTCCGCGAATCCCGGACGCGATCAAGGATGGCACGGTTATTGGCAGCTACGTCTGGCATTACGCCGATGGCCGCCAACGAGAGCAGGAGATTGTATATGGACGCGACCTGCGCGATTGGTGGCTGCGTCAGGGCGAGGCGGCCGAACCCTCTCTCGAACGTGGCCGCGTGGCCTGGACCGGTGCCAATCCAATCGCCCAGCGTTACGGGGCCACCCTGCGCCTGTATCTGGGCACCTACGATAATCCCTGGCCGGAGGTCGAAGTCACCAGCATCGATTTCATTTCCAGGGTGACCACCGCGGCACCGCTTCTGGCCGCCATGACCGCGGAACCGTAGCGAGGCCGGGCCTCACTCCTGCCGGACGACTGTCCGCTCTACGGCGAAGCGCTGATCTGAGGCCCATCCTCGCTCAGCCAAACCACTGCGCGGTTTGTGGATGCGATTATGGTTTCATACAAGGCGACCCGGAAGCTTCATCCTAATCGCAATCATGATCCTACGCCCAGTCTCCAATTTTTCACAGAATTCCCCCAACCTTTTTCCATTTTTTCTTTATCTCACAATGGAGACTCCGCTGCGGACGGAGCGCGACCGGTCCCTCGGTCGCAGCACGTCCCCGTGGCGAGCGTCTCGGGGTA
The DNA here is from genome assembly GCA_022709905.1 of Verrucomicrobiota bacterium. Taxonomy (GTDB): domain Bacteria; phylum Verrucomicrobiota; class Verrucomicrobiia; order Limisphaerales; family UBA1319; genus JAKLHY01. The sequence goes on along the minus strand of JAKLHY010000042.1, from coordinate 53,445 downwards.
AGTCCAAGCGGCCCAGGCCAGATCCGCAGTGCTGCCCGCCGGGACGTCGGGCGGTCCGAGCTGGCAGGTTCATGGAAAGTCCCGACGCCAGGCGGATTGGCGCGCATGGGGACCATGAACCGAACTTGAACTCCTAATCGTAATCTTAATTGATACTTTCCGAGGGAATTACGATTAGGATGAGGATTAGGATTATGATCAAGGTTCATGGGAAGGTGCAGTTTGCTATACGAACTCACAGGTTTGCAGGATTGCCGATTTATATTGTTCATTAATCCATATTCGGATGGGACAACATGAAAAACGCGATTCGATACACGTTCGTAACGGCACTAATCGGTCTTAGCGTGCGCCTGCAAGCCGCCAGCACCATCCAATTCGCCCAGCCCAACTGCAGCGTGTCGGACGCTGCCGGGCCGGTGACATTCAATATCCAGCGACAGAACGATATCAACACGCCCGTGAGCGTGGACTTTGCCACCGCTGACGGCACGGCAATCAATGGCGTGAATTACACGGCGGTTGCGGGGACGTTGGCTTTCGACACCAACAGTTACTCGGTAGCCGAAGATGCGGGGGTTGCGTTGATCGGCGTGCGGCGAGGCAGCAATGACTCTAACTCGACCGTCACCGTGGACTTGGTCACCATCGACGCGACGGCTATCAGCGGACAAGATTACACCGGCACCACCAATACGCTCACGTTTTCGCCGGGGGAAAGGCTTAAACGGGTCGCTGTGCCGATCCTCAACGACGGCGTCAAGGAAATCTCTGAAACTTTTCGCGTGAGAATAAGCAGTCCCACCGGTGGGGCTGTGCTTGGTGCACCGACGACGGCAACCGTTCACGTCCGCGACAATGATCCCGGGGTGGGTTTTGAACTGGGACTCTATACAAATTCGTGGGATCAAGCGGATAGGATCACCGTCACCGTGCTGCGGGGGAATGATGCAGCCTTGGGACGGATCACCGTCGATTATGCCACCAGCGACCTGACCGCCAAGGCGGGGGAGGATTACCAAGCGGTTTCCGGGACACTAACGTTCGAGGAGAACGAAACGGTCAAGAGCCTCAGCGTCCCCATCCTCCGGGGCAGGGCAGCAGCGGGGACTAAACGGTTCCGAGTGACTTTGAGCAATCCAACGGGCGGAGCTGCGCTGGGGGTATCCTTGACCGTAGTGGTGATTGAGGGCGCCTTAGTCATGCTGGCACCTCCCGATGAGACCGCGCTGGCAATTCGGAGGGAGTGGGGGGTAAACATCCTCAGTTGGACCGGCGGAGGCCAACTGCAACGGGCAGACCAAGTGATGGGGCCCTGGCAGACGCTCTTAACCGCCACGAATCCGTACGCGGTCCAGTCACCAGTGCCGATGACCTATTACCGGGTCACACGCCCTAGACCGGTGACCCTCTATGTCCCATCCGGCTATGACGGTCAAACACCCATGCCCCTCGTTATCCTGCTGCACGGATACACCGTGAATGGAGCCTGGCAGGAAGCCTACATGAAGCTTCGACCTTTGGCCGAAGCGCGAGGCTTTTTTTACTGCTACCCCGATGGCACAATCGACCGTTGGAACTGCCCATTCTGGAACGCCACGGATGCCTGCTGTAATTTTGGAGGCGCCGCCGTTGACGATGTTGGCTATCTGCGGGGCTTGATCGAGGAGGCTGGCCGGCAGTTCGTCGTGGACCGAAAGCGGATTTACCTGATCGGACATTCGAATGGGGGATTCATGGCGTATCGGATGGCTTGCGAGTCGGCGGACCTCATCGCCGGCATCGCCAGTTTGGCCGGCATGACGTTCCTGGATGTTGGCCGCTGCGCACCCTCCGAGCCGGTCAGTATTCTTCACATCCACGGCACTGCCGACACCATCGTATTCTATACTGGTGGTGCTCTGACCACCGTCAACCAGTTCCCAGCCAACGCGCCGGCTTTTCCAGGTGCCTTGGAGGCTATTCGGATTTGGGCCGAGTATAATCGCGCCACCGGTCTTGCCTCGGATGCGGCGCCGTCCCTGGATCTGAGTAAGACCATAGCGGGGCTCGACACGGTGATCACCCGTTACACGAACCATCCGCCGGGCGGCGCCGTCGAATTATGGACGCTTAACGGGGGCGGCCACGAGCCGACGCTCTCGGCGGAGTTTTCGACGCTGGTCATCGACTGGCTTCTGGCCCATCCGAAGCCGTGAACAAACAATGCCTGGTTAACCTTTTTGGACTATTCACCTGAGCACACAGTGTAACGGCGCAATTTGTATCCAATAAATAGATGGTACTTAACGCGATGAAGACTCCATCCGAAGGAGGGATTGGCCGCGACAGGCGGTGGCGCTTTGGCGTTCGGATCGTCTTCATCGGGAAAGGAGACGGATCATGAAATCAAAAACGTGGGGCTACCTTGTTGGTGGTTTGCTCGTCTGCGGATCGGCGGCGGCCCGTCCCGCGCTATTCGGCGGTTTCGAATATGAGTACAGCGACATAAACGTCACCATTACCCGATTCACAGGTGCCTGGGGTAATGTGACGATCCCGGAGAGCTTTCCGCCGGATTGGTTTTTACCGGTCACCAGCATCAGGGGTGGGGCGTTCTCTGGCTGCACCGCCCTGACCAGCGTCACGATTCCCAACACCGTCACCAACATCGGGAGGGAGGCGTTCGATGGGTGTACTAGCCTGATCGCGATAACCATTGGTCCGCTCAATCCCATTTATAGCAGTCTGGAAGGTGTGTTGTTCAACAAGGACCAAACCACGCTCCTTAGATGTCCGGGAGGCAAATCCGGAAGCTACACAATCCCCAACACCGTCACCAGCATCGGGGACTGGGGGTTCTATGGCTGCGTCCGCCTGACCGGCGTCATGATTCCCGACAGCGTCACCAACATCGGGGATGGGTCTTTCTCTGACTGTGCCCGCCTTACGACCATCACGATCCCCGAAAGTGTCACAAGCATCGGGATTAGGGCGTTCTCTGGCTGCGCCAACCTGACTGCCATCACGATCCCCGATAGTGTATTCAAGATTGGAGAAGAAGCCTTCTCTGGCTGCGCCAGCCTGAGGGCTGTCGTTGTTGATTCTTCAAACACGGCATACAGCAGCTTGGACGGTATATTGTTCAGCAAAAGCCAAACCACGCTCATCCGATATCCAATGGGCAAAGAGGGAAGCTATGTAATTCCCAACTATGTGACCAACATCGGGCCTGGCGCATTTTCGGGCAACACCCACCTGACAGGCGTTATGATTCCCAACAGCATTATGAGCATCGAGGAGGGAGCCTTCTCTGGCTGCACCAACTTGACGAGTGTCACCATCCCCAACAGCATTACGAACATCGAGAAAAGAACCTTCTCTGGGTGCGCCAGCCTGACCACGATCACGATCCCCGACAGCGTTACCAGCATCGGGTGCGAGGCATTCGCGGAGTGCTTGTGCCTGACCAACGTGACCATTGGCGACAGGGTGATTAGGATCGAGGATTGGACGTTCCAAAACTGCGTCAGCCTAGCAAGCGTCACAATCGGCAACGGTGTCATCAGCATTGGAAATGAGGCATTCCGGGGCTGCACCAGCCTGGCCAGCATGGAAATTGGCAATAGCGTCACCAACATCGGGGGCGGAGCGTTCTCGACCTGCACCAGTCTGGCCAGCGTCACAATCCCCAACAGCGTCACCAGCATTGGGGGCTACGCGTTCTCTGACTGCACCAGTCTGGGCAGCGTCACTATCCCAAACAGTGTTGTCAGTATCGAAGGCTCAGCCTTCCGTGGCTGGGTGGCGGGAGCATTTTCTTTCTGCACCAGCCTGACCAACGTCACCGTCGGCAGTGGTGTTGCCAGCATCGGCGAGGTGGCGTTTTTCGGTTGCGACAACCTGACCGGGATTTATTTCCATGGTGACGCCCCCACGATCGAGGGGTTAGGTGGGGTATTCCCATCCCTGACGACTGTCTATTATCTTCCGGGAACCGCAGGATGGGCCACGACCTTCGGGGATTGTCCAACGGCGTTCTGGGTCCTTCCAAATCCGATGATCCTAAAAAGCAGTCTTTCCCGCGGCATGGAAGCGAATCCGTTTGGTTTTGTCATTTCCTGGGCAACGAACGCCTCTGTTGTGGTGGAAGCCTGCACGGAACTGGCCGATCCAACCTGGTTGGCCATCGGAACCAATACTCTGTTGAATGGCGTATCTCATTTCAGCGATCCCGAATGGAGCAAGCACCCGGCCCAGTTTTACCGCCTTCGCTCACCTTAACCTGTTCCTAATCACAGCCCACCCATATACAAAATTCACAAGTCGATCCTTTAAAATATGAAACAAACATGTCAATCATTATTCGTGATGGTCTTAATCGGACATGGCATGCAGGCGCAGGCCATCAGTGTGGTCCAATTCTCGGCCAATTCCTACAATGTCGCCGAGAACACCGCCGCCGCGATTATTGTCGTCGAACGCACGAACGATCTCAACACCGTGGTCAGCGTGGATTATGCGTTCACGAATCGAACCGCCACCGCGGGGTTGGATTACGCCGGGGTCGCCGGCACACTTCAGTTTGCGGCGGGTGTCACGCGCCAGAGCATCAGCGTGCCGATCCTGAATGACGGCCTGGTTGAAGGCACGGAGACATTTCAGATTTTGCTCAGCAATCCCAGCGGTGAGTCAATCTTGGGAACTCGCACGAATGCTCTCGTGGCGATTAGTTCCAATGACCGAGGCATTCAATTCGAGTTCTCCGGCTACTCGGTCAGCGAAGGCGACGGGGCGATTCGGCTCGCGGTCGTCCGGGACGACGATGGCGATTATCCGGTGACCGTGGACTATGCCACGAGTGATGGCGCCGCCGTCCAGGGAGTGGATTATGTTCAAATCACTGGCACCTTGACCTTCGCCGCAGGGGAAACGGTCAAGCCATTGCAGGTGCCGGTGGTGAACAATAGCTTCAAGCAAACAAGCCGGGCTTTCCGACTGAGTTTAAGCAATCCAGCGGGGGGAGCCGTGCTGGGCACCCCCCAGACCGCCACGGTCACCATCCTGGACAACGACAGCGGCGTTCAACTCGAGTTCGTGCACTACTTGATTCACGAGACCGAGGGATCCGTCGCGATCAAGGTTCTTCGCGGCAAGGACGTGGATCTGCCGGCCTTTTCGGTGCAATATGCCACCACGAATTTCACCGCAATCGCTGGCTTGGACTACACGGAGGTGAGCGGAACCTTGAGTTTCGCCTCGGGTGAAGTGGAAAAAGTTCTCTCCGTGCCCGTCCTTTATCGAGAGGAAGCGACTCCCGACCTGCATTTGAAGTTAACCCTCGACAATCCCTCCAATGGAGTCGTTCTGGGGAGAATCACCTCAGCGACGATCACCGTGTTGGATATGGCCGGGATGGTGCCCCATCGCTTTGACGGAATCAGGGCCATGCCTAATGGCAGTGTGGAACTCGCGTTAACGGGTGGCACTCCCAGTCGTTTTGCGCCATACTTCGACCTCTATCCCATCGAGACCTCGACTGATCTGCGGACCTGGGTGCCGTGGACAACGCTTCTGAGACGGAACGTCTCATCCAATGCCCTGACGCATTTGGACCAGGACTTGAACAACGCCGGGGCTCGTTTTTATCGCACCCCCGAAGCCAATTTCATCACTCCCTTTCTGCCGCCAACGGGTCCCTACGCGGTCGGGGTTGCCTCGCTCCTGGTGACCGATCCCAGTCGAACCAACCGTTACGGCGTACCCACCAACAGCTCATTCATGGTGAATGTGTGGTATCCGGCCGAGGCCAAGGGCGGCGGGCACCCCAACCTTTGGCTCGATCGCGAGTACGCTTCGGACCCGGCATGGGGAATGGCACTCGTGCTCTCGGTCGCTCCGTTTTTTCACACCTACGCAATCCGTGGAGCGCCCCTTTTGCGAGGACCCCGCCCTTATCCAGTGATCCTCCACTCTCATGGGGGATGGAGCGACCGGAATGAACGCGTCGATCTGACCGAAGAACTCGCCAGCCACGGATACCTCGTGGTGGTCCCGGATCACTCTCATGCATATATGAGTGTGTTCCCGGATGGTCGGGTGATAAACACCAGGAACCTGCGGGTTGAAACGTGGAGCTCGATCCTGATGGTGAATGATAGTATCGCCGATATGCGATTCCTGCTGGAGGAGTTGAAACGCTGGAACGCCAACGACGGCTGGCTGGCAGGCATGGCTGACGCCGATAACGTCGCGGTGGCAGGTTACTCCATGGGGGCCTGGCTGCCGATGGAGTTGTGCCGTTCCGATACCCGCTGCCGCGCCGCCGTGCTGCTCGAACTGGGAGTCGGGTTGGGTGAGGTCGTAAACAGGCTGTCCGAGCAGGATGTCCGGTCTCCGTTGCTCATGTTGAATGCCTCGGACAACAACACGACTAAGTACTACGACCGCGCGTCGCAAGACGCTACCTGGGTTCAAATCGGTAATACCGTACATACCATATTCACGAGCCACTATTGGTGGGTGCGTCCCGGGGATATGCCCGACGGATTGGAAGTCTCCAGAACGATCCGGGGCTACACGCTCTGGTTCCTGAACAAGCACCTTAAAGGCGCGACTGACCCAGTGCCCTCACGCTCGGATTACCCCAGGGTGATCGGACTCAAGCAAAAGTAAAACGGCGAATTCATGACCCCGGCAACATGAAACATCGGAACACATTTCAGGATTTCGAAGGGCCATACTTGGCGTGTGCACTATCCAGAAGGTTCATTAAGGCAACATGGGCCAGCGTCAGCCCAATGATGCCCGTAAGGGTGGGCAGGCTTCCGAGAACACGCTTTCGAATCTCGGATCCTCCTGAATCCCCTTGACCGGTGGCATGGGTGTGTGTTCCTCCTGCGGCTGGCTCGATCGAATAAACACATGGAATATCCAAGGATAGGCCTCTTTGACGCAACCGGCGCCGGATTAGCCGAGCCAACGGACATCCCTCCGACCGACTGAGCAATCCGGTCCGCACGCTGCCGGGATCGATCCGGCGCGCGGCTCCCATTGAAGAGACAATTGGCAGCCCCCTCTCCTGAGCTGCGGCAATCAGCTCGATTTTGGCATCCACATCATCGATGGCATCGACTACCAAGTCAGGGATTCCAGCAAGCACTTGCTCAACATTTCCGGCATCAATTCGCAAATCAATAGTTGAAACCTGGCACTGAGGATTGATGTCGCGGACGCGTTCGGCGGCGAGGATGGTTTTCTGCCGGCCGAGGGTCGAATGAACGGCCAGCACCTGGCGATTCAGGTTGCTCAGTTCCACCCGGTCATAGTCCACCAGCCTCAGATGGCCGACACCCGATCTTGCCAGGGCCTCCACGGCATAACCGCCAACCGCACCCACGCCAGCAACAACGACTTCAGCCGCCTGCCAGCGTTTCAGGACCTCGGGCCCCATCAGCTTCGCGGTGCGTGAAAACTGCTCAGAGAACGCGTTCGTCATATCCATGCAAAGAATAAAAAACTCAAAAGCAGGTCTGATGATTCAAAGAGGAGGCAGCGATGGTTCCGGCAACAGGTCCGCGAGGAAACGCCGGCTGTTTTCCCAAAGCAATTCAGCCAAACGGGCTGGGGCTACGCCTAAATGACCGGCAACGCCCAACAGAATATCCGCCAGATTCGCGGGGTGATTCCGTTCCCGCCCTCGTTCGTCACGGAGAACAAACGAGCAGGAGCTCGCCGGAGGCATGAGGTCCGGAGCATCGGTCTCCAGCAACAATCGATCTCTGGGAATCCGCTTCAGGGCTTCGCGTTGTCTGGTTTTCTTTTCCCGCAGAACACTACCTGCAAAGGAAAAATACGCGCCAAGATCTGCGAGGGGTTTAATCAATTCCACAGAGCCTCCATATGCATGAATCAGAAAACCGGCATCAGGCGGCTGCTCGGACCGCAGCACCTCCATCAACCATCCCCAAGCCTGCAGACAATGGATCATCGCGGGCCGGTTCAACTGTCGGGCCAAGGCCATTTGCCGCCGAAAGACCTCCTCCTGAGCCCGTTCATCCCTGGGTTCAATCCATCGGTCCAATCCGATCTCACCGACGCCAGCGGGGCTCGCTGTCAAGCGGTCTTCCAAGGCGCGATCCCATTGCATCGAGCGCCGGCCGACGTACCACGGATGCAAACCAAAACAGGGAATGATCTCTCGATGTTGCCGCGCCAGCGCAGCCACACGCGGCCAGTCGGCTTCACTCGATCCGTTGCAGACAAGGAACCGGATCCCGACCTGTCGGATCTGTTCAAGAACAGAGTCCATGTCGCCCTCAAAAACGGCCTCCTGAAGGTGCAGATGACTGTCGACTAGGGGAACGGCGAAGGGGGGCGCGCCTGCCCGTCGCGTCTTGTCGCCGCCGAACCGATTCGATTCATCGAAAGAATTCATGACTCGATCCTCATCATTTCATCTCCAACCGAGCGGCGATCGCCCGGGCTTCCTTGAGCAGGCTGAAATCCTCCACCAGATCGGCAAAACGGAACTGGGGCATGCCGCTCTGCTGCTGTCCCAGCATCTCTCCCGGTCCGCGAAGTTTCATGTCGATCTCGGCAATCTTGAAACCGTCGGTGGTTTCACAAAAGGCCCTGAGCCGGGCCCGGGCCGCATCGGTCCGACTCTGTCCCACAAGGATGCAGTAAGCCTCGTGCGCCCCCCGCCCGATCCGCCCTCGGAGCTGGTGCAATTGGGCCAAGCCATAGCGCTCGGCATTCAACACGACCAGCACCGTTGCGTTGGGCACATCCAAGCCGACTTCCACCACGGTGGTCGCCAGCAGGACCTTCAAGCGCCCCTCAGAAAACTCCCGCATGACCTGAACCTTGTCATCAGCCGGGAGTTGGCCATGGACGAATCCCACCCGATGCGGAGCCATCCGCTTCTGGAGTTCAGCATACTCCGAGGTCAAGGCCTTCAAGTCTCCCATACCATCCTCTTCCAGTCGCGGACAAACCACATACGCCTGACGCCCTTCCTGAAGCTTGTTTTTCACAAAATCCCAGACCTTCTCCAGGGAGGCCTCTGTCCGGAGAAAGGTGCGGACCTTGCCGCGGCCGGCTGGCATTTCATCAATCACGGACACGTCAAGGTCACCATACAAGGTCAGCGCAAGCGTTCGAGGAATAGGGGTTGCCGTCATCACCAGGAGGTGAGGATAGCATCCCTTGCGAACCAGACGTTCCCGTTGGACCACGCCAAACTTGTGCTGTTCATCGATAATGACCAGGCCGATCGCGTCCAGGGAAAAGGACTCCTCGAATAGCGCATGGGTCCCCACGACCAGCCGTGGACGCTCTGGACGGTCTATGGATGCGACGTTTGAGGCGGGGAGACTGTCCTTTCGCCCGGCTGTCCATAGCCCGACCGGCAGCCCCAAGGGATCGAGCCATTTCCCGAATTTCTTATGGTGCTGTTCCGCCAGGATCTCGGTGGGCGCCATCAGCACGGCGTTCAGTCCGCTTTCCAGGGTCATGAGAATGGCGCAGGCCGCGACGACGGTCTTGCCAGATCCGACATCGCCCTGCAACAAGCGGCGCATGGGCACCGGTCCCGCCAGATCCTGTCGTATTTCGCGCAGAACCCGTGTCTGGGCTGCGGTTAACGCGAAATCAAGGCGCTTCAGGAAGGGCCGAATCCACCGGTTGTCACCCCCGCAGGAGCGTGCGGACGCGTTCCGGGCGAGATTCCGACGACGCCGCATAAACTCGGTCTGCAACACCATGAGCTCGTCCAGGGCCAGCCTTTGCCGGGCTTGATCCGCATTCGCAAGTTCGTCTGGAAAATGGAGGAAAAACAAGGCCTGAGCGCGTGTCATCCACCCGGGAGGGGGATAGCCGGTAAATGGTTCCTCGACCGTGCCTTCGATACGGGACAGACTTCGCCAGATCAAGGCCCGCAACCAACGCTGCGACACCCCTTCGGTCAGCGGGTATATCGGCACAATCCGGTGAACGTGCAGGGAAACATCGTCCCCTTCCTCGGCGGCCTCGACCTCGGGATGATCCACAATGCGGGGCTTCACGTCCTTGAGTTTGCCAAAGACGACCAGCGTTTGGCCCGCCCGGTAGATTTGCTCTAAATAGGGCATGTTCCACCAACGACACCGCAAACGACCGGATCCATCCTCCAAAATCAGTTCAAAAACAGACTTTCGATGGTGTTGATACCACTTGACTCCCATGGCGGTGACCGTCCCCTGAATCATCGCGGTCTGACCCTGGGACCACTCGCCAATCCGAACCAGTTTTCGCCGATCCTCATAACGCCGCGGCCGATGCAGCAGTAGGTCCTCAACCGTCAGAATCCCCAAACGCTCGAGCTGGGCAGCCCGCTCAGTCCCGATCCCCACGAGAACGGTGACCGGTTGTTTCATCAGAGACTTCTGGTCTGCGAGCTTCAGTCCATGCATGATCAAGCATTTAGCTTGACGATACTCATGACATGACTTTCGATCAAGCTGAAATCGCCCCCTGAAACCGGTGGTCATTCAGACGGATTTGTGATCCAAAAATCCCAAAAAAAGACCGTCGTCTCCTAGCCAGTAGCCGCCGATCGTCGCATCTTTGCCTTGTGATCCTATGAAAGCGACTTTTCCTTCCACGGGCATGGGCCGGCCGGGCACTGCTGCCGCGGCGCGGGGTTTCACCTTGATTGAACTCTTGGTCGTCATCGCCATCATTGCCATCCTCGCCGGCATGCTGTTACCGGCCCTCGCCAAGGCCAAACAGAAGGCCCAGGGCATTCATTGCATGAATAATTCCAAGCAACTCGGACTTGCCTGGCTGATGTATGCCAATGATTACGAGGATATCGCGCTCGGGCCGTTCCGGGGCGGAAACCAGGATCCGCCCCTGTGGATGGAGGGAGCCTGGGACCAGGCTCCGGACGGGGTCACTGATCGAGTGCTCACCAACAGTCCCACTTGGCGATACCTGAACGCACGGGACGCCTTTCACTGCGCAGCCGACAAAAGCAAACTGAAGTATCAAAACAAGCTGATGCCGCGACTCATCAGCTACGCCTGCAACGCCATGCTGGGCCCCGCCAGCGGCTATGCCTCCGGAGCCACCAAATACAGAAGTGTCAAAAAGGTCTCCGATATCACCGGCCCCGGCCCGACCGACATCTATACTCTGTTGGATGAACATGAGAACAGCATCAATGACGCCCATTATTTCCCGTTCTCGAATCTGAACACCTACAACAGAAATCCATGGCTGGATGCCCCCTCAGGCCGGCACGGCAACGCCTGCGGCTTTACCTTTGCCGACGGACACTCCGAGATTCGCAAGTGGCAGACCGCCGGCATGAGCAAGACCCAGAAGTCCAGCGATGGCTCCACCCCTCGTCCTTACCCGGACCTGCCTTTTCTGGGGACCTCGGCCCAGAATGACTGGGAATGGATGACCGCTCACATTGCTCCCATCAAACGATAGCCCTAGACAAGAACCCGGGATCAGTTCAATCCTGGGTTTGTTTTGAACAGGTCCTTATTCAAAATCCATTTATGCAAGACCAACCCATCTGTTGCGAATCGAGTTCACGAAGCGTCGCCTCGAAAATGTTTCTCTGGATTCTTGCCGCCTTAACTGCAGTTATTCCCGGGGCTGAAGCAGCATCCGGATTGAAAGTGTCCGAAAATGGACGCTTTTTAATCGAGGAAAATGGCCGGCCGTTCTTTTATCTGGGAGATACAGCATGGGAATTGTTCCACCGCCTCAACCGCGAGGAGGCCGATCGGTACCTCGAAAACCGGGCTCACAAGGGTTTTACGGTCATCCAGGCCGTGGCCCTTGCCGAACTGAATGGCCTAAATGATCCGAATCCATATGGCCATCGTCCCCTGCTCAACAATGATCCCGCCACCCCGGATGTCAAGGAAGGGCCTGCCAATGACTATTGGGACCATGTGGATTACATCGTCAACAAGGCGAATGCGCTTGGGCTGACAATGGGCTTCCTGCCCACGTGGGGCGACAAATGGAACAAGGCCTGGGGAACGGGTCCTGTCACCTTCGATCCGGAAAAAGCCCGCATCTACGGTGAATGGCTGGGTCAACGGTATCGGGACAAACGGCTGATCTGGATCCTGGGCGGGGATCGTGCCATCGAAAACGACGGGCACAAGGCGGTGATTCGGGCGATGGCCCTGGGTTTGCGGGCCGGAGATAATCGGGCACATCTCATCACTTTCCATCCTCCGGGCGGCCAGGGGTCCTCGGCGTGGTTGCACGGGGAAGAATGGTTGGATTTTAACATGCGACAAAATGGTCATGTGACCGAATTCCGTTCCTACAGTAATACGAGGGCGGACTATGATCGAACGCCGATCAAGCCCGTCCTGGATGGAGAACCGATCTATGAAGATCACCCCGTTTCGTTCAACGCCAAGGATTTCGGGCATTCCGTTGCAGCGGATGTGCGTCGTCCCTTGTATTGGGATCTGTTCTCGGGGGCATGCGGCCACACCTATGGTCATCATTCCGTCTGGCAGATGTATGCTCCGGGCCGCTCCCCGATCAACGCCCCGTTGATGCCCTGGTTCAAGGCCATCGACCAGCCCGGCGCCGGTCAAATGCAATACGGACGGCGACTCATCGAATCGCGTCCCTTCCTGACACGCATCCCGGATGATTCGATCCTGGTGCAGGCGGAGGTTCCGACTTCAGTTCCCGGAGCCGGGCTGCGTCGATTTGTAGCCACACGCGATCAGGAAGGCACCTACGCGATGGTTTATGCGCCCATCGGGAGGCCGTTCAGCGTCCGCATGAACAAGATTAACGGCAGTAAAGTGAAAGCCTGGTGGTTCAATCCTCGCAACGGAGAGGCCCAATCCATCGGCGAATTCCCCAATACCGGCGACCGCCAGTTCGATCCCCCGAATTCAGGCGAGATGCTGGACTGGATTCTGGTTTTGGATGACGCCTCGCGCCGCTATCTCCCGCCAGGACGCTCCAGCGAATGAGGAGCTCCGGATCAAGGAAAAGATTCGTGAGCGCACGGGACGGAGTCCCCTGACGCTTGCGCAACAGCCTCATGTAGTGAGGTTGACTTCGGCCGGTTTGGATGATCCATGGACAATTCAAAGCGCCAGGGGACTGGCGCAGGCTGCCAGACAATCACGGGGCCGGGTGTTTCCAGGGCCGGCGATAGTTGCGACGCAACAAGGCGTTGGCTTTCGCATCGCCCACCAGTTCCCGTTTCCGAGCGTCATAAGCGACCGGACGCCCGACCTTCATTGCCAGATTAGCAAGGATGCAGCTGGCCGTAGAAATGTGGCCTTGCTCGATATCGGCGATGGGCCGGCTTCGATGGTCGATTGCCGCGAGGAAATCGAGCATATGACGGCGGGTGGCGGGGGCGGCGTTGAGTTCGATGTCCTTTTCTTTTAGATCCTCGGGGAATTGCTCGCGCTCGAACAGGCACTCGAAGTGAAGGGTTTGGGCCTTGGAATCGTTTGGAATAAAGTCCGCTCGCATGGTACTGGCTTTAAGCACACCTTTTTCGCCGTGAATGAACAGAGCCCATGGATAGTCCGGGTCGGGTGGATTGCCCCAGGTGCGGTGCTGCCAAACAACGGATAATCCGGGATACTCGAATGTCGCGGTCTGCGTATCGGAGATATTGGATTTGCCCTCTTTCTGGACGAAGATTCCGCCGAAGGAACTGATCCGTGTTGGCCATCCGAGGCCCAACATCCAGCGCACTGTGTCGAGCGTGTGCACGCACATGTCGCCCATAATGCCATTCCCATATTCCATGAAGGTTCGCCACCAGCGCACGTGCGGCATGCCATCGAAAGGCCGCAAAGGCGCCGGCCCGGTCCATAGATCGTAGTCAAAAAACTCGGGGACAGGTTCCACGGGTGGATTTCCGTTCGCCCGCATAGGGTAATAGCAGCACATATCAACGTGGCCGATTTTTCCGAGCAGGCCAGCGTCCACGATCTGTTTTTTTACCTCGATGAGATGGGGGGTGCTTTTGCGTTGGGTGCCAACCTGGACCACGCGGCCATGTTTCCGAGCCGCCGCAAGGATCGCCTCGCCTTCGAGAACATCCGCGCTGGTCGGTTTCTGGAGGTAAACATCCGCGCCGGCTTCTATGGCCGCAATTCCGTGCAAGGCATGCCAATGATCCGGAGATCCAACAAGGACGATATCCAAATCCTTTTCCTTCAGCATCTCGCGGTAATCGGTGTAAGCGCGGGGAGACCTTTTCGATTCCTGCCGTTGGCTAGCCATTTCCACAGCGCCGGCCAATAACTTTTTGTCAGGATCACAAATGGATACCACCTCGACGGGGGCAACCTGGATCAGACGCCATAAATCACTTTTGCCATACCAGCCAGCCCCAATGAGGCCCACACGTCTCGGCTTTCTGTTCACCAAATCGGCCCCATAGGCCCCGAGGACTGCGTAGGCCAAAGAGGCCGATGCGGTATAGAGAAAGCGACGGCGATTGATCGCAAACGGTTTTATAAAGCAGTTGGCTTGGTTGTTTTTCATGCGCACTTCATTCATATAGAATTCTCTATGGTTTATTTCGAAACGATAGCATGAGTCTCCCGCCGCTGTCTCGTTCAGAATTCATTTGAGGAATGGACGACGGAAAAAAATCCTTCGGGTCTTAAAGGCGCTGGGGCGACCGGAATCCCATCTTCCAGTCGCCCCAGCTTCCCAAACAACCACGACGTCCAATCATCCAAACGTTTGCAGCCAACCAGACTGCAGCCGATGAACTGCTGGCCGTCGAGGGCACAACAACCAAAGGAACGTCACCATTTTAAGACTCGCCAAATCGCCTTTCGGTTACATCCGAACCAGCCTCAGACCAATGTCGATTTCATAGGAAGGCGCAGTGAGGACACGAATGCCTCCCCCCTGGATCTCCCTGACGGGCGTTATTTCGCCTGTTTGGGGGTTCACCCACTCGGCCTGCCAGGTTCCACTGGGCAGGTTGATTTCCAGGGCGGTAGCCTCGGTTGTAGATAGGCCGGCGTGCGGGGACTGGACGTCCCGGGCTGAGTCAGCCTTGCCCACGTTGCGCACATAAAGGGCTATGGCTCGATCCGGTTCGACCAGTGCCCTGACGGTCCCCCCGGGGGGAACGCCTGCCCGGACGACCGAAAGATCCGGACGCATACGGATGAAATCGAAGCTATGAATGAACTGGCTCAGGGTCCTCATTTGCCTTCGAAAGGCGGGATTACCGCCGCCCGGTTGCGATGCCGGATAAACAAAAGTGCCGTCTTCATGTCCTGCGACAAAGGAATAGTCCAAGTGATTAAACAATGCCCCGCCGGCCAGGATAAAATCCCACGCCTCGGTTCGATAAGGTGCGTCGTTGGTGCCACGAAATCCGGTCTCGTTGTCCCCAATGACGCGGTTGAGCGCGTAGTTGATCGCCACAGCATCGGGAGGGGCGGCATAATGAAAATTGAACACAGACACCGCGGGATGGGGGTGTTCAATTTTGGCGGAATGATTGGCGATGTTCTGTGTGATGAGATGCTTTTTGGGGAGTGATCGTTCGGTTTCCACGATGATATCGGCGATATGCCGCTGCCAGTCCAGAGTCACCCCGCCAAAGTAGGGTTCGTTGCAGATTTCGAACATGAGGTTGTCAAAGGAGTTGAGCTCAGTTACGACCTTGCGAGCGAGGGCTTCCTGCACGGCCAGCAGACCCCCATGGCGATCCAGCGTGTAGACGTTGGTACGGGCCACGGCCCCCAAGGCATTGATATTATTGGCGGCGTTCATGGGACTGAGGGACCATTGTGGCTCTTCATACATCGGACAAAAAAGAGTGAACTCAACCACAACCCCTTTCTTGTCGGCTGTCGCAACGAAGTCCTTGAGCCGGGCAAAATAGGCGTCATCCCACTGGGAAAGATCGAACTTATTCCCTCCACCGGCGTACCCCGATTGCTGGCTCCGTGACCATGGGCAGATGAATCGTTGCGGCAAAGGAGCCAAGGTGTTGCGTGCGATGTTGAAAGCGCCTTGGGGTTCGACATAGGCCCCGCTGAAGGTCCGCGTGTTGTTCAGACCATCGGCGGCGAGGGTGTCCAGATACTTCCCGTAGTTAAACTCCAGATTCAACACTGCGCCGTAATGCTCGCCTGATGTGATGAGTACTGTGGGGTGGCCGCGCCATAGGAAATAGTGTGAATTCATTGGATGGAGAGCGATAGGCCGGGAAACCGTTTCACTCGTGGAAGATGGCCCGATTCCATTGGGCGAGGAGGCCGCGGAGGCGTCAACATGGAGCGGACGCAACCAGACCCTGCGAAATTCGACTTCCGTGCCCTCGGCCTGCAATGCGATGCGCCCTTGGTCCGCAGTGCATCGGGAGCCGTGATTTAGCAAGTCCCCGTTGACCCACACGATAATTTCCCGCGCGCGACATTCGATGCGCACGAGGTTCCAATCCCCCAAAGGTTTCTCCGAATCGTCCGTCAGATTGAGGATCCGGCGGGCGTCGGAAGGCCCTCCGCCGAATGCCTGGCCAGCTGACCGCGGTCGCCGACGTTCCATCTCGGGCACCTCGATGTTCTCCTGAATGCACCAAAAATCGCCTGCATTCCCCGACATCAGTTGCACTTCGATAGATTGAGGGAACATGTCATAGAGCGCACGCGGCGTGGAAGCATGGACAAGCACCCCGCAGTTGCCGCCTTTCTTGGGAAATCGATACTCCACCTCGAGAACGTAATTGGAATAGACCTGGTCGCTGATCAGGTGGCCGCCTGGATTCCCCAGACTCACAAGAAGGCCGTCCCGCACAATAAAGCTTGGACCCAGGGCAGGATTCTTGTCTTTATCAGGCACATCGGGATGCCATCCGGAGAGATCTTTTCCATTAAACAGCGAAAAACCGCTGGATCCAGCGGGGCCGCCGGGCTTGGCCTCGGCGGCGGCCAAAACTGGGGCTTTGATCCGGCCCTCCAGACTGCGAAACCCTCGAGTTGCTTGCGGCAAGCTGTCGGTCGCCCCGTCTGATTCGATACTCTCCGCCGCCTCCGCTCCAATCGCCCCCCCTCCGAACAGCAGGCTGGCTGCACCCAGGATCAAGAACCGAGAGATTGTAAAAAATGCAGGAGTTGATTTCATAATCGTGCGAGTTGGCCTTTCAGTTATGTCAAAGGAAGCAGAGAGAATCCAAAATGACAACCTCGATCTGAGAGTTTCCCTTTACGAACGTCATCCTCCCGAATAAAATGGGATCAATGATTCCAGAAGGCTACCAAGTCAGACGGGCAACGGTGGAGGATCTCTCCGAGTTGTGCCGCTTATGGGAGGAGGCCTGCCTGCCGGTTGCCATTTTGAAGGAGCGATTTCGCGAGTTCCAGGTCGTTTGCGATCAGGCGGGGCTCTTTCTTGGGGCGGTGGGACTTCATCTGGATGGCAATCAAGGAATCGTCCACAGTGAAGTATTCGCCAATCCACTCCATGAGGATGATTACCGGGATCCACTTTGGGAACGCCTCACCGCCCTGGCCCGTAATCACGGCTTGATGCGCCTTTGGACCCAGGAAGACGCTCCCTTCTGGCACCACGTTGGCTTCAAGCCCGCAACCGATCAACAACTCCAGCGCCTGCCACCGGGAATCCATGAGCCCCAGGGAAAATGGCTATGCCTCCCACTCAAAGATGAGGGGGCGATTCAAAAGGCCGTGGAACAGGAATTTGCCATCTTCATGATGCAACAAAAAGAGGAAACACAACGCATGATGCGCCGGGCCCGATTCATCAAGTACGGCGCAAGCATTGTGGTTCTGATTATTGCCACCGTCATTTTGACTCTAGCCGGTCTTGCATTCCTTCGGCGCGCCCGCCTTCGGAGCCGATGATTCAATTCTGAAAGCCTCCGCATGATAGGAGCTTCGCACCAGCGGGGCGCTGGAGACGTGGCGAAAACCGAGGGCTCGTGCCTGATCGGCATACCACTCAAATATTTTGGGTGGAATATACTCGGCAACAGGCAAATGCTCGCGCGTGGGCTGCAGGTACTGGCCCAAGGTTAGCAGTTCACAGTTGACGGCGCGCAAATCGCGTAGAGCCATCATCACCTCGGCTGTTGTCTCCCCCAATCCCAGCATCAAACCCGACTTCGTGAAAATGGCGTCTCCCGCATGTTCTTTGGCCACACGCAAAACATGCAGCGACCGTTCGTATGTTGCCCTGGACCGAACCGTCGGAGTCAAACGGGATACCGTTTCCAGGTTATGATTAAAGATGCTGGGTGATGCGTCCAGCACCCTACTAATGGCGTCTTCCCGGCCGCTAAAATCAGGAACCAGCACTTCTACGACCATTCCGGGATTCAGCTTGCGCACGGCATGGATCGTTTGGCAGAAGTGATTGGCGCCGCCATCTTTCAGGTCATCCCGAGCTACTGACGTAATCACCACATGGCGCAAACCCATTCGCCGAGCTGCCTCTGCAACTCGTTCTGGCTCTGCAGGATCAAGAGGATGTGGTTTGGCAGTTGACACAGCACAAAAAGGACAAGCTCGTGTGCATCGGTCCCCTCCTATCATGAATGTCGCCGTTCCCCGCGTCCAACATTCCCAATGGTTGGGGCACCGGGCGCTCTCACAGACCGTGTGCAGCCGCAAGGTCTCCAGCAAAGATCTTGTCTGCGCATAGCTGTCGCTGGTCGGGAGCTTGATGCGGAGCCATTCAGGCAGTCGGGAGCGGGTCCCTTTAGACTGAAGACTCGGTAAGTTCTGTGTCGTCATGTTCGTACGGGGGCGTGCAGCAACAAAGGAGTCTGAGGGCTTCATGGCCGATGTTCCAAAGCTTGTGTCGAGTGCCGGGAGGAATGGCTATCGCATCGCCCGTCCGAACCTCGCGTTCTTCTTGCCCCACTCGGATCCGCCCTCGTCCATGAGTAATATAGTAGATTTCCTCTGAGTTCGCGTGGAAATGCTCCTGGGTCGAGCTATGGGGATGAACACGAGCCTCCGCCAAGCTTTGATGGCGAATGCAGGAATTGCGATAGGCCAGGAGCTCTCTGATCTCCGATCCGTCTTTGGTTACAAAGCAAGGAACCTCATTCAGATTTTTTACTTCCATAAAGGCCAGGGTATAACGATTACTCTTCGGTCGCAACCTCAAGCCATCAGGATGCTTTTGATGTTTCATCGCTCTTTGTTACTTGCAGCCGGGAACTATAACAGGCGACCAAAACAAACCACAAAACACCGGCCAAAGCGATAACGATTCTCATGATATGAATGAATAAACGATTAGAACTAAACCATTGGAGGAAATAGCCTAGAACGTGAATCCAAGCGACGCAGGTCGCAATCCAGACGAGGTTTGACCAGCGCCAGGGCACGATGGCTGCCAATGAAAGGGCAAAACCAAAAAATTTGAACAAGCTGAGGTCGCCCATCGTGCCCAGCAATGAAACGGCCAGTCCCAATCCCAGGAGCGGAGCAGTTGGGCGGCTTGCCCCCGCACCAAAGCGCCGATGCAGGAAAGACAAGCCGATGGGCAGACACCAAATGATAAAGGCCAGCCATCCCCAACGATCATAGGGATTGGTGCGCCAGTAATTGAGAATATCGGACGCTTGGAAACCGGTGTACAGCAAGACACCCGATGCTATTGCCGTCATTCTAATTCGGTCCTGGTCCATGAGGAATTTGGGCGATTCAAGCGAAAGCCCGTCTCGGAGACGGTGCGAACGCAAGGTACAAGCGAAAAAGTAGCATGGGACGAGCCAGGCGCAAGTCCCGAAACCGGAATGGATATGCTGTCCGAGAATTTGCGGCTCCTTATTTGGGGCAAAAAAAATCCCCCAGGGTTAACCTGAGGGATTTGAATTTAATCTGGCAACATCCTACTCTCGCGGAAGCTATACAACCACTACCATCGGCAATGCTGTGTTTGACGGCCGAGTTCGGGACGGGATCGGGTCGGACCACAGCTTTATGGTCACCAGAAAATTGTTAAAGAACAAGGATGTTCTCTGAAAACTGCACACTGCCCAGGGCTCATTCGCTGGCTGAAACTGATCTTTAATCGTTTAAGATCAAGCCGCACGACCGATTAGTATCAGTCCGCTAAACACATTACTATGCTTACACGCCTGACCTATCAACCCGGTAGTCTGCCGGGGGTCTTTAGGGACTTGCGTCCGGGAAACCATATCTTGGGAGGAGCTTGGCACTTAGATGCTTTCAGCGCTTATCTCTTCCGCACATGGCTACGCAGCGATGCTCCTGACGGAACAACTGCCACACCAGAAGTGCGTCCTTCTCGGTCCTCTCGTACTAGAGAAGGAATCCCTCAAGTTTCCTACGCCCACAGTGGATAAGGACCGAACTGTCTCACGACGTTCTGAACCCAGCTCGCGTACCGCTTTAACCGGCGAACAGCCGGACCCTTGGGACCTTCTCCAGCCCCAGGATGCGATGAGCCGACATCGAGGTGCCAAACCGATTCGTCGATATGAACTCTTGGAACCGATCAGCCTGTTATCCCTAGCGTACCTTTTGTCCGTTGAGCGATGGCAATTCCACACTAAACCACCGGATCATTTGGGCCTGCTTTCGCACCTGCTCGACTTGTTGGTCTCGCAGTTAACTTGGCTTATACCCATACGCTCGACACATGGTTGCCAACCATGTTGAGCCAAGCTTCGCGCTCCTCCGTTACTCTTTTGGAGGAAACCGCCCCAGTCAAACTGACCCGCAGGCATTGTCCCCCAACCGGATGACGGTTTGGGGTTAGAATTCTAATGAGCAAAGAGTGGTGTTTCACATTTCGACTCCACGACAACCGAAGCCGTCGCTTCGAAGTCTCCCACCTACGCTACGCATCGTTAACCAGAACCCAATACCAGCTTACAGTAAAGGTGCATAGGGTCTTTCCGTCCTACTGCGGGCAGGCGGCATCTTCACCGCCATTACAGTTTCGCCGAGATCCTCTCCGAGACAGTCGCTCAGTCGTTACACGATTCGTGCAGGTCGGAACTTACCCGACAAGGAATTTCGCTACCTTAGGACCGTTATAGTTACGGCCGACATTCACGGGGACTTGGACAACGAGCTTTGCCTTGCGGCTAACAAGTTGCCTTAATCTTTCCGCATTGGTCACGTGTCACACCCTATACGTTGTTTTAACAACTTAGCAGAGTGCTGTGTTTTTGTTAAACAGTCGCTAAGCGCAATTTACTGTGGCCCTCAGCCGCTACATTGCTGCAACAGCCTTGGGCACCCCTTCTCCCGAAGTTACGGGGCTAATGTGCCGAGTTCCTTAGAGAGGTTTCTCTCGCGCGCCTAAGTGCACTTACACTCACCCACCTGTGTCGGTTTACGGTACGGGTGACTAGGGGAACAACTGGGAACTTTTCTCGACAGATTGTCCAGTGGTGCGCTTCGGCCGTAGCCTAAGCTCTGTCTTTCGATGACGTAGCCACCTTTCTCTCTGTGTCATTCCCAATCTATAATCCCTAGCCAGCGCAGGAATATTAACCTGCTGTGCATCGATTACGCCTTACGGCCTCACCTTAGCTCCCGGCTAACCCTAGGAGGACGAACCTTGCCCAGGAAACCTTGGGTTTACGGCGACCAGAATTCTCATCTGGTTTATCGCTACTCGTGTCTGCATTCTCACTAAATGATCCTCCACCTTCCCTTTCAGTTGGGCTTCGACGGATCAATTACGCTCTCCTACCAAACGCTCAGGACGTATCCTGAACGAGTCCGTTGCTTCGGTATGCGGTTTAATCGCCAATCATTTTCGGCGCGACATCACTCGATGAGTCAGCTGTTACGCACTGTTTAAATGATGGCTGCCTCTAAGCCAACATCCTCACTGTCTAAGTAACGTCACATCCTTTCCACTTAACCGCATTTCGGCACCTTAGCTGACGGTCTGGGCTGTTGCCCTCTCGGCGACGAAGCTTAGCCCCCGCCGCCTGACTGCTGAGATAATGGGATCCAAGGAATTCGGAGTTTGATTGGTTTTGGTAACCTGGTAGGGTCCCTAAGCCATCCAGTGCTCTACCTCCCTGGAGTACTTTCTCAACGCTAGCCCTCAAACTATTTCGGAGAGAACCAGCTATCACGGGGTTTGTTTAGTCTTTCGCTCCTACTCTCAGGTCATCTCAGGATTTTTCAACATCCACGAGTTCGGTCCTCCACTGGGTGTTACCCCACTTTCAACCTGCCCAAGAGTAGATCACCTCCGCTTCGGGTCTATTGCCGGCAACTAGTCGCGCATTTCGCACTCGCTTTCGCTTCGCCTCCATTCCAAAGGAACTTAAGCTGGCTACCGACAATAACTCGCAGACTCATTATGCAAAAGGCAGGCGGTCATCCCGACGAATCGGGACTCCCACACATTGTAGGCAAACGGTTGCAGGTACTCTTTCACTCCCCTATCAGGGGTGCTTTTCACCTTTCCCTCACGGTACTAGTTCACTATCGGTTGCCAAGTAGTATTTAGCCTTATCCGGTGGTCCGGACGGATTCGCGCAGAGTTTCACGTGCACCGCGCTACTTGGGATACCCCTAGGCGACTTCGGGCTTCGCTCACCCGGCTTTCACGGTCTATGGCCGATTTTTCCAAATCGTTAAGCTCGCCTTCCATCTACCACATCGAGGTCCCTCAACCCCGGAAAAACAAGTTTTTCCGGTTTAGGCTGTTCCGCTTTCGCTCGCCACTACTGACGGAATCACGCTCATTTTCTTTTCCTGGGGTTACTGAGATGTTTCACTTCACCCCGTATCGCCTTGCTGGACTATGAATTCATCCAGCAATAGTTCCGAGTTACCAGAACTGGGTTGTCCCATTCGGAGATCCACGGATCAAAGCCTGCTTGCGGCTCCCCGTGGCTTATCGCAACTTGCTACGTCCTTCATCGCCTCTTGGCACCAAGGCATTCACCATTTGCCCTTAGTAGCTTGATCAGAATCTGGTCATCGAGATCTTTCTCAATGACTCTCAGCGAATTGTAATTTTTACCCTAAATGCAATGTGCAGTTTTCAAAGAACAAACCGGATTACTCCGGAAAAATCAGACTTGGTGGGCGTGACTGGACTTGAACCAGTGACCCTGCGCTTATCAAGCGCATGCTCTAACCAACTGAGCTACACGCCCCAACTGGTTCCCAATTGGCTGGTGGAGCTGAGGAGAGTCGAACTCCCGACAGCCTGCTTGCAAAGCAGGTGCTCTACCACTGAGCTACAGCCCCATAAACTCTTCAGGGGCGATGGGGTCTCGGGTGTCACCCCTTTTGAAAGATCGAACTCTTTCAAAACTGAATTGTGCGATAAGGAGGCCCTTAACCGGAAATGATTGACCTGATAAACAGATCGAATTTCCGGTCGACCTAGTGAATCTCGCCAGAGCGAGTTCACCTATCTCCTTAGAAAGGAGGTGATCCAGCCGCAGGTTCCCCTACGGCTACCTTGTTACGACTTCATCCCAATCACCGTCCATACCTTCGGCATCTGCCTCCTTGCGGTTGGCTCGACGACTTCGGGTACAAACGGCTTTCATGATGTGACGGGCGGTGTGTACAAGGCCTGGGAACGTATTCACGGCGCCGTAGCTGATGCGCCATTACTAGTGATTCCGGCTTCATGCCGGCGAATTGCAGCCGACAATCTGAACTGGGCCCGGTTTTTTAGGATTTGCTCCACCTTACGGTATTGCATCCCTCTGTACCGGGCATTGTAGTACGTGTGCAGCCCTGGCCGTAAGGGCCATCCTGACTTGACGTCATCCCCACCTTCCTCCTCGTTAAAGCGAGGCAGTCTGTCCAGAGTGCTTCCTGCTCTCGCAGGAGTGGCAACAGGACACGAGGGTTGCGCTCGTTGCGGGACTTAACCCAACATCTCACGACACGAGCTGACGACAGCCATGCAGCACCTGTGCAAGCTCCCCTTGCGGGGTCGTCGCCCTTTCAGGTTTCTACCACTTGCATGTCAAGGCCAGGTAAGGTTCTTCGCGTTGCATCGAATTAAGCCACATACTCCACCGCTTGTGCAGGCCCCCGTCAATTTCTTTGAGTTTTAATCTTGCGACCGTACTCCCCAGGCGGCACATTTAACGCGTTAGCTCCGCCACGAACGGGGTCGATTCCGCTCACGGCAAATGTGCACCGTTTACAGCTAGGACTACCAGGGTATCTAATCCTGTTTGCTCCCCTAGCTTTCGTGCCTCAGCGTCAGAAACTGTCCAGAGACTCGCCTTCGCCACAGGTGTTCCTCTCGATATCTACGCATTTCACCGCTACACCGAGAATTCCAGTCTCCCCTCCAGTCCTCGAGCGAGGAAGTTTTTAGTGCAGTTTCCGGGTTGGGCCCGAAGATTTCACACCAAACTTTCCCCACCGCCTACGCACCCTTTACGCCCAGTGAATCCGAACAACGCTTGGGACCTCTGTATTACCGCGGCTGCTGGCACAGAGTTAGCCGTCCCTTCCTCTTTCGCTACTATCAGCTGCAGACGTATTAGGTCTGCAGGTTTGATCGCAAATGACAGGGGTTTACGGGCCGAAGCCATTCATCCCCCACGCGGCGTCGCTCCATCAGGCTTTCGCCCATTGTGAAAAATTCTCGACTGCTGCCACCCGTAGGTGTCTGGACCGTGTCTCAGTTCCAGTGTGGCTGGTCGTCCTCTCAGACCAGCTACCCGTCAAAGCCTTGGTGGGCCGTTACCTCACCAACTAGCTGATAGGACGCGGGCTTATCATGAAGCGTCAGGCCTTGCGGTCCCCAACTTTAGCCATCCAGCGATGCCGCCTAATGGCCACATTCGGTATTAGCTCGCCTTTCAGCAAGTTATCCCGAACCTCACGGCAAATTACCCACGTGTTACTCACCCTTACGCCACTCCCACTACCGAATATTGCTACCCGATAATGAGCGTCCGACTTGCATGTCTTATCCACGCCGCCAGCGTTCGTTCTGAGCCAGAATCAAACTCTCCGTAGAAAGACTTGATTCATGTTCAGGATGTTGCCACCCTGATATTTTGATTAATTCTCAAATTGCGCTCGATTGCTCTTGCGCGTTTTGAGGGGCTCTCACTTATCGCACAATTCAATTTTCAAAGAGCATCCGGTTTCTACCGGCCAAATTCTATTACCCAGGGGACAAAAATCCCGAGGGCCAGTTTGCTTTTTGCAACCGGCTTCTCAGTCGCTCAAAAGCGCGGTGACTTTATCGTCTCCGCTGGGGCTGTCAAAACTTTTTTAGAAGTTTTTTTCTTTTTTTTCAGCCCCGATGTTGCGATCAACCGCAACAGCTTCGACAATCTACAAATCCACCTATCCGAGTGCAAGAGGTTTTTTAAAAAATTTTGCTCTCCCCGGCTTCATGGTTTCTATTCTCGCCATGTGATTAAACAACAACATTTTATATCTCACTGCATATTAAATAGATATGAAAATAAAACTCCCAGATTTTCTGGCGAGCCATCATCACTCCTTTTTCCATTCAAATCCCCTTTTCCCGCTTTCATCCGCGTTTTTTTCGCCGAATAACGTTTCCTTCCACTCCTTCTACGGATTCATTTCGTAAAAACCGGCGGATCCTCCAACACCTAAGGTTTTTGATAAGGATAACATAGTCATTTAACCATATTTATATTATAATCATACTTTACATATTGATATTGCATTATACTAATATAAATGAATCTGATGTGTCTTGGTCCGGGGGTGGAGGAAAGGGTTGGGGCGCACACAGGCGCTGCCTCGGATGGCCAAAGGATCCAGTCCTTGTTTGAAACGGCCGGAAGCCAGCGAATCATTTGCTGATCTTATCAATGCACACTATATGTTATATGTTTAAATATTTCAAATATATCAATATATAAATGCAATGACTTGTACTTATACTCGACTATGATAACTCATCTGTTTCCCATTTGGTTTACGCGGAATCACAGCGAATCCACACTCCGGGGAGTGGGCATTCTCTGTGGGATGAGGCTGGAGCCACGCGTCGGTGGCCTATGCGTCAGGCAAGTTTGGTCTTTGTGGGCTTGCCGCTCAGGGAAGTGTCGGCAGAATCAGCGGCGAATTCGGCCTTGATTTTGTCAATAGCCAGCCGGGCCTCCTTGTCGCCCACGTCTTCCATATCGCTATAAAGCTTCATGGCCAGTGCGAATTCATCGGCAGCGACGAGGCGTTTCACATCGTCGAGGGAGGGTTCCTGGTCATCGGCAGGATACAGGCCCTTTTTGCGGGCTTCGCGAACTCTAAGGTGGATTTTGAGCCAATCGAGGGCGAGCACAGTCAGGAGCACGATCCAAAGGAGATACCAAGCCACCAGGATGTACCATTCAAACATGACAGCGATCATAGGTCAGCGCTAATTGGATTCTGATTGTTGCACGATAAAGGGTTGAAACAGACCGTAGCCAACCGTGGCGTAAGCGTCGGGTGGCGGAGGACCGGAATCGGGGCCCTTCTGGAACATCCCGGGCCAGGCGGATCCGAGACCGGGCCCATTGTGGTGAGGGCCGAGGGTATTCTTCAAGGTGCCGATAACACGGACTTCCACCTGGTTCCATCCTTTCCGGAGGAACTCGGTCACTTCGCACAGATAGGGTGGGTGCCACAGGTAATTCGCAGGATGACCATTGACGCGCACCTCGGCTACACTGCCCCGCCAATCGCTGAGTCTGACATGATAGCGCCCCTTTTTTTGGGGCAAATGGATGTTTTGGCGATACGACACTCCCGCCCCGTAGAAGGGCATTCCCTGTACGTTCCATTGGCCCAGGGAGAGCATGCGTTCGGGCGTAATGACGAAACCGGCCTGAGCGGGGGCCAACGAAAAGCCGCCCAGCACGTAGATCGGTTCAATTTCGTGGCTGATGGTGAAGGGACGCGCCGTGAGGGTAATGACATTGTTCCCGACCTTAGCTTGGCGCGAAATGGAGATTCGGCCAAATGCCCGGTCCAACCACCAGAGACCCGGTACCGGTTGGAGGGGGGCTCCGTTGCACTCGACAGAGTAGAGATCGGGACGCTCGATCACGATCGCCAGATCTTCTGGAACCCGATCTTGGATAGAGAACCGATAACTGGCCTGGAATCCACTCTCACTGGGGAAAATCCGGCGAATGAACTCGTCCCGGAACTGGACACCGTTATCCCACGGATTACGATCCAGACCATGCTGGCGAAAGACAAGCTGGTTGGCTCGATAGAAATAGGTTTGGGTCAACTGTTCGGATCCAACCGTAACATCAACGAAATCGAGGACGAGCACATTCGGTTCCAACCGGCGAACCTCCGTGGGAGCGGACCAATCGGTGAAGCGCCTGTTCTCTTTGACGGTTTCAACCGGAACTGGCTTGTTGGCAAGAAAAAGCAACAGGCTGCCAACCGGAGGAAGTTCAAAGGAGTAAAAGGCGGGATCTTCAGACGATATTCCCGCAAAAGGCCGGATCTTTCCGGTCTCAGGATCCCAAACCTCCGCGCCTGGAGCCTGGCATTGAACATGTCCTCGCGCAGGATGCCCAAGGCTGGTGTTGACGAGGAAAAGGAGATTGCCATCGGAGAACTGGCGGCGATGGTGGAGTAACAAACCTTGATCGCCGGAGGCGCGGCGGACAAAAATCCCGTCGCTTAGATTCAGCCCATGGAGCTGCGAGGGCAGATCCTTGAGGTTGGATTTCCTCCCGCCGGCATTCTGGAAAAGGGCCGACGCTTTATCGACGCGGTCCCCACTGATGCGAGAGGGGGCATCGCCGAGGGCATAGAGTATGCCGCCGGATTTCAGGAACTGGTCGAGGAGCGAAAAGGTGGAAGCCATCAGGTTTTCCGTGCCTGCGGGCAGCACGACGGCCGCATAACTGCGTTTGCCGATGACCAAACGGGAACCAACGACCGAGCCATGACGGGCAATAATATCTTCACATCCCAGGTCGTACTCCACTTGCTCGGCCTCCAGGCGTTGCAGCAGTTCGAAAAACCATTGTCCGATTTCGACGAGGTGGGGGTCGTTTGCTGTGGGGGTGTTGTACATCCATGCTGTGGTGGTCGGTTCAAGAACTAGAATGGAATTGACCTGTTCGCCGCTGGACAAGGCGGCCGACAATCGGGAGAAGTAACGGGCGGAAACATGATAGGCCGGCCACCAGGGCTCATGATAGGAGAACGATTGGGGATGATCCCGTTTGCGGGCTCCCCGCAAGGTGATATAGGACAGGTGCTCATCCATCGTGTTGACGCCTAGCGCATACATCCAGTCTCCGATCCGCTTCATATCCTCAAACCGCAGGTCCCACCCGCCGGCGCCGTATGCTTCGCACAGGGTTCGGGATTTGCCCAGTTGGTTGGCGGCGCTGGAAAGTTCCTTGACGATCCGAATATTACCAAACTGCGCATGAGTATGCTCCTGGAACTGGTTCATCAGGATGTCGACGGCGGGCCGCTGATGCCAGGCATACATCGCCATGTTATCGGGCACCCCCAGGCAGTTCGGCCATTCATGATCCCAGTAATGACCGGTAAACTCGAGACCGGTCCGGCTGCAGTATTTAAAATATGGCTTTGCCCATCGTTCGACAAACAGTTCGTGGAGCGTGCGGAAATAGTCATGCCGAATTCTCTTCCAGTCACCGGAGGGAACGATCAGAGAGGGGAGGTTGTCGATCAGCGAGTAACCTCGCCGCTGGACAAACTCGTCCGGCAAGTCGTCAGTCCAGGGCAATCCGCCTGTGGGCTTGATGTTGGGCTCATCCGTAAACACACCAGGAATGCGCCGACCAAATTCGTCTCCAAATTCCCGGCGATACGGTTCCAGAGTCAGTTCCAAAAATTTCTGGGTGACTCCCGGATAAAGCAAATCGACGTAGCATTTTCCCCCAGTCCAAGGCGAATCCCCGGCCCGAACAAGAGATGCCACGAGGAACGCTCCCTCCCTGATGGAGGCTCCTTCCCGAAGCGTCCGGCTGACATCCTTCCAAGAAGCTCGTTCCTTTTGGAACACCGCGACCAGATTCGTTGTCCAGCCCGGTGCCGTTTTTGTTTCCTGGATGATTAATCCGCGGCCTCGGGACTCCGGCATCACCTCGGGAACAAACCCTCCTGCGAACCCGGAAGGATAGGAGTTTTCATCATAGATCCAGATGTTCATGTCCTGTTTTTTGGCCTCTCGCAGGGCCGACCGCCAGAGCTCAAACCATTCCGTGGAAAGATAAGGAGTCATGAGACCCGGCCGAGGATGAACAAAGACCTGTTTGACCTCCTGAGACGCCAGGTCGCGCAGGGTGCTCACAATCTGTTCCTCGGTCAATTGATCGTTCCATACCCACAACGGCGCGGGGGCATATGCGCGCGGGGGCTCTCGAAAAAGGCGTTTCACCGAGGTCGAACTCGGCAAGTCCGCTTGCACGCGGATCCGGATCCCCCATCCCATAAGTAGGAGGCACAGAAAACGGATCAACCAAGTCATGGGGGCTGCTGATCTCATATGCTGCATGCTAGCGTCTCTCATCATCCGCGACAATGCGGATTTGACTCCAAGGAGCTGGATCGGCTCAAGACCTACCCGGGAATGCAAACCCCCGGCGATGTATTGCTTGCGAGGCGTAAGCCAGGCTTTATCATGTCGCCGGTGATTGTCATGAATCCTATGAAGTTATGCTACCTGGACAACAACGCGACCACTCGGGTTGCACCAGAGGTCGTGGAGGCCATGCTCCCGTTTTTACGCGAGGACTGGGGCAATCCGTCCAGTCTTTATTTCTTTGGGAACAAACTGGCCAAGCCCATCGATGAGGCCCGAGATCGTGTGGCAACTTTAGTCGGAGCAGATCCCAAGGAGGTCATCTTCACCAGTTGCGGCACCGAAAGCAATAACTCGGCCATCCGCAGTGCCTTGAGAATTCACCCAGAAAAACGGCACATCATTACCTCGGCTGTGGAACATTCCGCGGTTCTTAATGTCTGTCAGGATCTTGAAAAACAAGGGTACCGGGTCACTTACTTGCCAGTAGATAATCAGGGGCGACTGGATCCGGCTGAGCTGCAAGGCGCCCTTCAGCCCGATACGGCTCTGGTCACCCTCATGCTGGCGAACAATGAAACGGGCGTGCTTTTTCCTCTTGCTGAACTGGCGAGCATTTGTCATCACCACTCGGTGCTGATTCACACGGATGCGGTTCAAGTACCGGGCAAGCTTCCCTTAAATGCGGCTCAGATGGGAATCGATTTTCTTTCGCTCTCGGCTCATAAGCTTCACGCGCCCAAAGGAATCGGTCTGCTTTACGCGCGCCGAAAGGCTCCATTTCACCCATTCCTGCTGGGCGGACATCAGGAACGCGGCCGCCGGGGAGGAACCGAAAACGTTGCGGGCATGGTTGCCTTCGGCTGCGCGGCCGAATTGGCGTTGAGCCGTCTGTCGGAAGAAAACAGTCGGGTGCGGGCTCTCCGGGATCGCCTGGAATCCACCATTCTGAACACTCTTCCTGGGACTCAGCTCAATGGTGCCACCGAGCCAAGACTCCCCAATACCACAAACATCAGGTTTGACGGAATCGAATCCGAAGCGCTGCTGTTAATGTTCGATCAGCTGGGGATTTGCGCATCGAGCGGCTCGGCCTGCACCACGGGTTCCCTCGAGCCGTCCCATGTCCTGAGCGCCATGGGATTGACACCGGCCGCAGCCCGAAGCAGCATTCGATTCAGCCTCAGTATCGACAACACCGAAGATGATGTCGATTACGTGCTGCAGCACTTGCCCGGCTTGGTTCAAAAACTGAGGGCGTTCTCCCCGGCCAGGCCGCCTTCAGAATCACGCCCACGCTTCGAAGAGAAACCGGCAACCATCAATCTGCCTGCAGCGCATCCACGCTAAGAGTTGTCGCCATCCAGCAGTCGCCCCAGTCCTCCAAGGACCGATCCTTCTTCCCGGCCACCTCGGCCGGTTTTCGGTGAGGCCGCCGTGATCCGATCCGCCAGACGACTGAGAGGCAGCGATTGAAGCCAGACCCGACCGGGCCCGCGCAACGTGGCGAGAAACAGACCCTCTCCCCCAAAAAACGCGGTCTTGATCTTGCCGACGTATTGAATGTCAAAATCCACGCCGCGCTGAAAAGCCACAACGCAGCCCGTGTCTACACGCAAGGTTTCCCCCACACCGAGTTCGCGCTGATACAGGGTTCCTCCCGCATGCACAAAGGCCCAGCCATCCCCTTGCAGCCGCTGCATGATAAAGCCTTCGCCTCCAAATAAGCCCGCTCCGATCTTGCGATTAAGGGCAATACCAACGCTGACGCCCTTGGCTGCGCACAAAAAGGAGTCCTTTTGGGCGATCAATTCCCCGCCGATTTCACTCAGGTGAATCGCGATAATTTTGCCGGGATACGGAGCCCCGAAGGCCACGCGTTTCTTTCCCACAGCCCGGTTTTGAAACACGGTCATGAAAAGGGATTCCCCCGTCAACAACCGTTTACCGGCCCCAACCAAGGCATTTAAAAAACCGCCGCCCTGCTGCGAACCATCCCCAAAAATGGTTTCCATCTCTATGCCGTCATCCATGAACATCATGGCTCCGGCCTCGGCAACCACAGCCTCCTGGGGATCCAATTCGATTTCCACGAACTGCAGATCATCACCATGTATCTGATAGTCAATCTCGTGCATTAACGCCATACTAAGGTCCCTTCGCAAGACTCATCGATCTGCCATTCCTGTCTCGATCAACAAAGAGTATTCAACATCAGCATCTGGATTTTTCAAGGTCAATTCCTGGATTCAGCCGCTGGCGTGACAATTCATCAGGCCAATGGGGCAATGGGACTCGGCCTCTGACCGGCCAGGCATCGATTCCAGGCAGCCAGTAACTCCTGCTGATGGAGAATCGCCCAATTCATGACTTTCTCCCGAACCCAAAAAGGCGCGTCTCCTTCCACGATCGTTAATGGCCATACACTGACGACAATCTCGTAATTTTCGTAAAACGCGTGAAATCGCGCCCCCATCAGCCGGGCGCATAACATGCGAATGACTATCCCATAGAACTTCGATAACACTGGCATAACCTATCCTTCTCCGTATCGGGCCTTTCAAACGGACGTTTTTTTCACTCATTCCCGTAAGCCGGGGCCCGCTTTCCCTGCAGTAAGGACACGGGTTAATAAACCTTTGTTACAGGATTTGGACCTCAGACCACTCCGGATCTGCATGAAGTATGCCAAGGGCATCCAATCCCCAAGAGTGCTTGTGGACAGTGCGTTGGAAAGAAAAAGGAGCCGGTGAGCGGACAAAACTGCTCATTAACAGCATCCGTGCATCCCGGAATCGGGAAGGAAATGGAGCCTTATGGAGATTCCGAGTCGGCGTTTTCCCGAAAAACCAGAGAGGCGGAATTCAAGCAAAAGCGCAATCCGGTTGGCTTTGGGCCATCGTTGAAAACGTGCCCCAAATGGGCATCACACCGGACACAAAGGATCTCGGTGCGCACCATGCCATGGCTGCGGTCAATGGAGGTGACGATATTTTCGGGAGCAATCGGCTTGTTGAAACTGGGCCACCCGGTGCCCGAATCAAATTTTGAACTTGATAAAAATAGAGGTAGATTACAGCAAACGCAATAGTAGAATCCGGCCTTCTTGTGATCATAGAAGGCCCCGCAAAACGCCTGTTCGGTGCCTTTTCGACGGGCGATACGATAGACGTCCTCGGGCAAAAGACGGCGCCAATCCTCGTCCGACTTGACGACTTTGGGAATCGTTTGCACCGGGGTTAATTGTCCATCGGCATTCAGCAGACGAACGCGGACAAAGGAGTTGGACATGGGAGATCTCTTAGGGGGGACTGAGGGTGTGGAAACGGTTTGGCCGGTGCCATCAGACATCAGCACCAGCACTCCTGCACAGATCAAGCCTGTAAAATAACGACGCATGCCTTACCATATCCCATTCCTTGGTGTCGTCAAAAAATCAGCGAGGCGACAGTCCTGATCGAAGGGGCTCCGACGCGAGAGTTTGACGGCGGCCTCAAATGTGGAGTAGTCTGCGCGGCACATGGAAAAGTGGCCCAAACCGGTGGTAATATTCACTCACGAGAGTGATTTGGACGGTTTTCTCAGCAGCCTGCTGCTGCAGAAGCTGGCCGAATCGTGGTTCGAGGAGACAATTCCGATTGAGGCCTATCAGAATGATGCCTGGCAGAAGAGGACCCTTACGGAAAAGGCCGCCTGGGTGAGTGATTTCGCTTTCGACTCCAGGATGGACCGTCCAAATTGGGTTGTGATTGACCATCATCCGACGGGAACGACTCCGCGAAATGCCCGCCTGATTCATCATACCAGGGAATGCTCCTGTTCCTTGGTTTACCAAGTCTGCCAGCAAGCTGGCTTGGCCAATCCGGTTCTTGATCGTTTGGTTGCTCTATGCCGGTTGGCGGATCTGTTCGAACAAGACCACGCTGACTTTACGGTCGCCAATGACTACGCCAATTTGGTGAAGACCTATCAGTTCTGGAATCTTTGCACCTTGATTGAAGGAAATCCTGAGCGTCTTCTGAATCATCCTTTACTGGAAGTCATGGCGGTGAAACGCCGCGTGGAGGATCCCCTCGGGCTGGAATGGTCCCGAAAGAACATTGTCCAGTTGAGTCCGGCTGTTGGATTTGTCGAGGTGCTCCTCGGGAGCGCCAACCTGATCGTCAATCAGTTGCTCAAGGAGCGAGCTTGTCCTCACACGGTGCTGCTGTCGATGTTCCGCAGAGGAAATGGCACGATCGTCGTCAGCCTACGCAGCCTGAACGGAGAAGCGCTCAAGATCGCCGAACTCCTCCATGGAGGCGGCCATCCTAACGCCTGTGGCGCGGTGTTGCCGCGATCGGTCCAGTCCATCCCCGATGCCATTGCGTATCTGCGGAAAATCCTGAATCCGACCTCGGTGCTTGCTTCATCCGCACCTGATTTGGATGACATCCTCGATGAACTCAAGCCCGGTTCCTCTTAAGGATTTGTTAAAATTGCATCCGGTTTTGGCGGGGGTGCCGCCGGACCAGATGCCAGGCGCGCGAGTTCCAGTCTATCTCCACCACAATGCAAGGACAGCGGCCACCAAGAGGCACGGAAGATAGTTCGTCAATGGCACGCGCTTCAATTCGAGGATAATCAGCGAGGCGCAAAACACCAACATTCCGCCCACGGCCTCAACAGAGGCCAGCACTGCGGTTTGGTCGTGGGCAACTTGTTCAAGCTGTTGCCCGAGAAGCGTCAGAGATCCCAGAACGGCCAGGACGGGAAGACAAGACACCACAATCCCCCACCGGGTCGCTTTGGCCAGGGAGAAGACGGCCAGACCATCCATGACCGCTTTGACCAGCAGAATGGCATAGTTGCCGCTGAGCCCGTCAAAAAACGCCCCCATTAGACCCAGGGGGCTGCTGCAAAACAAAACGGTGCCTGCCAGAAATCCCGCATTCCAGGATTTTTCCGGGTTCTGACTGGCCAGTTGAAGTTGATTTTGAGCGAAACGCCCCAGACGATTGGAATAGTGCTGCAAGCGCAGCAACCGCCCGAGGAAACTGCCGACCGTCAAGGATAACAACAGGATGAGACATTGAATCAGAACATCAGATAACGGTCCG
Organism: Verrucomicrobiota bacterium; assembly: GCA_022709905.1. Lineage (GTDB taxonomy): Bacteria > Verrucomicrobiota > Verrucomicrobiia > Limisphaerales > UBA1319 > JAKLHY01. The sequence goes on along the minus strand of JAKLHY010000042.1, from coordinate 18,829 downwards.
CCAATGCCACGCCAAGTCATTCCCAAACCCACCACAACCGTTGCGACCGCCAGAAAAATTTTAAGCCGGGCTTGAAAAATCGCAGGAAGCTGTCCACGCCAAATAAGAACAGCGACACCGCCCAAAACGATTCCCGCCGCATTGAGCCAAGCGCCTACCATATCGGTTCAGGACGGACTGTCCGCATGACAAAAGGGCGCCAGACCCGCTGGCGCCCTGTCAATCGAAAATCGCTACTGTTTCCAGTCCGAATCAGTCCAGATCACCTGCGTTCATACATGCCACTGGGCATGCCGTGTTCCCAGGATTTTGGCGAATTCCAGGGACGTTCAGAAACATTCTCGGTGTCAGTGGTCGCACAGCCTGCGGAAAGAACCGCCAACAGCACTAAGCCGAGCAACAGAACAGGCGCGCCCCAAGGGTGTAATCTTTTCCTGCCCATGGTTTAGTAGAGGACTTGATCCCCTTCCGCCACGTCCTCCTGTTTCCATTCGGGCAGGACATTGGCGATGGAACGGTTGGTTTCGACGCTGGAAATGCGAACCTTGGCCACCAACTTACCATTGCGGTTCACAAGCATCTCACCCCGCTCGAGGACTCCCTGGTCGGATCCGATATCGAGCACGACAAACTGCCATTGAGGGTCTACGGCGATGACCTTGCCTTTGAGGCCTTCGGGTAGTTTGACTTTGTCACTATCGCCGATAAATCGCTGCAGCTCAGCAATCAATCTCCGGTTATCCTTGGTCAGGATTTCTTTCTCGGCGGTCACTGCATCCCGCTCGGTGGTCACATTCTTCAACGAAGCCTTAATCTCCTCCACCTGGGCCGGCGTAACGCCCAGCACATTCCAGGCAGCCAGTTGCGCCTGGGCCTCGTTGCGCTCTTTTAGTGTCGCATTGTAGCGGCTGGAAAGATCGTTGGCGCGCTTTTCCTGTTCCGTCGCTTTTGCCGTGACGATGATCAGCTCATTTGTGGCTGTGGCCAACTGCTGATTCGAGTCGTCGCGCTCCTCTTTGGCCTTTCGTTCAGCTTGCTTGGCTTTGGTGGATTCCTGCTGAAAACGATCGCGCTCCTGTGCGTTGTTGTCGCGCTCGGTGGTGATCGTCTCGATCTTGTCCTTGAGCTTGGTATGGATTAAGCCCACGGCTCCCAATCCCCCGACCACCGCAACAATTAAGCAAATTCGTAACAACATTTTACCTAAATTAGTTAAGTTTCCTAGCGACCTTATCCACTCAAAATCCCAGTGTCAACGCTCGGATTGGAAAAACCTCGCCCCTCTCGAGGCGCCTGAGGAAGCCTCCGTGCGTCTTCATCCGCATAAGGGTCAACCTGAATAAGCATTTCCTTTGCCAGAAGGATTTTCCCACCAAATCTGCTGCTTCGTCTACTGTCCCCCACATTTGTGACCAGAGACCGTGCTGTCAGCTCCAGACATCTTCCTTTAACTCGGGTGGTATTCGAGCATTCTTTCGCGCCATCTCTGGACCGGTCCTTACCCTTTCCCAATAGCCTTGCCCATCCAACATGCAGCCCCCCGAAGTAGGGGTTTGGGCTTGACTTGAACAGATGGAGAAATGTCACTATGACACTAATTAATCGAAACCTTGGACACAAAACCCATGGCTTCATCTTACTTCAAAACGATTCGCAAAATCCAATACGAAGGACCGCAATCCCGGAATGCGCTGGATTTTAAGTACTATAATCCGGATGAAGTCGTGGAAGGTAAGTCCATGAAGGATCATCTGCGATTTTCGGTGGTCTACTGGCATACTTTTCGCAACGGCTTGTCCGACCAGTTCGGGGCTGCGACCGCCGTTCGCCCATGGGACGACGGATCGAATTCTGTCAAGAATGCCCAACGCCGCGTCCGGGTGGCTTTTGAGTTCATGGATAAACTCGGGGCGCCGGATACGTTTTCTGGGGAGGTCGGGAGGGTTATTCCACCTTGTTGAACACTGACATGAAACGCGAACTTGACCACCTGGGGCGGTTCCTTCACATGGCGGTCGACTACAAGAAATCGATCGGATTCAAGGGCCCGTCCTATATTGAACCCAAGCCGAAAGAACCCACCAAACATCAGTATGATTCCAATGCCGCGGCGTGCCTGAATTTCCTGCGCCATTATGATTTGATGGATCATTTCAAGCTAAACATCGAAACCAACCACGCGACCCTGGCCGATTTCGTCAAGCAGCGCTACAGTTCCTTTGACAGCGGCATTGGCGCCCGGATTGAAGCCGGCAAATCCAGCTTCAAGGAACTCGAAGCTTATGTGCTCAAGAAAGGCAGCAGCACCCCTAACGTCAGCGGCCGCCAGGAGTTCCTCGAAAACCTGTTTAACGATTACATTTGAATCCCTGCAATTCCGGATGGACCCAGGGACACCTCTCAAGGTTGTCTCTGTTTTGTTCCGCCCCCCGCGAGGGGATTTTGACAACTCTTATGCCTCGGTAGAAGTTAGTCTTGTGCGATCATCCATGGTTCAGAACCCGGACAATTCATCCTCGCCCTCCCTGCCGTCTCCAAGTCCCCCATTGGCCAATGCCAGTCTGGCGGAACATTTGGATCTCTTCACCACAGCCACCACGCTATCTAAAAGGGAAAATGACCGGGTTCGATGCCTCGCCTGCGGCCACCGATGTCTGATGGCCTCCGGCCAAAGGGGCGTCTGCCAAGTGCGATTCAACAGAGCCGGAACACTACATGCGCCTTACGGGTACGTTGCCGGTCTCATTGCCGATCCGGTGGAGAAAAAGCCTTTCTTTCACTTGCTGCCGGGAGCCAAGGCTTTGACGTTCGGCATGCTCGGCTGCAATTTCCACTGCGGTTTCTGTCAGAACTGGCTCTCCAGCCAAGCCCTGAAGACTCCCCGTGCGATCGGCCAGATCGAGCCCATTACACCCGAGGAAATCGTCCGGATCGCCCAACAGCATCAAGCCCGCATGGTTGTTTCAAGCTACAACGAACCGGTCATTACCATCGAGTGGGCTGCGTCGGTTTTTGAACTGGCCACCCGTCACAAACTCCTGTGCGCCTTCGTCTCAAATGGACATGCCACCGTCGAAGCTCTGCAATTCGTCCGTCCTTGGATGAACGCAATAAAGATCGATCTTAAGACTTTTCATCACGATAAATATCGAGCGTTGGGCGGTTCGCTCGATCAGGTCACCTCAATTATCCGTAACGCCCGCGAGATGGGATTCTGGGTGGAAGTGGTGACTTTGCTCATACCCGGATTTAATGATTCGGATGATGAATTGCATTCCCTGACCCATTTTCTGACGTCGGTGAGTCCGGACATTCCCTGGCATGTCACGGCGTTTCATCCCGATTACCAAATGATCCATCCCCGCCCCACCCAGGCCGGGGATCTCCTGAAGGCTGTAACCATTGGCCAGGCCGAAGGACTTAAATACATTTATGCGGGCAACTTGCCCGGACAAGTCAGGCAGTGGGAAGACACCCGTTGCCCGACCTGCAAAAAGCCGTTGGTCGAACGTGCGGGATTTCGTGTGCGCAGCTACCGGATCAGTCATCAAGGCTGCTGCCCCGATTGCCATACAGTGATCCCCGGCATCTGGTCCTGAAATAAAAATCATTGACGGCTACTAACACTTCAACAAAATTCTATGCACCGCCATCCCAATTCCTCTGGAGGTCAGCGACGATTTCCCTCTGCGGCAGGCCGGTTTTATCCCGATGAGCCAGTCGAACTGCGATCGATGGTTCAGGATATGCTTCATAAAGCTCGCGAACTGTCCGGTCCAAGTCCCAAGGCCATTATCTCCCCTCATGCCGGCTACATCTATTCGGGGCCCATCGCCGCCAGCGCGTTTGTCCAGTTCGCCCGGGACCAGCAAGTAATCCGGCGCGTGGTGCTGGCCGGGCCATCGCATTATGTGCCCTTTCATGGGATCGCGTTGAGCCAGGCCTATTCCTTTTCAACGCCCTTGGGAGAGGTCCTTCTGGACCAAGCCGCTGGCGAATCTCTGGCCAGACAGGGGCTTGTGGAGATTCGGGAGGACGCCCATCGCGAGGAACACAGCCTGGAGGTCCAACTCCCCTTTTTGCAGGAAGTGCTTCCGGGCTGTTCCATCATACCCTTGGTCATTGGCGAAGCTTCTCCGGAGGAAGTCGGGACCTGTCTGGAGGCCCTGTGGGGCGGACAGGAAACCCGGATCATCATCAGCTCGGACCTTAGCCATTATCTCGATTACGAAACGGCCAAAAGCATTGATTATGCAACCGCCTGTAAAATCGAACGGTTGGCCGCGGACGAGTTGGATAGCGCAGACGCCTGCGGATGCGCTCCCGTGCGGGGGCTGCTGTTTGCCGCTCGGAACCACGCATTGAAGTGCACCACGATCGATCTGCGCAATTCCGGGGACACCGCCGGTCCGCGCCAGCGGGTGGTTGGCTATGGAGCGTTCATGTTCACCACACCCGCCTCCGAAATCAGCCGATCGTGATCTTTCACACGGACAAAAAACTTACTCCAAACCGCAAGCGCGACGGGCGCGTTTGAGCACGACTGCAGCCACGACTCTGGCCTTGGCCGCCCCGGATTCCAGCACTTGATGGACGTAGTCCAGGTTGTTCAATAATTCCGCCCGCCTGGCCCGAGCGGGGGCAAAGTATTGCCAGCAGTTTTCGAATAACGATTTCTTCAGGTCGCCGTAACCCAGCCCCCCCGCGCGCAATCGATCTTCAAAATCGCGACTGATCTCGGGGGCCGCCACCAGGCGCAGAAGTTGGATCGCAATGTTTTTTTCGGCGTCAGGTTTGGGTTCTTCCGGAGTCCGGCTGTCCATCACGAGCCCCATGATGCGTTTGCGGAGGATCTTCTCTTCGCAGAAAAGATCAATGGCGTTGCCGTAACTCTTGCTCATCTTCTGCCCGTCAGTCCCTGGAACCACCGCGACTTCATCCCGAATCTGGGGTTCCGGGATGACAAAGGTCTCACCGTATTGCTGGTTAAACTTGATCGCAATATCCCGGGTCACCTCGACATGTTGTTTCTGATCCCGGCCCACAGGCACGACATTCGAATCGTATATCAGAATGTCGGCCGCCATCAGAACCGGATAGGCAAACAGACCGTGATTGGGCGAGATTCCCCGCGCCAGCTTGTCTTTGTAGCTGTGGCATCGTTCCAGCAATCCCATGGGGGTCAGCGTGCTGAGCAACCAGGTCAGTTCGGTAACCTCCGGGACATCGGACTGACGGAAAAAGACCGCCTTCTCCGGATCCAGACCGCAAGCCAGAAAATCCACCGCTACCGCCAGGGTGTTTTGACGGCGTTCTTCGGCGTCAAACAGAGAGGTCATGGAGTGGTAATTCGCTATAAAATAGAAGGCTTCGCCCTGAGTCTGCAAATCAATGGCCGGCTTCATCATCCCGAAATAGTTCCCGAGATGCAGGATCCCCGAAGGCTGTATTCCAGACAAAATACGCATGCCCGAACGCTAACAAGTGGCGGAATCCGCTTCAACTTCAATTCCGAAAAAACCTGTCGCGCAGCCAATTTGCGATTATATTCCTGCCCATGAACACTTGGCTCAACCAATATGTGAAAGAACAACAAGCGATCCTGGACGCGCTTCCTCTGGCCGAAATCCAGAAACTGATCGAGACGTTTCGCAATGCCCTTTTGGCCGATCGGCAGATCTTTGTGTGCGGTAACGGCGGGAGCGCCGCCAATGCCTCCCATTTCATTACGGACCTGGGAAAGGGCGCCTCTGACAAAATCAGCCGGCGTTTCCGTTGTTTAACGCTCAACGACAACGTGGCCTGGCTCACCGCCCTGGGCAACGATTACTCTTACGAGGATGTGTTTGTCGGACAGCTGATGAATTTTGCCCGGCCGGGAGACTTGCTCTTCGCCATGAGTGTGAGCGGGAATTCGCCCAACTTGGTCAAGGCTTTTCAGTGGGCGAAGGAGAAGGGCATCACCACCCTTGCCCTGGTCGGGGGCAAAAAAGGCCGCCTCGCTGAACTCGCCGATCAGACCCTTGTCATCGACTCCACTCATTATGGCCGTGTGGAGGATGCCCATATGATGATTTGCCATCTTATTTGTTACGCCTTTATGGAGAATCCTCAATTGACTCAGGCGACCGCTTGACCCGTCCACGGGCAAACTTTCCGGGGCCGGCTTTCAGTCATGCCAGCGACCGACCATATTCGCAACAAGCTCAGCCAACTGCCCCACAAGCCCGGCATTTACCTCATGAAAGACCGTTTCGGCACGGTCATCTATGTGGGCAAGGCTCGAGATTTGCGCCGGCGAGTGTCCCAATACTTTCATCCTTCACGGCGACAAGGATGGGACCTCAAATTCAACGCCTTGGTCGAAGCTATCCATGACCTCGAAATTCACGAGGTCCGCAACGAAGCCGAGGCCCTTCTCCTCGAAGGCCGACTGATCAAAGAATTTCATCCCCGATACAACATCAGCTTCCGCGACGACAAGAACTTCCTCCTGATCAAGGTCAACCTCAACGATCCCATCCCCCGCTTCACCCTCACCCGCGTCAAGCAGGAGGATCAATCGTTTTACTACGGGCCTTTTGCCCATTCGGGATCCGCCCGTAAAACTCTCGACCTTGTCCGACGCCAGTTCCTTTTGCGCGGCTGCCGGGTTTTGCGGCCTTCGGAACAGGATTATCGCCACTGCCTCTATGCCCATCTCCAATATTGCACCGCGCCCTGCATCGGTAATGTCAGCCTGGCGGACTATGCCTCGCAGGTCCGAGCTGCCTGCGAATTCCTGGCCGGCCAGTGCCAGAACTTGGTCATTCAACTGGAAGAGGCCATGAAAGAAGCGGCCGCGCGGTTTGACTACGAGAAGGCCGCCCAACTTCGCGATGCCATCACGGACCTCCGTCGCACGACCCAGAAAACCAAGTCCTTCGATCGAATCCCCTACTCGCTACCCCTGGCATCCGATCCCCAAAAAGACCTCTTGGAACTCGCCCGCGTGCTGCAACTGGCCGGCCCTCCAGAGAGAATCGAAGGTTTTGACATCTCCAATATCAGCGGAACCTTCGCCGTGGCCTCCCTCGTCTGTTTCACCGATGGCAAGCCCGATCGTTCCAATTACCGCCGATTCAAAATCCGAACCGTGGCCGGACAAAATGATTTTGCCTGCATCGCCGAAGCCATCCGCCGCCGATACACCCGCCGCTTGAAGGAAATCACCGAACAATCCCAATCCGCCTGGTCCATCCCCGGTGAATCCCAAACCACACCCTCCGAAAAAGCAGCCCCGATTCGCCTGCCCAATCTGATTCTCGTTGATGGCGGCAAAGGCCAGTTGAATGCCGCCTTGGATGAACTCCGCAAACTCGAACTCCACCACATTCCCGTCGTCGGCCTGGCAAAGGAGCATGAAGAAATCCACCACCCCGATTGGCCCGAGCCCTTGCGCCTCCCCGCCGACTCGAATGCTCTCAAACTCCTGCAGCGCATCCGCGATGAATCCCACCGATTCGCGAACACCTTCAACGCTCAACTCCGCCTGAAACGACTCTCCGAAAGCATTCTGGATGAATTCCCCGGCATAGGACAGCAGCGCAAAATGACCCTCTTGAGAAAATTCGGTTCGGTGCAACGTTTGAACATGGCCCCGGTTGAAGCCATTGCCGCAATCCCCGGTCTCGGCGGCAAAACGGCAGAACAACTGAAACAATTTCTCCAGGCCCGGCTCGGCGCGACGCCTAATCCGACTGAACTCGCTGACCCCGGTCAATCTCAGGATGAAATGCCTTAGAGATTTCCTTGCTCGCTTTCTGAATTTTATTGAATATTCTCAAAATAAGGAAGTGGATATAAACTGAATCCTGATTAAACACATTATGAACTTCTTGCCCCCCGTGGATTCGTGTTGCCCATCGACGAGGCCGGAAGGAACATTCCGCAGACCATGACGAAGTGAATCCGATGCGGTCCTTACTCCATTTCCATCAGCCGCACCCGTTTCCGATCCCGGCATTGCTCCACGCTTTTTCGGAGGTGCTCTCTCAGTTCCACGACATTGGGAATGGCGTCGATCGTGAAGGTGGGCGCCGAGGCATCATTGGTGGCCAGCATGATACTGCCCAGCCCGAACAATCGATACCAAAACGGCTGGACGACCTTGATATCCTCAACCCGATAAAGCTCTATCTCCTCGGATACCTTGTTGAAAATGCCGGTCGTCAGCCGAATCCTTTGCGTGGTCAATTCGAAAATCCGGCATCGATTCTCCCAATACTTCCACCAGGCGATTAAGATGGGAACTAATAACCAGCAAAACAGAAAACAGACCGTAAACAAACCCAGCATGCGCCAGGCCGAGGATGAGCCTTTCCACAACAAGGTCTCCTCGGTCGAAACCGGGGATGCCGACGGAGCTGGAGCGGAGTTGTTTTCGTCCATAGGAAAGGACTCGTGTTAACGCCAGGAGCGATGATTATTCTGGAGCGGGTGATGGGAATCGAACCCACGTGACCAGCTTGGAAGGCTGGAGCTCTACCATTGAGCTACACCCGCTACCAATCGGCCCCGATAATAATCAGGATGCTTGCCATGTCAACGCCGATCCGCTTATGCTTTGCTCCGCATGAATGCGGTGCTCTTGACCGGCGGCCGTGTCATCGACCCCGCCAACCAACTCGATGCAAAAACCGATCTCCTGATTGACGATGGAAAAATTGCCGCCATCGGCCGGGACGCTGCTCTCCAAGCCCCGGCTCACGCCCAGCGGATCAAAGCCAACGGCCTCGTCATCTGCCCGGGACTGATCGATCTCCATGTTCACCTGCGTGAACCTGGCCAAACGGCCAAGGAGACTATCGCCACGGGAACCCGCGCGGCCGCACGCGGCGGTTTCAGTTCGGTCCTTTGCATGCCCAATACCACCCCCCCGATCGATCAAGCGAGCACGGTGGCTTTTATACGCGACAAAGCCAAAAATGAAGCCGCGGTTAATGTGTTTGTGGCCGGGGCCATCACCAAAAGCCTCGCCGGCGAGGAAATGGCACCCATCGGCTCGCTCAAAAACGCCGGGATCGTCGCCATCACCGACGATGGACATTGCATCCAAAACAATGAACTGATGCGGCGATCCCTGGAATACGCCCGCATGTTTCAGCTCCCCGTCCTCGATCACTGCCAGGATTACTCCCTCGTGACTGACGGAGTCATGCACGAAGGTTACTGGAGCACTCTCCTCGGACTTCGCGGCTGGCCAGCCGCGGGCGAACAGACCATCGTTGCCCGTAACATCCTGCTTGCGGAAAAAACCGGCGCCCATGTCCATCTCCAGCACCTGAGCAGCGCCAAATCCATCAGCCTCCTGCGCGAAGCCAAGAAACAAGGCCTGCCCGTTAGTGCCGAGGCATGCCCACACCATTTCACCCTTACAGACGCCGCTGTCGCCGGCAGCGATCATTATTGGAAAACCGATGGACAAGACTTCTGGCGCCACTCGAAGCACGGTAAAAATCCACCCTCCTGGCCCAGTTACGATACCTGCTTCAAAATGAATCCTCCCCTCCGCACCTCCCATGATCGAAAGGCCATCCTCGAAGGCATCGCTGATGGCACCATTGACGTCATCGCCAGCGACCACGCTCCCCACTGCAACTTCGAAAAAGAGGTCGAGTTTGATTATGCTCCCTTCGGCATCACCGGCCTCGAAACCGAACTCGCCTTGGCCCTCACCCAACTCTTTCACTCCAAAATCATGCATTTATCCGATCTGATCGCCCGATTCACCATGAATCCCGCTCGCATCCTCGGTCTGGATAAAGGCACTCTCTCCCCGGGAAAAGACGCTGATATCACTGTCTTCGATCCCCATTGTGAATGGACCTATTCTCACGATCATTGTGCCAGCAAGTCCACCAATACTCCATTCTTCAATTGGCCACTCAAAGGGAAAACCATGGGGCTCTGGGTCCGTGGCCGCCTGATTTGGCGAGAAGATAAATTTGCGACCGAGCTTAAACCTGTGCTAATATAGCGAGTTGTTTAAACTTATTTTCATTTAAAAAATCGACTATGAAAACGATTCTCGTTTTTGCCTCCCTAATCGCCACCCTGACCGCGCTTTCTGCAGCTCCTTTGACTTGGTCCACCGATCTTTCCGCCACCTTGGCCAAAGCCAAGGAAAGTAAAAAGCTTGTTCTGGCAAATTTCACTGGATCCGATTGGTGTTCGTGGTGCATCAAACTTAAGAAGGAAATCTTTGATCAAAAGGAGTTTGCCACCTATGCAGAAAAGAACCTCCTTCTGGTTGAAATCGATTTTCCCAGAAAAAAGGCTCAAACTGTAGAAGTCAAGAAGGCCAATCGCGTCCTTTCAGAAAAATATGCAATAGAAGGCTTTCCAACAGTCGTCATCCTTAACTCTGAAGGCAAGGAACTCGGTAAGCTGGGCTACATGGAATCCGGACCGAAGGGCTTTATCGCTGAAGTGGAGAAGTTACGCAAGTAGCGTAAGTTTCATGCCCCACGGACTCTTGGAACTCCTCCAATAACATCATTTATGGCGGCTAAGAGAGGTTTGAACGTTACAATTTCCACCGAAAGCACTTGCGTAACACTTCCCCCGTTACCAACTCACTGATCCCAGACCTAAGCAGGCATCCGTGCAGCGCCTGACCACTTCGCTTAGGGGCTTCTTCTTACAGAAACCACTGAGAACACGTAATATAACTGTTTAACCCATTGTTCTAGAGGGAATCGAGTCTTGGTTAAGAAGCCCTCTGTGATCTCGCTGCTCTCTGTAGTGAATCACAGTCTACCTTGATTTCAGATATCATGGACGATACGAAAATATCGCAACATCTGTGATTGGCAGCATCCGTACGGTCTTTTAAATGCAAAAAAAAGCCGCCCAAAAGGGCGGCTTTTTGAGAACACACTGTATAATTATTTGCGACGACGCAGCAACAGCGCCGCACCACCCAGCAGGGCCAGAGCCACTGTGGAAGGTTCAGGAATTGCCAGCACGAAGTTGTCAGGCATTGCCAATGCGGCAGGATTCGGAGGAGTCGGTGCTCCAGGGTTCGCACCAGCCTTTTGGCTGATCAGAGCTTCAGCTTTCTTGGCAGCGGTATCAAAGGTCGCAGCGCCCGTCCAGCCCTTCAGGATGAAGGACACATCGGCATTGTCTGCGGCTCCAGGGACTTCGAAGAAACCACCATCAAAAAAGCCATCTTCACTAAACCCAATTGCCGCCCCGATGGGCGCGTTGCCGGCCGTGTAGAATTGAACCCACGAATTGGCCATAGGAGCCAATGTGCCGACTGCGTCCACATACACTGGCTTATTGGCATCGTAGTTGTTCGCGAAGACCGCTGCGCCGCCAAAGCATTGCACTGCTGCACCTGCCATGCCTAGCGCGGCCATGATCGATAGTACTTTTTTCATATGCATTGTTAGGGTCGATTATCGTTCGTTCAATTACTGATTCACCGAAAAACTGCGTGTCCAAGTGCCAGCAGCGACGGCTTGATAGAAGAAACCATCAGCCACGCCAACGGCCGGCTCGCCAGTCCCACCCGTCCAGCTGCTTGCGCGGCGGGTGAAGATCTGATAGTTGCCGTCAACGAACAGATACGCTTTGTCGTTCGTCTGTGCAGGCAATCCCAACTGAGTCTGAATCGTGCCAGCCTGAGGAACCTGCGAAGCAATCAGAGAGAATCCCTGTGCGATCGGAGTCGTAAGGGTTCCCTGAGGCACTTCACCCACGAAGGTCACGTTAAAATCAGCCGTGCCCACGTTTTGAATGAAGAAAGCTTCGCCCGGATTCAACTTAGCTGTTGCGGCTCCAGTGCCCGTCCAGCCCGTCGCGCGCTTGGTATAAATGGAAAAAGCGCCCGTGGCGGCATCATACTCATAAACTTTAGTATTGACCGGCACGTCTGGCAGAACAGCAGCCAGCGTGTTGTCAGGCAGATTTAAGGGATTGGCCAACAGAGCGAACTGACCAGCCTTCACCGTTTTGTTCACAAAGCCAACTGCGTTGACTGAGTAAACCGATTGCGCCACCGCGGCGGCAACGCTTGCTGCGCCAAGCACAGCAGTCAGAATTAGTGTTTTTGTTCTCATCATGTCACCTTTGTTTCCGTGTGTGACCCTACTCTCCCAGAAGCGAATTCCAGTGTCAATATTTTTTCATAAATTTTTTGAAAAAAATTGAACGGAAAATTGAAAAAGGTAAACTTCGATAATCTTCTTCAGATAAACAATTTACAGAGTTCCTAAACCAGGATTGACTGACAGGAAGTTCATTTGTAGCCCTTGGTTTGGCCTGCTATCGTTCATGATAACTCACGATCCGTCGCCATGGTCTTTTTGGAATTACTCCACGCCAGAAGTCGAGGAAAGCGCGTAGCTCCAGGGTCAGACAGAAACGACCAGCTGAGCGTAAGGGAGGTACCGATGGCTTGCTTCACCCGTAATATTTGATAGGCTTAAATATATGAAAACACTCCTGGCTGGATTGGTGATGCTGGCGGGGCTAAACCTCATTGGAGGGGAGAGTGAGAATCGGGCCGCGTTGCCCGACAAAAAAGCTTATATTATCCCCGTTCGTGAGGAGGTAGCGACTCCCTTATCCTACTTGGTGCGCCGGGGGGTTAAGGAGGCGATGGAGGCCAACGCTGAAGTCATCATCCTGGACATGGACACAAACGGGGGGCGTGTCGACGTGACGGAGGAGATCATAGAGATCCTGGGGCAGTTCCGGGGGGTCACCGTTACGTTTGTCAATCGAAAGGCATTTTCGGCCGGGGCCTTCATCGCGGTTGCCACCCAAAAAATCTACATGGCGGAGGGCAGTGTTATTGGCGCGGCGGCGCCGATCCTGATGGCTCCTGGGGGAGCAGGAGTGGAAAAAATTCCCGACACGCTGGAGGCCAAGATGACTTCAGGGATCAGCGCGCTGGTCAGAGCCAGGGCCGAACAAAACGGTCATAACGCGGAAGTCATCGAGGCAATGATCGACAAAAACAAGGAGCTCATTATTGACGGTGAGGTGCTTAACGAAAAAGGCCAGATCCTCACTTTAACGAATCGCCAAGCGGAAAAAAACTATGGAACTCCCGCACGGCCGTTGTTGTCAGCAGGCACAGTCGAAGGCCTCGATCACCTGCTTCGGCTTCTGGGTTTGGGGCAGCATAAGGTGGTGCGAGTCGAGCCGCTCGGGGCAGAAAAACTGGCCGGATGGCTCAATTCCCTGAGTCCCATCCTGCTCATTATTGGCATCGTCGGGCTATACATCGAGTTCAAGACACCAGGCTTCGGATTACCGGGCATTATTGGACTAAGCGCGTTTGCCCTTTACTTTTTGGGAGGATACGTGGCGGGATTGGCGGGTCTGGAATGGGCGGTTGTTTTTTTAGTGGGCGTAGGCTTGGTTTTGTTGGAGCTGCTGGTCTTTACAGGGACGGCAATTCCAGGTTTAGTGGGAGCGGCATTGATGTTGATCGCTATTATTATGGGAACGGTCGATCTCTACCCGGGGATGCCTCCGATCCCGACATTGCCACAACTTCAAGTGCCGGTGAGGGATCTGCTCATTGCCCTGGTGGGCGGGGGCTTTTTGGCTTTCCTCATCAGCCGGATTTTCCCCAAAACTCCGATCTACGGCATGCTGGTTTCTCGCTCAGCCAGCGGTGAAGGCAGTGTCCAGGAATTATGGAGCGCGCAGAAATCCCAGGTCGGTCGCGAGGGAATCGCGATATCCAATCTTCGTCCCGGGGGAAAGGCGCAGTTTGAGGACATAATTCTGGATGTCATCAGCCAGGGTGAGTTGATTCCTCAAGGAACCACCGTTCGGATCGTAGGTCACAGCGGTCGCGAGGCGGTTGTTGAGCAAACCCATCCGCGGTCGGAATCCTCCCGCACATAGGATCCGCGTTTTTTCAATGAGGGGGTTGAGCCGGGCCTGTTTCCGAGCCGGCATTCTTTTCTTGGGCGGGGCTCAACTCGCCCGAACGCTCGCGCTTGTGAGAGGATTCGCGCGGCTTTCCGGAATCGCGGCGCCAAGGGGATTTCTGTTTGGTCAGATCATCAAACTGCGCCCGCTGGCGGGGATTGAGCTCGGCCAGGATGCGATCGCGGATTTGGAGCAATTCAGCCTGGGATTGGGGGGCGATGGGCTCCCATATGGCGCGTAGATTGGCTTGGCCGGAAGCAAGGATCTGGTCGATCCTCTCACGTTGCGGAGCGGTCAGATCGAGTTGTTGCTGCACCCGGCGGAGATACTCGGCTCTAGCCCAGGAAGGTCCCATGGAGAGGAAGGCGGAACTGGCGAGAGCCGGATCGGGAGTATGACGCTGCAAGTACTGGCGCGTGAGAAGCACGCCGCTCACCAAGCCAGTGCAAAAAATCACAATGGCGGCAATAATGGCCTGCCAGGACTTCACCAAGCGTCTCCTCCAATTTCACAGCAGGCCGCATAGGCCACCTGCTCCAATTCCAGGGCCAGCGAGACCGGCCCCTTGGATACCGACAGGGTCCAAACCCCACAGCAAAACATGATCAGCAGACCCGCGAGAGAAGCCCGCCACAACCAGGCAATGCCCAGGCTGGCGCCGAGATCCCTCGATGGCGAGGCCAACAGGGTCATCATGCGTTTCTCAAAAGCATAAGGCACCGTGTCCGAAGGCGGATCCAGCCGCGCGGCCCGAAGGAGCATTTCACTCAATCCCTTGGCATTCATAGGTCATTCCCAGCTATTCCATTGGACGCGCCCTGGCGATTCAAGGTTACAGTTGATTCTTTCGGGCGAGTTTTTCCAGGTGCTTCCGCATTTCACGGCGAGCGCGGAAGGCGCGCACTTTGACGAGCGGGACCGACCAGCCGGTGATCTGGGCGATTTCCTTGACCGGCCGTTCTTCAATCTCCTGGAGTGTCAGGACCAGCCGTGAAGCGGGAGACAGCAGCGACAGCAGTCTTTGAGCCAATTCCCGCGCCCCATTATCGGTCTCCTCCGTGGTGCGAGGATCCGCCGCATACCTTTCAAGCCATTGTTGCTCGACCTCGCCCAAATCTGCCCAGGAGGTTTCCCGGCGACGTTGATGGTTGCGCAGATAGTCGTAACACACCCGGACCGCCAAACGCATCAGCCAGTGTTCAAACGGCGCCGTTCCCCGAAATGTTTTCAGTTTGTGATAAGCCCGGATAAAGACCTCCTGCGCCAGATCTTCCACGTCGGTCTCCCGGCGAGCATAGCGGCGCACGAGTCGAAACACCCGGCTCTGATATCGTACGATCAAAGGCTCAAAACACTCCGGACGGCCGGCCAAAACAGCCGCGATCAACTCCACATCGCCAGATTCCAGATTCTCTTCAGCCAAAAGGCCCTCATCTCCAACGTTTGCGTGAATCGCAGAAACAAGGGATTGGGAATCTCCAGGCGTGTCCGAGTTGTGCGGAGCCCGAGCTGCCATGTGGTTTGCCTCTGTTCAATCCCTCCAAGGTTATTCCCTCTGAATCTGCAGCACTTTTTCGAACTCGGCCGAGAACCGCCGCATCTCGTCGGTCACTTTTTGGGGCTGAGTCACCAAGTTGGCCAGCATCCGAGGAGCCATCTCGGGTTTTCGGCTCACGATTTCCGCCGCCGCGGTCATCAAGGAAAGATAATTATTGATATTGTGCCGGACATCCGAAAGGGTCTGATTCAGGGTGGCTATTTGCTGCGGTGTTATCGTGACCGGTTCACTCGGCAGTTTCATCCTGAGCATCATGCCCGGCGGAGGTGTGGGACGCAAGACGCATCGTGCCGTCTTCTGCGGTTGCCAAGAGGAAGAGGGTGGGCTAAGAATACCCTCCCCTGCGCTGACCGGGTCCAGGGGAGTGCAGTCATGACGGATTACAAGGTCCAACTCGAAGTGTTTGAAGGCCCGCTCGATCTCCTCTTGTATTTAATCAAGAAGGAGGAGGTTGATATTTACGAGGTCAATCTTACCCGCCTGGCCAATCAATTCGTGGAATATGTGGAATCCATGCGGCGCCTGGATCTGGAGATCGCCGGCGAGTTCCTGGTCATGGCAGCCACATTGCTCTACATCAAGAGCCGGGAATTGCTGCCCGTGGACCAACAAACGGTCGTTGAGGGTGAGGAAGACACCCTGGATCCCCGCTGGGAATTAATTCGTCAGCTGGTCGAGTACAAGAAATTCAAGGATATGGCGACGCGGTTTCAAGCGCTGGAAACCCAGCAGGAGCTGGTTTATCGGCGCACTCCTGGCAAACCCGAGTTACCGGCCGAAGATGAGGCGCCGGCCAAGCCAGGCGTTTCCCTCATGGACCTGATTGAGGCCGTCAGCGCATTCCTGAAACGGTTCGATCGACAAGCCGGCACCCAGGAGATCCTGGAAGAAAAATGGTCTGTCAGCGAGAAGATCTCCTCCCTTTCGCAACTGGTTGGCCTCCGGAAAAGCGTTCGGTTTTCCGAGCTGTTCTCAACGGCGTCAGGCCGAAACGAAGTGATTGTGACCTTTTTGGCCCTCCTGGAGTTGGTGCGTTTGCGCCGGATTTGCATCGCCCAAAATGAGGCCTTCGGCGAAATTGAAATTGCCGAGAACGCCCAAAGCGAGAACGAGCAATCCACAGCCGAATCTCCCGCTGTTCCTGCCAGCAGTGTCCAGGAAGCCGCTCACACCAAGCCCCAGGATGCCCATGGATCTTAAACTGATTTTGGAGTCTCTCCTTTTTCAGGCTCAAAAACCGATGAGTCCGGCCGAACTGAGGGATGTCCTGGTGACCACTGCGGAACGTTCGGACGATCCGGAGACGAAGGCCTTGAGGCGGACCCGGCTCGAAGCCATAAGCGCGGCGCTGGATGAACTGGAACGGGAAATTGATGACGCCCAACGCAGTTACCAGCTCGTGGGTGTGGCCGGTTCCTGGCAGGTGGTCAACCGGCCGGCCTTCGCCCCTTGGCTGCGGGTCCTCTTGGGAGAAAAGCCCCGCCCCCCCCGCCTGTCGCAGCCCGCGCTGGAAACCCTGGCCATCCTGGCTTATCGCCAGCCAATCACGCGGGCTGAAATCGAGCAAATCCGAGGGGTATCAGTGGACGGCGTCATCCAGACCCTGTTGGAACGAGGCTTGGTCGAGGCCGTGGGACGGGCGGAAGTGGTGGGGCGTCCGATCACTTACGGCACCACGGCTCACTTTCTGGAGTATTTTGGCTTGCAGAACCTGGAAGATCTTCCAGCGGCGGACGAACTGCGCCGCATTCCCATCCATAAACCGGAAGCCTTACTGACCACGGATCCCGGATTGGCGACAGTGCCCCCCGATGCTTTGGTCGCGCCAGAAACCCCACAGTCCGAACTTGGCCTCAATCCTCCGGATGCTCCCGCCGGCAGCGATGCCTCGCCGTCACTCCCCCCCTCGCCGCCGCCGGAACCGGAACCTGAACCTCGTTCCTGAAATGGCCTATGACTATCGCTGAACATCGAAAGACCATTGATCAACTCGACACACAGATTATCCGTCTGCTGAACGAGAGAACGCAGCACGTCTTGGCCATCGGCGATCTTAAACATCAATCGGGAGAGGCCGTCTATGCTCCACACCGGGAACGGGGCGTCCTGCAACGCGTGTGCAAGGTCAATCCAGGCCCGATTACCCCCCAATCCCTCCGAGCCATTTACCGCGAAATCATGTCCAGCGCCCTGTCGCTGCAAAAAACCATGACCATCGCCTACTTTGGCCCCGAGGCGACCTTCACGCACCAGGCGGCCCTCAAGCGCTTTGGATCCAGTCTGCACTACTCACCGCAAAACACGATCAGCGACGTATTCATCGAAGTCAGCCAGCACCGGGCTGATTACGGCGTGGTGCCGGTAGAGAACTCCACCGAAGGCGTGGTCACCCACACGCTGGATATGCTGGTCGACAGCGAACTCAAGATTGTGTCGCAGATGGTAATGCCCATCCAGCATTGCCTGGTGGGACAGGATCCCGTCAACAAAATCAACGTGCTGTATTCGCACCCGCAGCCCCTGGCGCAATGTCGTCTCTGGCTGCAACGGCACCTGCCCAAGGCGGAAGTCATTGAAGCGTCCTCCACCACCCGGGCCGCGGCCCTGGCCGCGAGCCGCCGTCGATCCGCGGCTATCGCCAGTTCCCTCGCGGCGGAACGTTATCACCTGCAGGTCCTCCAGCAGGACATTCAGGATAATCCGGAGAATGTCACGCGGTTTCTGGTTCTCGGCCGTCAATGCAGCCCGCCCACCGGCCACGATCGCACCAGTCTATTGCTCAGCGTCGCCGACAAGGTGGGCGCTCTGTTTCACTCACTGTCTCCTTTCTGGCGCGCCCGTGTCAACATGACGAAAATCGAGTCGCGTCCCAGCAAACGAAAAGCCTGGGAATACTTTTTCTTCATCGATGTGGATGGACACATGGAGGACCCCAAAGTCGCCAGGGCGGTCGCCGAACTTCAGAAACACTGTAATTTCGTCAAAATCCTCGGTTCGTTTCCCAAAACCGATTGACCAGGGCTTCAAACGACTGAGGTCTCCAACACATGCAGGGGCCCCCGAACCGGCAAATGCCTGGCAATTCGTGCGGGAAGAAGATGAACTCAGTCAGGGGGTGATAGCTCCGATGAGCATTCGTGTTGCATGGCGACAGGCTTTGCGGGCAAAGTGAACCAGAACACTGCGCCTGTTCCCACCTCGCCCTCCGCCCCAACCTGCCCGCCATGACGATGGATGACCCGCTGCACAATGGCTAGCCTGGATTTCCACGGAAAACCTTTTGGCTAAGCGAAACTTAAGCTCAGTGCGCATTGTGCTGTAGATTTTCAG
>JAKLHY010000041.1 GCA_022709905.1 Verrucomicrobiota bacterium | reverse complement strand
CGCCGCCCGAAGGGTTTTCGCAGAAATGGCCCCCTGGCTTCGTTGCTCCTCAGTCAAAGATCCGCCAGGGATATTTTGCTTCGTCGCGCCTCGCCATGCGGCCATTTCTGCGAAAACAGCGCCCCTTGGAATTTTCAAACAGGCTTTAACTCATGGGCTGCTTCGCTGGAGGGTGGTTTCGCGAAAACAGATGAGAAATGCGGTTTTGCCGCCCAATCGGGTTCGAATGCCAAAGATCTGGAAGCTTCTTTGGGTGTGGGGATCGCGAAATCGGATGCGGAGAACGCCGGTTTCCCGAAGGCGCCGCCAGGTTTCACGGCGAAGATGGAGCATGGGGGTCTCTGACAGAATTTTCTCGGCGGAATGTCCGAGCAACGAGTTGCCGGCCACACCGAAGATGTTCAGGAACGACTGGTTGATCCGGAGGACGATCAGTTGTTCGTCACAGACGAGGATGCCATCGGGCAGAGCGTCGAAGATCTGTTGCCACTGGTCCCGGGCGGCCTGGGCGGCGGCGAACTGCCGGGTGTTTTCTATCGCCATGGCCGCATGATCGGCCAGCATTTGAAGCAGTTCGCAGTCGGCCGGAGAAAAGGCGTTCATCCGGGTGCTGTCGATGTTGATGACTCCCAGGATGCGCCCTTGGGAAATGACGGGAACAGCGACCTCCGACAGGATATCGGGAAACAGCGGGTAATAATGGGGATCCTTGGTGACATCGGGACAAACGTAAGGTTGGCCTTTCACGGCCACTCGCCCCGTAATGCCTTCACCCAGCGCCAGGCTGCAGGTCTGTTTTTCTGCCGTCCAGTCTTTTCCCGCGAAGGCCACGATCTTGAGCGTCTGCAATTCCGGCTGGATCAGCATGAGCGAGCCGTGATCCGCCGACAACAGTTCGCAGGCGCTGGTGAGGATCAGGTTGACGACGCGATCCAGGTCGTCAATCTGGCTGTTAATGGCCATCACGATCCGCCGCAGGGCGGCCAGTTCCGAGTATTTTCTTTCTAACTGCGCGAGTTGATTTTGCATAGCAACCCGCGAAATCTACCACGATGGATTGCGGGCACAAGAACTTCGGAGCCCCCCCAAAATCGGCACGTAAGATACCCGCGAAAAAACGTAACCGCGAATGCGCGCCAATGGACGAGAATTAAATCGGAGGTTTTCCGTTGGCAGAATCGGTTTGCGGTAATTATTCGTAAATGAGGGTGGCTGTGGACGTGGTGTCGGCATCCGAGACGAGGCGCAACCAATAGGCGCCGAAGGCGTCTGGAAATACGTGTTCAAGCGTTTGGCCCGGGGGGACTTCGAGGCGGAAGACCTCGGACCAGGCGCCGTTGCCGGAGATATCGGCCTCGATACGAAATCGCACCGGTCCGGTGTTTTGATGCGAGATCACAAGGCGTTTCTGGTCGTAACCGGCGACGAGGCAGGCATCGCTGGGCACTGCGGCTTTTGTGGGACTATTCCGCCACACCCCCAAGGTCCCGCGCGGTTTGCCAAAAGCCCAAAGGTCATCGACCGCGCCCATCCACAAAGCGCATTGGCCGTCCTCGCTGCGAATGATGTGTTCGCCTTTGGCATCATCGGAGATCCCGCTAATCACCAGGAAGCCACGGTAGCTGGCAAAGTCGGAGATGCGCCGGTTATGGGTGGCGATGGGTCGCAGTTTGGCGAACCCTCCGGCATTTTCTGCGGGCAGTTCGTAGAACGTGCCGTGGACGTTGAGCAGATTGCGTTCGGTGCAGACTTCGCGGCAAACACGTTCCGCGCCCAGCGGCCCGGATTGATCGAGAGCGTTGTCGCCACGGGGAAGCCGCCAGCGTTTGCCTTGGGCATCCACGTAGAGGGCCGCCCCGCGGTCGAGGGTCATTAGGGGCTGGGGCAACGCCACAGCTTGAGCGGTCCAAGCCTCGCCCGCCGGATCATTGGTTTTTCGCAGGCGCAACGTCCCATCCAGATCGTAGCAGCCGAGCCGGCCGCTGGTGTTGTGCGCGATAAAGCGCAGGGTCTTGAAGTCGCCGCCGCGAGCGTGCAGCAAGCCGCCGCTGGATTTCGAACCGGCGGTTTGCGCGATCCCCTCGAAAATGGGGGAGGCGATCGGGCTGCGTGGATCTCGATTGCGGAAATGGAAAAACGCGGTGACCCCAGGCGCGTCGAGTTGGGCGGCCAGTCGAATCCAGGCGCCGGATTCCGCCGGGGTGAAGAGGATCATGGCGCTCTTCTCGGGTGGCACCGTGACTTGACGAAAAAGCGTCCAGGAACCATCGCCACGCGCATCCACCTCGAGCACGAAGTCAACCGGCGCTTTGCCCGCATGCCGTAAATGCAGCGAGCGATGCTCAAATCCGGAGAAAAGGAACGGTTCACTGGGCACACCGGCCTGGACGTCGTCATCGACCCAGACGGCACCCCGTCCGAGAGCCGGTCCGAAGTGATCCAGTTGGTCGGGTTCGACGAACCAGAGGTTGGATTGAGATTTGCCCGGTCCGGCGAGGTCGCCTTTGAGCGGATGTTTATTGAGGAACTCACTTTTTGCGGTGTCGTCGCAACCCAGGACAATCAGATTGCCCCAACGACAGAAGTCACCGATCACCTTCAAATAGGTGGAGCGCGGAGCCAAGCCGGCGGAGTTTGTGGCACTGAAGGTTCGGGGGAATTGCCAGAAACTGCCGTGCATGGTCATGAGCAGCGGGTCGCGGCCAATGTCGCGGATGCGGGGCCACTCGGTGTTCCAGCCGTGGGCGCCATCGTAGGTGTGGCTGGCCTTGGGCAGGCGGTAGGCGCGCCAATCGCCATGATCGAGGAGCATCAGAATCAGAGACCGATGATCCCAGCCGACGCTCCAGAGCCGGTCGTCACCGGTTGTATTGCCTTCGATGCCACCCGGGCCGGTGACCTCGGTGAACTGATTCCGGCGCACCACAGACCATCGGTCTGCCTTGCCGTCCCATTCCGCGAGGCATCCTGAAGGAATGTCGGGTTGCGCCAAAGCCTGGGCGCCGTGCTCACCGTTATTGGCATAGACATAGCGGTTCTGCGCCGAGTAAAACCCTTTGCCGTGGTAGCCGGGCAAATCCGCATGACGACCTTTCGGACGCTGTTCATCCGCCCATAATTCCGTGACCGCGAGCGTCTTTACGTCCACTTCATAAATCCCTTCCTCCATGGTGGCAAAAACGACTTTGTTGCGCGGATCGCTGAGGTGCCGCGCCACGCCGGTGGGACGGCCGAACATCCTGGTGTAAGGAATCACGCGCACGGTGCGGTCGGTTCCAATCGCATAAGGTCCGATGAACAGCTGGCGGGATTCGCGATGGATCATCCGGTTGGCTGGCGTGCCGCCGATGCTCTCGGGCCGGATAATTTGTTCCATCGCGGGCGTAATCTCGTAGAGTTTGTCGGTGGAACCCTCCGGCTTGTGCGGCGCGTAGGAGACGATCCAAAGCCGGTCTGCCCAGGGGACGAGCGCGCCGGTGCCGCATTCGCCTTCCTCGTTAAACATGGCCAGATGCGGATAGATGCCGGAGATAGGACGCGGTTGAGCCGCGGCCGGCTGGCTAACGGAAGTCAGACACAGGAAAGGGAGGAAGATCAGAGCCGTCAATTGCATATCACTTAAAGAGTTGAAACTCCCAGATTGTCGGGCCTTCGGTGGCTTCGGTGATGTTGAGACGAACGCGCCGGGCTGTGACAGAAGCGAACCTCACCGAAAGGCTCGCTCCGAGGTTTTCGCCCTGGTAACAGGTTTTCCATTGCCCGTTCTGCCAGGACTCAATGGCGAACTTGCGGACGCGATTCAACTCCGGATAGGCCTGTTTTATATAGACACGGCCGAACTTTATCGGCTTGCCAAGATCGACCTCCAGCCACGCGGCTTTGGCATCGGCGTCGGTTGCCCAGCGCGTGTCACTGTTGCCATCCACAGCGCGATCGGGGCCAAATTGGGCCTGTTCCTGGTAGGTGTTCGAGGCGATAGCCTTCGCGCGGGTGGCCAGGGACAACACGCCAGGAACCTCCACAGCGGCTAGGTCGATCGCGGATCGGTCCAACTCGAGGGCCACGATGGTGTCCAACGGCTTGCGGTCGCTTTCCGGAACAAAGACTTCAAGACCCGCGGCTATTTGACGAACTTCGGCTGTGCCACCGCCGAGAAGACGACCACGGATGACCTTAGCCGGAATCGCTGGCAGCCTCACTGCGTCATCGATCCAGTCGAGGATGTGGAGGTAGATCGTGTTGCCCTTGCGGGTTGAGACGCCGTAGTCCCCCGGCTTAAACGGGCCGCCGCGCGTCGCGAAAATGCTCTCATCATTTTGCGCCAGCCAACGGCCCATTTGACGGAGCAAGCTGGCTTGTTCGGGCGCGATCTCCCCGGTGGGCGTTGGACCGACATTCAGAAGCATGTTGCCATCACCGCCCGCGCAACGGATCAACATCCGGAGGCAGTCGTCGGCGGACTTTACACCGTCCTGATCTCCCCCCCAGGCCCACTGGTTTTTGCGTGATGTGGTCATGCAGGATTCCCACGGGCATTGGTCGTCATAAGCGCCCACGTGCTGCTCGGGCGTATAGTAATCGGCGTTGGAGGAGAGGATTTGGCGATCGTTGTTGTCTTTGCCAAGGTCGAGCCGGTTGTTGATGATGGCCTGGGGTTGAAGGCGCTTCACAAGCGCGTAAGTTTCCGGCTGGTTGTAGAGCGGTTCGCGTCCGTCCCAATCAAACCAGAGCAGATCGATTAGGCCGTAGTGGCTCAACAACTCGCGCAGTTCCAGTTGCATTCGTGCGAGAAAGAGTCCGTTGCGCTCCGTGCGAAAGTCGGGATCACGCCAGTCCATCGGGGAGAAATACCAACCGATCTTCATGCCTTGTGCCCGGGTGGCCTTCGATAACTCAGCGCAGATGTCCCGTTGGAAAGGGGTCGAGGCCATGTTGTAGTCGCTGGCCTTTGAGTGCCAGAGCAGGAAACCGTCGCAGTGCTTTGCGGTCAGGACGATGTATTTTGCGCCTGCGGCCTTCATAAGGCTCACCCATTGCGCCGCGTCGAAATTTCTCGGATTGAAGTCCTTGTAGAGGTTGTCATAGACGGCCGCGGGAATGGAGCCCTGGTTCGGACACTTAGGATTGGTGTTGGCACGAGACCAGCTGATCTCCGTGCCTTTGAGGCTGACCGGCCCCCAGTGGATGAAGATGCCGAAACGCGCATCCGCCCACCATCGAAGACGGTCGGGATAAGGCCGCGGGACTGTCGCTGCCGAAGGTGTCCTGGAATCGGCTGCGGGAAGTGCCAGGGTGGTGAACCATAGCAACACCGTAATGCTGGAGAGCCAGGACCAGCGAGGGACCATTTTTCGAGGCGCCAAGCGCAGGGTGGCGCATATGGCGCCAAAGCGTTGAAGAACGATCCCAAGAACAGGAGTGCGGCTGAGAATGCTCATGCCTTCGAGGTTTTCTAGGGGGTTATAATCACATGGTCCCGTCGCGAGTCCGGCGCGACTTTCATGGACACCATTTTACCGTCCCGATAGATCCCTTCAATCACGGTTTGTTGCGGCGCATGGAGTTTGAACTCCACATCCCAATCCCTGGGCCAAGCTGGCAGGAGGAAGATTTTCTCCCCGTCCGTCTGCATCAGCATGGCCTGAAACGCCTTCATCAAAACGCCCCCGTGGTCTTGGTCTGGCGTCCAATCATAGTTCGGCCCCCAAAAGGCGGGAAAACGCTCGCCGCGATCGTAACTGCGCGCGCGGCTGACGATTGCCTTGCGCGCGTCTTCGGTCTGGCCGAGGTAAGCCATGAAAATGTCGTCCTGGCGCCAGCCGCGATTGCCGCGGTCCCATCGATGTTCAAGGGCAGCGAGTGCCCAGTGGGCATTGGGACGGTTGAAAGCGAAAAGGCGGAAGGGAAAGACGGGGTAGAGTTCCGGGTTTTCGATATTGCGTTTGTCGGCGAATGCCTCGGCGGGGGCGAGGGCCATCTGGCCAAGGATTTCACGCAGTGGAATGGGGGGGAGCTTGGCCTGAAGACGGCTCCAGAGTTCATGATCCAAGGGGGGAGCGAGGACGGCGGGCAGGGCGAGCAGCCGTTGGGTGAGGGCGACGCAGCCCGCGAGTTCCGGGGTGGCATTGGTGCACTGCCACCAGGTTTCCAGCGCCTGTGAGGGATGCATGACCAGCTTGCCTTCCGCGTTCACAGGATAATGTTGATCGAAGAAGGACAGAACCTCACGGGTATAGGGCAGGGCTGTCTTTTGGAGGAAATCGCGGTCGAGTGTGTGATCAAAGTAGTCAAGCATCATCCAGGCGAGTTCGAGGCCGCCGACCCATTCCCACTTGTGCCAGCCGCTTTCCTGGAGTTTATCCTGGCGTTGACCGAATGGCGTCCATCCATAGGTCTCGCTGAACACGGCGCCCCAGAACATGATGCATTCCGGGTAAAACGCCCCGTCGTGCCCGAGGTAAAGCTTCGTGCGATATTTGCACAACGACAGCAGGTCCTCGGCATACATGCGGAAGAGGGGGCGCTGAAGATCAAAGTCGCCGGAGGCGCAGAGGCTGATGTAAGGCAATCGTGTGTTTTGCCACCAATAACCCGGGCCCCAGCGGCGATAGTCGGGATCCTGCTCCGTCGGCCCGGGGGGCACCGTGAAGAGTGTGCCGTTGAATTTGATGGGATATGCCCCGCGTCCGGCGCACGCGGTGATGAACCGTTGGAGGTGATACATCTGGCTGACGTAGAAAGCCTCGTTTCCCACAGCAGCGCCGGTGGTGTCTGCGATGGATTTGCCGTTGAGGTAAAGGCGGCAGCCCTCGGCTGCGGAGTCCGCCACAGCGGCGATATGCGTCCACTGGCCGGCGGGCAAAGCGTCCTTCTGCTGGAGTTGGATTTCGCCGCAAATGAGGCGCAGGCTGTTGCCGGGAAAGGAGTCCAGGAGAAAGCCATCACTGGCGCTCGATGTGATTTTGTCCACCACCCGCGCGCCTTTGGAGTCCAGCGTCTCGGGTTTGACCCAGGCCTCGAGGGTGAAGCCCGCGGGGAAGTGCCAGGCGGTGGAATTGGAGAGGATTTGAGGGGCTGGATTCATCATCGCAAAGGCGACGCTGTTGTCGGCGTCCGTGTTCGCGAGCGCTGACTTTACAATCTCTGTTAACGGAGAAGCGCGCCGGTCCGGGTCGGCCGCCGCGGCGATCTCGTTTTGCGCCAGGGGCTTGCCCAAAATGGTCAGGCGTCCGATCTCGCCGCGAAACCGGCTTTCGCCGCGTTGATCCATGCCGATGCGCACGGGGTTCGAATTCGTCGGCACAATGGATACGGCCGGTCCTTGCATATTCTCGCTGGCCGAGGCGCGTATCCAGCTGCGCGCCCAGAAACTCCTCCACCAGGCCTCATGCGCCTTGAGACGCGAATCAAACGCCTGCGATTCCACGCGGCGGATGGTTTCCTCCATATCCGCCAGCCAGCCTTGGGGTGTGGAAGGATGACGCGTGAGCACAAAGACGCTGAAGCGATGGGAGGCGCCACGTGGAGAACGCAATCGGCGGTCGTCCAGACGCTGGCCTTTGTCGGCGGTGATCATGGCCCCGAAGGTGCGATGCAAGAGGGGATCAGGCTGGCCAAAACCGGTCAGGCCTTGAATTTCAGCCAGCATGCGAGGTCCGACCGACTTGATGTTGTGATGAAGCCAGCCGATGCGATTGGGTTGATTCGAGAGCACGGTGTCCGGTTCAAGGATTGCCGGGACCTGTTTCTGGTCGGTTGTTTTCAGGTTCAGCAATACATCACTGGTCTGAAGTTCAGTCAGTTCCTGCCGGTGGGTCCGCCAGATTTCCACGACGGCCGTGGCTTCGAACGGCGTCACGCTGTCGGCGGTTAAGTGGATGACGGGGTGATGAGCGTCGACCCACAGGCGGAGCCGGCACTCGGCGGATTTGCCCGTGGTAATTTCGAGGCAACCCTCGTTGAGTTTCAATGCCTGTCGATACGGTTCATCCGCCGCGACAGGATTGGGTTCGAAATGGACGCGCACCTTGCCGACTTTGACCAGTCGGGCGTTATCGTCCCAGGCATCGGTTTTGCCGATGTAAAAGTGCAGGTCGCCGTCGCGGGTCATCCAGGCATTGAGGGCGATGTCGCCGTTGCCGAGCGGCATCGAGCCATGGTGGTTCGGGCTGGGAGAATCCCACACGATGTTGTAGCGATCAACGGGCGCGGACCTTCCAGTGAATGAGGCCAGACTGAGAAGGGCAATGAGCCCCCCCATCAAAGTGGTTTTCATATGGGTTGGTCAAACGGGTTGATTGGTTCGGAACTTCTCATGGCGAAGGTGGCTTCGGCGGCCCGGGGCCCGAATTATTTCAGAAAATACAGCTCGTGGGTGTCGGTCCAAATTTTGCCTTGGGCCGCGGCGGGGGGCAGGGGAGACTGGCAGGGATCGGTCTCTTTCCACCAGCGCTGAGTCTCAGGATCGGCAGCCATTTTCTTCATGTCCGCTTCGAAATCCTTGCCGGTGTATTCGAGATAGGCAAACAGATAAAGCTTGCCGTCAATCTCGCACTCGTGGATGGAGAAGTTTTGAATATGGCACTCCTTGATCGTCTGGTTGACGGTGGGCCAGGGATGCGCATGGAGTTCGCGGTAATAGGCGGCTTTATCGGTTTTGAGGCCCGTGATCCAAGCGTAACGTTGCGGGCTTTTTTGAGTCGCACAACCAGCGAGGAAAAGGACCGACAGCAGACAAAGGAGGTTTTTCATAAAGGATTGTCTTAATGGAACACCAGGTAGAGCGCCGCGAAGATCCCCAGAACGGCCACCGAGGCGAGGCGATAATTGCCCAGGCCGTGACCCTGGGCCTCGCCGCGCAAAGGTTCGCGCCAATCCTCCCAGATGAGCGGTCGCGCTTCTCGTTTCAGCGGCTCGGGAAACAGGCAGGTGGTCATGATCATGATGACGAGACAGGCCGCAAACAGCAGAAAGGCGATCAGCATGAAATCGCCCTTGTAAAGGCCGTTCCAGTCCACGACAAACATCACCGCCCCCAGTCCCATGCCGGCGATCAGGGTGATCAACGCAGACCGTCCCGAGGCGCGTTTCCAAAAGACGCCCAGCAGGAAGACCGTGGTGATCGGGGGGGCGACATAGGAAATGAGTTTGTTAATGCCTTCGAAGATGGTGGTGTAATGACCGAACAGGGGCGATGCCACAATGGCCAGCAGCGTGCCGATGACCGTGGTCCATTTCCCGATTTGCACGAGCCTGTGGTCACTGATATCGGGCTTGTGACGTTTGAACAGATCGTAAGCGACGAGAGTGGCGGTCGAGTTCAGGGCTGCCGAGCAGGTTTGCATCGCAGCCGCGAGCATGGCGGCCGCCACCAGGCCTTTCAGGCCGATGGGCAGCAGGTGCGTGATGAGAAAGGTGTACGTGTCGGCAGCCGTTTGGGGGGCGGCGCCGCCGAAGGCGTTTTTTTGGACCAGCGCGACACAGATAATTCCCGGGAGCACAAAAAAGAATACCGGCCAGATCTTGAGGAACGCGCAGAATAACGGACCGAGCCGGGCATGTTTCTCGTTCTTCGCGGCAAGCACGCGCTGCACAATGGTCTGGTCGCAACACCAATACCAGATGCCCAGGACCGGATAGCCGAGCAGGATCGAGTACCAAGCGAGCCCGGAAGGATCATCCGCTGTGCGGGCCATGTTCAGAAAGTTGGCGGTGCCCCAGGTGACCTGGCTATTCTCCACGCCGGCGAGCGGATGGGCGTTGGAGGCCAGCGTATGGGCCAGTTCGGACCATCCCCCGATCTTGAGATAACCGACGGCGGTGATCACGATGGCGCCGACGAGCAGCAGCACCGTCTGAAGGCTCTCAGTCCACACCACCGCCAGCAGGCCGCCTACCATCGTGTATATCCCGGTCAGCAATCCCAGGACGATGATGAACAGCATCAACGCGTCCATGCCAAGCAGCGTCGCTCCCGGAGGCAGCCCCAGAATGCCGCGCAGCACCCAGGCGGCTGTATAAAGCGCCACCCCCATATGAATGACGATGGCCGAGAATAGAGAGACCACCGACAGGACATCCCGGCAACCCCGATTGAAACGGCGCTCCAAAAAGTCCGGGAGCGTGGCGACCTTCGAGCGCAAGTAGAGCGGGGCGAAGAATAAGGAAAGAAGGATCAGCGTGAATCCGGCCATCCACTCGAAGTTGCCAAACACCAGTCCGAATTTGTAGGCCGCTTCGGCGAGGCTGACCAGGTGGACTGTCGAAATATTGGCCGCAAACATCGCCAGGCCAATGACCGGCCAGGCCAGCGTGTTGCCCGCCAGAAAATAGTGGCCGCCCTCACCGCCGGTTTCGCCTTTCCGACGGAGGAATCCAGCCGCAACCCCCAGCCCCACGACGGCCAGGAGATAGAGGATGATGACGACCCAGTCGAAGGAGCTCATGGATGAGTTCATGTGGAGACTGGTTGGCAATGGAGTTGAAGCCGGGTCAATTCTCAATCAGCTCGATTTCCGAAAGGGTCGGACCGTCGGTGGATTCGAGAATGTTCAGGCGGAATTCCTGGGCTTTCACCGGTTGATCCAGCTTCTGTTGGAACCAGTATCCGATTTTCCCGCCGGTAAAAAGGGTTTTCCATTGGGCGCCCTCGCGATATTGGAATTCGAACTTTTGGATGCGTTCGGCAATGGATTCCTCGATGCGCACGCGCTGGACGGTGAAAGGTTTGCCAAAGTCGGCCGCAATCCAAGCCTGGCGCGTGCCGGCATCGGTGGCCCAGCGGGTGCTGTTGTCGTGGTCAAAGGCCATCTCGGGGCCATACTCATGAACCTGGTTCTGGTAAACATTCGAGGTGGTGGCTCGCACGGAGGGCGACGGGGTGATGACCGGGATCTCCATCGCTGAGCCGTCGAGTTCCAGCCGAACGACCGTGTCCACCGGATCTTGTTCCGCTGGCGGTACGCTGAGCGCGAGCTTGCCATCGGATTGTTTGAACTCGACTTTGCCCCCGTTCAGCAACGACGCCCGTTTCACGGTTCGGGACACATCCGGCAGCGCAATTGTGTCGCTATCCCAACGGAAGACGTGCAGAAAGACGTTGTTGCCTTTGCGCGTGCTGGCAAAGGTCCGAGTGGGTTTCCATGGGCCGCCGCGGGTGCCATAGACGCTTTCGCCGTTTCGTGCGAGCCAGCCTCCCATTTCCTTCAAACGCTCCACTTGCCGGGGTTCGATGCGGCCATCGGGCATCGGACCGACGTTGAACAGCAGGTTGCCGTCTCCGCCGGCGCACAGCACTAGGGTTTGGAGGCATTCTTTGAGGGATTTCATATCGTCGTTCGGTTTCCAGGCCCACTGGCGGCAGATGGTGATGCAGGATTCCCACGGACGCTGGTCCTGGTATTTGCCCACCCGTTGTTCGGGAGTATCGTGATCCTCGGGCAAACCCGTGCGGTCGTTGATCACGATGCTGGGCTGGAGGCCGCGGATGATCTTGACCAATCCCGCGCCGTCGTATTCCGGGGCCGGCTTGCCGAGGCCATCGAACCAGAAGATGTCAAGTCGTCCGTAGTTCGAGCATAGCTCGGTCACCTGCTGTTTGAGATAGGCGAGGTAACGCTCATGGCGGTCGGAGGTGAAAGCGTCGGGGTGCTGCCAATTCGGCTGCGAGTAATATAGCCCGAACCGCAAGCCGGCTTGGTGGCAGGCTTCGGCCAGTTCCTTGACAACATCGCGTCGGAACGGACTGTCGGGATTCGTGATCTTGTGGTTATTAGCCTGGGTGTCGAACATGCTGAAGCCATCGTGATGGCGGCTTGTGAACACGAGGTATTTCATGCCGGCAGCCTTGGCAATGGCGACCCACTCCCGCGCGTTGAACCGGGTCGGATTGAACTCCTTGTAGAGATTGTCATAGACTTCAGCCGGGACTTCGTTGCCTTTCGATCCGTAGCCGCGCCGATCTCCTCCCCGTGACCATCCAATCTCGGTGCCTTTGAGCGATACGGGCCCCCAATGAATGAAGAGGCCGAACCGCGCGTCTCCCCACCACGCCATGCGGTCAGGGTATGGAGCCGGCCCCGGGGAGGAGTGGGATTCAGCCGCGCTCAAGAACGTGCCGCCCAGCATGGTGATGATCAGGAGAATCGTTCTTAGGGTCTGTTCAAAAATAACTTCGGGTTTTGCTGGCGGCAGTTTGGCTGGCTGGCGAGGCGCGAATGACGAGCATACCCGCAGGGGTCTGTAAGGAATGAGCCACGAAGCCAGCCAGCCAAAGAGCCCCAGCCCAAAGGGGCGGGGCGGCACCGGACCCTCTGCGTCGTTGGGCGGGCAGTCGAGTATCGCAGAGGATACACTCCCGCCCACCCGCCTCGCATCTGGCCCGGTGGCGCTCCCGCCAAAACCCGAAGTTATTTTTGAACAGACCCTTAACGCTTCTGCGACCCTTCGGAGCGCCGCTGTGCCCGATAGACCCATTGCATCGCCTAAGCCTATCTTGAAATGGCCATCGGCCGCGGGTAAAGGCTCCACCCCATGACCGCGCTCTGATTCGTTCCAGTCGTGTCGCTGTCCTGTTAATACGGGATTTTTCATAAGGATGTCGGAATGGAATTTGGGCATGAAAAGGGATGGGGTCTTGTCTGATCCACACCCCTCATTTGAGCGAGGAAAATTCTCCTTGTCGAGCAGGGATTCTGGCTAGTTGTCCACGGGGACCAGGCGGACGACACGGTCTGGTTTGTTCAGGACCACGTAGATCAAACCGTCCGGTCCCGCTACCACATCACGCACCCGGCCGATGCCTTTGAAAAGCACCTCCTGATCCACCACTCGGTCCCGGATTACCACCAACCGCCGAAGCTCTTCCTGGGCCAGGGCGGTGACCAAGAGGTTGTTTTTCCAGCGAGGAAATTTGTCTCCTCGATACAGATCCAGGCTGCACAAGGCGATGGAGGGCGTCCAGTGGATGACCGGTTGTTCCATGCCGGGCATCTCGGTCCGCTCTGTGATGGGAGTGCCGTTGTAATTGATGCCGTAGGTGATCCGGGGCCAGCCGTAGTTGGCGCCCTTTCGGATCCAGTTGAGTTCGTCACCGCCTCGCGGGCCGTGCTCAGCGCCCCAAAACTGGCCCGTGACGGTGTCCCAGACCAAGCCTTGAGGATTGCGATGCCCATAGCTCCAAATCGACCGGCAGACGCCCGGTTGATCGGCGAATGGATTGTCTGGCGGGATCCGGCCGTCGTCCAGGACCCGGTGGATTTTCCCATTGGGCCGTGTTAAGTCCTGAGCGTGCTCTTGGGTTCCCCTTTCCCCGATCGAAAAGAACAGGTGATTGTCGCGATCAAAAACCAGACGCGAACCAAAATGAATATCGGTCGAACGATAGGTCCATTCCGGGGCGCGGAAGACCGCTTGCTCGTCCACCCATTGATGGTCTTTCAAACGCCCCCGCACCACAGAGGTCATTCCGCCGTTGGCTGTTTCCGCGTTGGTGGCGGCATGAGCGAAGGCCAGGTAGATCCAACCGTTGGATGCAAAATGAGGGTGGAGTGCCACGTCCAGGAGCCCGCCTTGACCTCTGGCTCGCACCCGCGGCGTTCCGTTTACAGGCGGGCTGACCTGTTTGCCACTGATGAGCCGCAGAGCCCCTGGCAATTCAGTCACCAATATCCGTCCGTCCGGCAGAAAAGCGACCGACCAGGGAGTGGTCAGGCCCTCGGCCACCTGTTCCACTCGAAATTTATGTTCGCGGCTGGTGACCCATTGATGATCGACCGGACGCGGATATTTGGCGCCCTCCCGGGCATACTGGTCGGATTTTTCGCGCAGATAAACCACCATGGCGCGGATTTCCGCCTCGCTGAACATGGCTTTGAACGCTTCCATGCCCTGATCGGGATAACCCTCTCGTATTCCCCGAGCCACGCTTTGATCATCGGCTCCGTAGCGCCATACGTTGTCAAAGAGACTGCTCGCCATGCCGCCGCGCGTGTCTTTACCATGGCAATTCGCGCACTGCTCGGCGTAAAGTTTTTCGATATTCCGGGCCGAAGCGCCCTCAGCAGCCAAGGAGATAAAAAAGAAAGCTGTCACCATGCCAGGCAGCGCATACTGGAGCCAGCCACCGCCAACCGAGTTTCTTTCCGGGATCACGCTCTTATCCTACCCGTGCCATTGTGTACTGTCAAAAATGTCTCAAGCCTCCTAAATCCGCACGCAAGATACTCTAGACCGGTTGCCATAATAAGTTTCCGAATGGCAGGAGGAATTTTGGCCTGGGCCAAGGCGCCGAGGCCGGCGCATCCCTGAAACGGGCTGTAACGGCCGAGGCAACGCAGGCCCAGGCCAAAAGGCCCCTGTCTCAACGAGATGGAGCCGAAGGAGGGCGGGGGCTTCGTTCCGTGCTCAGTCGAGACCGCTGCGGGTATCCTCCTTCGCACGCGTCTCGCCCGCGCCCTCCTCGGCTCCACCATTCTGGAAATTTATTATGGCAATCGGTCTAATAAAATCGAACCGCGAATGAATGCCTTTGGACGCAAATCGAAGCGGAGGTATCCGATGGGCTGAATCCCCGACAACCCATCGATATTCCTAACACGGCAGGATCTTCGTATTCGGCCCGCCATGATTCGCGTGGATTGGCGCGGTTAAGTTTTTTTATTTGCGGTTCAGGGGTCGGCTTGACGACTGGGTTTCACACGGTTTATGTTTCTATCAGTCTCAAAAGGTGAGTTCGTTCAAGTCAGCTTTGCCCGTACGTATAGGGCGGATTACTCCCGGTTGAGACTTGGCATCAAGGTGTGTAACAACGATAAGAAAGTCATTCAGGGGGGCATATGAAAATGAGCATGGATACCGGTGCGATGACCTTTGGTCTCAGCCGATTTCTCTTGATCCTAGCTGTGCTCGGATGCTTTTGCATGACGGGCATGGCCCAGCCTTTTGCTTACGTTGAGGATACGCCCGGCGGGCCCACTTACGTTCAGGGACAGATCCTCGTCGAGTTTGATGTCGGGGTATCGGATGCGGTCTTGCATGATGCCTTGCAGAAAGCAGCTTTGAGGCCGTTGCGCGGGCTCCTTACCGCGGCGATGAAGGCCCGCGGACTGAATGAAATCAGCGTCCTGGAAACTCAACTGCCTGTGCCAACCGCAATTGCTTTTTTGCAGCAGCATCCGGCCGTGAAAAGGGTGCAGCCGAATTGGGTCTACCAGCATTGTGAAGTCTCTAACGATCCTTATTACACGGGCGGCTCACTCTGGGGCATGTATGGAGATGCCACGAGCCCAGCGAATCAGTATGGCAGTCAAGCTGGGGAGGCATGGGCAACCGGCAAGATCGGAAATAGCTCCGTCTATGTCGGTGTCATCGACGAAGGCATCATGTATACCCATCCCGATCTTGCGGCGAACATTTGGACCAATCCCTTCGATCCCGTCGATGGCGTGGACAACGATGGAAATGGGAAAATCGATGATATTCATGGATGGGATTTCTACAACAACGACAATACTGTCTACGACAGTTCTAGGGATGACCATGCCACGCACGTGGCCGGAACCATCGGCGCCATCGGAGGTAACGACGTGGGTGTGGTCGGTGTCAACTGGCACGTGACCATGATCTCAGCCAAGTTCCTGGGGCCGTATGGTGGGACGACCGTCGATGCGATCGAGGCGATCGATTATTTTGTGGATCTCAAAACGCGCCATGGTTTCAACCTGGTGGCGATCAACAACTCCTGGGGTGGCGGCGGTTATGATCTGGGATTGGAGGGTGCCATTTTTCGCGCCGGACAAGCGGGGATCCTTTTCGTTGCCGCAGCCGGTAACGATGGTGTCAACATCGATACAACCGACTATTATCCAGCTGGATACACTGATCCAGCCGTGATTGCGGTTGCTGCTATTGACAGTAACGGAAAACTCGCTAGTTTTTCGAACTATGGGGCAACCAAAGTTCATCTGGGAGCTCCTGGCGTGAGCATTTACTCAACGCTACCCAACTGGAAGAATCAACCCACCTACGGTTCCTATAGCGGGACTTCAATGGCCACCCCGCATGTGACGGGGGCCATTGCCTTATACGCTGCCGCCAATCCGGACAAGACAGCCGCTGAGATCAAGGCTGCATTGCTGGCCAATACAACCGCGACCCCTTCTTTGGGCGGGAAAACCGTAACCGGAGGACGGTTGAATGTTGGTGCATTACTGGCATTCAATTCTAATAACAAGGCCCCTGTGGCCGACAACCAGTCGGTGACGGTAGACGAGGACTTTCCGTTGGCCATCACCTTGACGGGGAGTGATGCCGATGGCGATGCGCTTACATTTGCGGTCGTGAACGATCCGGTTCACGGGACTTTGTCTGGAACAGCCCCCAATCTCACATACACGCCAAGTGCCAACTATAACGGGCCGGACAGCATCACTTTCAAGGTTAACGATGGAACGGTGGACAGTCCGATTGCGACGATCTCCATTTCCGTGACCCCTGTCAATGATGCGCCAATCGCCAATCCGCAGTCGGTGACCGTGACCCAAGATGATTCGTTGGCCCTCACCTTGACGGGGAGTGATGCCGATGGCGATGCGCTTACATTTGTGGTCGTGAGCAATCCAGTTCACGGGACTTTGTCCGGGACAGCCCCCAATCTCACATACACGCCAAGTGCCAACTATAACGGTTCGGACAGTTTCACCTTCAAGGTTAACGATGGAACGGTGGACAGTGCGGAGGCAACGGTGTCCGTCAACGTCCTGCCTGCGGGTAACATTGTCACAGTTGCCGGTATCAGCTACTCGACCACCGGTGGCAAATCAGGCAAGAGCCATCTCCTCGTCAAAATGAGTCTCAAAGATAATGCCGGCAGCCCGGTTGCCAGTGCCAGCGTGTCGGCTGACATTGTCAACAACACAACCTCGCAAGCTCGCCACATGACGGGCACCACTGACTCGGCCGGCGTGGTGACCTTCCAATGGAATAATGCTCCCGCAGGAACCTACACGACAGAGGTGACGCAGGTGGTCGCCTCGGGTTTAACGTGGGACGGAATCACTCCGCCGAACTCCTTTGTGAAATAGGGATCACCCGCGCGTTCATCAAACGCGTGAATCGATTTGTCTGAGAGTCTGGCGATACTCTGTTGAGTGACTCCGTCCAAACCGCGCAGCGGTTCACTGAGGACAAATGAGCTAAAAACAGGGGCTGCTGCGAACAGCCAACAGACGCTGGGCAGGTTTAACGCTCAGACTCCCGTGCCTTAATGGAACACAGGCACAATTTCGGCTTTCGTGCCGGCTTCGACGACAAGGTCATCGCCTTGCGACCACACCTGGTCATTGATCAGGAGTTTAAAGACGACCTTGCTTTGGGCTCGATCGGAGGACCACATCCACGTGGAAGCATCGACGCACCGCAGGGCCGCGCCCTTATCCCAGCTCAAGCCGTCGCCCTGACCGCGAATGAACAGTACGTTGCCGTAACCGATGTCGATTTTGGCCGCAATCGTGGTGACTTTGGGTTCTGGCGCAGGGATGGCGATCGCGCGGGCCGCGGGCGAGGTAGCGGTAGTATCTGAGGAAGATGAGGTCGCGGCGCGTTTGCCGGTGATTGGAGTTAGTTTTTGAAGTGTTGCCTTGGCATTCTTCCGTTTGGAGGTTGTCGTTGGCGGAGTTTGTTCGACAGCTTTTGACGATGTCTTGGGGGGCGTGATGGACGCGGACGATGATGGAATGTTTGCTCGGTTTGTAACGGCCTTCGATTTCATGTTTTCAGTTTCCAGTTGCTTTTTGGTGGAAAGCGATCTCTCGGATGGCGCCGGGAGCTGTTCTTGAAGCGGGTCCTCCGGCAGGCTGACCACGTTCGCTTTCGTCAGGCGGTGGTAGATGCAGTAGTCGCGTGCCCGCACTTCATCCAGGAATGCCAGAGCTCCCTGCGGACCGTTAATCCAACGGCATCCTTTTCCAAGGAAATGCCGTGTCTCTGCATGTTGAATCAGTATTTTCATAAACCGCCAAGACCGGTTAAGTTATCGTCCTCGCGGCTGATGTCAATCGATGATCCGAAAATAATCCTGATCCTTAGAGCCTGTTGGAAAATTTCAAGGGGCGCTGTTTTCGCAGAAATGGCCGCATGGCGAGGCGCGACGAAGGAAAATATCCCTGGCGGATCTTTGACTGAGGAGCAACGAAGCCAGGGGGCCATTTCTGCGAAAACCCTTCGGGCGGAGGCTCTTTTGCCCGGGGCCAGCGTTGGCTTGGACCTTACAGCCCACATTGGGGATGCTCGGCCCAAGCCGCCTTGGCCCCAGCCAAAATCCCTCGCCGCAGCACCCCGTGTAATTTTCAAACAGGCTCTTAGCGCTTCAATTCCGTGATTCGGAGTCAACGCGCGGGGGATCACAGTTTAATTTCGGTTTTTGTTCCGGGGGCGAGTTTGATTTGCGCGCCTTTCCAGCGGAAGGTTCCTGTGACACCTTCAGGCAGGAGAACACTGCCCGAGCACTTGCCGGACGCGTGATCGAAGTGAAGCTTGCCTTCGATCCAACCCTTGGGGTGCGGGGCTTTGACTTCCAACCACTCCAATGGCCCGGGGGAAGGGGCGATTTCGAGTTCGGAGAAGCCTGCGTTCAGGGGGCGAAGGCCAAAGAGCGAGGCGCGCATATGGAACAGCGGATGGCTGCCCCAGGCATGGCAATCCGATCGGGAGGGTTCCGGTGATTCCACCGGTGTTTTGAAGCCGCCCTTGAGCAGATCCTGCCAAAAACCGAGGCGGTTCACGATCAAGTCACCGCGATCGAATTTCTTGAATGTCTCCAGCAGGTAGAAGGAGAAATAAACCGTAGCCCGATGGAGGTCCTTTGTTTCGATAAGAGCTTTGAAACAGGCGGCTTGCTTGTCTTTGGGCAGCACGCCATTGAGCAGGGCCAGGCATTGGGCGTGTTCGCTGAAGCTGGAGTGCTTCTGGTTGTCGGCCAACAACTGACGCGAGTCATCCCAGAACCGTGCCAGGATGGCATCGGACAATTCACGGGCCAGCTGGCGATTGCGGGCGGCCATCGCGGTGTCCCCGACGATTTCTTCGACATCGGCCGCATGAAGCAGGGCCTGGACAAAAAAGAGGTTGTTGATGGAGGAAATGCCTCGGAGCCCATCGGGGGCATTGCCGGTGGCCCAGCCAGGGACCCAATCGACAAAAGGCCATCCAGGAAGATGTTCCAATAGCCCGCTTGGACCCCGCAGATTTCGGAAAAGTTCCAGGACTCCGCGCATCCCCGGAAGACATTGGCGGACAAACTGCGGATCTCCGCGCCAGTAGGCGTAATCCCGCACCATCGAGACCCAGATCAGACTGAACGTGGGGGATTGCTGGGGGGTGCGGCTGGGATAATGCTCGGCGACCTGGCCCCAAATGGAGCGAGACCAGTCAAAGAGCTCGATGCCGCGTTTGGGCAGGCGATCGTCACGGGTCATCAGATAAGTGGTCAGCATCTCCAGCCGGGTGTCGCCAACGTACATTAACTGCTCGTAATACGGACAATCCATGTAGGTTTCGTGAGAACACATTTGCATGCCGCGCACCATGAGCGGCTGGGTGTTGTTGATCTCTTGAATGGGACAGACGAATTGTCCGTCATCCTCGAGGGGATACCGTGATTCGAGGAGGTCAAAGCCATCCAGCCGCAAAGGATCCGACTGGGTTTGCACCGTGAGGAGGATGTAGCGACCCGCGCGCCACCACCAGGTGCGAAACTCAACCGGCTCCGTGATGGCGCCCTCCGGGAGGAACGTGTCTTCGATGCCATGAAAAACCTTGCCTTCGATCTCGTTTCGGTTGCCTTTGACAGAGGTCGGTTTGCCTTGAGCGTTGAGGGTGTAGAGGGATTCTGCCCATGCCAGCGTCACCTTGGCCTCTTTACCCGAAGACATTTTAAACCGGGGATAGGCCGCGAAGTAGTTCTCCAGATCCACCAGCACGGACATAACCGTGGCGGGCGGGATCGTGACAGATCCTTGACCCCGGATCAAAAGCGCATTCCACTGATCCGCCTCGGGCATGCCGGGTTTCGCCTTTTCAATGTGCTGGGAGGTGACCGGTTTTGAACGATCCAGCCCGCCGGGAATGATGGCTCGCACCGTGCCCGTGTTCAGGGCGTTGATTTTCTGGTCAGGGAGAGGCGAGGGAAAAAGCCGCCAACCGGTTCGCATCAATCCATAGTCATTGCTGCGAAGCGGAGGCATGATCACCGAGGGAGCCACAAACGGTTCTTTAACATTCAGCGATTTGCCGCGCTGAGTCTGCTGGGCGCCGGTGAAATTGGGCGGCGGGCCTGGCGAAAAGGACCAGCCATCGACCCGGCTGACTTTCCATCCGCTGTGACTGCCCGTATTCAAGGGGGCGGACAACGGGCCTTCCGCCGCAAGAATGAAACCGCCCCGATGAGTGATTTGCGCGCACGGGGCGTTGTCACCGATCCAGGCAACCAGCGCTTCCAGAGTGTGCGAACCGGGAGCGAGCTTCAGGCGATAGGAGGCGAAACTCCAGTGCATCAAATCCCCGCGATCGGGCCCCAGCGAGATAAGTTTGCCATCCAGGCTCAGTTCGTAGCGCTGATCCGCGCTGACGTGAATGGTCGTCTCAGTCTCCTGGTCTACAGAGAATTGGTTGCGGAACAGGAGTATTGCCTGAGTGCCCTGAGGCGCGGAGGGGTGCCAAATCCATGCCGCTTTTTCGATTTCGTAGAGTCGATAGATGTTGCCGTTCATTTCGGGCTGCGCACGCTCGACTGTGAGGCGTTGGACGGCGTTGGAGGCGTGGGTTGCCGCAAGCCCAATGAGCGTCGCAAAGGCGCTCAGGACGGCCATCATAACCCGAAAAGAAAATCGAGAGGCAGGGAATTCCCGGAAATTGCGCATTGATGAGTTCATGTCGGATCATTTCTAACGGGGTTGAAACGTGTTTGAAATAGATTTTTTGCGGGTATCTTGCGTCCGGATTTCGGCTCTCGAGGACCCGCTTGACAATCGCAGAGGCCCCAAGGGAGATTTGACCCATGCAAAAGCCGTCGCCTTTGATGGGGATGAGTAAACGCATGCGCGAGTTAATCGCCGAATTAAAACTGATCGGGCAACGTGCGGCCGGTTTTGCCGGGCAAAGCCGCCTCATCGCGGCGTGTCTCGGGATGGAGTGGTTGGTTGGGGTCGCATCCGTGGCGGATCGCCACCCGGTTCCTCAAGACCATCCGCGCCTGCTCGGCACGCGTTCGGATCTGCAGGCTTTGGCGAAAGAGCGGGGGGTTGAATACCAGCGCATGGTGGTTGTGGCGCGACAGACCGACGCTGGCGATGCGGCGGTCGTGATCTCGCAAGCCCTCGTCTCGGCGATTGAGCGGGAATTCTTCGAGGAAGTCATCCAGGAAAACCTTGACTGAGGTCGTCCCGAGCGGGCGCAATTACTTTTTGAGCGGAAGATCACCCGGTCGACTCCGGGCCGGTTTGCCACTCGGCTGATCACTCAAGGCGTGGCCCCCAGCCTGGATGTGGGCTACAAGAGCATGGATCTCAAACAGTATTTCAAGGAAGGCCGCGGCTTGCGCGCCGAAGGCACGATCAACAATCCGCAAGATTTCGGCGTCGGCAAAAGCCTGAAAAACTTGCCCCATCTCAAACAGATCTTAAGGCCTATTAACCCCCGGCTCCTGGAGGGGGAGCGGCCCGTCAAAACTGCCGGTTCAGCCAGCAGAGCCTGCAATCGGTGGCTTTGTTGGAAGCACTCGGCATACTACCTGCGACGCATCTCGGCGCCAGGATCACCCGGACGGTCACTGCTCCGGCGGTTTTTCCTTGTAGCCCAGGCGGGGGAAGGGATTCACAACGCTGGAGATGATATTGCGCGAGTGCGCCGCGATGCGTTTAAGGTAACGGGCATAAAGCGCGAGCGCCGCCGCATCCGAGCCGCCGAGGTCGGTGACTTTGCCGGAGACAACGGCGTTGGTGATCGTATCGCAGGCGATGGCCAACTCCTGCTTGTAGTCGGCCATGATGGCGCGAGCCATTCCCTCATCGCTCGTCTTGAAGGCTTGAATCGTTTCCTCAAATATCCGCGTTACACCGACTTCGACCTTTTGGAGAAGCGATTCCAGTCTGCCGCCGTGCAGCCGCTTCGGGTGCTGCCGCGACAAATCGTAAATGTTCTTGGTGTAATCGCCAATCCGCTCGATGTCCGTGACCACACTGACCAGAATCAGCCCCGAAGTGAGCTCGGCCCCGCCGGAGAGAGCGAGATGCGTCAGCACTTTTTTTCTCACGTCGCGCTCATGGGCATTAACCTCTTTGTCCTTCGCGAAGATGTCGATTTTGATTTCGCCCGTGTCGGACTGCCGCAAGGATTCCACCGATGCCTCATACATGAGCCAATCGGCATCGAGCATGGCGTAGGCTTGCTGCAATGCCTGCTGGTAGAGGTTGTCTTTCTTGAATAGGTTGACGACATTTTTCCACATAAGCGCCTCACTTGAAAATTACGATCAAAACCAGGGGGATGACGAAGAAAATCAAGACCACATAAAGCAGCGCGATGAGCCGATGGCGCACGGACAACGCCGCCAGGCCCTCCGCCAGACGAATGGGCGTTCGCCGAATCCACGGCACCGGCCAGATAAGCAGAATGCCAAACAGATTGAACAGCAGGTGGGCGAACGCCACCGTCACCGCCTCGGGCTTTCCGGTGGCGAGCGCGGCGAGCATCGCCGTGACGGTCGTGCCCACATTGCTGCCCATGGTGTAGGGAAAAATCTGGCTCACGCGCAGGATGCCGGCCCCGGCCAGCGGGACAATCAGCGAGGTCGTCACCGAACTGCTTTGCACGGCCACGGTCAGCAGCAGGCCAAAGAGCATGGCGCGACCCGCGCTCTTGAACAGGTGCTCGTCGAAAAAACTCTCCACCTTCTTCAACACCAGACTGCGGAGCAGCTTCACGATGCAAGCCAGCATCGCGAAGGTCAACAGCACGGAGAAAACCAGGAGAAGAATCGGATGATTCTTCATCAGCGCGGACAGGAACTCCAGCACGGGCTTCGTAGCGGCTTGAAGGGGATTGGCCAGCATCATCCCGCCGGCCCCTTGGAACAGCTCTTCCAACAGTCGGGCGGACTTGGCCAGCAGACCGGTCAGCAATTCCAGCGGAAACAGGACCAGCACCGCGAGCAGGTTGAAGAAGTCATGGACGGTGGCGGCGGCAAAGGCCCGCCGCAATTCCACCGCCCGCGTCAGGTGACCCAGGGAAACGATGGTGTTGGTGATCGTGGTGCCGATGTTTGCCCCCATCACCATGGGAATAGCCCCTTCGATGGAAATGGCTCCGCCCGCCACCATGCCCACGATGATGGAGGTGGTGGTGGACGAACTTTGCACGAGCGACGTGGCGAGAATCCCGATGAACAAGCCGACGAACGGCGACGCCGTGGTCTTGAGAATCTGCTCCGAGAATCCTTTGCCAAACAGCTTGAAAGACTCGCCCATGCCGCCGATGCCCACAATGAACAGGTAAAGGCAGGCGGCGAGGCCGAGGCACTTGGCCAGCAGCACCAGACGATCCCGAATCGGGTTGGAAGTCGTCATGCGTCGTACACTGGCGCTATCTTCGGATAGCAGTAATCTCAGTTCTTACGGTCCGGGTCTTCATTAAGTGACTTCTGTAACTGCGCCGTGCGGTCAGCAGTGTGACACCCCATTTCGACCAAAATCCGATGCGCCCGGCGGCGACGGATTTGCAGCACGGTGAAGGTCAGTCCATCGCTCTGCCACGTGTCCCCGGAGACAAGTTCCTTCTGCAATTGGCGGCTCAACCAGTCCGACAGCACCACGCCCGGCGGCTCGGCGCGTAGATGGACTCCCACTTTCTGCGCCAGGACACTGAGCGTCACGCCGCCGCCCACTTTCCAGCGACCCTCCGCCACGGCGATGACTTCGCTGGTGAGGTTGTCAAACTCACTGCCCAATTCGCCGACGATTTCCTCCAGCACGTCCTCCAACGCGATCAGCCCCACAATGCGCCCGCCAGCATCCTCCACGAGCGCAATATGGCTGCCGCGGCCAATGAGGACTTTCAAGGCTTCGTTCAGGTTCAGGTTCGCATGCAAGCGAACCAGCGGGCGGATGAAATCGGCCAGGCGCACTTCGCGGCGGCTGGGAACTGCGGCGACGATCTCCTTGAAATTCACGTAGCCCGTGATGCCGTCCACGCCGTCCGTTTCACTCACGG
The DNA here is from genome assembly GCA_022709905.1 of Verrucomicrobiota bacterium. GTDB lineage: Bacteria > Verrucomicrobiota > Verrucomicrobiia > Limisphaerales > UBA1319 > JAKLHY01. Next base: position 42,333 of record JAKLHY010000041.1, on the reverse strand, counting down.
GATAGCGTGTGTGCAGCGTGGTGGCGACCAGCTCAAAATTCTCGATGTTCGATTTTTGCAGTTGCAGGAAAGCGATCCGCTCCCGAGGCGCCATGACCGACTCCAACAGCGTGGTTTGAAGTCGCGTGGTGTTGATGATGATGCTCTCCTGTTCGGCTTCGATGGCCTGGTTGGTGCGCGCCAGGCCGGCCAACGTGCGAAGGTCGCTCACACTCATGCCCGCCTCGGTCGGCGGCGATTTGCGGATGAGCCGCGAGAGCTGTTCGCTGAGGAACACGAGCGGTCTCAAGAAGGTCGTCAGCATGGCCAGCGGCACGCCGATCCACGGCGCCAGGCGCTCGCTGTAAGCCACGCCGATCAGTTTGGGGATGATCTCCGTGCCGACAAGAATGACGACGGTGAACATGGCGGAGAACACCCAAAGCCACTGGTCGCCGTAAATCTCGTCAAAGGCCCCGCCGGCAATCGTCGCCCCGCCCGTGTGCGCCACGGTGTTGAGAATGAGAATGGCGGCGACGGGCCGGTGGATGTTCCGTTTCATCCCCAGCCAGATGGCCGCGTGCTTGTGCCCCTGGCGCTGGAGGGTCTGCAATCGAAGCGGATTCAGGCTCAACAACACCGCTTCCATCAGCGAACAGAGAAAGGAGACGATGATCGCCGTGGCGCAACTGACGATGAATACAATCATAAAATTCTTCCGGGCCGGCGACGGCGCGGCCTGTTCCTGTCGCCGGCGCGAGGAACACCCTGCGCGTGGCCCTCAACCGCGAAACAGGTTCAGGCACGAGCGGAGGAAGCCTCCGTGGCTCGTATTCGCCACGATGGTCTCCAAGTCGTTCGCGTCCAGCCACAGCCCTCAGCAGCACGGGCAGACATCAATCTCCACCGCGCCGCAGTGTTCCGTGGCCAGCCGCTGGCCGCATTTCGGACAGTGCATCCAGTGCAACCCCTTCAGGCGGCGCTGCCCCGCCTCTTTGGCTGTGGCCCGGGGTTGCTCCGCCGGCGTCTCCGGTCGGCGCCTCGGTTCTTCCAGCCGAATATGCAGGATTTCACTTGGAAAGGGTTTGGTTGTCATCGTTATTAGTTCAATCTCATGCTTGAGCCGCAAACCGGCGGCGGATGTACTTTTCAAGCTCCACCGCAATGAAGCCGGGGAACAGGCCGAGGCCGATGATCAGCCACCACTCGACCGGGAACGCGGCGGTTCGGAAGACCGTTTGCAGGAAGGGCACATAGACGATGAGCAATTGACTCCCCACCGTCAGGCCCATGCCCAAGAGCACCCACGGGTTCGAGAAGAAGCTGAACGTGAACGCGGAGTTGTAAATGGACCGCGCGGTGGCGAGGAATCCCAGGTGCAACAACTGAATCGAAATGAACGCCGCCGTCTGCGCCTGGGTCAGGAGCAGCGAATTCACTTCGCCACCGTCAGCCACCCCGGCTAGGGCGGGCGCGCCGAAGTAGTAATACACGCCAAACCCGGTGGCCGCCATCAGGATGGACACCAGCCCGACCCGCTCGAAGAACAGGCGGTTGGCGATTCGCTCGTTGGGATTGCGCGGCGCGTCATTCAGCAGTCCTTTTTCCTTCGGTTCCATCATCAGCGGAAGCGTCAGAAACACCGAGTCGGCCAGGTTCACCCAGAGGATGTGGATGGGTTCGAGCGGCAGCCGGATGGAAAACAACGCGACGAGCGGGGCCAGCAGGACCGCCCCCATGATCATCAGCGCCTGGCCGCCGTTGGTCGGCAGCGTGTAAAGCACGGCTTTTTGGAAATTCTTCCAGGCGTGCCGGCCTTCCTCGACGGCGTTGACGATGCTCGCGAAGTTGTCGTCGGCCAGCACCATGTCGGCGGATTCCTTGCTGACTTCCGTGCCGGTGATGCCCATCGCCACGCCGATGTCCGCCGCCTTGAGCGCGGGCGCGTCGTTCACGCCGTCGCCGGTCATGGCCACGATGTTGCCGCGCTTCTGCAATTGTTGACAGATGCGCAGCTTGTGTTCCGGCGCGCTGCGGGCATAGACCGACACGCGGCCCGCCGCCTCGTAAAGTTGCTCGTCGCTCATGCGCGCGAGATCTTCGCCGGTGAGAACGCCGTCGTCGCCGGAGATGATGCCAATCTCGCGGGCGATGGCGCGGGCAGTGACGGCATGGTCGCCGGTAATCATCACCACGCGGATGCCAGCGGTCCTGCACTGTTTGACGGCCTCAATGACTTCGATGCGCGGCGGGTCAATCATCCCGGTCAAGCCCAGGAAGGTCAGGCCGTCGAGGTCGTCGGCGCTGACGCTGGTCTGCGTTTTGGGGGCGCGCTTGCAGGCCATGCCCAACACGCGCAAGGCTTCCCGCGCCATGTCATCCGCCTCGGCCAGGACGGCCTCGCGGCGCAGAGGCGCAGCCTGGCCGCCGACCAGTTCCGTCACGCACAACGAGAGCACTGTCTCCGGCGAGCCTTTGATGAAGATGAGGTTGTGGTCGCTGTTCTCATGCAGCGTGGCCATGTAACGATTTTCCGACTCGAAGGGAATCTCGTCCAGCTTGAGGGCGTACTCGCTCAAGCGCGCTTTGGCCGCGGCGACGACCAACGCGCCTTCGGTCGGGTCACCCACGATGCCGAACCGGCCCGCGTTTTCCTCCAGCACCGCGTGGTTGCACCAGGCGGCGGCGCGCAACGTTTCGAGAACCTCCGGCGGTTCGGCGGTGATGTTCATGGGCTGGCCGTCTCGGGTGAATTCGCCTTTCGGTTCGTAGCCCGCGCCGGTCACACGGTAGCGGCTTCCACCGGCGAAGAGCCGCACTACGGTCATTTCGTTGCGCGTGAGCGTGCCGGTTTTGTCCGAACAAATCACGGAGGCGCAGCCGAGGGTTTCGGCGGCGGGCAGTTTGCGGATGAGCGCATTGCGCCGGGCCATGGCCGTTGATGCCAGCGCGAGGATGGCCACGACGATGGCCGGCAGCATTTCCGGGATGGCAGCCACGGCCAAAGCGACCGAAGCCAGGAAGGAGTAGCCGACCGGGAATTTAAAGAACACGCCCAGGGCAAAGTTGATCCCGGCGATGATGAGGATGGCGATGATAAGAAAGCGGGTGAACTCATTGATCTTGCGGGTGAGCGGCGTGATGATCTTGTGGGTTTCCTTCATCATCTCGGCGATCTTGCCGAACTCGGTGTGCCGCCCGGTGCTGGTCACCACGCCCTGGCCCGCGCCGCGGGTGATGAACGTGCCGCTGAACGCCATGTTCCGCTGGTCGCCCGGACCAAGGTGTTCCTTGTGGACGGGTTCGGTGTGCTTGTTGACGGGCACGGACTCGCCGGTGAGCGGCGCTTCGTCGGCATAGAAATTCTTCACCTGAAAGAGCCGCACGTCGGCGGGCACGCGGTTGCCGCCTTCCAGCAACACGATGTCGCCGGGCACGACCTCGCGGGTGGGGATGACCTGCTTGCGTCCGTCGCGGAGCACGGTGGATTCGGCGACGATCATTTTCTTGAGCGCCTCGATGGCGGCCTCGGCCTTGCCTTCCTGGATGAAGCCGATGATAACGTTGAGAATGACCACGCCCAGGATGACGCAGGTATCCACCACTTCATGCAGCAGAACGCCGGTGACGAAAGCGGCGGCCAGCAGGATGTAGATCATCGCGTTGTGAAACTGGAGCATGAAGCGCACGAAGGCGGAGCGCTTCTTCGCCGACAGCTCGTTGTAGCCGTATTGGGCAAGGCGCTGGCGGGCCGCGTCGCTGTTCAAGCCCGCCGGCGTGGTCCCCAATTGGGAAAGCACCGCTTCGGCGGCTTGTTGATACCACGCTGATTTCGACGGTTGCACCGGTTCGGGAGAAGACTGGTTTCGAGCCGCGGGTTTGGTTGTTTCGGTTTTCATGGGAGCGGGATTTCTGGAATTGGGAAAATGTTTTCCGCGCCGCTGGGACGCACCGTCAGCGCCGAGCACGGCAACTCGCGCAGCAATCGCTCGGCGGCGGACCCCAGCAGGAGGTAGCGCAGGCTTGCATGGCCGCGCGTGCCCAGGATGGCGAAGTCGGCTTTGACTTCTTTGGCGTATTGCACGATGCCCTGGCCATAGCTGGACCAGGGAAACACCGCACAGCGGAGATTGAAACCCTCGTGCTGATTCACGAATTCCTCCAGCCGCCCCTGAAGCGCATCGGTGTATTGCTTCTGGAAGTCCGGTGAGGCTTCGGGCGTGGGTGCGCGGTAATGCAGTCGTCGCCACGGCGGATCAAACACATGCAGGAAATGCACTTCACTCTGGTCCTGAGTGCCGACGCGCAGCGCCTGCACGACGGCTTCGCGGGACATTTCCGAAAAGTCCACGCACGCAACGACGGATATTGATTGGTTCATCATGGTTCAGGCGCGTGGCGGGTTAATCGAGCATGACCGGGCTGACAAAGCCCTCGGGCTTGACGGTCAAAACAGAGCAAGCTACGCGCGCCAACACTGTTTCGGCCGTGTTGCCGATAAAAAGGCCCTCCAGGCCGGCGCGGGCTAGCGTGCCCATGACGATCAAATCAATCCGCTCCTTGGCGGCCAGTTGTGGAATCACGCTGCCGGCCTCGCCTTCGGCCAGATGCAACCTGGGCTTCAGTTCCGCGAGGTTGAATTTGCCCAGGAGTTCGTCAAACCGCCGCTGGTGCGCCTCGCGGGTTTGCTCCACCCAGTCGTCCGCCTGGGCTTTGGGCACCCGATCCTGCCAGTTCCGCCAGAGGGCCGGCTCGCAGATTCGCCAGGCATGAACCACGTGCAGTTCGGCGTCCTCCAACGCAGCCAGCGAGGTGGCCAGCTCCATGATTTTGGTGTTCACCCCGTCGCGCACAACATCCAACGGGTCCGGGTCCACCGCCGCCACAATCCGGGCGAAGCGTGGACGCCGGGACGGTTTGAGCACCCAGACGGGACAGGGACACTTGCGCATCAGGTGCAGGCTGGTGCTGCCGAAGAGCGTTTCCTTTAATCCGCGCCGGCCTTCGGCAGTTGTCATCACCAAGTCGTGCTGACGGCGCAGCACCGCGCGGATGATCTTGATGAACGGTTTGCCGCAGAGCACTTCGAGTTCAACGGTCGAACCTGCCTTTTGGAACGGCGCGACGAACGTCTCCAGCCGCTCGCGCACCTCCTGCATTGCCATGCTTTGGAGGTTCTCCGAAGGCATCGCGGCGGCGAGCCGCAACAGCTCGCGTGGCAAATCCTCAAGCACGCTGACCACCGTCAGGCGCCCCTGGTTTCGCTTGGCCAACCCCACGGCCCGATGAAGGGCGAACCGGCTGCCCGCCTGGCCGTCCGTGTAGAGCAGGATGTTTTTGAATCGTTTCATGGCTGAGCCCTCCTTTCTGTCGGCTCGGCTGCTTTGAACTCTGGCTGGTGTGCGACGACAGTCTTTCGCTCAGGCCGGGGCCGCCACTCGCAGGACGGAGTTCAAGCCGCCGAACGGATTGGGAACGGTTTCCTTCGCCAGCGGATCGGCCATCCATGCGCCATCCACGACCACGCAGTATTCGTAAGTGCCGGGCGGCAGGGTCAACTCCTTCGCCCAGCGGCCCTCGCCCAGAGAAATCATCGGCGTGGCTTCGGGCCGCCAGTCGTTGAACGTTCCCGCGATGCGAACCGCCGTGGCGGTCGCATGGGCGAATTCGATGCGAGCCGGTTTGGATCGAGGTTCACCGGCGGGTTGATGGTTCGTTTTGTCCTTTTTCATAGGCTCACCTTTCACTGGTTCGGTTTTTGTCTCAGGCCGGAACCTCCTCTGGTGAATGAAGCGCCGCCCCACAGTTTCTTTCGTCACACTCAATGGCTAGCGAGGGCACTCGACCAGCGGCTCGAAATATTGCCGAGCTGCAGGTTGCTTTTGCCGTTTACCCGGCGTTTGGTCTGGCGCGCCCGGATTTGCCGCTTCAGGTTCTCCACGGCTTTGCGCAAGGCAGCGGTCAGCGTGTGATCCGCCGCGTCCGCGTGATAGTCCGGCCCAGGCACCACCAGGACCACATGCGCTCGAAAAGCGGGCGTGTCTTCCCGCTGTCGTTCCAGAACCACCTGAGCCGACTCAATGTTCGTCAGCTTTTGCAGGAGGTTGAGGTGCTCTTGCACGAGGCGTTCCCAAGCGGCGTGGGCGTTGAGACCGAGGTAGCGAAACGAGGTTTTCATGTTTGTTCAGAATAGGCTTTTGGTTGATGGGGTGTTTCCGTTTGCGGCGAAGGCATGGCGTTGCGGCACGAGGCTGCTGCCCTGGCGCAGCGATAATTCGTCGGTGGGGAGGAAGACGTTTCCAGGTTCCCCCGTGACTTGTCTCCCGGCAGAAGCCCTCTGGCCTTGCGCAGCCAGCGTCTGGCCCACGCATATTCCATCGCCAAGATGGCCAGGCCGGAGGGGATGACGAGAAAGGCAGGGCCGGGCAATACCACCAGCGCGAAGCCACCGTCAGCACCGATCCTCCCACCATAGCCACGATGATGCGTTTGACATTTTTCATCGTCGTCAGTTCCGGGAATGGAGCGGATTCTAAATTCATGTCACAACTCCCGCACGACCACGCGCATCCCTTCGACCGCCACGACTCTGATGGACGCGCCTTGTTCAATCAGCGCACCCTCGGTGACGACATCCGTGCGCTTGCCGTTGATGAACGCCGTGCCGGAGGGGCGCAATTGAGTGATGGTAACGCCCGTGCAGTTGACCAGGTCCGGCTTGCTCACGCCCAGCTCGCCGACCGTGCTCCGGGAAATAAACAACCGGGCGATGCGGCTTTCTGGGAAGAATTTCAGCCAGCACAAGACGCCAATGACCAATCCGACCAGCACTCCGCCCAGAACCAGGTTGCCCGTCTGCAAACCATAGTTCCGGTAGGCGAGAATCACCGCCGCCACCCAGCAAAGGAATCCAACAATCCCGGTGACCAGTCCGGGCAGAAAGGTTTCGAGGAATATCAGGACCGCTCCGAGAACCAGCAATACCATGATCAGTGTCATAGGCGTCAGCTTTCAAAGGCTTTGGGCGGACCGAAGACCAGCGAGGCGACGAACGCCTGCCGCACCGTCCGATGGTCGCGCAACAGCCCGATGGCCCGTGTGCCTTCGCGGGAACGACGCTCGCGCCCGGTGTCAACCACCGTGGCCGGCGGTGCGGGGTGCTTTGCTCTCGCCTTCAACGGCTCGGAACGGCGGTCGGCCTGGACGACAGGGCGGACCGGTCGGACGGCTTCTAAGGTGGGGCCTGGCCGTGATGGTGGAGCGGTTTGGATTGCCGGTGGACGGGCCGATTCATAGGTTTCCTGCGGTTCATCCATCCAAGCCTGTTTGGGCTGGAATTGTTCTTCATCCGACCAAGCCTCCGCAGGTTGTGCGTCACGCATGACGGGCGAAATAGGCGGCGGCTGTGGCGCGCGGGGCGGCGGTTCGCCGCCCAGCAATTGGCGCAAGACTTCCTGCAAATCCAGCTCGCGCTGCGATGGCCGCTGCGCTTCGGCTTTCGGCGATTCATCGTCCTGAGAATGGCGGGCCGCCTCTGTTTCCTGGCGTCGTTTCATCAACCAACTAGCGAGCGCGCCGGCCATCAGGATCGTCAGGACTACCAGCGGGTTGTCGAACAGGCTGCCTGTGGCAAAGGTATTCATTTGAACGCGAGTACGGGGTTACGCTTTCCCAGCGTGCGAGCCCGGCGATGATTTCTCCACGCCGTCGCCGCCGATGCTTTCGCGCATCATGGTGTCGGCCTGCACGTTCTTGATGCGGTAATAATCCATGATGCCGATATGGCCCTTGTCGAAGGCCCGAGCAATGGCCATCGGAATCTGCGCTTCGGCTTCCACCACGCGGGCGCGCATCTCGGACACGCGCGCAATCATCTCCTGTTCCGTGGCCACGGCCGCGGCGCGGCGGACTTCAGCCTGCGCTTGCGCGATGAGTTTGTTGGCTTCCGCCTGCTCGGCCTGGAGTTTCGCGCCGACGTTCTCCCCCACATCCACGTCCGCGATGTCAATGGAGAGAATTTCAAACGCCGTGTTGCTGTCGAGCGCCTTGGCCAGAACGGTCTTGGAGATGCGGTCGGGATTCTCGAGCACATCCTTGTAGGTCGTCGAAGAGCCGATGGTGGTGACGATGCCCTCGCCGACGCGCGCCACGATGGTTTCCTCGGTCGCGCCGCCGACGAACCGATCCAGGTTCGTGCGCACCGTCACGCGCGCCCGGGCCTTGATGACGATCCCGTCCTTGGCTACGGCGTCAATGGTGATTTTGCCGGTCGTGGGCGCGGGACAATCAATGACCTTCGGATTGACGGAGGTCTTCACCGCTTCGAGCACGGTTTTTTGCGTGCCCTTCGTGGCCAGGTCAATGGCGCACGCGCGGTCAAAGGGGAGATTGATACCGGCTTTCTTGGCGGCGATGAGCGCCAGCACCACCATCTGCACGTTGCCGCCCGCAAGAAAATGCGTGGAGAGATCGTCAATGGTCAGGGGCAGACCCGACTTGACGGCGGTAATGCGCGCGTCCACAACCATCCCCACCGGCACGCTCCGCAGCCGCAACGCGACCAGTTCGGTGATCGTGGCCTTGGCCCCTGAGAACAGGGCTCGAATGTAAATCATCCCGAAGTTGATGACCAGGATGCCAAAGACGAGGAGCACCACGGCGCCGACGCCGTAAAGCACCGTGTTGATCATGCCGGGGGGGAGGCTGGCTTGAGCGAGGATTGAGTTCATATTGTGATTTGAGTATGGCCAACACCCGCGACTTATTCGCGAGCGATGACCGGTGGTTCTCTCCGTAGCTGGCACTGTGCCAGTGCGTCCACGACGTGCTCTGGTGCTGAATGACAACGAGTTGGAGGCTCAAGGTCTGAACTGTCCGCGCGGTCCGGTGGCGAGTGGGAATCCATCAGTGCGCAGTGGCAAGCCACCTCCAGCAAAGCTTTTCGAGCGGAGTTCGCGAGCGATTCAGCGCAAGTCAATGAAGTGGAAGCCCCGCGCCGGATTACGTTCGCCGGGCACAGGAAAAGCTAGAGAGCTAATGGAAAGCATGCGACTTCTCAAAACGAATTTCCGGCGGCCGGCTGGCGGGCGAAGTTCCTCCGGCTGTGACCGAGAAAATCATCCAGATCCTCAGCAAATTTCCGGGACTGACCGTTACCTACGTTAACGACCGCGCTTTCTCCGCCGGCGCGTTCATCGCCGTGGGCACGCAGAAGATTTATCTGGCGCCGCAGAGTGTGATCGGCGCAGCCGCGCCCATCCTGATGGTGCCGGGCGGGGGTATTGCGGACAAACTCCCCGACACGATGGACGCCAAGATGACCTCGGCCATCCGCACCCTGGTGCGCGTGCAGGCGGAGAAGAACGGCCACAACATCGAGGTCGTGGAAGTGATGATTGACAAGACGAAGGAGTTGAAGTTCGACGGCGAAGTCCTCAACAAGGAAGGGAACATCCTGACGCTTACGGACCGGCAAGCGGCCAAAGAATATGGCAACCCTCCCCATCCATTGCTCGCGTCAGGCACGGTGGAATCGCTGAGTGCGTTGCTGGCCACGCTCGGTTGTGCCAATGCGCAACGTGTCGAAATCAAACCGACGGGCGCGGAGACCGTGGGCCTTTGGATCAACACCATCGGCCCGTTGCTGCTGATCATCGGGATGTTTGGCCTCTACATTGAATTCAAGACGCCGGGCTTTGGTTTGCCGGGCATCGTCGGGATCGTCGCGTTTGCACTCTACTTCTTCGGCGGCTACACGGCGGGAATATCCGGGGCCGTCTGGGCGGGTGTGTTTGTCATTGGACTGATTTTGGTGGTGTTGGAACTATTCATCTTTCAAGGCTCGATGATTGCCGGGGTTGGCGGCGCGGTGTTGATGCTGGCGGCCATCGTCATGGGGATGGTGGACATGTATCCCGGCACGCCGCGCCTGCCCACGATGCCACAACTGCAACTGCCCCTGCGCGACCTCGGGATTGCGATGGTCGGGACGTTGGCCGCTGCGCTCGTGCTCGCGCGGTTTCTGCCGAAGACCCCGTTCTTCCAGAAGCTGGTTTCGCAAACGGCCAGCGGCGTCAGTTCCGTCGCCGCCCAAGAGGCGCAACAGGATGCGCGCCTCGGACAAATCGGCATGGCCATTTCCCAATTGCATCCCCGGCAGCGCCAGGTTCGGCGACCTTATTCTCGATGTCCTCACCCAGGGCGAACTGATCGAGAAAGGGAGACCGGTAAAAATCATCGGGCGCACCGGGCGGAATGCGGTGGTCGAAGAAGTGGGTTGAGCGCCACCGGCAGTCAGCTCGCAGCGCCTGCGAATCTCCTGACTTCGTTGACGTTTGCCAGAGTCCACTGCGCTGGAAGCTGGACGGCCAAAGCGGGATTTCGGCAAAGGGCCGGCATCGGGGCGGAGCCATGGGTGAGCTTTCCTGCCTTATACCGGCTCCCGGATTTTCTCCAACTGCTTTTCCAGATCGCGCATCGCCTCACCGGATATCCCATGCGTGAACCGGAGGCCGTAATGCTTGCCGAGAAAGTCCTCGAAGCTCACCCATTTGCCTTCGTCCTTGATCCGTTTCGTCCAGGCGCACACGGTTTGAACTTGCTCGCCCAGCCGCTTCGCTTCGACCGTCGTGGCTTCGACACGAGCCAGGGTTTCGCGCAATTGAATGTTCTGATGTTCCAGCCTGTCTTTCGCCTGCCGGAGCCGGGATAGCGTGACAGCCAGGATGAGGAACGCAGCCAGCCGGATGCCGCTGTTCCACACTTCAAAGAGCACGTCGGTGTGACGGATGAGCCAGGCATCCACCACGAACCATACGATTGCGCACGCTGCTGCCATGACTAGTGCGGGCCGCAGACCCGCCCTCCAGGCGAGCAGCCCCACGGGGATGTAGTAGAATATGAAAAAATGCAGCTCGTAGCCGGTGAGGAAGTCCACTAGCGCGATGCTAGCCAGAAGGACGATGCTCATCGCCACAATCAGGGCCGGTGATCCCTTTGAACTCGTCATGGTCATGGTTTCAGTGTTTATGGCCGGACACGGCGCGTCGCGCGTCCGCTTCCCGGTTGGGTTCGCGGTCATGGCGTCGGAAGGTCATCGGGTTTTTGTTTCGGAGCACGGTTAGGGAGTGGTGAAGCGTGCGTTCAGCATTTTGCGGAACAGCTCATGGTCGCACGACACGTAGCGAAAGCCCGACGTGCGGTTCTTCGCGCGTTCGGCGCGGCGCTCCATCGGCTCATGGATCAACTCGCGGATTGTTTGCAGCAGGCGCAACACGTTGAGCGGTTTCTCCATCAGGGCATCCGCGCCCGCCTGCTCCGCCAGTTCGCGTTGCTCGAACCGCCCCGTGATAATGATGACGGGCAGGAGCGGATTGACTTGAGCCAGCCATTCCAAAGTGCGCCAGCCGTCTTTCACCGGCAGGCCGAGGTCCAGGAGCAGGAGGTCAATCTTCTTTTCTCCGAATTCCTCAATGGCTTCCTGGCCGTTTTCGGCGGAGACGACCTCGTAACCCTCGGCGTGAAGGACTTTGCTTAATGCGTCACGGATCGAACTCTCATCGTCCACCACCAGTATTGTCTTTTTCATAAATGTGCGCTTTCCAGCAGCCAGTGCCTTGTCGAACGCGGGTTGGATCTGGTTTCAGGAATCGGCAATCCCGAGCCGGTTTGCCTCGCTCCTCCCGACTGCCGCACTTGCCTTCCGGTCGTTGCATGTTGTTTCTTCCCGATGTGAGGTTGCCCCCCGGGCTGATCGCGCCGCGGGGACAGGTCACTGGCCAAATTTAACAGTGTTTTCATTTTCGTCGCGTTGGCATGCGTTTTGCCGTATCGTCCGCAGATGATTAATCAGTTCCCATTTATCTTTAGCCGGTGCTGTGCCAGCGGGCGCTGGCCGTTGCGCGGCTTAAACGGCAAGCTGTTATGAAAGCGAAGTGTCAAACCGTGCGCCGCAGCAGTGGCGGGTGGGAATCCACCGCTGGTCAGTGGCTGGTCACTTTATGAATGTTCGCGTGCGAACTTACCGCTATGCGCTCGTCGTCGTCGTGCTGGCGCTGGTCGTGGGCTGGGCGGGACGCATCACCTGGCAGGAACTCCGGCAGTTGCACCAGAGCTTTGAAGCCGTGCAAGCCGATGCCTTTCACTTGTCGGAACACATCGAGGCGTCGGTGCGCGACTTGAACGAAACGGTGCTGCGTTTCGACCTGCGCCGCGCGGCGCAAGATCGGGCCGCGTTTCAGCAGGAGAGCCAGGAGTTGCAGCAGTGGATTCGCGCGCACCAGCCGACCGTCACCACGCCGCTGGAGGGCGAGTTGCTGGGCCAGATCGAGACGGCGTTCGAGCTTTACGTATCGCTGACCACCCAGTTGATGGACGAACGGGCACAAGCCGGGTCAGCCGCATCGCCCACACCGGTCCTGGAGCGGGTGGAAAACGAGGCCGCGCCCATCCTCGACCTGTGTGAGAAACTGAAGGCCGCCGAGCGCGCCGCGCAAACGCAGTTCATGAAAGATTCCCACCGCGCGCTGGGCTGGTTGCAGCAACTGTTGATCGTGCAACTGGGATTGCTGGTCATTTTGGTGGGCACTGCGGTCGTCGCCATCTATCGCGGCGTGATTGGTCCGCTGCGCGTCGAGTTGGGCGAAAGCCGCGCCCGCGCGGCGCGGCATGAGAAGCTGGCGTCGCTCGGCACGCTGGCCGCCGGCGTGGCCCACGAAATCCGTAATCCACTGACGGCCATCAACGTCCGCCTGCACAGCTTGAAGAAGAGTTTGGCTGCGAACTCATCCGAACAGGAGGACGCTCTGGTGATCGGCCACGAAATCCAGCGCCTCGAACGCATCGTTCAGGAGTTTTTGCAGTTTGCCCGCCCCACCGAACCCAAGCTCCACACGGTCTCGGCCGACAGTTTGCTCGCCCGAATGCAATCGCTCTTCGGTTTGCAGTTGGAAAAGACTTCCATCCGGCTGAATCTGGAATCCGTGCCGGACCTTTGGGTGCGGGTTGACCCGCATCAGATGGAACAGGTATTGATCAACCTGGTTCAAAACGCGGCCGAGAGCATGGAGGGAGGCGGCACGATTACGCTCCGTTCCCGCACCGGCCGGGAACGCCTGGCGGGCCGCGCCGGCCCTGTGGCCATTCTGGAGGTGAGCGACACCGGCAAGGGCATCCCACCGGAAGTGCGGAAGCGGATGTTTGATCCGTTTTTCACGACCAAGGAGGAAGGCACTGGCCTGGGCCTGGCCATCTCGTCCCGCATTCTGGAAAAGCACGGCGGCGCGCTGGAGTGCCGCTCCGATGTGAATCGCGGCACGACCTTCGCCATCCTGCTGCCCCACTCGAAACCTGAAGCCAGTAATGAACCCGCACCCTAAAATTCTGCTGATTGAAGACGACCCCGGCATCGTGGCGGGGTTGAAGAAAGAATTGCAGTCTGAAGGCTATCACGTCGCCACGGCCACGCGCGGCGATGAGGGCCTGGCCCGCGCCAGGGAGCACGCTTGCGATCTGGTGCTTACCGATCTCAAGATGCCCGGCTTGTCCGGTCTGGAATTGATTGAGCAACTGCACGCCGCCAAGCCGAAGCTGCCCATCATCATGATGACCGCGTTTGGCACGACCGAAACCGCCATTGAAGCCACCAAGCTCGGCGCTTATGATTACGTCCTCAAACCGTTCGACATGGGCGAACTGCTCGACTTGATTGCCAAGGCCGTGGCCAGCAGCCGGCTCATGTCCGAACCGCTCGAAATGGGGCAAGCCCGGTCGGCCCAATCCGCCATCATTGGCAACAGCCGCGCCATGCAGGCCATCTACAAGGAAATCGGTCGCGTGGCTGCCACCGCCGTCACCGTGTTGATTCGCGGCGAGACCGGCACTGGCAAGGAACTGGTGGCGCGGGCGATTTGCCAGCACAGCAAACGCGCCGCGCAACCATTCATCGCGGTGAATTGCGCGGCCATCCCGGAGACCCTGTTGGAAAGCGAGTTGTTCGGCCACGAACGGGGCGCTTACACCGGCGCACACAGCCGCCGCATGGGCCGCTTCGAGCAAGCCAACAACGGCACGATTTTTCTGGATGAAATCGGCGACTTGAGTTTGAGCACCCAGGTCAAGCTCTTGCGCGTGCTCCAGGAGAAATACATTCAGCGCGTCGGCGGCAACGAGAAAATTCCCGTGGATGTGCGCGTGCTGGCGGCCACGCACCGCGACCTGGAAAGCGCCATGCAGGAACAGCAATTCCGCGAGGACCTTTTTTACCGTTTAAGCGGAGTCACCATCCTGCTGCCGCCGTTGGGCCAGCGCCGGGAGGACATCCCCGAACTGGTGAAATACTTCATGCACCGTTCCGGGCCGGAACTGGAGATCAAGTCGCCTTCCATTCAGCCGGAAGCCATCGCGTTTCTGCAAAGCCAGGTCTGGCCGGGCAACGTGCGCGAACTGGAAAACGTGGTTCGCCAATCCTTGTTGCTGGCGCGCGGCTACTCGATCAGCCTGGATCACGCGCAGCAAGCCTACACGCGGACGAGGAAGCCGGTCGCCGCTCCCGATCAAACCATCGCGGGCTATTTCACCGAACTGCTGACCCGCGCCCAACGCGGCGAGCTGGCTGGCGCGCACGCCCGGATGATCGAGGAAATGGAGCGCGAGCTTTACACCCGCGCCATCCAACTGGCTGAAGACAACCAGGCCCAAGCCGCTCGCTGGCTGGGCGTGACCCGCACCACCATGCGCGAGAAACTCATCCGCTTCGGTCTGCGCGCCACCGGAGAGAAACCGGAACAAACCCGATGACCTCGGACTCCATGACCTGAGTGCCATAGGCAGAAGCCCTCAGCTACATCGTGACGATTTTCGGCCTGCCGATGGCGATTCTGGTGTTCATGCATGAGCAACGGCGCGAGCGGCAGGGCGACGAGGAAGAGGATTTCCAGACTCACATCCGGAAGATCGCCCAGGCCGAAGCGGCGAAACCCAAGTAATAGCCGCCGCTTCCCGACGGCAACGCTGAGTGCCTCGAAGTGGCCAGCGGCTGGCCACAGGTGGGTTCCCACTCCTCACTGCCAGAGTTAACCCCGGAGCAGCCCAAGCACGCAACCTGTTGCCGTCCTGGCTGCGGCCGAGCATCCCCGTCGCTGGCATGATGCCAGCTAAATGGCCTTGGATTGAATCCGCGCCGCGCAGTGTGACGCAAATACGAAAGGCCAAGCCGATGAGCAAACGAATCGTTTTGAAATCCTTCCGCGCCTTGTCGTTTGATCTGATCGTCCGGCAAGCGCCGGTGCGGGCAATCCACAATCCACAGCCAACGCCGATGCACAGGCTGGCGATCATGCAAGACGGCGACCTGCCGGTCGAGGCCCGGTCGCCGGCGTATTCCGCGAAAGCGAACCGCACCGAAACGACAGGGCGCCTCCCGGATCGCAACGATCCGTTGGTCAACGGGAGTGATCGTGGGGTGTGGCTCACCTCAACTTCATCCGCCCGATGATTGAGAGGACGTATAAAGTGCTGGTGGCCGATGACGACGAAGCGGTCCGCGAATCGCTGCGCAACCTCCTGCATGGCGAGGGCTATCAAGTGATTGCCGTGGCTAATGGCGTGGAGGCGGTGGAGACCTTCCGTCAGGAAGTGGACCAGATTGACCTGCTGCTGGTGGATTTGAACATGCCCATGAAGAACGGATGGGCCACGCTGGACCGGTTCATCGAAGTCAATCCCTCCCTGCCGGTCGTCATTGTCACCGGCCAGCCCAACCAAATCGAAATCGCGAAGGCGGCGGGAGTCAGCGCCCTGGTCGAAAAGCCGATTGATGTGCCGGCGTTGCTCAGACTCATACAAGAGTTGATGGCCGGGCCAGTCCAGTCCCGGCTGCCGCGCGCCATGCATCGGGAGTTTCCTTTTCATCACCTTCGTGTGGCGGGTTAGGCGTCACGCTACTCGTGGACGGAGCAGAACGCCTATCCTTACTCCCACGGGGGACTGAAGGAATAGAACTTTTCTGAGCAAAAAATGGCAAGTGTGATCGCGACAAGGCGCTCTCGGCCCGGCGAATCCTGGTACACTATTTCCGCAACGACCCATGCGGTCCCGCGAGCCACGGCTCGCGTTGTGGAAGGTCGCGTGGTGGTTGATCTCGATGGCCTGAGGCTGATTCTCAAGACCGATATGCCTGGCGGAGAAATCACCTGGAACACCCGAACCGAGAAACTCGCAGAATCAATTCTATCGGGGCCCATGAGCCCTCCTTGATGGGTTTTGCGCGGTCAGGCAATCCTGGAGGCATCTGCTTCGACGATTACAAGACTCCGAGTCCCCTGCAACCCGGTTCGGGAGCCAATCCTTCTCTTCCCGAATGGACTCACCCTTACCTGGTTCCGCATCCCTGATCCCGAGGTCACTCGCGGTTAACTTTTGACACGACTGGCCGGATTCAGCAGAGTCCTTTCATGAGCCCTCGAATTGACTCGAAAACGCATAAGCCCAGGCTGGATACTTCCCTTGTGCGCCGGGACATCCTGAAGCTGCTGGCCGGTGCTGTGGCACTGCCGGCGCTCATACATCCCGCATCCTTGTCGGCGGCCCAGAAGAAACACATCTGGAAAACGGCGGTCGGTCTGAACGGTTTCCAGTCGGGCACGCACAAGTATCGCAAGAATTACCCGATCTGGGAGGTCCTGGATTTTGCGTCGCGCCATGGGTTTGACGGAGTGGAATTGGTCTCGGATTGGCCAAGCGGCGGGTATCCTGCCGCCGGGGAAAAGGAACGCGTTCAAGCGCTGCGGCGGTTATACGACTTATATGGCCTGAGGATTTTTTCCATCCAATTGGGTGCCGGGGGCGCGTTTGATCCATCCGAGGCGGCCCGCAGGCAATGGCTGGATGAGTTTCGGAATCGCATCCAACTGGCCCAACAACTCGGTTGTGATTGTGTCGGAATGTGGCCCGGAGGCGGATTGCGCGGGCAAACCCTCGACCAGGCGATCGAGGTGCTGGCAAAGACCTTTCATGAAGCGGGCAAAATTGCCGGAGACGCCGGAATTCTGGCCTGTTTCGAAATCGAGCCGGTGTTTGTCTTCAACACGGCCGATCATTATCTCCGCATTCTGCATGGCTCAAACCATCCCGCCCTGAAAGGCATCTACGATCCCAGCCATTTCGATCAGATGAATGGCGCCACAGGGAAGCCCGAGGAGCTTCTTCAAAAGGTAGGCCCCAGGAATATCGGTTACGTGCAGTTTTGCGACACCGACAGCACCCTCCGCGATGGGGGCACCTCGAAGCACCTGGGATGCGGCGACGGGCACACCGACTGCGCCAAGGGATTGCGGATGCTCAAGGAGGGCGGTTTCCGCGGCTGGATCATGGTGGACGAATGGGAAGTGCCCGATCCGTATGACGCCTGCCTCAAATGCAAGCGGGTGATTGATGAGGTCGGAGCCAGAAAATAATCCCGATCAGGAATCTGTGGCGGCAGCGTTGCGTCTCGGGGGGGCGTCCGGTATCGTCCCATTATGCATTATCAATTAAATCCCAGGTTATTCCAGTTTGTGGTATGCGTTGGACTTGTCGGATGCGTCACCGGCCGGCAAGAGACTGCTTCATGGATGTCGCTTTTTAATGGCAAAGACCTGTCCGGCTGGTCGGTCTGTTGCCAGCCAAAGGACCAGGGGCGCGATTTCTGGCGTGTCGAGGATGGAACGATCGTGTGTGATTCCCTGGGGCGCAAAGATCACAATTACGTCTGGCTGATTTCGGATGCGGAATTCTCGGATTTCGAGCTGCGACTCAAGTTTCAAGCCTTTCGGCATTCGAGCGGTAACAGCGGGCTGCAATTTCGCAGCCGTTACGACGCCTCAGCCCAGGGCGGCTGGCTCGACGGCCCCCAGGTGGATATTCACCCGGTTCCGCCCATGACTTGGCGAACGGGATTTATCTATGACGAGACACGCGAGGAAAAACGCTGGATTCATCCCAGTCTCAAGGATTGGCAAATAGATTCCAAGTATCAACCTGCCCAGCATCTTTTCAAGTTCAGCGATGACGGCGATGGCTGGAACGAACTAACGCTGATCTGCCAGGGAATGAAAATCAAAACCGTTTTGAACGGCATCGTCGTAACGGACTGGGATGCCTCCGGCGTTCTCGATAATGCCGCCCATCAGAAACATGGCGTTGGCCGCTCCGGGCACTTCGCCCTTCAACTGCACTCCGGAGATGAACTGCGGATGCGCTACAAAGATATCCGACTGAAGAATCTGTAATTCGCCGGGGGAACAGAGCGGCATCAGACATCGATTTGGTTCGGGTGCATTGAAGAGTGAGACAACGCTGTGTCTCGTCTTGGCACGCGAAATTCATTCTGCGCGGGACGCTGAAGCCGGATGAATCCCGCGCGCCGATCGTTCCCGGCTCCGAATCGAGCGTTACTCGGCAGCCTGGACCGCGGGATTTATCCCGCCGTGCCGGTCGACGCAAGACTGCTTTGCGGAACGAGTTCCGCGCCCCATCCGCTGCAGGAAGGAATCCCGATGCGCCAACCACCACCCGCAGCCGTGAGCGACGAACGGATCGTCATTTGTGAGTCACTGTGCTACGGCAACTGGCGGTAGGGTTCTTCGTCCCAGTTGCTGCCGGGCCAGACGAAGCTGTTTACCGCGCCGTCGTGTCGCAGGCATAAGTCTTTGATGTTAGTTTTTCTGGAGAAACTGGCGGCCGGATTAAACTGGCTGACGGTCCAGCCGCTGAAGAGATGGCGGTGCCAGGGACACGCCACCACGATGAACCGGCTGCCCCAGCGGGTCAGTTGACTTGCGAGCCACTGTTTGCCCTCGGGGGTTGTTTGCTGCCAGGGCCCCATGTGGTAGGCATAACTGGTGGTGAAATCCCCGAAGTATTCCCAGCCGAGATCAATCGGGATCCGGCCACGGGTCCGGTCGGAGAGGCAAACGAATGAATTCGTGTTTTCGACGTAGCCTTTCTCCAGGTAAGGCCGATTGCCACCCGGGAATCCGTAGGTTTTATTGGTGGGATTAAATAGGTAAAGGGGCGGGCGATCGCGACTATCGTCGTCACGGTACATCGCGATACCGAGGCCAATCTGCCGGAGGTTGTTGGTGCAATGCATCCGCCGGGCCAGTTCCTTGGATCGCGCCAATAACGGCAACAGCAATCCGGCCAGAATACCGATGATTACGATCACAATCAGCAGTTCGACCAGCGTAAATGCCCAGGCATTCGGCCATCGGAGATCACGGTCCTTCCTGCGGCGCGAGGCGGACATTTTCGGGCAGGGACCTGACTGGATCATTGTGGATCTAACTTACACTGAAAGACCCTCCGCGTCACGCGCTTCTCGGAGCCCCTGAACCGCAAATCAAACGACTGAATCGCCAATCAATGCCAATGAACGCGAATATTGGCAGGCCAAATACGAAGGTCCTGAAGTGTTGGGAACATCGATGGAATGTCTCGAATTCAGCCCATCGGACCCCTCCGCTTTCATTCGCGTCTATTGGCGTTAATTCGAAGTCTGGATTTTTTTTGGAGCATCTTCTGTGCGGTTATTGGGGAGCGCTGAAAACTTTATATTGCCGTTCTTGTCGCCGTCGTATTGTTGATCGTTTCCCGGGTCGGGACACGAGAAATTCCGGATGTTCACCGGAGTTCAAGGATGATATCTTTCTGGGGCATGAAGACGGATTCAAAATCCTCGCTGTTACACAAAATGCTTCATTTCGGTTATCGATCCAGCCAGAACGAATCCACATGGCAACGAGTGCAAGGGGCGCACCCTATGAACCGGTTGAAGGTAGGGCGCGACTGCCAGGCGCGCCGGGCGAGATACAGTTGGCTCGGAGGTTCGGTCTTACCCGGTTTATGGGCCGTGAGCAAGACCGAGAGGCGCAGGAAGCTCTCCAGCCTCGTGGTTTTCGCGCTGATATCCACCGTCCTGGCAGGATGTCGATCGACCCATTTACCGATGACCGATCATGCCGAGCCGATGGTGGTCCTGCACGATGCTCCCGTGATCCAGTTCCGCGGCGCGAACAGCCCGAGTCCCGATCAGCCCAGCGATAGCGACTGCAACAGCCCGGCCCACTGGGACGGGGCGACTCTTTATGTTTTCAATTCCGCCGGTCATCCGTGGCGCAGCAGCGGACCGGATGTAAACAACCTGACACGAACCTACGTGCGTTGCGAATATGACAACCAGGTGAATGGGGGTCGTTGGATCGAATGCACTTGGAAAGCGGACGACGGGGTCCTTTACGGTTGGTATCACCATGAACCAGCCGGGCTGTGCCCGGGCACGCATCTGACCGCCCCCAAGATCGGTGCTGTGCGTTCGACGGACAACGGGGCGCATTGGCAGGATCTGGGAATTGTGCTCGAGGCGCCCTCCGGCACCTTGAATTGCGCCACGACCAATTATTATTTTGCCGGTGGCAACGGCGATTTCTGCATCGCACTCGATTCCCGCCTTCAATACATCTATTTTTACATCAGCACATATACCGGGAGTCTTGCGGAACAAGGGGTTTCAGTGGCGCGCATGGCTTGGGCGGACCGCGACCAACCCGTGGGCAAGGTCTGGAAATGGTGCGATGGCCATTGGACAGAACCAGGCCTTGGCGGACGAGTCACCGCGATCTTTCCCGCCCGACAGGACTGGCATCGCTCCGATGTGGACGCGTTCTGGGGGCCGTCGATCCACTGGAATCATCACTTGAATCGATACGTGATGCTGCTGAACCGCGCCATCGATCGCCACTGGAGACAGGAGGGGGTTTATGTCAGTTACACCCGGGATCTGGCGAATCCAGCCGGATGGTCCGATCCCCAGAAGATCCTCGGCAACCTGCGCCCCGACCAATGGTATCCCAGTGTCCTAGGTCTCAACGCCGCGAAAAAAGAGACCGATAAACTGGCCGGCAGGACCGCCAGACTGTTCGTTCGGGGACGATCCCAATGGACCATTACTTTTCTCCCTTCGGGGGAGGAAGAGTGAGGAACAGGTGCGAATGGTTACTCCAAATTTATAACGACCAGGAGCGAATGGGAGACAAAAACGATGTTCAAGCGATCCATGATTTCCTTGGGGCTGGCGGGTCTGGGGATGGCTTCGATGTTGGCCGCGACGCCAGAACCTTATTCCGCGACACACAAGCCCGTTTTGCACGGCCGCCATTGGGTTGCGATCACGGGCAAACCCCTCGGGGCCCTGGCTGGGGCCAGGATGTTTGAACGCGGCGGTAATGCGGTGGATGCCGCCTGCGCCATGCTGGCTGTCGTTTGCACCATGTATGATGATGTGAGCTGGGGCGGCGAAACTCAGGCCCTGATTTTTGATCCCCGCACCAATGGGGTGGTCGGAATCAACGCCCTGGGAGTCGCTCCAACCGGCGCCACGCCCGACTTTTTTCAGGAGCGAAAACTGCGGTATCCGCCGAATGAAGGGCCGCTGGCCGCCGTCGTGCCGGGTAATCCCGGTGGTTTGATGTTGATGCTGGCCGAATTTGGAACTTTACCGCTCAAGGTTGTGCTCGAGCCGGCCCTGGCGATGGCTGAAGGTTATCCCATCGAAGCTGAGCTCGTGAGGAAGATTGATCGCGACGCAGCGAAATTGAAACAATGGCCGTATTCCAGCAACGTGTTTTTTCCTTATCCTGGACGTGAACCCTCCGCCCCCCGGCCCGGTGAGGTGTGGCGCCAGCCCGATTTGGCAAACACCCTGCGAAAATTGGTCGAAGCCGAGTCCGAGGCTCTTGCCGGAGGACGCGATCGGCGACAAGCCATTTACGCCGCCTGCGATCGGTTCTACAGGGGTGACATTGCCGAGGAGTTTGTGCGGGGCTCGCTCGAGCAGGGGGGATTGTTCACCCTGGAGGATCTGGCAAATTGGCGGGCCAAAATCGAAGCCCCGGTCCGGACGACGTACAAGGGAATTGACGTCTACAAACTCACCTGCTGGACCCAGGGACCGGTCTTTCTTCAGGTGTTGAATTTGCTCGAACCGCTCGATCTTCAGTCGATGGGCTACAACAGCGCCCGTTATATCCACACGGTTTATCAGGCCATGAATCTTGCGTATGCGGATCGTGACTTTTACTATGGCGATCCTGATGTGCCACCGGCCGAGCCAATTGCCGGTTTGCTCTCCAAATCCTATGCCCGCGAGCGGCTCAAGCTCCTGAATGACAAAAACAATCCCGATGTTCGTCCGGGTGATCCCTATCCATTCCAGGGCGAAACTCATCCATTCCTTCGTTATCTCACGAATTGGTCAAACCTGAGAACCAATAGGATATCCGCGAACGCCGACCGCGCCGAATTCGACGCCACCTTCCGGGCCGGAACGACATCCATTCAGGCTGCCGACGATCGAGGATGGGCCGTGTCCGTGACCCCGAGCGGCGGATGGATGCCCGCGTGCGTGGCAGGACGGACGGGTATTGGCATGAGCCAACGAATGCAGAGCTTTGTGCTTGATCCCGCCGAGAATCCCTACAATGTCGTCGCCCCAGGCAAGCGCCCACGAGTGACCCTCACACCGACCCTCGCGTTGACCAACAACCGGCCGTTTCTCTGCTTTTCCGTGCAGGGCGGCGATACACAGGATCAGAATCTCCTGCAATTTTTCCTGAACATCGTCGAATTCGGCATGACCGTCCAGGAGGCCTGCGAGGCCGCCAATTTCACCAGCTACCAGATGCGCAGTTCTTTTGGCGAGCACCGGGCAGAACCCGGCCGGATTACCCTGAACCGCGAAGTGCCCTCCTGGGTGCGCAACGAATTGCGCCGCCGGGGGTATGTGTCGGATTCAGCCGAAAAAACCTCCGGTCCCATTACCGCTATTTATTTCGACCAGACCCACCAGACCTTTTGGGGCGGCGCCAGTCATCATGGAGAGGATTATGGCATCGCCTGGTAAGTCGTGAGGCGAAGGAATTTGCTGCCTTTCCTGCTCAGCGGGATGGTCACTTGGACGACCTCTCCATTGCCAGGAATGGGGGTGCCTTCCTGGATCCAATTGTCTGAGTTGAGATGATCGGTCATTTGCAGTTGATAAACCGAACCTGTTGCCGACAGCCATGAGAGTTCCAGGGCTTGTTCGTGCCGGAAAATTGTGATTTTGGCAGGGGACGATCCGAACGCACCGGGTCCAAACATTTCCCGGCAGACAAGCATGCCGTCAGGCAAGAGGCCGCTTTGGTCGCGAGTATGGCCGTCGAGCGGGAACCATCCAGCCAATCCCGGCTCATGACCTGTCAGGATCGTGAACTGACGGCTGTGGATTGTTTCGTCAGGCAAGGCTGAGTCCCAGAATCGGATCTCGTCGATGTCTCCATGGAAATCCACCGCAGCGCCTTGCCAGTAGTTGCCAAAGACCAGAGGGGCAACCTGGCGCGCCCGGGAACCGGATGCGTCCACTTCAGCCTCCAGACGACCGTTGATGAGCAGTGACATTTGTTTCGACGCTTTTGAAGCGTCGTAACGCAGGGCGATATGATACCAGGTGTTGGGAAGGGCTTCGATGGCATTCCCAGTGGCGTCGAAGGTTCCGGTGTCGGTGGTTAGCGTGAACTGGAATCGTTGGCCGGCTCCAGCCAGATCAACGACGCCCATGGCCAGATCGCCCGATGCGCTGGAGAAGGGCGCGCAGCCGGTGAGTTCGCCACGAAAGCGAGCCCAAAACTCGATTGTGAACGCATGGCCGGTAGCCAAATTTGGCGCTGCGGCGATTTGCAGCGAGTCCCGGTGTCGAGGAGCGGATACGTCACCCTTGGGCGGCAGGTTCGCTCCCAGAGTCAGGGCTTGGTTTTGCGCCACGGGATCGGGCGCGCCCGATAGTCTGCGGTAGAAGACATCGCTCTCGTTCGGATCGGTTTGGGATGCCGAGGACGTGGTCACATGGAGCGTGCCATCGGCGGTCGCAATCAAAAAGGCCGCGGTGTCGGAAGGCTGGGGTAGGACGTTGTTTGGCGGACGGATCATTAACGGGGGGGAATATGAGGTCCCTGAGTCGGAGCTGGTGACAAGGAAGTTGCCGCTCCAAAGCAAATCAACACGGGCCTGGGCAGGCGCGCCGGATTGGACCGCGAACCGGGGCCAGGAAACAGGGGTCAATTGGGTTGTGGAGGGATCGATAACGTCCGCGAGTGTGGACCACGGCGAGAAGGACGCGCCCCCGTCGGCCGAGCGACAGGTGATCAATCGCCCCGCCATGCTTGTGGAGATGTCCGAGGTGGCGACCAGGATTTCATCGCCATTTTGGGCGACTGCGAAGCTCGAGTTGTTGGCGATCTGGGCGGGGGCTTCCGTCAGACGCTGCGGTGCGGTCCATGTGCTGCCATTGTCAATCGAGCGGCAATAAAACAGCGTGCCGAGGGGCGGATCGCTGTCATCTTCAGTGGCAAAGAAAACGAGGGCGTTGGCCCCATTTTTTGTCATGCGCACCGTATCGGCGAAGTTGGACTCGGAGACCTCGGTGAGTTGCCGGAATTCGAAATTCGCGCCGCCATCGGAGGAAGTCCCGGCGTGGATCGAGGTCATGGCAACCCCGAAGCCAGCAAAGACGTTATCCCTCGCCGCCAGCGTGACTTGATTGCCTGTGATCGCCAGCTGGGCCAGCGCCGCCCCGCGGGTTGTGGGTGGATCGCCATGAAGGAGTGAATCCTTGAAGGAGGCGCCGTTGTCGGTCGAATAGAGAATGGTCAAATCCGCATAAAAACCGTAGGTCCAACCGAAGACGCCCGTATCGATGGCTCGCGCTTCGGTGGCGCCAAAGGCAATCACCACTCGGCCGCCCGACGCGGCAACCATTGGGGGGCGGAGAGCGGCTGTATAACTGGTCCCCGGTATGGGGTTTGGCGGATCCGTCCTCACGATGCCCAAAATCCGGGGCTCGGAAAAAGTGTTACCCCCGTCGGTCGAACGAAGGTAAACAATGCGCGGGGTTTGTCCCGTTGCCGTCGTGAGCAATGCGATATGCACCTGCTCGCCGTCCGCCGCGAGGTAAGCCGGCGTTTGGCCGGTCTCGGTGTCGTGGATGTTAAGTCCGGTATAAAGGAATTCCGATCCGCTGCCGGAGAGCAGCGTCCGCGCCGGCTCGAAACTGCGTCCTCCGTCTGTCGAGCGGCGATACCGCAATTGCTGGGAGGCAAAGTCTGGCGTGATCGAGAGCCAGGCAAGATGGACCGCGTCCCCAGCGACGGCCAGTTGCGGATAGAGATCTTGGCGCGCCGAATCGCCCAGCGGTTCGCTGCTCAAATTTCGAAAGTGGAATGAGTCCTCGGCTGTGCGGGAAGTGGCGGACGACGGATGTATCATGAACAGCATCGCCATCGTTGCGACGCCGGCCAGCGTCGAGGGGAAGACGGTGGAAATTGGTTTTATCATGCGGCGGGAGGCTATTCAAATCGCCGCATCCGCTCAAGTGAATTTCCATGAACTCAAGGGCTCGATTCCTTTGCCGATTGGAGCGCCGCCAGCATCCGCCTGGCTTCGTCCACCAACCGGCTGTCCGCTCCCGGGGCGAAGGGGCTGGTCTGCACTTCGTAACCGCCCTCGGGATAACTGGAACTCGTCGGCACGTAGCCCGCCGCGCCGTTGCAGTGGGTGAAGATAAACGTATGAGGGAAAGGCGACGCGGTCTTGATGGCCTTGCCGATTTCATTGAACACTTCACCTCCCAAACCGACGAAGGCCACATCGCCCACGCGCGCAACCGTCATGACGAAAGGGGCGGTCTCTGCGGCCGCGTCGGTTGTTTCGGGAGCCTTCTTTCTTGGCAGCTGAAGAGTCTGGATGGCCGTCCTAATCGGGCCGTTCGTGACCGGCTTTTGGATTCGACCCAGCACATGGGCCACTTCTTGTCCGAGCAGGGTGCCCATTAACACCGGCTCGGGAATCCAGCCATGGGTGGTCTTGAAGCCGGGCAAAACGCGGTACCAAGGATCGATGTCGCCGGACGCCCCGGCAAATCCCGGAGCCACCACCGAGGCGCCAAGATATCTCTCGAGAAATTGCTCGGCGAGCCCGTGAACGTCCCCGCTGATGAGAGAGTTGCCTGGCCCGAGCGACGTGCTGTGCGTGGAGTAGGCGAAGAGCGCCCCTCTCAGTTCGCCGCGATTGGCGCCGTTGATTTTCAGCACCTGCACCTCGCGGTCCGTCAGCAGGGATGGATTGCGGCCCAGCGCGATTCTTGTCTGGCCCGTGTTGTCCTGGACCACTTCGCGTCGGTTCGATCCCACGGGAGAGGACCCGCTGCCGACGCCTATTTCGGCGGGCTCCAACCGATCGAGCGCCGACCGCACAGCTTCAACCAGCTTTGCTTGCAGCCATTTCGTATACTGCACATTGTTCGAATGACCTTTCTCGGGGTTCAGTGTCAGCGTGGGTGCGCTGTGCGTGTGGATGGCGCACAGGAACAACTCGGACGGCTGAAGCCGACAGGCGTTGAGGATCTCTTCGCGCAGGGGTTCCGCGGTTCCATTGTAGAAGCCGAGATTATCGATCGAGACCAGGACCAGCCGGTTGCCGCCCTGGCTGAACGCCACCGCGCGCGCCGAGAGCGGATCGTGAACGCCCTGCGACAATTCCTTGCGGCTCGCGTAACCCGCCAGCGTCACCGGCTGGGCGGGAGTGATCTCGATGCGAGAGGCGCCGGCACGCAGAGGTTGATCTTCCGCGAACGAAAGGTCAGTGGTCACGAGCAGCACGCAAACGCAGGAAAGGACTCTGGGCACAGCAGACATGATGGCGCGCGGACGCATGAGATCGGGATTCATAAAATCGGGTGTTACTTTGATCACTTTCTACGTCATCTGGAGGCCCGTGCAAACAAAATAGGGCTCAACTCCCGAATCTGATCCTGTCACGCTGAGGAAATGTCGATGGTCATTCGCCAAGCCACCAGCGATCGGCCGCGATCTTTCCAGGCTTGTTTCCGGTCTTGTCTCCCGGCGGTGCCAGCGTATCGTATCGGCATGGATCAGGGGATGATAGCACGGAAGGCCATGAGTCTTCGGCCCCGCTGTGGTTTATGAAAACAACTGCGATGAATAACTTCACGCTCATTGTCATGGCCGTGATTGGGTTCCTGCCGAGCGAATCAGCCCTTCCGGCGGCTCAAATTGAGGCGCCGCGGGTGCGTGTCGAACCTCGCGAGAGCGATGCGTTGTTTGCCAATCCGGGCATGGGCTGGCAGACCTTCGGGCGGTTTGCTGACCAAGACAAAAATCTGGAGGGATTGCCCAGTGCCAGCGCTTATTTCCGGTTTTACTGGCGCGAAGTCGAATCGCAGGCGGGACAGATCGATTTTCCGAAGTTCGATGACCTCCTGGCTCATGCCCGTCGGGCTGGCCAGAAGCTCGCGTTTCGGATCATGTGCACCGGTTCGGGTGAATACATGGACGTCCCAGTTTGGCTCAAGGACCAGGGATGTCTTGGCGTGGAGTTCACCTATGGCGGGCGCAAACATTGGGTGCCGAACTTTACCGACAAGCGCTTTGAACAGGCGCATTTCCGCCTGATCCGACAATTGGGCGAACACTACGACGGCCATCCGGACATGGATTTGCTGGATATCGGCTCGGTGGGCCTCTGGGGGGAATGGCACATGAGCGGCACGACGCAGGTTGATACTGAAAAACCGGTCCTGTTGCCACCTCTTGAATCGCGCATGGCGATTATCGACGCATGGTGCAAAGCCTTTTCTCAAACCAGCAAGGTCATCCTAATCGGCAGCGAGGAAGGCATGAGTCGCGCTTCGCATGAGCCCTATGGATGGCGCGCCGATTGTCTGGGTGACATGGGTGGATTTTCCAAGACTTGGAATCACATGGTCAACTTCTACTTACAGCAGCTCACGAACACCGGAGCCTTGGACGCCTGGAAAACCGCTCCGGTGGCCTTCGAAAGCTGCTGGGACATGCGCAAGTGGAAGGAGGCCAGCTGGGACATTCCGTTCATCTTCGATTACGCCTTAAGATGCCATTCCAGTTACATGAACAACAAGTCCGCTCCCTTGCCCGAAGGCGCCCGCGGTGAAGTCGAGCGGTTTCTGCGACGCCTGGGCTACCGATTGGTCATTCGCAATGTCGACCATCCGGCGACTGCTCGTCCCAATGATGAGGTGGCGGTGAATATTGACTGGGAAAACGTGGGTGTCGCGCCGCCGTATCGGGATTATCGTGTTGCAGTGCAACTCAGGCCTGAAAAAGACCCGAAGGCCAGCCCGATTGTTTCTGCAATTGACCATTCCATTCGCGGTTGGCTGCCTGGCAGACAGCAAACTGAATCCATGCTGCGACTGCCGGCATCGGTTCCATCGGGCCGCTACACGTTGGCGATCGGCGTCGTGGAGTTGGTTCACAAAAGACCCTCGGTCCGCCTCGCTATTGCTGGTCGAGATACTGAGGGCTGGTATCCGGTGAGTCATCTGGAAATCGCCCCTTAACCCCGAATCAAGCCGATGATGAATCCTATTCCTGCAATTGTCGGTTTGGCGGTGCTGTTGGGGGCCGGCAAAATTTGGGCGGGCCAGCAGCCGAAGTCTGCTCCCAACGTCCTTGTTGTCCTGGCCGACCAATGGCGGGCGCAAGCCTTTGGGTTCGCCGGCGATCCAAATGTCAAAACGCCACACCTTGATCGCTTGGCGAGCCAGAGCGTTCGTTTCGTCAATGCCATCTCGGGCATGCCCGTCTGTTGCCCGGCCCGGGCATCGCTGATGACCGGTCAGCGTCCTCTCACCACGGGCGTGTTTATGAATGACGTGCCCTTGAATTCCGATGCAGTCACGATTTCCAAAGTCCTTCGAGCGGCCGGATACGACACCGCTTACATTGGCAAGTGGCATCTCAACGGCGAAGGACGATCACGCTTTATTCCCCGGCAACGCCGGCAGGGATTCGACTACTGGAAAGCGCTCGAGTGCACGCACGATTATCATCGCTCCCATTATTACGCAGATGAAACGAATATGCTGACCTGGGACGGCTATGACGCCATCGCTCAAACCAAAGACGCGGCCGAGTATCTTCGCGCCCATTCCGGATCTCAGAAACCATTTTTTCTGTTCCTTGCCTGGGGACCGCCCCATGATCCTTATACGACCGCCCCAGGGCGGTATCGCGCGCTCTATACCCCGGCAAACATCAAGCTTCCCTCCAATGTGCCGGAGGTCATGCGTGACGCGGCTAGACAAATGTTGGCTGGCTATTACGCGCATTGTTCGGCCTTGGATGACTGCATCGAAACCCTCATGCTAACGCTTCGGGAGACAGGTCTCGAACAAAATACGCTCATCCTCTTTACCTCGGATCACGGAGACATGCTGGGATCCCATGGCGGACGCAACAAGCAACAGCCCTATGACGAAAGCATCCGAGTTCCCTTACTCATTCGCTGGCCGGCTGGGCTCGGGACCCGCGGACGCGGCCTCGACGCGATGATCACCCTGGAAGACATCATGCCGACCATCCTGGGATTCTGTGGTGTTCCCATCCCAAATCCCGTCGAAGGCGTGGATTATAGCGGTTATGTGCGCCGCGGGAAGAATCCTTCGGACGGCGCCGCATTGATCAGTTGCGTTGCTCCGTTTGGCCAGTGGACTCGGAAGGCGGGTGGACGGGAGTATCGCGGCATTCGAACGTTGCGCTACACTTACGTTCGCGATCTCCAGGGTCCCTGGCTGTTGTTTGATAACCGGAAGGATCCCGATCAAATGGATAACCTGGCAGGCCGTCCGGAGGCTGCGAGGCTCCAAAGACGATTGGAGGTTATACTCCATCGCAAACTCACCGAAGCGCATGACCAGTTCCTGCCCTCGCAGGCATACATCCGGAACTGGGGTTACGCGGTGGATCAAGAGGGAACGGTGCCGTATGAACCCTGAGCGAGAATGATCCTCAGACCTGTCAAACGGATTTTCAGACAGGCTCTCGGCCCCGGCGCAGGTCTGAGGACCGTTCTCGCTAGATCAAACCGCCCCGCGGTTTGAGGCGAACTACATGATTTCTGAACATGATGATGAGGAATTTGACCACTGGCGTTCCGGGCAAGAACGCCAGGTCCTGGAATATCCTGGATGTTGTCGGCGCCGTTGTCCGGTTGATGTTGATCCCGATCTGGCTTGTGCCTGTCCAAATCCGGGCGTCTAATTATGGGGCCTCGCCCATTCAGGATCGCCCCAATATCCTGTTCATTTTGGCGGACGACATGGGTTTTTCGGACGCGGGTTGTTACGGGGGCGAGATTGCCACCCCAAACCTGGATCGACTCGCGGCTAACGGGGTGCGATTCACGCAGTTCTATAATACGGCGCGCTGTTGGCCGACCCGCGCCGCTTTGCTCACCGGCTACTATCCGCAACAGATCCGGATGGACCCGCCGCAGGGACGCCTGCCCGGCTGGGCCCGCCTGTTGCCGACTTATCTGAAATCGCTCGGTTATCGCTCTTATCACAGCGGCAAGTGGCATGTGAACGGCGCACCTCGAATTCTGGCCGATGGTGGTTTCGACCGCTCCTACCGGCTCGAGGATCATGACCGGAACTTTTACCCGAACAACACATGGCTGGATGACGTTCGGCAGCCGGCTGTCCCCCCAGGCGGCCACTATTACACCACTGTGGCTATTGCGGATTTCATGATCCGCTGTCTCCAGGAACACGCCGCGAAGTTTCCCGGTCAGCCTTTCTTCGGATATTTGGCCTTTACCGTGCCGCATTTCCCTCTGCACGCCCTGCCCGAGGACATTGCGCGGTATGACAAGAAATACCTTTCGGGCTGGGATGTGATTCGCGAACAGCGCCACAAACGCCAACTGAGAATGGGGCTTGTGAACTGCGACTTGAGCGAGCGCGAGCCAGCCGGAGTGCCTTATTGGAACCTCTCCGAAGAACGATTGCATCGGGAGATCACCAGCAACGAGGTTGCGCGCGCTGTCCCTTGGGATCGATTGACACAGGAACAGAAACAATTTCAGGCCAAAAAAATGGCGATTCACGCCGCCATGATTGATCGGATGGATCGCGAGATTGGCCGGGTGTTGGGACAGCTCAAGGCCATGGGCGCGCTGAAAAACACCCTCGTCATGTTTGCGTCCGACAATGGAGCCAGCGCCGAGTTCCTGAATCGCGGTGACAAACACGATCCCTCGGCGGAGCCGGGTTCGGGCGCGAGCTATCTCTGTCTTGGACCCGGTTGGTCCAGCGCCGCCAACACACCGTTCCGCCTGCACAAATCCTGGGCGCACGAGGGTGGAATTTCCACTCCCTTGATTGTGCATTGGCCTGCGGGAATCAAGGCCAAGGGCGAACTAAGACATGCGGCAGGACATGTCATCGATATTGTTCCGACCGTTCTTGATCTGGTCGGAATCCAATCGCGACCGGCATGGAACGGCGCTCAGCCTCCCCCGTTTCCAGGGCGCAGTCTTGCGCCGGCTTTGTCAAAGGACGCCCCAGTGCCGCGGGATTTTCTTTTTTTCCATCACGAGAACAATCGTGCGCTGCTCATGGGAAATTGGAAACTCGTTTCGAAAAGGCCGAATACAAACGATTACGCGCTCTATGACCTCAAAAAAGATCGTTGCGAGCAGGTGGATTTAGCCGGGAAATACCCCGAGCGCGTCACAACGATGGTGCAAATATGGCAAGCGACCGAAGCCGCTTTCCGCGCCCAGGCGACCGAGAAGTTCGAGCTGCCTATGAAGGCCATGCCCGAATAAGGCGCAAGCTGTTGATCTCTTTGGCCGATCGGGGAAGGGCTCTGGGAGAACCGGGAGAGCAAACTACGGCATGCTGCGGTAGGGTTCTTCGTCCCAATTGTTGCCAGGCCAGATGAAGCTATTCACCGCTCCATCGTATCGGAGGCAAAGGTCCTTGATATTCGTCTTCCTGGAAAAGCTGGCTGCCGGATTAAACTGGCTGACGGTCCAACCGCTGAAGAGATGGCGGTGCCATGGGCACGCGACAACAATGAATCGGCTGCCCCAGCGCGTGAGCTGGTCTGAGAGCCACTGTTTGCCTTCGGCGGTTGTTTGTTGCCAGGGCCCCAAGTGGTAGGCGTAACTGGTCGTGAAATCGCCGAAATACTCCCAGCCGAGATCAATCGGAATCCGCCCGCGTGTCCGGTCCGAGAGACAGACGAAGGAATTCGTGTTTTCAACGTAGCTTTTCTCAAGGTAAGGCCGATTGCCACCCGGGAATCCGTAAGTTTTGTTGGTGGGATTGACCAGGTAAAGCGGGGCGCGATCGCGGCTATCATCGTCCCGGTACATCGCGATGCCCATGCCGATCTGTCGGAGGTTGTTAGTGCAATGCATCCGCCGGGCCAGCTCTTTAGATCGCGCCAATAATGGCAATAGAAGCCCGGCTAGAATCCCTATGATCGCGATTACTATCAGCAGTTCGATGAGCGTAAACGCCCGGGGATTCGACCTTGGCCAAAAAAACTCACTCCTCCGGCCTAAGACGGGCAATTCCAGGTGGAGATCCGATTTGAGCATTATTGACATAACATACACTGAGACACCGGTCGCGTCACCTCCAGACTGAATCGGGTCAAGAGCGCCCAGGAGGGCAATCCCTGGGCAAACCGACTGGAATTCCAGGCTCAAGGCGCCCCCGTGATTTCCTGTCTCCTGTTGTTGGTGCCTCGTCTGCCCGCATTAGACTCATGGTTGCCCAAGCAGGCAGTCACATTCCCCAATCCCATTCAAGTTCTTCGACAACCTGATATGACCGAATCCAGTCAGTTTTACCGTCTTTTGAGGAGGTAATGTTTTTGGATTCCAGGGTCTCGTGTAACTCAGCCCTCCGAAACGTGCGGTTCGGGTAAAATATTGATCCGCCGGATCCTTTTTGTATGATGGAGCTATGAGAGGTTTCAGCATTCTGTTGATCGGCTTTCTGTCTGTCCTGATTCCCTGCGCATTCGGCACGAGCGAACTAAACATCGAAATGACGCCCAGGCTCACCTTGACCGGTTCATCGGGGAGCTACCAAATTCAGCGGGCGAATGTCGTCGGGGCCATCACCAATTGGACCGTGGTGACCAACATCTACTTATCGGACACGCCCTATGTTCTCTACGATGATAACGCCATTGGAACCAGGCAGCAGTTCTATCGTGCGGTGGAACTGACGCCGGACCAGATCAATCCGTTTCCCCAGCGTCTGGTTTGGATTCCCCCTGGGACATTCAAGATGGGCAGCCCGGAGACCGAACGGGAGTGGTGGTCGAATGAAGGACCACAAACTGGCGTGAGCATCACCAAGGGTTTCTTCCTGCAGAAATACGAGATGACCCAAATCGAGTATGAGACCTTGATGGCCACCAATCGCTCGGTGGACGTGGGGCCGTATTTGCCCGTTCAGAGGGTGAGTTGGGATGATGCGGTGGCGTTCTGTGGGCTGTTGACCGCGTTTGAAGAGGCCATCGGACGTTTGCCCGCAGGCTATAAGTATCGTTTGCCGACTGAGGCGGAGTGGGAATATGCCTGTCGGGCCGGAACAACGACGCGGTTCAGCTATGGGGATGATCCTGACTACGATGAGTTGGGCGAGTATGCGTGGATTAGCGCGAATAGTGCGGGCCGGATCCATGCGGTGGGCCAGAAGCGGCCGAATGCCTGGGGATTGTATGACATGCATGGGAATATTTGGGAATGGTGTTTGGACTGGTATGCGGATTCCCTTCCGGGTGGAATTGTGACGGATCCCAGGGGGCCGAATTCGGGCTCGAGTCGTGTGGTTCGGGGGGGCGGTTATACTAACAGCGATTGGGATTTCCGGTCAGCGCGCCGAGCAGGCGATCTGCCTGACCACAGGGAGCACAATTACGGATTTCGCGTCGTCCTGGCGCCGGATCCTTGAATATGTTTATATAAAAGCAGGCAGTATATGTTATTTCAAGCACATACATTATTAAGTAAGGCTCGTCAGTTGATGTCAGGTTTCACTCTCGTTGAGTTGTTGGTTGTTATAGCAGTTATTGGAGTATTATCCAGCCTTTTGCTGCCAACTATGATTCAGGCAAAGAACCAAGCTCAATCGGCGGCCTGCAAAAACAATCTACGGCAATTAGGATTAGCCTTGAACATCTATATTGACGAGCATGAACAATACCCAGGAGGAGTGGCTGTGTTCAATGGAACATTTTTAGAACCTCCGGGTACGACATCTGGAAGAGGATTGGTGCGTCTTGCTGTCTTGGTTCAACCAGACATTGTTTCAAGAAATCGGGACGGAGCCCCAGAGGGATTACGAATGACATCTCGCAGGACGGTCTTCCATTGTCCGTCGAAAGGCAAAGCTAAGACCCTGATTGGGGGGCTTGATCTGATTCCGGATCAGACAAAAAGTGGCACTTCATTCTCAATCCCACCCATCACTATTTACCCGTACGGTTATGGATACAATGCATTAGGCACACTTCAAAGACCACCTGTGATGACTCCACTCGGTTTGGGTCCAGTGGAAGCTCAAGGGATAACAATGCGAGTCAAGGCCTCTACAATTCAACATCCTAGTGAAATGATTGCCATTGCGGACGCTGTCACTGACTCTTTGGAGCATATTTGTCCATATCGTGTCGGCGGCTTTCGACTTCTCGATGGAATTGGGAGCGTCCACCGTGGTGGCGCAAACGCGGCATTTTGTGACGGCCACGTTGAGTATGCAAAACAGGCGAAATGGACGGAAGCTGCAGAAATCATTCGGCAAAGATGGAACAATGATCATGAAGCTCACAAAGAAACCTGGTGACGTATAGATCGTTTATAATATGATCGACTGTCGCCAGCGCACATTTCTGAGTGGGAGTCAGATCGGAAATATTGGAATCTGTTTTGAAGGCGTGCGGGCGCTTTCTTGAGCCCCTTTTTTGACATAACGAGACAATTGGCGGCGAGGTCTACGTTCTGACGGATGCAGTTCGTGCAAGCAAAAAAAAGGCCTGAAAAAAGCCTCTAAGACCATAAAATATTTGGATATTGATCGCAGTGGGATGCAATGCAGCTAGTTGTTTCGGCGACAGAAGATACGGCTGAAACGCTTGATCCGCTCGATGTGTCCGGTATGATGGTGCTATGAGAGGATTCAGCATTCTGTCGATCGGCTTTCTGTCCGTCCTGATTCCCTGCGCATTCGGCGCCAGCGAACTGAGCATCGCAATGACGCCCAGGCTCACCTTGACCGGTTCATCGGGAAGCTACCAAATTCAGCGGGCCAATGTCGTCGGGGCCATCACCAATTGGACCGTGGTGACCAACATCTACTTATCGGACACGCCCTATGTTTTGTACGACGACGCGGTCGTCGGGACCGGAAACCAGTTCTATCGTGCGGTGGCCTTAACGCCGGACCAGATCAATCCGTTTCCCCAGCGACTGATTTGGATTCCCCCTGGAACCTTCAAGATGGGCAGCCCGGAGACCGAACAGGACCGGTGGTCGAATGAAGGACCACGAACTGGCGTGATCATCACCAAGGGTTTCTTTATGCAGAAATACGAGATGACCCAAATCGAGTATGAGACCTTGATGGGCACCAATCGATCGGTGCTCGTGGGGCCGTATTTGCCCGCTCTGAGGGTGAGTTGGGATGATGCGGTGGCGTTCTGTGGGGTGTTGACCGCGTTTGAAAAGGCCATCGGACGTTTGCCCGCAGGCTATAAGTATCGTTTGCCGACTGAGGCGGAGTGGGAATATGCCTGTCGGGCCGGAACAACGACGCGGTTCAGCTATGGGGATGATCCTGACTACGATGAGTTGGGCGAGTATGCGTGGTTTTTCGAGAATAGTGTGGACCGGATTCGTGCGGTGGGCCAGAAGCGGCCGAATGCCTGGGGATTGCATGACATGCATGGGAATAGTGTGGAATGGTGTTTGGATTGGTATGCGGAATCCCTTCCGGGTGGAACCGTGACGGATCCCAGGGGGCCGAATTCGGGCTCGAAGCGCGTGTATCGGGGTGGCGGTTGGAATGGCAACGGGCAGGATTGCCGGTCAGCGCGCCGAGCAGGCGGCCCGCCTGACCGCAGGGATGACGAATGCGGATTTCGCGTCGTCCTGGCGCCGGATCCTTGAGAGGCAAGCTGCAAGATTCCATGCGCGCACCTTGCGGCGAGGCGTGTGGAAGGAATAGCCCGGCAGCGGGCTATGGCGCGGTTCTAGAGGAGCCCGCAGGATAGAAGACAGGCGGATAGCCAAAAAAATGCGCAAAACGAACGCTTGCGCCAAGGGACCCATAGGCTCAACCTCGCTTGCGATTAATGCATGCTCAGAGCATCGAAAGCTCTCGATGAAGCGGCTCAGCCAGGGAGTCGCGATTACGATCATCGGTGCGGCTGTTCTCCTCGGGGCGCTCTATTTGCTGCCGGAAAAGCGATCCGAGGTCCAAGTCAAAGGCAAGGAAATCACCATCGAAAAATCAAACCACGAAAAAACGCCAGTGGACACGAACAATATCGAAGGTCTCCTGCTGGCGGAATCGCTCTGCGGAATGAATTCCGCGCGCCGATCGTTCCCGGCTCCGAAGCGAGAGTCACTCGACAGGCTGGAGCGCGGGATTTATCCCGCAGCGACGGTGCCGCTGGACTCCAGGGCCTCGTGTAACTCGGCCCTCCGAAACGAGTGGTTTATGGAAAGAAATAATGGCGTTTATTAGCGCCGATTCGCCGTTGAATTTTGTTATCTGCGGTTCGGGGAAAATATTGATCCGCCGGCTCCTTTCTGTAGGATGGTGCTATGAGAGGATCCAGCATTCTATCGATTGGCCTTCTGTCTGTCCTGATCCCCTGCGCATTCGGCGCGAGCGAACTGAATATCGAGCTGACGCCCAGGCTCACCTTGACCGGTTCATCGGGAAGCTACCAAATTCAGCGGGCCAATGTCGTCGGGGCCGTCACCAATTGGATCGCGGTGACGAACCTCTACCTATCGGACACGCCCTATGTTTTGTACGACGACGCGGTCGTCGGGACCGGACAGCAGTTCTATCGTGCGGTGGCGTTAACGCCGGACCAGATCAATCCGTTTCCCCAGCGTCTGGTTTGGATTCCCCCTGGGACATTCAAGATGGGCAGCCCGGAGACCGAACGGGAGTGGTGGTCGAATGAAGGACCACAAACTAGCGTGAGCATCACCAAGGGTTTCTTCATGCAGAAATACGAGATGACCCAAATCGAGTATGAGACCTTGATGGGCACCAATCGCTCGGTGGACGTGGGGCCGTATTTGCCCGTTCAGAGGGTGAGTTGGGATGATGCGGTGGCGTTCTGTGGGGTGTTGACCGCGTTTGAAAAGGCCATCGGACGTTTGCCCGCAGGCTATAAGTATCGTTTGCCGACTGAGGCGGAGTGGGAATATGCCTGTCGGGCCGGAACAACGACGCGGTTCAGCTATGGGGATGATCCTGACTACGATGAGTTGGGCGAGTATGCGTGGATTAGCGCGAATAGTGCGGGCCGGATCCATGCGGTGGGCCAGAAGCGGCCGAATGCCTGGGGATTGTGTGACATGCATGGGAATATTTGGGAATGGTGTTTGGACTGGTATGCGGATTCCCTTCCGGGTGGAATTGTGACGGATCCCAGGGGGCCGAATTCGGGCTCGAGTCGTGTGGTTCGGGGGGGCGGTTATACTAACAGCGATTGGGATTTCCGGTCAGCGCGCCGAGCAGGCGATCTGCCTGACCACAGGGAGCACAATTACGGATTTCGCGTCGTCCTGGC
This sequence comes from Verrucomicrobiota bacterium, assembly GCA_022709905.1. Classification (GTDB taxonomy): domain Bacteria; phylum Verrucomicrobiota; class Verrucomicrobiia; order Limisphaerales; family UBA1319; genus JAKLHY01. Next base: position 4,609 of record JAKLHY010000041.1, on the reverse strand, counting down.
GCCGGATCCTTGAGAGGCAAGCTGCAAGATTCCATACGCGCGCCTTGCGGCGAGGCGTGTGGAAGGAATAGCCTCGCAGCGGGCTATGCCGTGGTTCTAGAGGAGCCCGCAGGATAGAAGACAGGTGCATAGTCACAAAAATGCACAAAACGAACGCTTGCGCCAAGGAACCCATAGGCTCAACCTCGCTTGCGATCCATGCGTGCTCCCAGGTGTCCAAGAGAAAAGCGTTGTGACTGGCAAAATCGGATTCAGGCACTGTTCGATCAGGTCTTCAGAATTCTAGCGGGCCTGATGTTTGCGGGCTCCGTCGTCGCCGGTGAACTCTCGATCGCCGCCCCGGTGCTGGATCCGTCCGCATTCCCTCCCGGTTGCGTGTTTGACGAGGGTGCGGTGGTGCGCGGACCCATGGGCAGCCGGCGTCTTGCGCTGGTATTCACCGGTCATGAACATGCCGAAGGCGGCGAAGCCATTCTCGTTGCCCTCGAGCGGCGAGGGATTCGGGCTTCATTTTTTCTCACCGGCGATTTCCTGGCCAATCCACAGTTTAAGCCGCTGGTGCGGCGCATCGTTAGGGGAGGACACTACTTGGGGCCGCACTCGGACAAGCACCTCCTCTACTGCTCGTGGGACAGCGGGCATCGCACGCGGGTGACGCGGGACGAGTTCCGCGCGGATCTGCAGGCTTGCCTGAAGAAGCTCAAGCGGCTCGGATCCAAGCCGGGCCTGTTCCTGCCGCCTTACGAGCACTATAATTCGGAGATTGCCGGCTGGACGCGCGAACTGGGCTTGACCCTGATCAATCACACTCCCGGGACGCGGTCGACGGCAGACTACACGCTGGAAACCGACGCGAACTTTGTCAGCTCGCAGGTTATCTTCGACAGCATCGTGGGCCGGGCCCGAACCGGGCCGGATGGTTTGAACGGATTCATGCTCCTGCTGCACCTGGGAGCGGGGCCATATCGCGCCGACAAGTTCGCGGCTCGATTCGACGAGTTGTTGGGCTTTCTCCTCCGGCAGGGCTACGCATGCGTTCGGGTGGATGAACTTCTTGATCCTCGAACGCGCGAGCTTTTCATTCGAGCCAGCCAGGCAGGTTATTCGCCCCGCGACAGCAAGACCGCGATTGCGTTTGCCAAGACCCATTTGCCCGAGAAATTCAGTGTCCTCGATGCGGGCACGGACCGGGTGGTGTTTCAAGGCCAGCCCGTGGTGCTGTCCGGTCAGCGCTGGGGGCAATTTGCGCATCATGTTCAGTTGGATTTCACGCCATTGACAAAGCCGGGGCGATATGTGTTGCGGATGGGTGGGATGCGATCATTGCCTTTTGAGATTGGGAACGCAATTGGGTTTGGATTGGTGGAGGACGGGCTCGAGTTCATGCGCCAGCAGCGTTGCGGATACAATCCCTGGCTGGGAACACATTGTCATCAACTCGATGGCCGGACCGCTTACGGGCCGTTGCCGCCCGGTTCATCGTTGGATGTTCGAGGGGGCTGGCATGATGCCGGGGATCTGCTTAAATATCAGCTGACCTCGGGCAATGCCACGGCCCAGATGCTCCTGGCCTACCAGCTCTGCGCGCGCCCTGGGCGGTTCGCCGACCGTGTGGACGGCTGGGGACACCCGCTGCCGAATGGCATTCCCGATCTGTTGGATGAGGCGCGATGGGGTCTCGAGTGGCTCTTGAAACTGCATCCGGCGCCCGATCAGCTCTACCACCAGGTCGCCGACGACCGTGATCACATCGGATTTCGGCTGCCCCAGAATGAGACCGCCGATTATGGTTGGGGAAAGGGTGGGGCGCGGGTGGTTTATTGCGCGGATGGCAGCCCGCAGGGTCTGCAACAATACCAAAGCGATTCCACGGGTCTGGCCAATCTGGCCGGGCGGTACGCCGCCGCGATGGCGCTGGCCTGGCAAATTTGGCGGAACGATCCCGGCCAGCGCGCGTTTGCTGCCCGCTGTCTCCAGGCCGGGCGTGAGGTCTACGAACTGGGCCGCGCGCAGGAGGGAGTTCAGCAGGGCAACTCCTGCCGGTCCCCCTATCGCTATGAGGAAACCACGTGGGCGGATGACATGGAATGGGGTGCGGTGGAACTGTTCCGAGCGACCGGTGAGCATCGATTCCTGGCGGAGGCCAGGCATTACGCCCAGTTGGCGGCCAGCGAGTCCTGGATGGGGCGCGACCAAACCAAACACTACCAGTTTTATCCCTACTGTAATCTGGGTCACTTCCGCCTGGGCGAACTTCTGGCCTCTCGAGATCGCAAAGTCTTGGCGGGCTACACCCGCGAGGGAATCGAGCGTTGCGTGCAGGCAGGACAGGGGAATCCCTACGCCGCGGGCGTGCCGTTCATCTGGTGCTCGGCCAACTTGACGGTCGCGCTGGCCACCCAATGCATCCTTTACGAGCGCATGACGGGTGACAGGCAATTCCGGGAGTTTGCGACGATGCAACGCGACTGGCTGCTGGGCCGCAATCCCTGGGGCTATACCTTCCTGACGGAGGTGGGCAGCGTCTTTCCCACGGATGTTCATCTGCAAACCACAAAATTGACCGGCCGGAGTGTGCGAGGCGGTCTGGTGGACGGCCCGGTATACGAGCGCATTTTCCGGAGTCTCAAGGGCGTCAGCATCACCGAACCCGATCCCCTGGCTGAGTTCCAGGATTCCCGCGCGGTCTATCACAACGATTTCCAGGATTACTCGACCAACGAGCCGATCATGGACGGCACTGCCGCGGCCATTCTCTTATGGGCTCTCTGTGCCGGGCGTTGAGCCGGACTGGGCCTTGGTTTCGTTCAATCCCCGTTGGTTTTCCGTCGAAGCGCCCGTTTGTGGCCTATCGTCGGAGGGCTCGGGATGCACGGTGACATCCGCGTTCGGGATGGCTTTCATCACGATCTCTTCAACTTGATCCATGAGTTCATGAACCTGCTTGAGCGGCATCTTTTCGTCCAAGGAGACGTGAACATCGATGAAAAGATGGGGGCCCGACGGGCGGACTCGCACCGCGTGACAATCCTTAACGTCGTTCATCGATTCGACCAAGGACCGGATTTTTTCCGCCATGCCGGCCGGGGCGACGTCCAACAGTCCCTCGATGGTGCGCATGCCGAGTTTGACGCTCACGTGCACGACAATCATGGCAACCCCCAGCGCGGCCAACGCATCGGCTCTTTGAAAGAAATCCAAGGCGGGGAACCACTCGGCCATTTTCACGCCGAACAGGCCGAATATCACGACCGCCGAGCTCCAGATATCGGTGCGGAAATGCAGCGCATCGGCCTCCAACGCCTGGCTATTGTGTTTGTGAGCGGCGCGGTAAAGCATTCGGGACCGCGAAATATCGACCACAATCGAAATTGCCATAACCGCAAAGGCCCAGATCGAAGCCTCCACTTTAACCGGCTTGACCATTAACCGATCGTAGGCTTCATGGATAATCCAGATGCAGGTGACAAGCAGCAGGATTGTTTCGAACAAGGCCGACAGGTTCTCCACCTTGCCGTGTCCGTAAAGGTGATTCCGGTCGGCGGGTTTTCCCGAGATTCGAACAGCGAAGTACGTTATCAGGGCCGCTCCCAGATCCAAACCGGAATGCGCCGCTTCCGCCAAGATGCCAAGACTGCCGCTGGCCACACCAACCGCCAGTTTGAGGCCGGTCAGGAAAACGGCGGCCAGCACCGAACTGAGCGCGACAGATTGCTTTTCTTTTTCGGCAGTGCCCATGTGTTTTCAATACGCCAATGGAAGATCAGGCCTGGGGACAATTAACCAGACGGTCTCGGGGCCAACAAGCATTTATGAAGCCTAAGAGCCTGTTTGAAAATTCCAAGGGGCGCTGTTTTCGCTGAAATGGCCGCATGGCGAGGCGCGACGAAAGAAAATATCCCTGGCGGATCTTTGACTGAGGAGCAACGAAGCCAGGGGGCCATTTCTGCGAAAACCCTTATAGGTTTTACAGAGTTATTCACTGGCAGCGAGGATTGCGTAGCAATTCAATCGCCGCAGCTGCCGGTGAATAACTCTGACGCGCCGCGTCCGATGATGAATGTGCTCGCCGGTTTCAATAATTTTGCTCATGGATTCCATGGGCAAGCCGCCCACCCGGGGAAACGAATATATAACCCTAACGCTCGACGTTTTCCCGAAGACACTCGCCCCCGGGTGGCGGCTTCGGTGCGAAAACGAATTCTCAGAAGCTTTCGCTTGGAGTGCCTTATCCGCACCCCCCGACGAATCACTATAAGGATTTCGCGCACCGGAGACAAGCGGCTTGTCCGCTAGGTGAATCTCGGCTTGCCTCACCCCTCATCCATCTGAATATGAACACGCACCCCGCTCGCAAAGTCAACGAACTCCCCATCGGCGCCTACCTCGGCTGGGATTGGGCCGACCAAAAACACGATCTCTACCTGCGCTTGCCCGGCGAAAAGTCTGGTCGGCACACGGTCCTTAAAAACACCCCCGAAGCCATCCATGGCCACCTGCAGCAACTCCATCACCAGTTCCCGGGTCAGCAGGTGGTGCTCGCCGTGGAAGCCTCGCGCTCGGCCTTGCTGCCTCTCTTCGAGGAATACGCCGACTGGCTGGTCCTCTA
>JAKLHY010000040.1 GCA_022709905.1 Verrucomicrobiota bacterium | reverse complement strand
CAGAAAAAGTAAATGACCATCACCCCTTGGCGAGTATCATGCCACGCCAGGGTTTTTCAGCGGAATCAATAATATGGTTTTGACCCCATTGCCTTTTGGCATCATCGGCATACCGGACGAACCGCAACCCACGTCGTTCCAACTCCCAATCCAGTTCATTCAACACAATGTTCGAGAGCAAAGGCGAAAGCGATCCCCCTTGCGGAGTCCCTTCCTCGTTCGCCACGCACGTTCCGTCCGGCAGGGCCACCTTAGCACCCGTGCAAAAATTAATTCCGATTTTTATCGGGAAAGATGGAGTAATTCCAGGCGGGTAGAATGGCGTGTGGGTCGAGGTGGATCGTCTTAAATTCAGCGTTGGAGACTTTGCATTTGGTGGGGTAGTGCTTTCGGATCAATTGGCTACGAACATGAAGCCCGGTCTGGGTGGTCGTTGAACCGATCAAGTCGATGATCGTCTGATAGCTGTCCAGCGGCTGCCCCGCCCAATGCTTGCTGATCTCACTGAAGAGCCGGTGCTCAATCGGATTCCACTTGGAGGCCCCGGTGGGCAAGTGGCTGACGGTGAGAGTCAATCCGAACGGATCGGCGACCTGTTTTTGCAGGGTCCACTTCCACATTCGCACGCGGGCTCCGTTGCTCCCGCCGCTGTCCGCGAGAATGAACAGGTGATCGGCCTCCGGATAATGCTTCTGGCCGCATTGTCTCCACCAGTGGGCGATGTTCTCGGCGGCGAACTGGGGCGTGTCGTGCGAGGTGCCGACAAATACCCACCGCAATTACGCACCGGATCGTAAACGCCGAAAGGGTTGGCCATGCCTTGGCCCTCGGAACGAAAGTCATGGTCCTTGACTGGAGTAGCCGTCCGACTCCAGACGCGACCGGCGTTCTTGAAATTACCGACCAGTTCCTTCTTTTTGGTGTCGACGCTGATCATCGGCAAGCCGCGCCGGAGGAACTGCTTCTTTTCTTCGGCAATATGGTCAATGACATTTATTCTTCACTTGGTGAAAAATAATCGTCACTGTTCAGCAATATAACAGAACTGCTCGTCCCGCTCCGGACACCCGCGGGACAGGCTCTTGGTGTTGGCATGCAGGGCATACCCCAACTCATCGAGCAGGCGCCGCACGGTGTTCGGACTGACGACAATGTCCAGTTGGGCCAGTTCGGCCGAGATTCGTCGGAGCCGTTTGCCGGTCCAGCGTCGGCGTCGTCCCATCGGATCCCCCGCCGTATCGTCCTGGAGCAACGCGCCCAAACGTTTCAAGAGGTCCGGCGTTTTTTTTCGGCCCGCGGGCGCCCCCCGCCGACCCGCCGGATGCGTTCCCGCTCGACCTCACCGGCCAAGAGTTCCCGACGGCCGCGCGCCACCGTCTCGACATCCAAGCCCAACCACTGCGCCATCTGCCGATCTCCGCCGTGACCGCGCTTGACACTTTCCAGACCGGCATAGAGGCGGCGTTGCGGCTCGTCCAGCAGGCTGTAGAACAAGGCGATGGCCGCCCGCACTTGCTCTTCTTGCGGATCGCGGGCCTGAACTTGAGCTTGGCGGCACGCCCACTGTTCCTGCCGTCGAACCCGATCCGCCGCCGTATACAGATAGAGCGGCCCCAGCGGTTGACGATCCAGGCGCCCCTCCTGGACCAATTGACGCAGGGCATCTTTGACGGACACGTGCAACCGCACGTCCAGTTCGTGGGCGAAGTAGCCCGCCGACGCCTCGGCGACCAGACTTTGGGCGGTGGCCAGCAGGGTCCCCTGCCGGGAGAACCACGCGCCGCGGCAGCTCCAGAGCCCCTCTTCGTTAAAGCGGGCCAGGGAGTCCAAGGTATAGAAACCGCCGCGATGGGAGTAGCTGCTGCGGTAGGATAGTTGGGTCAATTTACGAAAGACGGTCTGATCGACCTCGGTCCCCAAAGCAGCTTTCATCTCGGGCATGGTCACGGCTTTGAGCCGCTGAAACAGGTCCTGGAGCGGTTGCAGGGCATAACGAATCGTATTCATAATGTCAGAATATCGCCTATTTGCAACCCTTCAAGCGTTTTTCTAACATTATAATTTCTCGGCATGGTCAGCTGGATTCCGGTGGTGAATGGCTTAGAATATTGGGCATTCGGCGATCCGCCGCTTCCACTGCGCCGATCACAGTTTCGTGCAATATGTCACCCTTACGCTTTGATAATCGGGACTTGTTTTTGCACAGACCCTTAGAGAGCGGCTCGCGTCCTCGCGACGGTGACCAGCGCGGGCTTGCCGGGAGCTTCGAATACTCCGGAGACCGCCCGGCGCGCTGGCGGGCGGCGGAGGGCGTGTGGCTCCAGGGCTACTGGTGCTACGACTGGTACGACGAGGTGATCCGGGTCGCTGCCATCGATCCCACCTCGCACCGCATTAGACTTGCTGCACCCCATCTCTATAGCCTCATGCAAGGGAATCCGTCACCCCGCCGTTACCGCGCGTTGAACGTGCTGGAGGAACTCGACCAACCCGGTGAATTCGTCATCGACCGTCCGGCAGGTCGTCTGTATCTCTGGCCGCCGGGAGATCTGGCAGGAGCGCGGGTCACGCTGGCCACGCTCGATGCACCTGTGGTGGCGCTTCGGGGCGCAGCCTACATCACGCTGCAAGGATTCGTGGTTGAGGCCGGTCTGGATAACGGGATCGAGGTAACCATTGGCACGGCATGCGAGCTCGTGGGGTGTGAGGTGCGCAACCTGCGCCGGTTGGGCATTCGGGTCACTGGCGGGTCCAAGCACCGGGTGGAATCCTGCGACCTCCATCATACCGGTCAGGGCGGACAAGACTGCTTCTTTATCGAAAAGCTCCGGCATGAGGTCGATATCACCAAGCCGCCCTATACCACCCGTTATCCTGAACTTGTCGGCTACCTGGATCCACTGGTGGGCGTTCCGCGAGTGAACCATGCGCGCCTGAACCTTCTGGTCCGCTGCGGCGAGGTATCCGGCGGTAACTGGTGCCTGGATCCGGAGGCGAACTGGTCTACCAACAACGATCCGGGCTTCATCGACGGCCCCAAAGGCGACTACCGCCTGCGTCGCGACGCGCCAGTGTTCAAGCGCGTGGCGGGCTTCAAGTCAGTTCCCTTCGGGAAGATGGGGCTACAACGGCCGTAGCACCATCAAGCCAAGTTGGCCGAGCGCAGTCACGTCAATCGGGATCGGATCGGGGCCATATGTTGATTTTCAGTTACTTTTCGAGGCTGATCAGTGCGCCACCTCGTTCTGCGCCCACCATCGAGCGATCAATCGATTTCCAGAGTCTTTGGTATCCATAAAGCGGTTTTGTAGGCCGAGGGCGTTTCCTGGAGTTGATTCGCGGAAGCTAGATTGGCCAATTGCCGGATGACCTCCAGCGCCCCTCGCTTGTAGACGCACACGCAGACGAGTTCCCCTTCTGGCCGAGCCGCGATCGATGTCTTCTCACCGTGGGTCTTGCGGCTCGCCCCAGTAACCGATCCAGCCAAAACCCCGCCCATGATTGGGCATCAGACAAACCGCATGAACCTGCCAGCCGGCCTTCCTAAAGGCTTCGACAAGGGTCCGGACAAAACACTCATGATCCTGGTCGTCCTTGAAGATGGGTTCGCGACGATCATCCCGATTCATGACGTGGTCGATGGCTGCCCCCGGATATATGCGCCTCCGCTTGCACGGCTTGGCTCCAAGTATGTTAACGCGCCATTGACAATCAAGTCATTTCTACAATAGCCGGGACTGACAGATTTCCCGCATCGGGCAATCATCTCGTTCATAGTGCCTCCAGCACTCGGGAGCGGTGGCCGGCCGCCTGACATTACTTCCGAACCAATTGAGTGAGAGTGCCTGTGTCACTTATTATTTTAACTGAGGCAACACAATCCGAATGTCCAGGCGAAACGAAACATCCATCCCCAGGCTAATCACGGTTGGGCCGGTGCGCGAATCGTGACGAGCACGGCTTTTTTCAGAGGGGTAATCGCGCCTTCCTGGACGATGGTTTCCCCATAATTGACCGACACGGCTTGCGCGACGTTCTGAAAACAGACATCGACCTCCAGTTTATTTTTCAAGCGCTTGCCTAAAGCGGCAACCAGGATGGAGTATCGGGGATCCGATGAAAAATCACCAAAAGGATACTGAGACCACCCCCAGAGCCCGTGCCAACCATGAGCGGTATCCCAGGCCAGGTAGGCGTTGAGATAGTCAGTGATCAGTTTCTCGCAGTCCGCTCTCGACACTGCGGCTGGGGCATCCAACACCAGCCTTTCTTGGGCCGCCCGGAGGCGGAGTTGCAGTAACAGAGACGTCGCCGCAAAGCGAGGATCGGGGAACAATTTGCGGGCGAAGAGGCCCCACGGGCCGAGGGTATCGGCCTGTAGAGCGCGCTCGAGCCGGTCGGCCTGCCGGGTAATGTGCCCGGGATCGGGGCTCTTGAGCGCCAAATGGGCGTCGACGAATAATTGACGCTGGTTCGGATAAAGGTAACCGGCCAGATCCCCTAACACGTCCTTCTCCGATCGGTTGCGGTAGTCAAAATCCGATAACACCGACGTGAAGAAGAACAGGTTGGGGAACTGGAGCAACGGCGTCTGCATATTACCCAGGAAGCCTGGCAGACCGGGGGATTGGGCGTCCGGTCCGTTGAAAAGGTCGCGGATGGCATCGATTTGCACCGTGGTATGGGGATAGGCCGGTTCGAACTCGATCGTGCCATAAGGCAAGAGCACGGTTCTTGCGCCGAAACCTTCTTCGCGGCACATGGGCCAATATTCGGGGAATTGACCCGAAATCAGCCAGAGGGAATCGGGGAGTCCTTGTTTCAGGCTGCGCAAGGCCTGCCGTTGGTGTTCGACGAGGCCTTCCCGCTGGATTTTCTCCTTGCGGCCCCAGCCCCACAGCATCCAGTTAACCAATTTGGCCTGTTTGCCATGGACATTGATGCGATCGAGCATCTCGCGGCACGCGCGGAGCACCTTGACGTAGTCGTCGAAATTACTGTCGGGGCAAAAGCCGGGATCGGAATCGATGTTGCACACTCCGTCGGCATTATCGAGGATACGGTACATGGCTTCGCGCGATCTGACGATGGCTTGAAAGTCTTCCAGCTTTCCGGGATTAAGATCTTCTTGGGAGGGGCGCCAATAAGGACGCAACCGCGGGTCGGCTACGCCACACCGATCCTTCGCCACACGGTTCGTGCATTGCATGATCCACACCTCCATGCCGTGTTTTTTCTGGGCATAATCAATGAGGCGGCGGCACTCCTCTAAATAGGCCTGATCTTCCGGCGATAGCGGAACGGGCATAATCTCCATGAACGGCCAGAGGTAGAAGAGGTTGACGCCTTGATAGGCGAGAATATCCAGGTAGTGTTGCCAATCCGCTTCGCGCCAGTTGCGGAAGGAATAGGGATAATTGAACGCCCAGCCATTGAAGTGCATGCCGCGCATGGCATAAGCCGGTCGGCCGATCCGGTCGAGTGCCCCCGGGATCACCGCTGACTTTCCCTCGATCTGAATCGCTTTCATCAAGGCCGCCAGGGCGTTTTTGGTGCCGCGCGGCGTAACTCCGGCCGCGATAATCCACGTCGTCTCTTCCTTGGAAACGGTCTTCAGCAGATATCCCTCCTCACCGAGCTCCGGGACCGCCAAGGCATCGCCGAGGATCCGTTGGGCATTCGGTTGACCGATGGCAATTGACGTGCCGCTGTGGTTCGTAAAGGTGTCGACCGTCCTCGGGCTATTCCCCGTCACTTCCTCGAGGAAATGGCTCAACTCCTCGACCGCGTATTGAACAAATGAGGTGCGCCCGGGATCGTTGACGATAGTGCAATGGTCGAGTGTGATATTATCCTCGGCGCGGCCGTTAATAAGCCCCAGCGTCATCTGCAAGCCGGCTGCGGCCAAAATCCAGGAGGCAGGTTGTTTAATGGTCATTTGACTCGCAAGCAAGAAGCCTTGAGGTTAAGATGTCAATGATCCTCTCGCGAACCTGAACTGATGGATGTTGGTCACTTCGAATCAGGATGCAAGATTGGATGGGGTCTCTCCGAGAAGCCTCATTATGAGGCATCCGACGCCTGATTATCCACTGTTAGCTATTCGCGAGGCCTTGCAGAGTCTTGTTGGAGCCAGTCTGGCGGTCTTCACCGTATGTGTTCTCGGAAGCATGGTTCCCCTGGCGGCGAGTTGGCATCACCTCCCTAAGATCGATGATTGGTTTGTGATCAGTTTTGCCTGGGTTGGGCATTGGGTGATTGCCGGTCTGGCCTTTTGGGGGCTCTTTCTGGCGGTAGTGCCAGCCTGGTGTTTTTACGAGTTGATCCGTGGCTGTCAAAGTCCGTTCCGTGTCCTGTTAGTCATTCTGCTCGTGCAGTTGGGTGTTTCGACCGTGGCTGTGTGTTCCTTTGCCGAACCCGCCGAGCGTGGGCGCCCCCTCATTGCGAGCGGGATCATCCTGCTCTTAACCCTTATTGATGGGTATTGCGGATTCACCTGGTCACGAAGGCACAATGTGCTGCAAGCACACGATCCCAGGGCCAGGCATGGCTAGCCCCCTGGTCCATTTGGACCTGCTCACGGACGATGCACCGAAGCCATTGGGGTCTGCCCTTAAATTAATACTTAATAGTTTCTTGAGTTGGCGGTCACCCCGTTTTGCGCGGTTGCGCCAGGATGAATGGCGCGAGACCTCCTGCCTCCATTTGGCCTGTTGCAAGCTGATCGAGGCCCCTGAGTCAGCTCCAGGCCAACCCCCACGTACAGTTTGGCGCAGTCCCCCATGTCGGCACAACACTCCACGCGCCGTCGGTCGCAGCCACGATTCCCCATGCCGCTCCCGTAAGCGCTCCATCTCCACACCCAACTCCTCGGCTACCACCCTCAGAACCGCCTCCATCGATCGCCACGCCATCGGCTTCCGATCGTTGCCTCGAAACATCACGTGCAGGTGTCAGTCCCGGCGATTTTTCAATTGGCGCGGGCACACTCTCGATCCGTGGTTCACTGAAAGGACGATTCCGGATGGACATCGGCCGGAGGGTGTCATGGCTTGGCAGATGCCGATCTACACCTTGTCGGGCACGACGAATCCGTCGCGGTAGGGCACTTTGAGAAGCGGATTCGCCTGTTCGGCGTTCGCTCCGACAAAGCGCTCCTGCTGGCGATCGTAAGTAAGCTGCGGACCCACCATGAACGGCGTTTTGGCGAGGTCAACTTGATTGCCCTTCAGTTGCTCGAGCATGTCCTGGAGGGTATTCACGGCGTCCTCGTGCGATTTCATGCTTTCGCGCACCTGGTCGATGGATGCCGCGGCGCCCACCCGGTAGGCGATGTTCGCCTGATGGCAAATCGCGGTCCCGAAGTGGCCGACCTCAATTTCGGCAGCCAGATCCTGGCGGTGTCCGCTGCGGATGGCGTCGATGAAATTCTGGCCATGGGCACCGCCGCCATCGCCCTGGTATTGGTGGATGCGTTTGCCCTCCTTGTCGTACGCAGCGCCGCCGCCGCGAGCCAGGCGGATGACGGCGTTTTCGCACTGAATGTAGTTGCCGCCGCGTGATTTCAGGTAGAGGGCTCCTTCCTCATCGCCGGGGCGGCCGGGATCGGAGAGGTTCCGAATATCCACAACCATTTTCAATCCATCGTAGTCGAACAGGGCAAAGTGCATATTGGGCGTCTGCCCGTTGTCATCCCAGGCGAAGCGGTTGCCGGCGGCGATGACTTTGGTGGGAACATCGTTCCAACCGAGGATATGGCGGGCATCGTCGATGTAGTGGATGCCCCAGTTGCCCATCTCGCCGTCGCCCCAAGGCCATTGCCAATGCCAGTCATAATGGAATTGTTTGCGCATGACCGGCGTCATGGGGGCGGGACCCGCCCACAGATTGTAATCAATATGATCCGGGACCGGCTGGGGCTCTGTCACTTTGCCGATGGTGGTGCGGGCGGACAATTTGGAGCAATGCAGCCAAAGGACCTTGCCGTATTTTCCGGCCTGGACATCTCGTGCGGCCTCCTGGACGGCCCGGCAGGAGCGTTGCTGGGTTCCAGCCTGCACGATGCGATTATATTTTCGGGCGGCCTCGACAATCTTGCGCCCCTCCCAGATCGAGTGGCTGACCGGCTTTTCGACGTAAACGTGCTTGCCGGCCTGGCACGCCCAGATGGCGATCAGCGCGTGCCAATGGTTCGGCGTGGCAATCACGATGGCATCGATATCTTTTCGATCCAGGGCCTTTCGGACATCGGCGTAGCCTTGGATGGCGGCATCGTCGGTAATTTGATTTTGTTTTTTGAACTGCTGCAGGCGCTGGTTCAGTATTTGCCGATCGGGATCGCACAATGCCACAACCTTCACCCCTTTCAACTTCTGGAATCTCTCGACGTGGCCGTTGCCCTGACTCCGAATACCCGCAACGGCAAGGCGAACTTCATTGGCGGGACTCCCCGGGCTGGCAAGAAGATACGGGTAGGCGGTCAATCCCCAATACGAACCGGCGGTGGCAAAGACACTCTTGCTTAAAAAACTACGACGATTCAATCGATTCATTTCATGTCCCTTCGGTAGATGGCTCTTCCCATGCCGCTTTGTCTTAAACCACACTGGCGACAGCGGCGAGATGATGCTTTTTTCTAGCACCCAAGACAAAACGAGTCGAACGATTCTTTCGGATTTTTCCCAGCTGATTCATGGCGACTGGGGACAGGTATCGGGCTTGGCGGGTGTATGGCGCGCCAGCCCTGTCCAGGATTTTGGCGCACCCGAATGAATCCCTGGCTTCAAGGATTCGATGGCGACACCGGCCCGAAAACATCGAGGCTGTGGTCAGCCGCAGATCACGACATCGGGATGCCAGACCACGATGGGATCGGCGGCGCCATCCTGGACGGGATCGCGAAAGAGAAGCTTGGGGGCGATTGTCACAAAATCGGATCGTTTCACGGATTCCCAGCCGTCGGTGAGATCATCTCTCCGGCCATGGGCCAGTTGTTGGTGTCCCATGACAGGCGGCGGACAGCGAGGGTGGGAGCGCCCCGGCGTTGGCCATCGTAAAAATGATAACTCAATAGAGATAGGGTGCCATCGGAGAAAACGGCGGCATGCCCGGGCCCCACAAAACGGCCGGCGCTCTCAAGCAACGGATAGCCGCCGCCATCCAGGAGATCGCGACCTTCGGCATCCAGGAAAGGGCCGGTGATCTGGCGGCTGCGTCCGACAAGGATGGAATAGGTGCTCTCCAAACCGCGACAACACCAGCCCCAGTTGATAAACAAATAGTAATACTCCGGTCCCACCACCAGCGCCGGGGCTTCGATCTGGGGGTAGTTCGCCACGGCGAATATCGGGGAATCTTCGGCAGTTCGCTTGCCGGTGGCTGGATCGAGTTCCACCATCTTGATTCCGGACCAGAAGGAACCGAAGGCCAGCCACAAACGCCCATCACGATCCAGGCAAACACTCGGATCAATGGCATTGAAATCGTTGGTGGCGCGCGATCGGACCACGATTCCTTCATCCGTCCAATGGAACCGTGCATCGTCGGGATTCAGCGTGGGATTTATGGCTAGGGCGATGGCAGACGTATTCTTTCCCCAGGTGGATACCGAATAATAGAGCAGATAACGGTTCCGCAGACGGATCACATCTGGCGCCCAAAAATGCCCTTTGTGCCCGGGCGCCACTTCCTGAACCCAGGAGGGAATAGTCGGGAAAACGGGAGGTCCAGCCGTCCAATGAACTTGGTCCTTCGAACGTCGCGAGAGGACGCCTACCCCTGTGGAGAAGCACCAGTATTCGTCCCCACATCGGACGAGAGAGGAAGGATCATGGACGCGGGTTAGGTTATTGGTAGTGGTCGGGGTTGCGGGGGGATTCGTGAGGACAGAGGCCTGGCCGGATTGTGAAGGGGGAAGTGCGGCCGTCCGGGCAGGCGCTGAACTCGCTGCCAGCATCCGAGACCAGCCTGGATCGAGATAGAGAACAATCCCGAAGGCGAGGAATCCTAAGAGGAAACGCCGGCTTCGAGGGTTTCCATTTCCAGAGCAGGCGGCTGGTGACATACAGCGACTACTGTGCCGGGGAATAGTCCGTCGGCCGCATCATGACGGACTTGACTTCCGTTGTCAGGGAACCGTTGGTCTCGGAGGCCTTTTTGGCCTCGATCCAATCGGGATCAGCGCGGAACGCGTTGAACGACTTGGCCGCCGCATCGGGGTTGTCGTGAATGACCAGGTAAATCAGGGTGTTCTCGGCGCCCTGATTCTTCTCCATGGGGATCCAATAGGCGAAGTTTTTGATACCGTGTTTTTCGAAGAGCTTGAGCGTGTGATTGCGGAAACGCGCCAACAGAAAAGCTAGATTGCCGGGTGACGCGGTATAAGTGCGCAGCTCATAACATCGTTTGGGATCGGCATTGGCGGGTTTGATTTCGGGCGAAAAATCGGTGGCTGACATCAGGACGGATTCCACTTTGGTCACTAATCGGCCGCTGGCCTCGGTGGTTTTGACCACCTCTTTCCATGCGGGATCGCCGCCGAAATCCTTCCAGGATTGCTCGCGGGCGGCCCGGCTGGGAAAGGCCAGAACGTAGACGAGTTTATGATCCGGATTTTCGATGGGCATCCAATAGCCGATGTTCACGATGCCATGTTTCTCGAACAACTTCACGGTATGATTGCGAAACCGGGCATTCAGATCATCGAGCTTGCCCGGGGCGGCGTAGTAGGTGCGCAGTTCGTAGCATCGCGTATCTGATCCCGCCGCCAGGGCCAGGCTGCAGGCCATGCCCAGCAGGATCACCGCGGACGTGATGGTTCGTTTCATAAGGTGTTCCTTCATGTGGTAGATATCACTGTGTTTGATTCCAGAGAACGTCTCTCAGTATTTGTGCCACACCGATGACACGGATTGAGGATTTAAACAATCCTAATGTGATGGGCCTATGAAGGATTGGAATTGCGCCCGAAACAAGATTCGCATAGGAGATGACTATGAAGACCGCAAATCCAAGGTCCGGGAGTGTTCCTGTGAAATCAAGTCTTTTATTCCTGTGTGGATTGATGAGCGTCGTCTTCTGCTCCGCTGAGAGTTTTAGCCTCGATCTGGGGGGCGGGGTGAGCCTGGAACTCATCCATGTTCGGGCGGGAGATTTTCAGCAAGGCTCGCCGGTATCCGAACCCAAACGGGGAACCGACGAGTCACAGCGTTGGGTGACGCTTTCGCGAGATTTCTACCTGGGCAAACACGCGGTTACCCGAGCCCAATTCGAAAGGTTTGTCGCCGACACCCACTACCGCACCGAGGCGGAGATCGGGACCAGCGGAGGTTATGGCTGGGATGGAACCCGTCTGAAACAGGCCAAACAATACGATTGGCGGAATCCAGGATTTCCTCAAACAGCGGATCATCCGGTGACCCTGGTAACGTATTCGGACGCCATGAAGTTTTGCGAGTGGTTACGGAACAAAACAGGCCGGGCGTTTACGTTGCCCACCGAAGCCGAATGGGAATATGCCTGCCGCGCGGGAGCCACGACCGCCTGGCATAACGGCGATGCTGAAGACCAAGCCAGGGCCATCGCCTGGTTCAAACCCCTGGCCCAATTCACGACCCACCCTGTTTCGTCCGTTCGATCCAACGCCTGGGGCTTTTATATCGGTGGCAATGTCTATGAATGGTGCCGGGATTGGTATGCGCCCTATCCGGAAGGCCAGGTTAAGGATCCGCTTCAAAACAATTCCAACCTGTCGGACAAGCCACGCCGGGTTCTGCGGGGAGGCTCCTGGCTTCGCGAGGTCCAGCACACTCGCTCGGCCGCCCGCTATCGCAACGATCCCGCCAGCCGTAATGCGGACAACGGATTTCGAGTCATGAGCTACGAAAATCCGCTGGCATCATCCCCGATGATTCCCCCCGTGGAAAAGGTGGATGAGCCGCTCCCTCCCGCACAGGTCCGGGAACTGGCCCGCCCCATCGAACCCCCACCGCAGCGCCCGAGAACCGAACTGCATCTGCGACACACGGTGGGATTCGGCCTTGCTCTGTTTCCGTTGCTGTTCATTATCGGAGTGGGCCTGTTCCTTCTGATCATCCTGGCTAAGATCCTGCGATCGGTCTTTCAAGCCGGGCCCCCTGCCCTTTCTCGAAACGCTTCGCAGCCCGTGTCCCGGTCTTTTTCCTCCATCATTGGGCAGGATGGCTTTTGGATGCACGCAGATCCGTCACTGATCGGCAGCACGATCGGTTACGCGTTCTGGTTCGAGAATCAGCGCCGGCAAGGTGAGGTCATCTTCCAACCTGACCGCCAGGGCCAACAGTTCATCTACACGGGGTCCAGCCCGGAACAAGTCGAAATCCTGGGTGTGGTGGACAGCGAGGCTTCACAGGAGGCAACGGATATTCAGGAGGACTCAACTGTCGACTCGATTCCTCCGACCATTACGCCGAGCCGATCACGGTTTCCATCCGCATATTAAGAACAGCCTTTCCACCCCGCAACAACCTCCCGGATATGGATCCTAACGCCCGCGCGGTGATCTTCCATGCTCGGCCAGGCGACGAGTATCGGTGCGGACGCACTTTGCGATCGCTGGAAACGGCGGGGTTCCCGAGGGAATCGATTGTCCAGATCAGGCATGGCGAGATCCCCGGGGACCTGCTGGATGGCCGGCCGCTGTTGTTGTTGCGTGCTGGCGCGTGGTTGACCTCGCGGGGGCCTCTTCGGCCCCCCCCCTCCAGCGCCACAGGCCGGGGCCTTTGCGCCCTGGGATGCCTCCGCAGCCCGGGCAAAACCGGAGCGGAAACGCGGGAAGCAGAACAACAGTGGCGCGAGTTGTTTCTGGCAACAGGCGGAGAGTTCTCGAGGTTATCCGAAGGGCATCCCGACCTTCCTGTTCCGGTGTCTTTATACCTGGATGCGTTGGCGATGAAGCATTTCGCTGGCCATGCTTTGCCGAACTCGGCTTGGATATGGCAATATGCCGCCCATCATCTTCGCTGTGTTCATGACCCGCTGTTGGATGTGCATGACGACACCGGCCTGCGGATTATCCAGGTCATTCCGGTTCTGCATCGGGGCGGAGCCGAGCGGGTAGCCCTGAATCTTCATAGTTCACTGCCGGGATGCGGAGTGCGATGCCAACTGGCCACTTTGAGCCATTCCTCGAGACAAACATTCGCCGCGCCCTCTGGCCACCTGGATCTGTCACGTATTCCGGGCCGGAGGGACGAGCGTTTCGCCGCTTTGTTTCGATCCGCGGTGAGGTTTGGAACGGACCTGTTTCACGCCCATTTATTGTCGGCAGCAGACCTGCGCAGATTATCAGACGCGGGATTTCCTGTGCTCGTCACGCTGCACAACACATCTGAGGGCTGGCCTGAGGGCGCCCGATCCATGCAATCCGGAGACACGGCTTTAATCGTTGCCTGCTCACAAACCGTCGAGTCTGAAGCCCGCCAGTTCCAGATACCCATCCCGTTGAGGACTGTCTGGAATGGAATCGATCTGGATGAATTCCGTTTGACGCCCGAACACCTCCAAGCCGGCCGGGAGCTTCGAAGACGATGGAACGTCCGAGACAACGATTGGATTCTTCTCACGCTTGCCAATCCGCGACCTCAAAAACGGCTTCACCTACTCCCCGCCATATTGTCCTGTGTCCAATCGATTCTATCTCCGAAGATGCCCGGGCGTATCCGCTGGATTTCCGCGGGTGAATCGGTCGCCGGAGACGAGGAGGCCGCGAAATACAGCGCCTTGATCCAATCGGAGATTCATCGACTGGGTTTGGCAAATTCGGTGCATAGCGCAGGATCAGTCGAGGATATCCCTGCCTTGCTTGCCGCGGCAGATGTCGTGATTTGCCCCAGCGCCCATGAAGGTCTCAGCCTGGCTCAACTGGAAGCCCTGGCCATGCAACGTCCCGTCATCGCCACCGCGGTCGGGGGCACAGCTGAAGTCGCCCGTTTTCACACGGGACTTCACCTGATGTCTCCTGAGGCTTCACCCGAAGAGTTTGCCCGGGTTGTCGCCTCGCTCGCACTCGGATGCAAGGATCCTCCGAGCCCGAGACCGACCGAGCTCATCCTGAGGCAAGAGTCGGTTGAGGCACCTCGGCCCCTGAAAATTTTTTCACGCCAGCGGATGGCGGCGAGATATCACTGGTTTTATCGACGGGCCATTGCGGCTTCGCAACGTCTGACATCGGCGACCGGGGTCTGGCTGGTCACCAATAACTTCTCCACGGGCGGCGCACAATCGAGCGCACGACGTCTGCTCGAAGGATTGGCAGGCCGGGGGATTAAGGTTCGGGCGGCTGTGGTCCAGGAAAATCCGGAGGATCCCACGCCAGGTCATCAACGGCTGGCAGCCGCAGGCATCCGGATTTTGGCTTTACCTCCTGTTGGCCAGATGAATCCACGTCACGCGGTGGAAACACTCCTGGAAGCCATCGATCGCGACCCGCCTGCGGTTGTGTTCTATTGGAACCTTATCCCGGAATACAAAGTGCTACTCACAGATGCCCTGTTGCGGACACCGGTCTTCGATATCAGCCCGGGCGAAATGTTCTATGCCTCACTGGAGCGTTATTTTCAGGGACCCAACCGTTGGGAATCTTATTGGACAGCGCGTGACTACGGAGCTCGACTGGAAGGCGTGGTGGTGAAGTACGCCGCGGAAGCAACCCGTGCCCTTCAATGCCTTGGCGCACGCGTCCACATCATCCCGAACGGTATTCCACTCAGTCCGCCCGAGTCCCGGTATTTCATCACGACAAGAATTCAGCCGGATCCGAACCGGCCGTTCCTTTTGGGCACGGTGGCGCGGATTCATCCCCACAAGAGGCTGGAAGACCTATTGCTGGCCTTGAAAATGGCGCAACCGGACTTGCCCTCTTGGCGGCTGCAAATTGCCGGCGGGATTGACCCAGGTTGCGAAGACTACGGCAGACAGCTGAAAAATATGGCGATGGACATGCCGGTTGATTGGCTGGGCGAGCAGTCGGAACTGGCTTCGCACCACAGAAACTGGGACCTGTTCGTGTTGATTGCCGAGCCCGCAGGCTGTCCGAATGCGTCTTTGGAAGCCATGGCAGCGGGTCTGCCAGTTCTGGCCACCGATGCCGGTGGAATGGCTGAGCAAGTGGTGGACGGCGTCACAGGCCGCTTAACGCCCGCGCGCCAGCCGGCGCTTCTGGCTCGAGCGCTCATCGAAGTGATCGAGCATCCCTCCAGACTGGCAACCATGGCCCGCGCAGCCCGGAAACATATCGAAGCCCGATTCAGCCTCGATCGAATGGTCAAGGATTATCTGGAATTAATCGTTGGTTAGGCGGGCCACTTGGGTTCCCATCCCGACCGGTAGTCGCGTCGCAAGTGCCGGTTGGCCTCAGAAACGTTCGTGAAACGCAATTGAGCCGCGTCCCATTCGAGGGTCTGTTTGGGAAACCGCGTGGCGACGCCGCCCAGCAGCACGGTCTCAGTCAAAGGACCTGCGTAGTCAAAGTGCGCCGAAGTCTTGCCCTGGCCGCGGCAGGCCTCGACATACTGTTGCCAGTGATTCAGATTCGAGAGGGTGGGAACCTTATAGTCGTCGAACTTTTCCTCGGGGAAAAGCCGGGGCATGCCAATGTGCGGCAGGAGAAGAACGCCCTCGGTTCCGATGAAGAGCGAGCCCTGGTCGGGGAACTGTTCGATTTTGACCAGGCTCTGCACTTCGGGCGACGGCCGCATATCGCCGTCGTACCAGGTCACCTTGACCGTTTTGTCGGCGGTATATTGGTTACCGGGGAACACGTAATGAATCAACGCGTTAATGGCCCAGTTATGTTGATTCGGAGCCAAGCCTTCGGAGCGCAGGCTCAAGGGGGCCGTGAGGGCAAGCGCCTTGAACACCGGATCGTAAATGTGACAACCCATGTCCCCAAACGTCCCGGTGCCGAAATCCAGCCGTTTGCGCCAGTTGCCCGGATGATAGTAGCCGTTGATGTACGGCCGCTGGGTGGCGACACCGAGCCAAAAGTCCCAGTTGAACCCTTCCGGAACGGGATCGGAACGATCCGGCATCGGATCAAGATCCCCCCACTTCTTGCCCGACCAGGAATGCACTTCCTTGACCTTGCCGATGGCCAAGTCCTGGATCAGCTTAACCGCCGTTCGATACTCGACATTCGAGTGAATCTGGATTCCCATCTGGGTGACCACGGCCGACTTACGGGCCTGCAGCGTCACCTGCCTGGCCTCGAAAACGTTTTGGGTCAGCGGTTTTTGCCCGTAGACATGTTTGCCTAACTGCATTGCCGCCAAGGCAATGGGCGCGTGCATATGATCGGGCGTGGAAACATTGACGGACTCGATGTTCTTCTGCTCTTTGTCCAGCAGAACTCTCCAATCCTGGTAAATCCTGATGTCAGGGAATTTTTGTTTCAAGGCCTGGGCTCGAGGCAAGTCGACGTCAGCCACAGCGACCAAACGAACTTGTTTGGTGCCCATCAGGGCCTCCAGGTCGGCGGCAGCCATGCCTGAAGCGCCAAAGCTGGCGTGATTGAGAAGATCATTGGCAGAAGCAGCGCCCAGGCGGCTGACCCACGGAAAAGCCACCCCCAAGGCGGCAGTCTGTAATAAAAAAGACCGACGACTGATCCGGAATGAAGAAGTGTTATGCATAAGGCCATTTTAACGGGATTCCCATTCGGTGCAAGCCCCCTCCTATTCAGTCAGAATCCGGTAAAACCGCGATTCACGATCCGGATCGATCGGAACAATGATCTCAAGCATTTGATCAGCCGCCGGTCCATTGATGTCACGCAATCTCTCCCAATCGCCCCCGGTCAGCGAATCACAGCTCTCAATGATGTATTTAACTCCGGCTGCGGCGACGAACCGGAACCTCAGCGCAAGCTCGGCTTCGGTTATCAGTTCAACGGCTTCGAGGCGAATCTCGATCGAACCCGTAACCGTCACATTGATCTCATCAGTGGCCGTGCTGGCGCCGTCGTCTGCGGTGAGCCGCAGGACGTAGTCACCCGCGCGGCTGAAACGGGCGGCCGTTATCCAGGCATTGGCATCGGCAAAAAGGACCTCTCCGGGTCCACTGAGCTTCGACCAGTCGCACGCCACGAAGCCGGGCGGCAGAGGCAATCCGTCGTCAGACACGCTTCCTTGCAGGAGGGCGGCATCCGGCAGGCTGATGGCGACATCCGAACCAGCTTGGACCGTCGGAGGCCGATCGATGGGAAAAGAATTGATCTCGAGAACGAGATCGAAACTGAGATCGGTGCTGCCGGCGTTGGCTTGGTGGACCTCGGCAGCAAGCACGTTTTCGCCGGCGCGGAACCCCGCCGGATTGACGGTGCGTTCAATAAACACGGTGGATTCCTCGGAACCGCTGACCACTCCGCTGGCATAAGTCCTGAAGTCAAAGGCCGCTTCCGGCATATTATCACGCGCAATCTCACGCCCATTCAGGTAAATGACCACGCCATCATCGCGAAGCACCCGCAATGTGGCGGCTGTGATACTGGCGGGATCCGCGATCTGAACGCGTTTGCGGAAGTAGGTCGTCACATATCGATTCCCCGTGTCCGGTCCGAATCCCACTGTGGTCTGTTCGTCTCCATCGCCGTAACCCAGTTGAGCCCGTCCCTGTTTCCATCCGCTGTCATTGAACGAGTTCGTGCGCCAGGCAATCCCCTGATCGGAACCATCATCCAGATAACGCCATTCCGACCCCGACGCCACGATCGTCTGCACTCCCGTGGGCCGGTTGACACTCACGGCCACTTCATCGCTCGCGCTGAGTTCGCCATCGGTGACCGTCAATCGCAGCACGTATTCTCCCGCACCCGGCAGATACGCGGTGGTCCCGGCCTGGTTGGGATTCATAAACAGGACGCGGCCCATACCGCTGAGCTGCGACCACTGATACCGCAATCCGCCTCCGGCCGGCAAGCCGTCATCAGTCCCGTCTCCATTCAAGGAGACGGCCACCGGGAACAGGGCGGACGCGATTTGTTGATCGGGACCGGCCCTCACGGTGGGCCGGCGGTTGCCATCGTTATCAAGACCGGGTGAAGCGATGCCGAAACTTGCGCGCCAATTGGCGGGATCATTGCCGTACACTTCGGGGCGAATCCGTTCGAGCGAGGATCCCTGGCCCGCGGCATGGGTGGGCCACGGCAATTTGTCGTTGTATCGGACCGCGTCAACCGCGATATAAGGGACATAAGGGCTGGTTTGACCCAGGTTGTTGGTGACAAGATCCGGGGTATCGGGACGTTGGAGTTCCAACCATTCTCCGCTATTCTGCAAGGTCCCTGACAACGGTCCGAACACCGGCACAGCGGCGGGGATGCCCTGCCGGGAACGGAACAACTCGGGATCGCCCGCCACCACCACGGCCAAACCACGAGCGGGAATCTCCGCCTGGGCTGGGAATGTGAAGCCGGCGCCATCGATTCGCCATGTGTGGATCGGAAACTCGGGATCGAACAAGGGCACGCTTTGGTCGGTAAGGTTTTTCAGCTCGATGAATTCCTCCTCTCCTGGTGGCGGTTGGTAGTGTATTTCATTGATGACGACCGGTCCGATCTTCGGTCCGGCATTGGCGGCGCCGAGTGTAGGCTGGATCTGGGGCGGGAATTGGATCTGGCCAATGCTGTTCGTGAATCGGCCGAAGGTCACACCATTAGCCGCCGCGCCAAAGGCAAAGCCATCCGCATATCCTGTCAGGACCCCTGTTGGATCCGCTGAAAAAAGGAAGACTTCCTCGCCGTGTGAACTGAGGTTGAAACCGGAATCAAGCCCCGGCTGAGGATTGAAATCCGCCTCGGTGAAAACCCGAAATCCCCCCGCGGGTATCGTGGTTCCCGGTGGCAACCGGAATTTCTTTGGTTCTGTCCGGTTGTCGCTCAGATACCAGCCGCTGATATCGGCTTCCGCGATGCCAGGATTCAGCAACTCGATGGCGTCGAACTCCGGCGCGTCAGTGTGGGTCAGGATTTCGGAAACCTGGACAGTGGGAATACCGGGCGTCGGATCATCGGCTCCGGGCGATCCGCCCACGCGGGAACTGGCTCGCCATTGCCCGGGATGATCCGGATCGGACTGAGCATTTGGATTCTGGAGCACAAGAGAAAAGCCCTGGCCATCGGCGGCAATCGGCCACGGGGGGGCATCGCCGTATGTGATGGACAAGAGAGGCTCGCCCGTTGCCCGGGACAGGATCAGTTTTTCTCCGCTGTTGGCGAGGTTGCCCGAAAAAACACCCACGACCGGAACGCCGGGATATCGGTCGGCAAATTGGGCGGCATTTCGAACCAGCACCGCGCATTGGCCGGCCTCGAGACGGGTGCCCAGCGGAAAGGTGAAGCGCAGTCCGTCACTAAAAAAAACGCCACTCACATCGATGGCGAACGGATTGGCGTTCTTCAATTCGATGAACTCGAACTCATCCCCATCGACATCCTCAGCGTCCAGCGGATGGTACATGATTTCGGTCACCAACAGGTTCGTGTAGTTTTGACGGAGGATGAACGTTGCCTCGTTGAGCGCGCTCCAATTGGTCCCCGCCAAGGCTCGGGCCCTGGCCACCACGGACTCTGTTAAGACAATCGCCCCTGCATAGGTGCGCGCCGCTGGAGAGACGGCGCCGCCTCGGAGCCGCGGATCGGAGCCGTCCAGGGTGTAATAAATGGTTCCGACGGGAGCGGACAGGGTCAGGTTATATTGAGAAATCACAGCCCCACCATGCTGACTGAACACCGGGGCATCGACGGTTGGATAAAGGTTCTTGGATCGCAGCTGGCTCAAAACGATGGCCGATCGCCTCGGGAGGTAGTTGTTGAGGATGCTGTTGCGCACAGCAAGCCAGGTCTCTCGCGTATAGGGCGTGCTGCGTTTTGCGTCCCCCCAGCGGGCGGATTCACCGACCACCGCACGGTCGATCTCGTCCGCCCGGCATAAAAAACGCGCCCGCGCGGCTTCGGGCGTCAGCATGCCGAGGTTGAAAAAGTGTTGGTGAACACGGTCGGCGCAATGCATGCGGAATTCCGCGTTGGCCCACATCTTTTGCCAGACCCATTGGGGGCTGCTGGCGGTAACGGAGGCGTTCCCAGCCGGGAAGGGGCCGATGCGGCTTTCATTCACGTTAAGCAAGGTGTGTTCGGCATCATGGACGAAAAATCGGAAACCTCCGAATTGCCCGGTCCGGTTGCGCATGCCAAACCAGTTGTTGGGGTTGTTTTCGCCCAAAAACCTTGAAATCGGGGCATCCAGATTGCCGCCGTAAAGGATGACCAGCATGTAGTCAATCAGGTTATCGACGTCCACAAGCTGTTCATATTCGGGATTCCGTGTGCCGTCGGGATTGTTACCCAGGATTTTCTCGTAGGCGGCGTCGGTGGTGAGGCCGGCCTTGCACGCGTTATAGAGGCGGGTCCAGGCCAGCATGTTGCCGTCGGTGGCGCCGACGGTGTACCCGTTGTCCGCCGAGACCTTGACGACATCGTAGTCCTCTTTGTTGCCGCCATAGTAGGATTCGCCGTAGGAGGCTTCCGGGCGTTCGCAGGTGTTATAGAGGCCCCAATACTGGCCGTTGATATAGAGATGACAGAAATCGCCGCGCTCCGAATGATGGCCCATGTCAAGTTGGGTGTCGCGGCTGAACTGGTCTCGCAGAAACACGCCCTGGCTGTCTCCCTGGAAACTCCAGGAGTAATTCTGAAAAGTGCGCAGGTCGATGCAATCGAAGCTGTCAGCCCCCTCGTCCCCAAACAGCGGATAGCGAAGTTTCGGATCGCCGTAGATCTCGCGAAAGAAGAGGCGGAAGGCGTGTTTGGGATTGTCACTGCTCCGGCTGAAGCCGCCTCGAATCCGAACGCCGCAGTCGATCTGGAAACCCTCGGTGCCATCAGGGTATACCAATTCGACGGAGCCTTTGCGTTCCCAGGCGCGCCCGTCTTGGCCGGCGTTCGAATAAATGCCTCTCGGGCCAAATAGATCATTCAAGTCCATCACAAGGCTGAAGGAGGGGATAGTTTTCAGGTCCTGTTTGATGGTGTCGCGGTAAGCCGGACTGTTCACAATATCAGGATCCATGCCATAATCGCGCGTGTTCGGGCTCCAGGAAGCCGGCCAACCGGACGGCGGCGCCCCGGTGGGCGACTGCCGGATCACATCATCCAGAAACACGTAAGTGTGCGTATCCACATTCGATGGCTCAAAACCCTCTTGGAAGGCGGCCGCGCGCAAAATCGTGGTTCCCGCAATACGGATCGGATTGTCGTACCGGATCACACCGGGCGAAGCCAGGTTGGTCGAAGCGGGCGCCACGCCATTTGTTGTGTAATAGATTGTCGCACCAGCCGTGGCCGTCGTAATGACCAAATCGAAGGCCTCGTCATAAAATCCCCGGTCATGACTGAATTTGGTGTCCGCGACAAAGTCATTCTTGCCCTGGGTATTGGGAGCTCCGGGAGTGGGCGCAGGAAAATAATAGGGGCGCCCCTGCCACACTCCGTAAGAAACGTCGGCTTTCTGCCGGGGGTATTGCGGCGAATACTCCGAAACCACCTCGCCTTCGGGCGAAACCAGGGCCAGGTATTCCCCATCGGCATTTAGACTGAAGCTGGTATGCAAGCGCCACGGGGTGTTGGTGTTCGTGCGGTTTTTACCGGAAGCAAAGACCACCAGGAACTGGCCGGCGCCCAGGTTCGTCGAGGGAAAAACCCACTTCGCCAGTGTGTTCGTGCTGTCCGTGAGCGCCCAACCTCGAAGATCCACGGCCGCACCGGCGTTATATATCTCGATCCAATCGGGATATTCCCTGTCTTCATCGATCAGGATCTGGCCATTGGCCGCCATAAACTCGGTAATCACCAATTGCGGCTGAGCCTGGGCGGACAGAGCGCCTGCCAGGACCACCAGCCCTCCGCAGATCCGTAATAACAAGAACTTCATGCGCATGAAAAAAGCAGGTTATATACCAAGGTCAAGGCTTACACATCTCCGAGTGATCATCCGCCTTGCGCGAAGCCCGGGTCCGTGCTAGGCAGAATTCATGTTCGACAACCTGCTGCCGCGGTTCCTCAGATACGTCCGGATCAACACTCAAAGCAGTGATCGATGCTACGATTGTCCCAGCACTCCCGGTCAACTTGAGCTTCTAAAACTGCTAAAACAAGAACTCGAGGAGCTTGGGGCGTCCGAGGTCCGCCTGAATCCGTCGGGTTATGTCATGGCGACTGTCCCATCGAGTTGCCAAAAGGCACGGATTCCGACGGTCGCATTCCTGGCGCACGTCGACACCGCGCCCGATTTATCAGGCGAAAACGTCGAACCCGTCGTTCATCGCAACTACGACGGCGGCATCCTCCGATTTCCCAGGAATCCAGGCATTGTCCTGGACCCCACTGCCATGCCGGAGCTGCATGAGGCCAAAGGCAAAGACCTTGTGACGGCCAGCGGAACCACGCTGCTGGGGGCCGATGACAAAGCAGGCGTGGCGGTTGTCATGACGCTGGTGGAACATTTGCTTGGACATCCGGAAATACCTCACGGCCGAGTTAGGATTTGTTTTACGCCCGACGAGGAAATCGGTCGCGGGGTTGACAAAGTCGATCTGAAGGCACTCGACGCGAATGTCGCCTATACTATGGACGGTCACGCGCCCGGTGAGATTTGCGCCGAGACCTTTTCCGCGGATAAAGCGACTGTGACGATCCGGGGCGTTTCCACCCACCCCGGCGACGCGCAGTCCAAGGGGATGGTCAACGCGGTGCATCTGGCCGGCAAATTCCTTGCTGCTCTTCCTCGGGAACATTGCGCCCCCGAAACCACCGCCGGTCGGGAAGGCTTTATTCATCCGCTCGAATTAGAGGGGAATGTGGAACAGGTGGTGATCAAGCTGATCCTGCGTGACTTTGAACGGGAGGGACTCGTCGAGAAAGGGGCGGTCGTCAAAACGCTCTGCCGAAGCATGCAGACCGCGGAACGACGCGCTCGGATTACTTGCCGGATCCAGAAACAATACCGGAACATGGCTTACTGGCTGCAAAAAGACCGTTTACCGGTCGAACTCGCCTTTCAAGCGTGTCGCAGCATCGGCCTGAATCCATTCGAGGTCCCGGTGCGGGGAGGCACCGATGGTTCGCGGCTGACCGAACGCGGATTGCCGACGCCCAATCTGTTCTGCGGCATGCGCAATGTCCATAGCGCGTTCGAGTGGGTGGCCGTGCAGGATATGGAGTTGGCGGTCCAGGCCACCCTCAAACTTCTCGAGCTCTGGGCGGACAAGGGCGCCCGATTCCGGGGCTATTCTTGAATCCCGGATCAAGCCCCCCCCCGAATTCGCACCTCCACGATACCGGTGTCATCCACGGTCTGGGTGTCTTACCGCTTGCGATTGGCGGTTTTGACGGCATGTTTATGCGGCGCGCGAGGCTCCGGTCTGCTTGACACAATTCGGATTTCGACTGAAACGGGTGTCCGAGATGGATCCTCGCGGGAATTCCAGATGTGTGATCATGGCAGGGTCCGGCTGAGGAACAGATAAAAGGCATATGAATGACCAAGACCTGAAAGGTTTCACGACACGAGCGGTGCATCGGGGGCGTGGATTTGCCGGGACAACCGGCGCGGTGATGCCACCGGTCTATCTTACCTCAACCTTTGAAACCGGAAATCCAGATGGTTTTGACTACACGCGATCGGGGAACCCCAATTTCCGGCTGCTCGAGCAGAGTGTGGCGGCCCTGGAGGGCGCGCGGCACGCGACCTGTTTTGCGAGCGGCGTCTCCGCCATTACCGCAGTGGTATCCACCCTGAAATCGGGGGACCGGGTGGTGGCCGAGGAAAACATTTACGGTTGCACCTATCGTTTGTTTGCCCGGGTTTTCGAGAAATTCGGCTTGCAGGTTTCGTATCTCGATTTGAGCCAGGAAGGGAATTGGAAGGAAATCCGCCGGCAACGACCTGCTTTGGTCTGGCTGGAAAGCCCGACGAATCCACTGCTAAAAATCATTGACATCGCCGGCATCAGCGCGGTCGCGTCCGAGGTCGGATCCCCGGTCCTGGTGGATAACACCTTTGCGTCCCCTTACTTGCAGCGCCCGCTGGAGTTGGGGGCGACGCTGTCGCTGGCTTCGACCACCAAGTATATCAATGGCCATAGCGACAGCCTGGCGGGCATTGTGGCCACTCAGGACGACGGATGGCACGAAAAAATGGTTTTTGCGCAGAAAGCCTTGGGATTGCAGCCGGGGCCTTTTGACGCCTGGCTGACCACCCGGGGTCTGCGGACACTCGCTTTGCGGATGGAACGTCACTGTGCCAACGCACAGGGATTGGCGGCCTGGCTGGAAACAAGACGCGGAATACGCCAGGTGCGTTATCCCTATTTGCCAAGCCATCCGCAGCATTCGCTGGCCCGAAAACAGATGAGCGCGGGATCCGGCTTGTTCACCGTCGAACTGGAAAGCACCCGCGAACAGGCGTTGGCCTTTTGCCGAAGGTTGCGGTTGTTTACCTTGGCGGAGAGCCTCGGCGGCGTCGAGAGCCTTGTGTGTCATCCGGCGTCCATGACCCACGCGTCAATCCCCGTCGAAGTCAGACACAAAGTGGGCATTGGGGATGGCTTGCTGCGTTTTTCTGCGGGCATCGAGGATCTGGAGGACTTGCATCGCGACATCGATGAAGCCCTCGAGGAGGTCTTGAGATGATCGCGCATCGACTCCTCGAGGAACCCTTGTGGCGCGCAGAAGATCTGGGCAAGCCGATACCGGGCTGCCAACATGCCGTGTCGGTGGCCTTGCCACGCTGGCAGGATGTCGTGGACTATGAAGAGCATAAGCCGGAAGTCATCGATCGACTTGAGGGCGGGTATCCCCGCTTTGTCGTTCCCCGATTGGTCCGGCAATTGGCGCGCCACATCGAGCCGGACCTATTCTGTCTCCCGTTTCCTTCCGAGTCAGTCGCACGGCAGGCAGCCGCATTTGTGAAACGCCAAACCGGCGGAATCTGTCGCTTCAAGGAAAAATCCGGTGTTGTAGGAGTGATCACTTCGCCGGAAGGGGCTGCGGCGCTGCAATCATTCTGGCAGCACACAGGCTGGATCGTGTCGAGTCGCCGGGCCGAAGCCTGCCTCGAGAACGCAGGCCCGAATACCGCGGGGGCAGCATACCGCCAGGAACTGACCGAAAGACTGGCCGGCTTTTACGATTGCGCTCCTGATGACGTTTTTCTGACCCCCACAGGCATGGCCGCCCACAGCCTGGCCTGGCAAGTGGTTTCCGAGCGCCGACCCAACGCGGCAACCGCTCAACTCGGTTTTCCGTATGTCGATACGCTCAAGCTCCAGCAGAAGATCGGCCACGGAGCCACCTTGCTCCATTGCTTGGACACAATCGAAGCCGATCTCACATCCTTAATGACGAGACAGGCATTGGCCGCCTGTTTCTGCGAAATCCCGGGTAATCCTTTGTTGGGATCAGCGGATATTCGGCAGGTCACGCCGATATTGCGTTCCCGGGGCGTGCCTTTGGTGGTGGATGACGTCGTGGCAACACCTGTCAACCTTGATTTGCGCGCGCACGCCGATCTCGTGGTCACAAGCCTCACGAAGTTCATCGCCGGGACTTGCGATGTCATGGGTGGAGCGGTCGTCTGCAATCCGTCAAGTCCTTACGCTGCCGAATTGAAGGCGGGCTTGAGACGATTCCACGAAGAACTGCTTTGGGATGGGGATGCGGCGGTGTTGGCCCTGCAAGCCAGAGTGTTCCCTGAACGAATGGAACAACATAACCGCAATGGTCTGATCATTGCCGAGCGCCTGCGCGCCCATCCCCAAGTCGAGGCGGTTTGGTATCCGAAATGGTGTTTCAACGAAGCCTACGAGTCCGTGCGCCGGCCCGATGGCGGATGGGGCGCCCTGATTACGTTCCTTCCGCGTCATGCCCCGTCACGAGCCCCCCGGGTGTTCGATCGGTTGCGCGTGACCAAAGGACCCAGCCTGGGAACCATTTTTACAATCGCCTGTCCCTTTACCTTGCTCGCGCATTACTGTGAGCTCGAGTGGGCGGAATCCTGCGGGGTCTCCCGATACCTGATCCGGCTGTCAATCGGCCTGGAGGATCCTGAAGATATGTGGCGACGAATCTGTCAGGCGTTGGAAAACTAAAGAAGCAGTGCCGCCCATCCCAAACAAGGACTCAAAAACCGACCGCATTTGCCATGCGTCAGGACTTGTCCCGGCTCAACGCAACCGAATCAACCGAACGTCCTTGAACTGAACGGTCATCGGCGGCCCGGCATGAACCTGCAAGGCGAGGATGCCTGTTTTCGCGGCCTGGGCGGTCTGTTCGTCGGTCACATCCACGGTCACTTTGCCGTTGACGATATGGACCAAGTGGTTGCCTTGGGCTTTCACCACGTAATCGTTCCAGTCGTCCGCCTTGATTGCAGCCTGGATCTCCGCAGCGGTTCCGATCGAGGCCGTGACCTGTTTCTTGCCCTCTGCGCCAATCGTGACTTTCTCCCCCCGCAAGGCCAAGATTCCACGGCCCCGTTCCTCGTAGAGAATCCCAGTGTAATTGGTCCCTGCCTCAATGTCCGCCTGGTATCCCCCCGAGATCCAGTTGCCCAGGTCTTTGCTCCGGTATTGGATCCCGGAATTCCCCCCCCGAATCCGATACTTCAATCGAAGCTCAAAATCCGCCACTTCGCCCCCCCGCCAAATCAGAAAGGTGTTGTTCTTGGTGGGATTAGCCGCGGTCGTCTCACCCGTGATTGCCTCGTCTCGCACACTCCAGAACTTGGGATCCCCGTCCCATCCGTTCAGATCGCGCCCGTTAAAGAGTTCCACAACGGCAGGCTCCCCCGCCTCGATTCTGGTAAACGTCAGGACTGAAATGGCCAAAATGAACCATGAACCCAAGGAAGATATGCGGCTTGTCATGAAACCAGTCATCGATCGATCCTCACCGGTTGTCAACCCGAAAATCAGCAGTCTCGTTTTGACCCGTTCGGTGGAGTGTTTCTTGGCTGAGGCTGTTGGCTATGAAACGGGGTCCAAATCAGTATCGGTATCGAAAGGGATGACATGGGTTTTCTTTCGGTATGAGAACCTTGATGTGTGGTCAATCTGCGGAGTGCAACATGAAAAACACAAATGACCTGTCCCTTTGTGTGCCTTGACATGCCATTATTCGCGTTAATTGGCGTCCATTAGCGGTCCAAAGAGCACGGCTTCATTGGATCCCTGAAAGATTGACCTCCCCGGGATTTTGGCCGACCATCCCGCAGGCCCGAAACGTTCGAACTCCTGAGAAACCTTTTTCGGGATTTGAACGGGCCATTCCAATCATGAGAATCCGCCACAATCAACAATACACAAGGCATGCGCTGAAAGCCTCTCTGTTCTACTTGCTCGGAATGATCAGTGCCTTCCTCCCCTCATCTGAGGGTGCCGAGCCGGCAGCCCCTTTGCCTCGCGTCCGCCCCGCCCCTGACGGGCGTTCCTGGATCACCGCCCAAAACCAACCTTTCATCCCGCTCGGCATTAATTACTTCCGCCCAGGCACCGGCTGGGCGCCCCAACTCTGGAAACAGTTCGACGCCACCGCTGTTCGACAGGACTTCGCCCGAATGAAGGAACTCGGGATCAACTGCGTTCGCGTTTTTCTGACTTACGGATCATTCTTCACTCAAACCAACAGTCTGGAATCAGCGGGCTTGGATAAATTGGATCAGTTCCTGAACATCGCCGAAGCCCATGGTATTTATGTTCATCCGACAGGCCCGGATCATTGGGAAGGTCTGCCGGAATGGGCCCGGGGCGACCGCATCGCCGACGACAAAGTCCTGACCGCACTCGAGACGTTCTGGACATTGCTCGCCCGCCGCTACCAGGGACGCGCCGTCATCTTCGCCTACGATCTGCTGAATGAGCCCGCGGTCGGCTGGGATACCCCTGCTCTGCGATCCAAATGGAATTCATGGCTGATCGAAAAGTATGGATCTCCCACGAATGCCGCTAAAGCATGGCGGATTTCTCCGGAAGCAATCCAGTGGAACAATCAACCCCCGCCTGCAGCTAAAGATGCCCCCGGAAATCCTCAGCTACTTGATTACCAGCATTTCCGTGAGCAAATGGCAGACGATTGGACCCGCCGACAATCCGCAGCCATCAAAAAAGCCGATCCCCAAGCTCTGGTCACCGTCGGATTCATTCAGTGGTCTATCCCAAGCCTCCTCCCGGGAGTCTCGCAATATGCCGCTTTTCGCCCATCACGCCAAGCTCGATACCTCGATTTCATGGAAGTCCATTTCTATCCGTTCAATAACGGCTTTTTCGAATACCAAAATGAAAACGAAACCATCGGAAACCTCGCCTACCTGCATAGCGTCGTCCGAGAAACGGCTTCAGTCGGCAAGCCAGTCGTCCTGGCTGAATTCGGCTGGTACGGCGGGGGAAAGTTAACGATAAACCAAGGCAAACATCCCGCAGCAACCGAAATTCAGCAGGCGAATTGGTGCGTTAAAGCTATTGAGGTGACCTCGGGACTAGCCAGTGGATGGTTGAATTGGGGGCTCTACGATCATCCTGAGGCAAAAGATGTAACCCAGTTGACCGGCCTTTTAACGGTTCAAGGCAAGAATAAAGCCTGGGCGGATTCATTTAAGCAACTTAGCCAGAAGACAATGCCAATTCTAATCACCCAAGATATTCTGAGCAAACTGCCGATTTTGGATTGGGACGCGGCCATTACGGATCGCCAAGTGGGAAATCGGTTTCGCCAGCAATACCACGAAATTATGCGGTCAGTCCTATCCCAGGAACGATAATGGAACAACTGGATGGGTGATGTTAGTGGATTTATACAATAGACCAGTAAGAGACCAGACACGAGTGAGGCTGAAACCTATGATTCCCATGAGGAATAACATCCCCGCAGATCCCGAGTCAGGAACTGGTTGATCAAGATTGTATTCGAATCGATAATATCGAAGCCCGGCAAAATCGTCATTGTTGTAGATGGCAAGTCCACGGAATGCGCCGAAACCGGAAAAAGTATAGGAATTGTAGCCATCGAGAATGGGCTGATTCATGGAGTGAACAAGCGATCCATTTTCCTCGTAAAAATCAATGGTGACATCGCTCGGTGGATCTCCGAAGCCCATGAACCAACTGATGAAATTGGCCTCGGCATCGAGCAATAACGCCAACGGAGCCTTGTTCTCTGGTTGCGGAAGAATGGTGTTGGAACCATTAAAAAACTCGACTTTGAGCGTGCCAGATTGCTGAAGCGTCAATGGATCGTCAGGACTTCCATTCAGGTTTTGACCCGCCACCGTTTGTCCCACGAAACCCTGTGAAAAACTACCTCCGGGAGCGATAATAATGGGTCCGGTCAGAGCGGCCGATAGATCGATGGCAATAGCGAACGCAGTATAACTCGTTGCCGTTAAAAAAACTAACACGGCGACGAGCACGATAATTGCACGACTGGATTTCATACAGACTTGTTTGTAGATTGAACCCCTTTTTTGTTGGTGTGTTTGCACCTTCCGGTCTTCCCCGGTTAAATCCCTAACCTCCGCCTTTTACGTACAACATTTTGCGTGCCAAGCTGTGTGACATCCAAGACGTTGAATGCCGAAATAAATCACAAGTATCTGATCAATAATGTCTTGTAAAATTGCATGGAATACCTGGCAATAAAATTGGTCCCTTTGAAACCAGTTGGAAATGTAATTTTTTCCGACGAATACACGGAATCCGCCACGAATCGTTTGACAGGCTGAAATTAGCTAATTACTTCGAACCAATCAGATACGATTAAAGTCTTCTCAATTGGAAGTGTAAGATTTCTTTACACGGTTAACCGCATGGGATTTCAGGGCCTATCACAGGGCTCGATTGATCTGTCGGTAATTGAAATGCAAGGCGATCGAGAAAAATTGCATAATCTCGGCTTGACACTCTGCTGTAGTTTATTGCATAAATATCTAAGCTGAGCTTGGGGAATGGGCGACAGCATAAAATTGCAGTGAGAGTAGTGGGGAAGCAGAACAGAAAGGTTGAAGTCATGATATCACGCACAATACTGGGGGGGGCGGTTTTATTGTTTGCGTTGAACGCAAACTCGCAGACTTTTTCATTTAGTTTTGACCAGCCATCCGACAAAATCGGGGTCGCGGGTTCCGATGTGTCTTATACGGGATCGCTCAATGTCGATTACGATTCCACCCAGTATACCGGATTCAGGTTAGATTCGTGGAGCGTTAGTTGGCTTAACAATCCACCACCGACAACCATTGCGTCCACACGAGGTGATTTGCCGGTAAATGGCACTGTATTGACATCAGACTGGCCGTTGTTGGGTATGCCGAGCAGCATTTTGGATTTGACTATTGGGATCGGCACAGCAGAACAGAAGTATACTGGCGTGCTTTCAATGAAGGGCTTTTTTCTGGGAGGAGGAACCCAGGGCGACAAGTATTCCGGTAGTGAACAGTCCTTCACGGTCACGGTAGTTCCCGAACCCTACGAATACGGTTTGATCGCTGTTGCCGGTTTGATTGGCTGGGCGGCGTACGACCGGCGTTCTCGCAAACAGCGCCAAACCGTATAGCTAGCCATCAATTTGGATTTTCAAAGCGCAGGCAAGCCCTGCGCTTTATTGTTGGGAATTCCTGGTCAGGCTGCAGTGAGTAGTTGGCTAAATCCAGTGTGTGATCATCAGCAGTCCTGCAATCTCGCTTGGATTATCCCGTTGGGATTAGACACGCAGTGGCGATTTCTTCGAGACCTCGATCTTTTGGGGTCTTACTGCTCAGAACCAAAGCTAGATAACACTTCCTCGATTTTTCCATGTCGCCGGGTAACACTGCTCTTGGCGGAGTGTGGCCTATCTCACGGTCTGAGCAATAATAGGCGTTGGAACCGGGCGCGATTGTAGCGTTGGGCTAAAATGCACGGAACATTCGCGGCCAGGGCGTATGCGATGATAATCCAATCACCCCACCAGGGATTCCAGAGAAAGAAAACCGGCGTCCATCCCATCGCCAGCCAGTGGCAGAGCTCGCCCCGCCAGGTTTCGCGGACGAACCGGCGCAGGTAATCAGGACGGGTATCTGTCAACGAGCCTTTTGCGAACCCACCGCTGAACCAGCGAGCGGCATCCGGCAACTTGCCCTTCCAGCGTTTGATGGCAAAGACATGTTCATAGAACCGCCCGTTGTCCTCCCATCCGTATGCGGTGCGAGGATTGAACCACGACACGGGCATCACGGTGAAGATCCATGCCATTCCCATCTGGATCGAACCCCATCCGGCGACGTTCAGCACAACGATCCAGACGATGGGCAGTTCAATCGGCACGGATTTCGCGTCCTTTCCAGGTGACCTGTTTTCCTGAGCGCAAGGAGGATCTAGTGAACACGGCAAAAAAGAAAAGGAGCGGCAAGGGATACAGGAATGCGGTGAACCATTTGAACGATCCGATCAGGCGGCTGAGCCACATGACCTGGCCGGCGCAAAGCAGATAGGCGATCCCCCACCAAAACCCGTTGGCGGCCGCCAGCCCGCCTATCGGAACGAGCGTCAGTCCCGTCATCCAAGCTACGACCAGAAGCAGGACGCGGCCTGGAGTCTGAGCCGCCCCGGCCGCAAAACCCTTGGTCCATCCGTCCATGAGTTCACGCAGTCCGTTGGGATACATCCGGAACGATAGAACGCCACGGCCTATGGCACTGCGAACCGCGATGTTGGAATCATGGAATTGCCGGGCAAGAAAGTAGTTCTCAAGGATCCGGCCTTTGACGGCCTCGTGTCCACCCACACGCGCAAAACTGTCCCGATCCACCAGGAGCATTTGACCAAATAACCTGTCCGGGACGGTCCCAACAATCATATTAAGATTAAAGAATAACGAGAGGTCTTCGTAAGCATTCCGAACGGCATGATAAGGTCCCACGGAAAATGCGCCGCCCTCGTAATGGGATAGAATTCGATTCAATCCGTCCGGCTCGAACCACGTGTCGGCATCAACGAATAGCAGCAGTGCGCCGTTTGCCGATTGAGCTCCTTGATGACAGGCCCAGGTTTTACCGCGCCAACCTTCAGGGAGCGGTTTCGATGAGATAACGGTTGCTCCATACTCCCGGGCCACTTCAACCGTGCGGTCTGTTGACCCATCGTTCACCACGATGATTTCGCGGGGTTTCGTTGATTGGGATGACAAAGACCGGAGGAGCACGGGCAAATTACCTTCCTCATTGCGCGCGGGAATGATAATGCTGACCGTTCCGGCCGCCGATCGACCATTCGATGAATCGGACCCGCCGATCGATCGATGTGGTCGCAGCAAGAAGAAACCGATTGCCCAAAGGACACAGGCAACCAGTAGCAATCCAATTTCAATGTTCATTCAGGATTTGCCTGGCCACATTTTGGCCGCAGAGAACCACCATCGGCATCCCCCCGCCTGGATTGACCGAGCCGCCGACGAAGAAGAGGTTGGGGTATTTCGAGCTTTGTTTCGGGGCCTTGAAGGCCAGGTTCTTGAATCGATCGCTCACCACGCCGTAGATTGAGCCTTTGTTCGAATAGTATTGCTGGCGAATATCGAGGGGCGTCCAACAATGTTCGAAGACAATGTGCTTGCGCAAATCTGTTAATCCCATCCGTTCGAGCTTATCGAGGACGCGCTGCTTAAAGGCCAGGTAGTCTTCGTGGGTTAATGGATTGGCATCGTCGATGAACGGAATGTGCGGGAGGATTTTGAGGCAATCGCAGCCGGGCGGGGCCACGGTCGGATCGGTCTTGGACGCAGCCACGAGGTAGATTGTTGGATCCGGGGGCAGTTGGCGCTTGCAGAAGACAGTATGGAAATGTTCGCGCTGGCTGCCGGAGAAAAAGAAATTGTGGTGCGCCAGTTGGGGATACTGGCAGTCAAGGCCGAGTTCCAGGATGAGCCCCGAGCAGGCGGGTTCGAACTTATCGAGCGCGCGTAGAAACGCCTCGTCCTCTCGGAGCAGATTTTTGTAAGCGGGGATCACTTCCATGTTGGAAACGATAATGTCCGCGGGATGGAACTGATTGTCCTTGGTCACGACGCCCGTGACTCGATTGCCGTCCCGGCGGACCTCGATGATCTCGCTATTGAATCGGACCACGATGCCGAGTTCACTCATCAGTCGCTGGAGGCCAATGGCGATGTTGTAAAGGCCGCCCTCGACATACCAGAGG
Organism: Verrucomicrobiota bacterium; assembly: GCA_022709905.1. Lineage (GTDB taxonomy): Bacteria > Verrucomicrobiota > Verrucomicrobiia > Limisphaerales > UBA1319 > JAKLHY01. Next base: position 34,206 of record JAKLHY010000040.1, on the reverse strand, counting down.
TCGTATCGAAACTGGATCGTTGGCAGGCAATTCATGAATGCGGGCGCGTGGTAAGCGGAGGAACCGACATATTTGATGAAATAGTCGAAGATATCCTGGAGATAGGGGGATTTGACAAAGCGCGCGACGCCACGGTGCATATTGCGAAACAGATCGAACTTCGGAAATTTCCAGAGTCCATAGAACTGAGCGAAATCACGGGCCGTATCGAGGCCTTGCTCGAAGTAGCCGGTATTGACGAGGTCGTAGAGATCGGCGGAATACTTCAGGAACCGTTGAATATTGGTGGGATCTTCGCCGGCCTTACGCGCTTCTTCCGCCATTCGATCGGGTTCGGGAGTGAGATCCAGAACCTTGCCGTCCTCAAAGAAATTGCGCCAGTGCGGGCGAAGCGGGCGAATGGGGATGTAATCCTTCATTTTTTGCCCGGATCGCTCGAACAGACGCTCAAAAATGTGCGGCAACGTAAGGATGGAGGGGCCGAGATCGAAGCTGTAGCCCTGGGCTTTAAGGACATTTAGCTTGCCGCCGATCTGGGCATTTTTCTCGTGGATCGTAACGGCGTAGCCTTCCTGGGCCAGCGAGATGGCGGCGGATAATCCGCCGAGGCCCGCGCCGATAATGGTGATCGTTTTCTTGCTCATGGAATTGGGATGGAGGTTGTTTTGAGCCGCGTCATTTGAGCCTGGATATTCCGAGGAGACCCTCTTGCGCCAAGTGATCGGCGGGATGCAAGGCGATGGCTTTGCGGAAGTAGTCCGCAGCCTCTTTCGATCGTCCAAGCAACACATAGGTGCGTCCGATGAACGTGAGACAGCTGCTGTAGCCCCAACGCGGGTCGAGGGGCTGCGGTGGTTGTCGGATCTCCCCGAGGAACAATTGCTCGGCAGCCAGAAAGGTTGCCAGTGCCTCCTGCCAGGCCTCAGGTTTTTTTGCCATATGGAACTGGCATGTTCCCAGCAGATAACGGACACGAGGATTTTCGGCCCCATGTTTCAAGGCCATCTCCTGGTGTTTCTGAACACGCGGCCCAAAGCGGAGGACTCGCAGCAAGTTGCCGTTAATTTTCATCCCGTAGAGGGTGCCCAGCAGGGCATGACTCTCCGCATGCCGCGGATCCAGATCCACCGCCCGGTTCAATGCGGCGATGGCGGCATCGCCCGCGAGTTGGGCCATGCTGGCACTGGCGGGGGAAGAGGGTGCCGATTGAAGCTGGAGCATGCGGTGAAATTCGGTTGCGCCGATCCAGTAGAACGACAGGGCGGACGCTGTTGAATTGGTGCTGGCTTGTCGAAAAAGGGCGGCGGCTCTCAGAAACTGTTCGGGGTTCCAGGCCTGATAGGCGGCATTGAATTCGACAACGCCAGATTCCAGGAGCTTGTCCGAGCCGCTCTCCCCCCGAACCAGGCTCGTTGCCAAAAGAAGCCAAGCCGCGATTATTCGAATCATGCCTGATCCACTTCTACACCATCAGCGGCATTCTGCCAAACAGATCATCCGCTTTTTCCGATAAGCCGAGTTGCATCCAACGGAGGGTTCGAGTAAATAATTCATCATGCCAAAGAGAGTGCTCATCGTCGGCGCCGGGCCGGGCGGCTTGGCCACAGCCATGTTGCTGGCCAAGGCCGGACTTGAGGTGACGGTCCTCGAAAAGCAGGCGCAGGTCGGGGGGCGCACCTCCGCCATCGAAGGCAATGGATTCCGCTTCGATCTCGGGCCCACCTTTTTTCTTTATCCACAGATTCTCGAGGAGATTTTCGCCGAGGTCGGATACGATCTGCGCCGCGAAGTGCCGATGAGGAAACTCGATCCGCAATACCGCCTCATTTTCGGGTCGGGCGGGGAATTGTTGTGCATGCCGGACATCGAGCGGATGGTGGCTGAAATCGGAAAGCTGGCGCCTGACGATGCGCCAGAGTTCAGGCGATTCATGACCTACAACCGGGTAAAGCTGCAGAAGTTCGCTCCCTGCCTTCAGTCTCCATTCCTGGACTGGACGAGTCTGCTTCAGCCGCGTCTTGTGGCGGTGCTGCCCTATCTTAAGCCTTGGAAATCGCTGCATGCCGAACTCGCCGGTTATTTCCGGGATCCACGTTTGCAGCTGGCGTTCACCTTCCAGTCGAAATACCTCGGCATGTCCCCTTTCCAGTGTCCGAGTCTGTTCTCGATTCTTTCGTTCCTCGAATATGAATGCGGCATCTGGCATCCGATCGGAGGTTGCAACGCCCTCACACGCGCCATGGCGCGCATCACCGCCGAATTAGGCGGCAGGCTCCTCCTGAATGAACCGGTTGAGGAAATCCTCTTTGAAGGCCGTCGAGCGGTAGGCGTCAGAACACGGCGGGCTGAACATCGCGCCGATGCCGTGGTTGTCAATGCCGATTTCGGCCAGGCGCTGACCACACTGGTGCCAAATCCGCTGCGGCGGAAGTGGACCGATGCAACGATTGCCCGCAAGCGATTCTCGTGCTCGACGTTTATGTTGTATCTCGGGCTGGAAGGCCGGTTCGATGAACTCGAGCATCATAACATTTACGTGGCGGCGAATTACCGGCGGAACCTCGATGAAATCGAAAACCAGCATGTTCTCTCCGAGGATCCGTCGTTTTACGTGGAGAATCCGTGCCGCACTGACGACACCCTGGCGCCGCCGGGCCACAGCGCCCTTTATGTTTTAATACCTGTGAGCCATCAACATCCGAACATTGACTGGGATCAGGAACGCGCACGTTACCGGCTGTTGGCCTTGCGACAACTGGCCAAGCTGGGTCTGAATGACCTCGAGCGCCGGATTCGATTCGAGCGCATTATCACGCCGGCGGATTGGCAAAGCAAGGTCGGCGTATATCGGGGGGCCACCTTCAACCTGGCTCACAATCTGGGACAGATGCTCCATCTGCGGCCGAGAAACCGATTCGAGGAGTTCGATCAGATGTATTTGGTCGGCGGCGGAACCCATCCGGGGAGCGGATTGCCCGTCATCTTCGAGTCCGCGCGCATCAGCGCCCGTTTGGTGCTGCAAGATATGCGGCGGACGGCAGATTAGGGTCTGGGAATGGGCAGCTGTTGATAAACCCAAGGCAGATTGGCTTTGCCTGCCTCGGCCGCAACAAATATCAGGACGATGAGGAGCGGTGCGGCCAGATCGAGCTTGCCCAGGCGCAGGGGCAGCCAGGCAAGCGGACGCAATAGATTAGTGGCCAGGATATTGACCGAATTCCAAAAGGGATGGTTGCCGAGGTAGACGTAGTTGTTGATGACGTAAAGCAAAAGAAGGGGAATGATGAGAATACGCCAGGCGAGGTAGGAGGCGATCCCCATGAGCAAGGCTTGCTGCCACAGGTGAGTCGAAGAAAGCGGCCGAGGGAGAATATCCGCCATCACCAAAACGGGATTCAAGAAATACCACAAAGCCGTCACGCTGATCAGCGGGAGCAGCAGTTTTGCTGTCAGAGGCCAGCGGTCAATCCAGCCCAATTGCATCTGTATCCACTTGAAGAAAGGATCTTTCTCCGCATCGCGATTGGCCAGCGTGGACGCCAACAGCAGGCAAAGATACACGATTCCCAAGGCAAGAAAAAAGCTGGCGAGAGAAAAGATCAGGACGCGATCGAAAAAATCACTGCGAAAAGGGAGGGCAATGGCGCCCAGTTCGATGGTTGGAGTCCAGTTCATAGCCAGGCCAAGATGCCAATAGACAAAGGCGCGGATCAGGAGCAGAGCGGCCAAGCCGAAGAGCGGACTCCCACGCGCCGGGGCGGCGGCTTCGGCTCGTTTCAGCGTAGCCAACAGGGAGACACCCGGAGCGGGGGCGGTGCGCATGCGGCCCACTGTGCGCCAATGGAACCATAACAAAACACCCGCCAGGTTAAGAATCAGATTAACGAAATCCATCCGCGCTCGATTCAGTTCCAGAAAATCTCTCCACCGGACGGCGGCTGATCTCGAATTCCAGCCTTAATCCGGCCCTACCGCTTCCCCAGGCGCCAAAACCAGCATCACATCAGTTTTAATAATGTCTCGGCAATATCCGAAGGGGTTGGGGCCACCGCGATCCCCGCTTCCCGGAAGGCGGCGATCTTGGCGGCAGCCGTGCAATCCTCGCTATCGACAATGGCTCCGGCATGTCCCATTCGACGGCCCGGCGGCGCGGTGGCGCCCGCGATGAAGCCGGCGACGGGTTTCTTGCAGTGCTCGGCAATCCAGGCGGCGGCTTCGGTCTCGTCAGTCCCCCCGATCTCCCCAATCAGGATGATCCCATGCGTGTCCGGATCATCGTTCAACATCTGGAGGATCTCCAGGTGGGATGTCCCATGCACCGGATCCCCGCCGATCCCGACGCAAGTGGACTGTCCCACGCCCCGTTGGGTTAATTGCCAGACAGTCTCATAAGTCAGGGTTCCGCTGCGCGAAGCCACGCCAATATGGCCTTTTTTGTGGATGTAACCGGGGGAAATGCCGATCCGACAACCGCCGTGCGAATCCTTTCCCTCGCCCGGAGTCACGATGCCCGGGCAGTTGGGCCCCAACAATCGGGTCTTTCGGTCGCGCATGGCCCGCTTGACATTGATCATGTCTTTGATGGGAATAAACTCCGTAATACACACCACCAGGTCGAGGTCGGCATCGACCGCTTCGAGGATCGCATCCGCCGCAAACGGGGGGGGAACAAAAACCACGGACACGGTGCCGCCCGTGGCTTGCGCGGCTTCGCGGACCGTGTTGAAAATGGGCACTTGATCGTCGAAAAGATGACCTCCCTTGCCGGGCGTGACACCCGCAACAATCCGGGTGCCGTAGGCCAGGCTCAACCGGGTGTGCTGCGCTCCAAAATGACCGGTAATACCCTGGACGATGACGCGTGTGGATGGATCAACGAGAATGGACATAGGATAGGGAGATGGAAGGGGTCAGGGGCGGGATTCCTGTTGCGCGGCTTTCACAGCTTTTTCAGCCGCATCGGCAAGTGTGGTGGCGCTGATGACCGGCAGGTCTGAATCCTCGAGGATCTTGCGCCCAAGATCCGAGTTGGTGCCTTCGAGTCGGATCACCAGCGGCAATTTCAGATGGGTTTCTTTCACTGCAGCCACGATGCCCTGGGCAATAATGTCGCACTGCATGATTCCCCCAAAAATATTGACCAGAATGGCTTTGACGCTGGGATCGCTCAATATGATTTTAAATGCGGCCGCAACCTGTTCCTGTCTGGCACCGCCGCCGACATCGAGGAAATTGGCAGGCTGTCCGCCAAAATACTGAATGATGTCCATGGTCGCCATGGCCAGACCGGCGCCATTGACCAGGCAGGCGATCGTTCCAGCCAGTTTGATGTAACTCAGGGTGTAATTGCTGGCTTCGACCTCGAGGGGAGACTCCTCGGCCAGGTCGCGCATCGCCTGAAGTTCGGGATGTCGGTAAAGGGCATTGTCATCGAGGGAAATCTTGCCATCCACCGCAACAAGGGCAGCATTACCATCCAAGTGCTCCACGACGTGCAGGGGATTGATTTCGACAAGTGTGGCATCGCAGTCCCACCAGGTGTGATAGACGCCGGTGAACAACTTGACGGCTTGGGGCAGCAGTTCGTTGCGCAAACCCAGCGCCAAAGCCAGTTTCCGGGCTTGGTAAGGCATGAGGCCGACCACCGGATCGATGTGTTCCCGGATAATCTTCTCGGGATGCTTGGCCGCCACTTCCTCAATGTCCACACCTCCCGATGGACAGACCATCATGACCGGCAGGGATACCGATCGATCGAGAATGACCGCCACAAAGATCTCGCGCTGAATGGTCAGGGCGCTTTCGACCAGGATTTTGTTGACCAAGCGTCCCTGCGGACCGGTCTGTTTGGTCACCAACACCTGTCCGAGCATGGCTTTGGCATAAGCGTAGACTTCCGCGCTATTGTCGCAGATCTTAACCCCCCCCTGGAGACCGTTCACAAATCGTCCTTTGCCTCGGCCTCCCGCATGGATCTGCGATTTTACAATCACTCGCTTCTGGCCTTCGGCGAAAAGCTTGACGGCGATGGATCTGGCCTTTTGGGCGGTTGTGCAAACCCCGCCCGCAGGAACTGCCACACCGTGATTGGCCAGCAACTGTTTGGCTTGATATTCGTGAAGATTCATTCAGCTTCAGCCAATCTAGGAAAGCCAAGGGGGCAGCGTCAACCCGAAATCCACGACACAGAAACAATCCGATCAACTCCCGGGTTCCAGTCAGCCTTCGGAAGCCTTGGATGCCGCCTTTGATCCTCTGATTCCCATCCGCGCACCTTGCATCTGATCCGGCGGCGCTCCTGCCAAAAGCGGAAGTAATTTTTCCACAGGCCTTAAGGACCAGGAACACGATTGGGATTCGGAGGAGGAGGCCCCTGGGCCGGAGTCGTCGATCGCCGCAGCCGGAAATAGAGATTGGCCATGTCCACCCCCAACTGCAGCGTGTTCTGTCCGTTCACCAGGGACGGAGCGTTGGTTACCGTCTGCCATTGGGCGACGGGCGGCAGAGTGGGACTGGCCTCAAGGATCACGGGGCCGAGAGCCGCGGGCCAGGAGAGTTTGACCTGGTTGCGGTTCCGGGTGACCTGCAGCAACGGCGCGGGGGGACGCAGGAGGATAAGCTGAATATTATCGGCGCAGGCGGGCGTTTCCGAGGGTTGATCGGCCAGCAGGTTGAGCTCAAGCGCCAACTCGCGTGTTCCAGCCGGCACCCCGCCGGCAATAGTCGCCGGGATTAAACGGTTGAAGAAACTTCGTTCCCGGCCGACAATGGGTCCCAAGCGGCCTTGTACCAGTTGTTTGCCTTTGGAATCCAGAAAAGAGACCCGCACACTAGCCGAGGCTGGTTGTTGCTCCCATCCACAAAGATTGGCCGAGAGCGAGTATTTCACTTCGCCACTGTCGATAAACGACGCGCACGCAGCCAAGTTGATCTTCTGCCAGGCACGACCGGATGACGGATTGGTGAATCCCAGGAAGAAAAACCGCCCCCCATTGGTAAGCGTTTTCAGCCAATCAGAGTCGGTGTAACTTCCCACTCTCACGCCTTCATCAGTTTCCCAGCCCATCAAACCTGGAGATGCGGCGACGGCCCCTCCTTCAGCATCGCCGTTGACCACCAAATTCTTGCCGAAAAATGGCAAGGCGGCCCCCAGTTGATCCAAGATGTTTGTGGCAGCCGCGGGTGCCAATGGCTGCGCGGCGGGACGCGCAACAGTCGGCCGCCCTTTGGCGGCAGGAGAGATCTTCGCTGGGGATCCAAAAATGTTGGTCCCGGGTGCCGGGGTGATCCAGGCAACAAACGCGTCGGGAGAGTTCGGTATCAACCTTGCCTGCAGGGGCTGGACCATGGGAATGTTGGTGGAGCCAGTCGATCCCACCACGTGCGCGCAGCCGGAAGAGTCAATCGCGATGGCGGAAAGTTGATCCTGGCCCGATCCCCCCAGGAAAGTGCTGAATGTCAGGGCGAATTCATCGCACTTCAATGAGGCCAGAAAACCATCCCAACGCCCACCCCCAAATACCGGCTGGAATGCCGATGCCAAGGGAAAATCCCGCGACGAAGTTACTCCGGCCAGCCAAATGTTGCCGGAACCATCCGGGCTGATGCTGGCCAGTTCGTCGCCCTGGCCGCCCAGGTAGGTCGACCGCAGGAGCGTGGAACCGGTCGAATCGAGTTTTGACAAAAAGAGATCTCTTCCCCCGGATCGCGAGGAATAGAGCGGGTTGATAATCGGAAATCCGTCGGAAGTCGTGTCGCCACAGACAATCACTCCACCATCTTGATCAATGACAATGCCGCGGCCCACATCATCACCGGTTCCGCCCAGGAACGTGGCAAACACCAGGCTCACGCCATTGGAATTGAGCTTGGCCACAAAGGTTTCCATGCCACCGAGGTAAGCCGATTGGAGCGGATTGACTGTCGGGAAGTCGGAAGATGAAGTATATCCGGTCAGGTAAACGTTCGCCACAGCATCGACCGCAAGATCCAGAATGCCGTCCAGAGGCCCGCTGCCGCCCAGGAAACTGCAAAAGTCAATTGTTCCCTCGGGCGCAAAACGAGCAATGAACCCGTCGGCTCCGCCACGAAGCGATGATTGCAGGGGGCGTTGGACCGGGAGATCGGCGGATCGTGTGATTCCACCCACCACGATTCGCCCCTGCGCATCCACCGCCACCGCTGCCAGCTCATCCATATCCAGTCCTCCCAGATAGGTCGAAAGCACCAGATGCCCCTCTCCATCCAGAACCGTCAGGAATCCATCACGTTCGCCCCCGCCGAATTTCTCCTGCCAGGCATCCTTGAGCGGATAATTTGGGGAAGAAGTCGTGCCGACAATCGCCAATCGGCCTTCGGGAGTCACGGCCACTTGGTGCGGTCGTTCTTCGCCGGAACCGCCGAGCAGGACCGAAAACAGAATCGAGCTTCTGTCCGGAGCATATTTTGTCACAAAGACGTCACTCGCCCCCTGCACGGTCGGTGTGCTGGCGGCCAATCCGGGAAAGTTGGTCGAGGCCGTTTGTCCTGCCACATACAGGCAACCCCGAACATCGAATGCGACCGCATAGGCGCGATCCTCCAGGCTGCCGCCCAAGGGCGAAGCAAAGCGCAACGTCGGGTCGATGATCAACCGCTGGGATCGGTCATAGGTCCCCAAGACAAAACGCACGAGGCAATCGCGTCCCGGCTTTCCTCCGGAAGCCGGAATGGATTCGGTCTTCGGCTGAACAACATAGTGGGCTCGCACGATTCGATGGCCATCGGGCATTGGCTGGTAAGCGATCGGCCGGCGCTGACGCCAAATCCCATTTACTGTCTGGAGGACAAGGTCTCCCTGGGAATCAATCCAACTGGATTGCACCCCTTCGATTTCGAGAGCAATTTGGGTGGGATCAGCCTGAGGCGCGATCTCAAAATCAAATTCCAACTCGCCCTGATTCCAGTAATAAACCAGATCGATGCCCGGATATAGATTGTGGCAACCGATCCGCGAAAAACACCGGCTTTGATGATCGGCGGCCTCTGAGTGTCTAACGGAATATTCCCGTAAATGAATGGGCACCATTTCCCGGCCGACAAGATTGGCGGCGGACAATGAACCCACCCAGCGAAAACGCAGCGTATCCGATTCCTTGCCCTCAGAGGGGCGCATTCTCAGTTCGCCGGCTTGGAGGACAAAAACACCCGATCCATCATGGGCGATGAATGACGCGCCCTTGCCCCCGCGATCTGCCAAAGTGTGAAAAACCCGCGGCGCCAGGTTCTCCAGCGCTGGTTCTGTCTCTTTTGCAGACAAAGCGGGCCTAGACCCCAACAGGAAGACGACAGGGATCATCCAAACCAGCGCTGAAAAAATCAGGCGCGTCATGATGCTTACGGTGTTCATAGCGAATTGTCTGCAGACCATCGATGTCAGCCAAAACAGTGGATTGTCAAGGCGTAATATGGCGGCAAACCCGATGCTCTGGCAAGCAGTTTATCCGAAAGCAAGCCATGAACACACGCCCTGAGATCGACTGAGATCGAGACACATGCCGCCGGGATCTCCTCAAATCCCTTCATTGGCATCCCCAAAATAGAAAATTGGGGGGAATTTTCAGTTTTTTTTGAAAGAATACTTGCCTTCTTTTCAGGGCTGAGGCACATAATAACGCGGACAGTTCAAGGTGGGATTTTCCGTTGTTGAGGCGGCTCTTTTTACCCACCAACACGTCGATGAAAGATGGTTGTTGGTCTAAGGCGGTAAAGATTGCCCACAATTGCCAGAGCTAAAACCGTGGTATGGTTCCTGCTAGGTTCAGGAATTTGAGAAAATGCTCGTTTCAACGAGACGCGACGTATGGCGGAAACGACAGGCGTAATTGACGAGAGCCCTCAGGGTGATTCGAGTTGCCAGTCGGGCCATAAATCGTCCGATGTGCAGGCCATGGCAACCGTCATATATGTAGTCGACGACGAACCGATGGTAGGTGAAGTCGTGCAAATCCTTCTTCAAATGGAGGGTTTTGAGCCCAAACTGTTCCAGGATCCAGCGGTGGCTCTAATGGATTTTCTGTCTGCCAATCCTCGTCCTTCCTTGTTGATCACCGACTTTGTCATGGGTTCCATGAATGGCATGGAGCTTATTGACAATTGCAAGCGCATCCAACCGGACCTGAAGACGATTTTGTTCAGCGGCAACGTCGGGGAGAAAATTACCTCCAGCTACAGTGTCAAACCGGACCGATTCGTGAGCAAACCCTTCCAACCCAAGGTTCTTATTGAGGTCATCCGCTCCTTGCTTAAGGAGAATTAATTGATGCTCCGATTGGAATCGGCTGCCTTCGCACCGTTGAAGATTCTTCTGCCCCAAGGGGGGCTTGTTTCTTGATTTCGTGTGAATACGAAGCATTTTATTCTGGCTGGTCTGAGTGATAGCTGGAAAAACCAGAGCCTAAATCTATGAGCGAATCTGATATGGATCTTACCCAACGGCCGCCTCGAAGTCCTCGGGTGCGTTTAGGAGGATATGTGCATTTACCCCGAATGCTGGATAAGTGCCGGGCTTTACTATCGGAAAAAATTGGGGAGTATCACTATGATTGTCCGATGGATCAGGCGTTTTTTGATTTCACAGGCATAACGGCAGCCGAGCTCAAGGCCCAGGTCAGCTTGGGCAAAGGAGACGGAGCCATCCTGGAATGGATCAATGCCCAGGCGCCGAATAAACCCAGCTCCGCCGCTATCGCACAATGGTCGCACTATCAAGAGCAGCGAACCCCAACGGATCTTGAGATGCGGGAGTTTTACCAGGAGGAACATCGGAGATTGGCCCCGCTGCGGACAGATCTGGCGACGTGGTTCGATCTTCTCGATTTGGATGATTACGTGAGCTTTGGGGGCAAGCCTTGATGACTTCGGCCGATGTGTTGGCTGAGAATGGCCTGATGCCCCGTTCTCTAGCGGCCAAGCTGCGGGACTGGATGACTCGCGTGCCATTATATCGAGCGATGTCCTCATTCATCAGCCGGGATAATGACCTCGACCTGTCCTGGAAGGAATTCAGGCGATTGCCAGTGATCACGAAAAATGACATTCGGAGCAACTTCCCCCACAACTTCTTGAGCAACACGCTCAGCCTGAAACACTTGATCGAGAATGATTCCATCGAGTTGGAACGAACCTCGGGCACCTCGGAGGAACCCGTCCCTTTGTTGCTGGGCAAAGGATGGTGGAATAAACAGGAACGATCCGCCCTGGGCCTCAATCCAGTCGTGCGCGCATTTCTTCACGAAATCCCTGAATCCCCGCGTGTCACGCTCACCTCGCCTTCCTGCAACCACGACATTACCTACCGGGGCATCCCGTGCCGTTCGGAACGCGTCATAGGCCAGGCGCTCTTCGTGAACCTCACACGTCATCCGTTTCTATGGCCCGAGTCGGCCTTAGCCCGCATGGTCGAGGAGACAAGCGAATGGCAGCCGCATTTCCTGGATGTGGATCCGGTGTACGGGATCTGTTTTGCCCGGTATTGCGAGCGGGTCGGAGCCCGGTTTCCTTCACTCCGCTTCATCATTTCAAGTTATGAGTACTGCAGCCTATGCCATCGGCGGCTGATGCAACGCATTTTTGGTGTGCCCGTCTACGATCTTTATGGATCTACCGAAACCGGGCATGTATTCATGGAAAACGACCGCGAAGAACACCTGCTCAGTCAGGAGACCGCCCTGGTGGAGTTGTCGGAAGTCGACGCGCAAGGAATCGGCCAGCTACTAGTGACCACGCTCGACAACGAGTTTATGCCTTTGATTCGATATCAGATTGGAGATTTGGCCCGAATGGTGAGATCGGGGGACGGGACTTTTTGGGAGTTGCACGGGCGAACAATGGATGCGATACGGCTTGCGTCGGGCCGTCGCCTGACGGTTCGGCAACTGGATCAGGCCGTGGCCCGGCATGGTTCGCTGATGCACTACCAACTGCGCCAGCTCGGACCGGATCACTATCGGCTCCTGATGATTCCCGATGCCCAGGGGAACTCCGATCCTGTTCCTCAAGCATTGCGCGAGGACCTGATCCGCGTGTTGGAAGAACCAGCCGTTCTCGATTTTGTATCCACCGATTATATCCCGGGGGAATCCTCGGGAAAATTTCGTCTGGCCCGACCGCTGCCTTGATGGCGCGAGGAAACGGTTTTTTGAAGTTTGCATCCCCCGCTGGCCTGTCGTAAATATTCTGAGCCCATGAAGGAAAGGTTATGAGACTGGATGTGGAGATCTATGATACCACCCTGCGCGACGGCAGCCAGGGAGAAGGCATCAACTTTTCTGTGGCCGATAAGCTTCGGCTGGCCGAGCGGCTCGATGCATTTGGCATGACCTTTGTCGAAGGTGGATGGCCGGGATCCAATCCCAAGGACATCGAGTTCTTTGCCACAGCTCGCGGGCGCAAGTTTCGTCATACCCGCATCGCGGCCTTCGGATCGACTCGACGCAAGGGGGTGGGAGTGGAAAAGGACGATCAGGTCCGTTTGCTCCTGGACGCAGCCACCCCGGTGGTCACTATTTTCGGAAAAACCTGGCTGCTGCATGTCCAGGAGGTCCTTCGGACATCCCCCGATGAGAATCTCCAGATGATAGCGGATACCATCCGATTTCTCAAAGACCACCAGAAGTTCGTTATATACGATGCCGAACATGCCTTTGATGGATTCAAGGACAACCCGGAATACGCGCTGGCCACTCTGAAAGCGGCCGATCACGCCGGCGCTGATCGGGTGGTGCTTTGCGACACAAATGGCGGCAGCCTGACGACGGAAATCGGGCGGACTCTTGCGGCCGCACGGAGCCAGATATCCGCGCCCCTGGGGATTCACCCTCACAACGACATCGGCCTGGGAGTCGCCAATGCCCTGGCGGCTATCGAGTCCGGAGCCATCCATGTCCAGGGAACCATGAATGGCTATGGCGAACGCACAGGCAACTGTAACTTGACCTCTGTGATTCCCGCCCTGGCTTTTAAAATGAAGAAACGCTGTGTTCCCGAGGGATCACTGCGCAAGCTTCGGGATCTTTCGCAGTTTGTGGATGAGATCGCCAATGTGCGTCACGATCCCCGTCAACCCTGGGTGGGATCAACCGCCTTCGCACATAAAGGCGGCATGCATGTCAACGCGGTCCAAAAAGTGCCCCAGAGCTTCGAGCATATCAATCCGGAGCTGGTGGGCAATCGGCGCCGGGTTTTAATCAGTGATCTGGCCGGTCGCAGCAATATTGTCATGAAAGCCCAGGAGCTGGGCATCCCCCTCCATAACGACAGCCCGGAATTGCGCGAAATCCTCAATCGCATCAAGGACCTGGAACATCAAGGCTATGAGTTTGAGGCCGCTGAAGCTTCCCTCGCCTTGCTCATCTGGAAGGCCCGGACGCCTGTGGTTCCCAAATTTGTGGTGGATGCCTATCATGTTTCGATGCGCAGCATGAAAGGGAATTCCCTCTGCGAGGCCACTATCAAAGTGCGGGTGGGCGACCAGGGGGCTCATAGGGTTGCCGAAGGCGACGGCCCGGTCAATGCCCTGGATTCCGCCCTTCGTCAGGCTCTCGTCGGCTTCTACCCTCAGCTCAAGAAGGTCCAGCTGACCGATTACAAGGTTCGAATCCTCGATTCCGCAAGCGGAACGGCCGCCAAAACCCGTGTTCTGATCGAATCCAGCGACGGCAAGCGAGAATGGGGGACGGTCGGCGTGAGCTCCAATATCATCGAGGCCAGTCTTCAAGCCCTGATCGACAGCATTGAATACCGTCTCATGGAGAAAAGATGATCAGACTTTGTTCGCGGCGGGGAAATTGGCCTCGGTTGACTTGATGTGGCGGTCCAAAAACTGACGGATACTCTGGAACGCCTCGTTGACCTGCCGGATCAACGAGTCGGCACCGGCCAATTGCCCGGACCGTCCGAAATGTTCCAGTTCGCGCAGCAGGGGCGCGATGGCGTTCATGCCGCATGTGGCGCTCGCCCCGGCGCACTTGTGAGCCAGAGCGCCCACTTCCGCCGCGTTGCGTTCCGACACTGCCTTCTCCAGTTGAGCAAGCTGGGGCGCGGTCTGGGTTAAATACACATCCACAATCTCGCGAAAGGTGCTCCAATCTCCGGCCGCGAACTGCATGAGACGCCCGATGTCCACCGGCGGTTTCTCGGCAGGCTCGAGATCTACACCTGGCGAAAAAACCTTTCTTTCATTTCGCGCCGAAGCCGGGCTGTCCCCCGGGTCCGATGGGGGTGTTGGCACGCCCGCGCCCTGGATAGAAGGGGCCGTTGTCAGTTTTTTATTGGCCAGCGAGGTCCCCCAACGTTCCAGCAAGGCCTGGACAGTCTCGGGACGGACGGGTTTGGAGATGTAGTCATCCATCCCGGCCGCCAGACAGCGCTCCCGATCGCCTCGCATCGCGTTGGCCGTCATGGCAATAATGACCAGCTGTGGCCGGATCTGGCTGAGGTGGTATTGCTCTCGTTCATACTGGCGGATCTGGCGCGTGGCCTCCAAGCCATCCATGGCCGGCATTTGAACATCCATGAACACCACATCAAAGGCTGATCGTTTGACCGCTTCAACGGCCTCAACGCCGTTGTTGGCAAACTCGATGGCATACCCCATTTGCTGGAACAACCGCGAGGCGACCTTTTGGTTGACCGTATTATCATCGGCCAGGAGCAGACGGAGCGGCAGACGAGAAGCCAGGCTTGAGTCCAGACGCGGAACGACGGGCCGCGCGATCACCTCAGGGGTTCTTCCCGTGACCACCTTCAAAAGGACTTCCTGGAGCTGCGCTTGTTTGACCGGTTTGTCCAGGCAAACCGCAAACGGCTCCAGTGCCGATTTGGGGAGATCCGCCCAAAGCCCCATGGACGTGAGCAGAATCAGGGGCAAGGACTGCGAAGTCCGAAGCTTCCGGATTTCCGCGGCCAGGGTCACGCCATCCATCTCCGGCATCTGCATGTCGAGAATGCCGACATCGAACGGTTCGCCTTGCCGCAGCCACTCGATGGCCTGCGAGCCGGCGGCAGCGTCTTTGGGAACCATGCCCCATTTGCGCGCTTGCAGCATGAGGATCTGGCGGTTGGTAGCGTTGTCGTCTACTATCAGCAGCCTGAGACCGGCCAGTTGCTGATGGACCTTGGGCGCATGGTTTTGGAAGGAGGAGGGCGCCGTTTGTGCGATGACGGTAAAACTGAACGTGGCGCCGGCGCCGGGCTGGCTCGAGACCTTGATGGAGCCGCCCATGAGCTCAACCAAACTCTTGCTGATGGCAAGCCCAAGCCCGGTGCCGCCATACTGGCGCGTGGTGGAGGCGTCGGCCTGGCTGAAACTCCGAAATAACCGGTCGATTTTCGCCGGCGAAATGCCAATCCCCGTATCCCGCACGGAAAACTCGAACTCCCAGCGGTCCGGCGTGGTCTTGCTGGCGGGCCTGGCGGCCACACGAACCAGCACTTCGCCCCTGGCGGTGAATTTGATGGCGTTGCTGATCAGATTGGCCAGGACCTGACGAACACGGGTCACATCGCCAATGAGCAGGGAGGGGGCCGAATCTTCTATTTGGCAAATGAGATCCAGGTGTTTTTCGCCCGCTTTTGCGGCAAACAGGTCGATAGTTTCCTCGACACACTTTCGCAGCTCGAACGGACGCATCTCCAGGTCCATCTTGCCGGACTCAATCTTGGAGAGATCCAACACGTCGTTGATCAGGGTCAACAGGGCTTCGCCGCTGGCGCGAATGGTGTTGACAATATCATGTTGCTCGCCGTTGAGGGACGTGTTGAGCAGCAAGCTGGTCATGGCGATCACCGCGTTCATCGGAGTCCGAATCTCGTGGCTGATGTTGGCGAGGTACTCCGACTTGGCGCGCGTCGCCTGATCCGCTTCGGTCCGGGCTCTCTGAAGTTCCTGGTTGGCGCGGGCCAGTTCGTCCTGAAGCCGCTTCATCCGCAATTGGGAGCGGATCCGCGCTTTGAGTTCGGCCGGCTCAAAGGGTTTGGTGATGTAATCGGTGGCGCCCAAATCGAAACCCCGGACCTTTTCCTCGAGGCTGTTCGTTGCCGTCAGGATAATCACCGGAAGCCGTTTGAGGGTGTCATCCTCGCGGATCTGCTCCAGGAT
Organism: Verrucomicrobiota bacterium; assembly: GCA_022709905.1. Taxonomy (GTDB): domain Bacteria; phylum Verrucomicrobiota; class Verrucomicrobiia; order Limisphaerales; family UBA1319; genus JAKLHY01. The sequence continues at coordinate 18,068 of JAKLHY010000040.1, read as the reverse complement.
CTCGAGCCCGCCGAAGTCCGGCAATCCCAGATCCAGAAGGATCAGGTCAAACGGCCGAACCCGGGCCAAGGTCAATCCCGCTAGTCCATCCGCCGCACGGGTGATGTGGATCGCGTTATCCTTCAGACAGTCGATGATGATCCCTTCGATGTCCGGATCATCGTCGATCAGCAGGATCTTTGCGGGGAAAGCAGTCATGTCATGTGCCCGGCAAAGCCCGATGGAAATCAAGCTCTGGAATCCTGGAGCTATCGATCATTTGCTTTTCTCGGCCTCCAGGGCGGCCTGGACTTTGACATACTCCTGTTCGACGCCCTGGAGCAGATCCGGCGCGTCGGCGAGGAAACCGACCCTGGCCTGTTTTTCAAGATTCATACAGATCTCGGCCATGCGGCGGGCTCCCAGATTGCTTGCGCTGCCCTTGAGGCTGTGGGCTGCCGCGCATAAGGCATTGGGGTCGTTCTGCTCGATTGCGGTTCGAACCTTCTGCAATCGCGAGGGCGCGTCCTTGAGAAACAGATCAATCAATTCGGCCAGGGGATCGGGCATGTCGGGCTCTCGCAGCTCCCGTAATTCGGCCAGGACTCGAGGATCGAGGATCTCCTCGCCAGACTCCTGAGGCAGCGGGGCGGCTGCGGCGCCCGGATTGACGGTTTTGAAGGCGCGCTCCAAGGCCGCTTGCAGTTCATTCAGCTGAACAGGCTTGCAGAGATAATCGTCCATTCCCGCCGCCAGACACTTCTCGCGATCGCCCTGAAGCGCGTTGGCGGTCATGGCAATAATGTGATGCGTCTTGATTTGGGCGCCGGATTTGGCGGCTTCGGCTTCGCGATGGCGGATCATGCGCGTGGCCTCGTAACCGTCCATCTCCGGCATCTGGCAATCCATCAGGATCACGTCGTACGGAATCCGGGTCAGGGCTTCAATGACTTCCAAGCCGTTGGCAACCGCGTCGGCCGAGTATCCGAGCTTCTGCAACTGGCGCAAAGCCACCTTCTGATTGACCATGTTATCCTCGGCCAACAACAATCGGAGGCCTTTCTGCATCGCCCCAGGAGCCGGCTGGGCCGGTGCGGATGGGGTGGATCTCGAGGGGGATTTCCTCGGTTGCGCCGCCGCATGCAACACGGCGTCGGACATGACGGTCACCAGACAGTCGAACAGTCGGGATTGCTTGACAGGTTTGACGAGGCACGCGGAGATGCCGGCCGCTTTAAGTTCCGCGCTGTCAAAACGCTGCACCAACGAAGTTAGCATCACCATCTTCAAGGAGGACAACAACGGATCGGCCGAAATGGCCCGCGCCAGACTCAGACCATCCATCTCCGGCATCTGCATGTCGAGGATCACCAAATCATAAGGATCTCCCGCCGCCGCCTCGGCGCGCAGGATCGACAGGGCGTCCTTTCCGCTGGCCGCCTGTCCGTTGCGCATTCGCCAGGAGATGATCTGGTGGTGGAGGATTTGGCGATTGGTCGCATTGTCATCGACCACCAGAACCCGAAGGCCGGTGAGATTAAGCTTGCTGGTGTCGGCCCGATGGGCATAAGCCCCCGGCGGTTGTTTAGTCAGGTTGATGGTGAACCAGAAGGTCGATCCCTTGCCAACCGTGCTTTCCACGCCAATCTGGCCATTCATCATCTCGACCAACTGTTTGCAGATGGCCAGGCCCAGCCCGGTTCCCCCGTACTTGCGGGTCATGGATCCATCCGCCTGGGTGAACGGCTGGAACAATCGTGCCATCGGTTTTGGCGCAATGCCAATGCCCGTATCGGTCACGGTGAACCGCAGAACCACCCGGCGATCCGTTTCGTTGACCTTGCTGACGCGGACGACCACCTCGCCGTGGTCGGTGAACTTGACGGCGTTGCTCAGCAGGTTCGACAGCACCTGCCGCAAGCGCCCCGGATCGCCCTGCAACAAGGTTGGAACCTCGTGGTGAACCCAAGACACCAACTCGATGCCCTTGCTCAAAGAACGGGCGGCGACCAATTCGACGGCCCCCTCCACCAGCTCCACCAAGTCAAAATCGATAATCTCAAACGACAACTTGCCCGCCTCGATTTTTGAGAAATCCAGAATGTCGTTGATCACCGTCAGCAGGGCGTCGGCGCTGGAACGAACCGTGTCGGCAAAATCGCGTTGATCAGGGTCCAGATCGGTTTCCAGCAACAGGCCGGTCATGCCAATGACCGCGTTCATGGGCGTCCGGATCTCATGGCTCATGTTGGCCAGAAACTCCGACTTAAGCCGAGTCGATTCCAAGGCCGCGTCACGCGCCTTGGCCAGCTCCACCTCGGCCTGTTTCAGCTGAGTGATGTCGCGAGAAACACTGATGATGCCGGTCGAGGCGCCCTCCGGGTTGTAGATGGGCACGATGGAAACGGAAACCCAGCTTTCCTCGCCCGTCGCCCGGGTCTGATGTTCGACCTTGTTAATGATGGGCTGGCGACTTGCCATGACGCGTTGTTCCTCCTTGAAAAACTCGTCCGCTTGTTCCTTGGAGAGGAAATCGTAATCGGTTTTGCCTTCGAGTTCCTTGGGATTCGATACCCCCAAATACCTGGCCAGCGCCCGGCTGGCTCGCACAAATCGCGACTGAACGTCCTTGAACGAAATGCGATCCGGGCTGTTGTCCAGGAGGGCAAACAGCAGATCACGCTCGAATTGCAGATCCCCCTCAATCCGTTTTAGGGCGGTCACGTCCTTTGAAATTCCCACGGTGCCAATCGTGACCCCGTCTTTGGATACCAGCGGCATTTTGGTCGTCAGCGCCCAGGTGGCAGAACCGTCGGTATAAGTCTCTCGTTCGAGTTTCCCGATGATCGGTTCTGCGGTCCTAATTATCCGTTGTTCATCCTCGAAGGCGGGCCGGGCGTGTTCTTCGGTGTAGAAATCGAAATCCGTCTTGCCGATGACCTGGTCGGCGGTTCGGTCAAAGCGTTTTGCCAAGGCCTTGCTGCACTTGATGAATCGGGATTCCTTATCCTTGAAGTAAATGCAGTCCGGGACATTATCCAACAGGGCCTGAAGCAGATCGCGCTCGTATGCCAGCTCGGCCTCGGCTTGTTTGAGGGCGGTGATGTCCTTGGAAATTCCAAACGTGCCAATGATTTGTCCGTCCTTGTTGCGCAACGGCATCTTGTTGGTCAAAACCCAGGATTCATGGCCGTCGAGCCACACTTCCTTCTCGACCAATCCAATCACCGGTTTCCCAGACTTCATGATCCGCTGCTCGTCCGCAAATGCCGCACGGGCATGTTCCTCGGTAAAAAAGTCCGCGTCCGTCTTACCAACCGCTTGTTCAGGGCTGTTAATCCCCAAGCCGACGGCCACCGTCGCGCTGCACTTGATGAATCGGGATTGAGTATCCTTGAAGTAAATCCGGTCCGGACAATTGTCCAGAAGCGTGCGCAAGAGATCCCGCTCATAGGCCAGCTCCGATTCCATCTTCTTGCGCTCGGTCACATCCCAGAAGATACCCTGGATACCGATGGCTCTGCCCTCCGAATCAACCACAGGGGTCTTGATCACCCGCACATAAATCTTTTCACCGTCCGGAGTCTGGTGGTCCTCCACCGTGTCAAACACCTCGCGGGTCTGCATGATTCTGCGGTCGTCTTCCTGATATTTGGCCGCCAACTCGGTGGGGAAAAAATCAAAATCGGTTTTATGAATGATCTCTGATAGCGGCTTGCCCAGGTTACTGCAAAAGCGCTTGTTGGCGAAGGTAAACCGTCCGTGAACATCCTTGCGGAAAATGTTTTGAGGCAAGCCCTCGACCAGAGAGTGGTAAAAGGCCTCGGTGTGCTCCATCTGGGCCGTCACGCGATATCGTTCCAAATGATTCATCACCTGCCGGGCCAGAAGAATCAGGACCTCCTTCTGTTCCGGCCGAAGCGTGCGCGGCTCCGGATCGCATACACACAAGGTGCCCAAGGCATGACCGGCCGAAGTCACCAGCGGAACCCCGGCATAAAAACGCAGTTTCGGTTCGTTTACTACCAGAGGATTGCCCTGAAATCTCGTGTCCTTCCTCATGTCGGACACTTCAAAAAAATCCCTCTGTGCCAACGTGATATCACAGAAGGACTCCTTCCTGGGCACCTCAGAAACCGTAAGGCCTACCTTGGCTTTTAGCCAGACCCGGCCGTCATCCAGAAAATTGAGCGCGCCATAACCCACGCCACAAATCTGTGTAGCCAAACGCACTAAATCATCAAAAGCGGGATCTTCTTGGGTGTCGAGAATGGCGTATTCGTGCAAAGCAGCCAGACGTTCCAGCTCGGTATCTGGAGCCGATTGTTGTGGATTGGCTTCGGAGTTGTTCATCGAATCACAAAAATTTCATCTTCACCGTCGCACTGTCCCGGGTGGAATTACTGAAGCAACCTGCCCGGGCATCAAGGGATGCCCAAGCGCCGCGCGAACGATTTCCCGCAAAACAAATCAAACCCGCTCAACTTTGGCAATAGTATAAATCATCTATGCCTTGGCTTGGTTGAGTTTAGGTTTTTCGGCATGGGATCCCAACCGAAGTCGGAAGGAGAATCCCCGCCGGCTCCGGTCCATGCGCCAGGCGTAGGCACGGCGTTTGCCCGAAGCCCAAATCCGGAAGCCCGATGACGTCCGACCTGAGGGGCCGTTTGCGATCGGATGTCCTCAGCCAGTCGGAAAGATCATGCCCGTCATTCTCCCGCGCTTGAATCCAGCTGTCCGGTTTCCTCCAATCGTTGGATTTCCACAGTAAGACCCTCGCGGAAGGTAGGATACTTAAACTGGTAACCCAGCTCCATCTTCAGCCGGCGATTCAGGACCTTCTTGTTCGTTAAGCCCCGCTTGCGATCCGGTTCGACTTCGCCACCGGCCGGAGGCAGATGACGTCCCAGAGTATCCGCAAGCCAGTGGAAATACCTCCATTGGGTAATCGGCTCATCATCGACAACGTTATAGACCGAGCCGGAATGCGCGCTTTCCAGGCACTCCACAATAATCCCGGCGACGTCGTCCCGGTGCACCATGTTTAACAGCCTTTCGCCGCGGCCTTCGATCCGCGCTTCGTTCTTCAGAAACTGTTGAAACCAATGGCCGCGACCCGGTCCGTAAATGCCGGCAACCCGAAGAATCACCACAGGAAAACGATGCTCACGAAAAGCCTGGATCAGCACCCGCTCCGTTTCGACCAGGACCCGGCCGGTCTCCGCGGCCGGAACCGTTGGGCTTTCTTCCTTAACCGCCGAGCCGTCGGTTTGTCCGTAGACACCCGTGCTGCTGGTATAAACGTACTTTTTCGGAGGTTGTTCTTTAAGCCACGCCATGAGATTTCGGGTGCCCTCAAGATAGGCCTGGCGATAGGCAGGCAAGCCCCCTCCTCCAGCCGATACCGTGTTGACCACCCAATCCCAGGACCGGGGCAGAGCGGTCAACGTTTCCGGACATGTAATATCCGCCATCAAGGGCTGGATGCCGGCATTTTTCAATTCGGACGCGGCGGACGGCGATCGCCGCAAACCAAAAACCTCGTGTCCCTTCTTCACCAGGGCCGCCCCCAAGGGTAACCCCACATAACCGCATCCAACGATCAACGCGCGCATAGTGTTAAATCAGTCCCCTGAGTTACCGGTTTGCAGGATTCTTTCAACAGACTCGGCATGTCGGGCCGGGTGAGATAGATTAAACACCCACGAAAGGTGGTCAATCCCGCACCAGACATCACGGCTGTGGCGCTTATGCTGAACCCGTTGTTGATCTCCGTCAAGCCTCGGGCGGCCGACGCCATTCCCGGCGGGGAGGTTCGGGTAATCCCTGGGCCCGATAGGCCGTTCGGAAGTGCATTTTTGCCACGGCCGACAGTTTCTCCCGTCCGTGCCGGGCCAGGAAATCCGCCGCAGCCGCATCCACCTGGGCCGAGGCGCCCTTCGGCAGATTCATGGCATACTGTTCCTCCAGCCGTTTGAGTCGCTGCACAAACTCGGCCCGAGCCAGGATGGAAGCCGCCGCCACGGCGAGATCCGACTCCGCCTTATGCCGTTGCACGAGCTCAATTTGCCGGCCCAGCGGCATCAAGGCGCGCGCCACGGTCTCCTGGCTGGAAGCGAATTGGTCGCTGATGGCCCGAACCGGCAGGGGATTCATGCGATGACGCTGCGCCATCAGGTTCTCGATGACTCGCGCATGTCCCCAGGCCAGGATCTTGTTGACGCTCCTCATGCTCGCATAAAGGCGGTTATACGCTTCGTTGCCAATCGGGACGGTCGTGCTGACACATCCGGATGTCTCCCGGATCAGCCCGGCCAAGTCCAGAATCCGACGGTCGCTGCTGATGTTTTTCGAGTCCTTAATCCCGCTGTCTCTCCACTGGTCCAACATCGTCGCATTGACATAAACGCCGGCGACACACAAGGGCCCGAAAAAGTCGCCTTTGCCGCTCTCATCGATGCCTAACCGGGGCAGAAGTGTTTCCGGATTGAACAAGCTTTCATATCCCAATCGGGCTTCCTTGAGAATGTGCGGTTCGAGAACGAACTCGACAAACTCCTGAGTTCCCTTGCCCTGAACGACCAGCTTTCCGCTCTGGTAACAAACCACATTGACCTTTTCCTTGCTGGCGGCAAATCGAGCGTAAGGAACGTCCCGGAATTCGTAGCCGTGACTCTTGAGATAGGTTTCGAGGACCGATGCCCGGTCCGAATCCAGGGTCATCGTATAGACCATCAACGGTTGGGACATAACAGATTCCTTATCATCCAATTGTTGGGGAGCTTGACTCGAGTTTGTCCAGCATGGGCAAGTAATCCGGCCGCGCCTTACATCAGATCTGGGATTTGACCAACGGCGGTTTCAGGTAATGTTCCACCTCGGCCAAGGATGGAAAAACCGGAGCTTCCCCGGGCTGCCAGCGCTTGCATGCCGCTGCCGCCACCGCGAACTTGCCCGCACTCAGATCGGTTTTCCCCGATGCCAAAGCCACTGCGAAAGCAGCGGCAAACAGATCCGCCGACTGCGTGACATCCCCGCTCGCGCCAGCTGGCGGACGCCACAGATGTTCCAAGTCTTCCTTGACCAGCAGGGCGCCCAGGGGACCCAACTTGACAATCACCGTGGGAACGCCTCGCCCCCGCAACTCGCGAGCCTTGAGTGCCGCGATCGCCTGGCTGAAATCGCACAATGGCGCGCGGGTTAGCAAAGCCAGCGTCTCTTCGTTCAATATCACATAGTCCACCCCCGCCAGCAGCTCATCCGTGACTCGGGTATCGGCGGCGGGATCGAGAATGACTTTGGCTCCCGATTGCCTGGCCAGACGGGCGGCATGCGCCAAGGTCTCCTCCGGAATACCGGAGCTTAAAAGCGCACAACCGCACTGGGCCAGCCCTTGCTGATGATGTTCCAGGTGTCTGACCTCGTAACAGGCATTGGCCCCCGGGACCTTGGTTGTCTGACTTTGGCCGGCCGCATTCACCCAGGTGAACGCAACACCCGAGGGCGACTGCCGGGAGCGGCTTAATCCCGCAAGGCCAACCCCCGCTTCTCGCAGTTCAGTTCGAAGCAGATCGGCAAAGGGATCCTCGCCCAGGTGCCCCCACAAGAGCACCTGTCCCCCCAGGTGCGCCGCCGCCATGGCCTGCAACGCCCCGTGCCCCCCCACGCGCCAGGAGGCCCGGTCCGCAACCACAGTCTCCCCCGCCGCAGGGAAATGAGCGGGCTCCACCAACCACTGCAAATAGACATCGCCTGCAACCGCAAGCCGTGAATTCATGGAATCTAATGTGCCCGACGTTCCGGTTTTGAAAAGTCATTTCGTTCGATCGAGCCTCGGACCGTAATTTTCGCGGGAGGATGGACAACGGCGGGCCGGCCTGAGGCTTGCTCACTCCCATTTTTCTTCCCTCGCTGAGAGGCCTTTGCTATACCATCCGGCTGTGTATCTGGAATATTACGGTCTGAAAGAACCGCCATTCGATATCACCCCGAATCCGCGCTTTTTGTTTTTCAGCGCCAAGCATCGGGAAGCGTTCAACCATCTGCTTTACGGCATTCGCGCCCGGAAGGGTTTTGTGCAAATCACGGGCGAGGTGGGCGCCGGCAAGACCACGCTCTGCCGGGCCATGCTTGAACAATTGGGTAACGGATACGCCACGGCCTTAATCCTGAATCCGGTCATGACCCCGGACCAGCTCATGAAGGCCATCGCCATGGAGTTCGGCTTGGATGTCAAAGGCATGGACCGCCTCGAGACTGTCGCCACGTTCAATCACTTTCTTTTGCGCCAGGTCGAACTGGGCAAGGAAACCGTCTTGATTATTGACGAAGCCCAAGATTTGACCAACGACCTGCTGGAACAGGTCAGACTGTTATCCAACCTCGAAACCGACGAACGCAAGCTTCTCCAGATCGTTCTGTTGGGTCAACCCGAGTTGCGGGATCGGCTGAACGATCACCGGCTTCGGCAACTGCGTCAACGGATCACGATCCGTTATCACCTGAAACCGCTCAATCGCCTGGAAATCAGCCAGTACGTTCAACATCGCCTGGAGGTATCCGGCGCTAAAGGCGTCCCATACTTCACTTTGCCGGCCCTGTGGCGGATCTATCGCTACAGCAAGGGCATCCCCAGGCTGGTCAATGCCGTCTGCGACAAGTGCCTCCTGGCCGGATTTGTCCAGCAGAAAGACCAAATCAATTTTCGCACGGTCGCTCTGGCGATCCGCGAACTCGAAGGAAGAATCCATTTATGAGCCTGATCAATGACGCGTTGAAGCGTGCCAGCCAAGTTCACAAAGAACGGCCCGCCGCTCCTCAGGAAACCGCCCGACTTCAACCGGCGCAACACCGGCCTCCGGTCAATGTCGGCGCTTGGCTGGTGGGCTGTGTGGTCACAGTTCTATGCCTCTGCGGCATCCTTTTCCTCTGGTCGGGATTCCGAGGGTCCTCCACCCCCAATGCACAAAGCAGTCTCCAGAATCCTCCGCCTGCCCAAGCACCATCCTCAGCAGCCCCGCCGCCTTCCCAAACCGTTCTTGCCCAATCCTCACTGCCCACCCAGACACCAAGTCAACACCCACCCACCGGCTCTCAGCAGTCTCCAACGCCAGCCCAGGCTGTCACTCAGGCCTCTGCCCCCAATACCTCTGTCTCCACTCCCCAACCAGCGGTCAAGCCGACTCCTGAGATCCCGGCTGCGTCTATTCCTGCCATCGGCACACCCCAGTCCGCTGTCCCCCTCGCTGTCGCCCCTCCGATAACACCGGCTAATCCTCCGCCCCCGAGCTCAACTGTCGCAGCATCCCCCACACAGGCCTCTTCCCCTAACGCCGCCACTACCGCGAAAAGCACGGATAAACCTAAAAACGACATCAAGCCAACCTCGACAACGGTATCCCCGGCAAGCTTCCCCGAGCTTAAGCTGCAGGGCATTTACTTCCGCATGTCCAATCCATCCGTCTTAATCAATGGCCATAACCTCCATGTCGGCGATGCCATTTCCGGCGTCCGCGTCGTTAAGATCGAACGTCAGAGTGTCACGGTCGAGATGGCCGGCCAAAAGAAGGTGCTCGTTTTACGTTGAGTCATGCAAGGATTACGCGCGACTATCAGGCACTGGATGGAAGGCCGTGCCGAATCCAACCTCTGGATCCGGGTGATTCCGTTTGCCGTCTTCCTCGTGCTCACCGGATTGCAGGGTAACCTGGGAGTGGACTCCCGTTTCTGGGCTTACTTCGCAAAAACATGGATCGGAGCGGCTTTGTTGTGGGTCATTTGGCCGTTCATCCCGGAAATGCGCTGGCGTTGGAGTTGGACAGCCCTGGCCGCCGGTGTGGGGGTCTTCCTGCTGTGGATTGGCCTGGACACCGTCGTAGCTGCCCTTGGCCTTGTTGGCAATTATCATCGGATGCCCGGACCGTTCACGCCGTGGAATCCCTTTGTGCAATATGGCGAGGCCAGTCTTTGGGCCTGGATTCTCGTGTTGACTCGTTTGATTGGCTCTTCCTTGGTGGTCCCCCCCCTCGAGGAGGTTTTCTATCGTTCCTTTGTCTATCGCTATTTGATTTCCAGCCGATTTGAAACAGTCCCCATGAACCGGTTCGATCTCCGATCTTTTGTCATGACCTCGGCTGTCTTTGCCCTCAGTCACGGCGAATGGCTGGCGGCCCTCCTGTGCGGATTCGTGTACCAATGGACAGTGCTCAGGAAGAATCGGCTGGGCGACGCCATGGTCGCCCACGCCATCACCAACTTCCTGCTGGGTTTATGGGTGATCTATCGGCCCGCTTGGCACTTCTGGTGAATAAGAGAATGCCCCGCATGTCCCTGCCGAGTTGACGGCATGCCACCTACCCCGTAGGATAATGCTGTTATCCAAGATCCATGCTTCGTTGCTGCATGGATTCTATCACACTTAAAATCAGATCCATGCACAAGCCAGCCGGCCATCGACCCAACCCAAAGGCATCCAAACTGAAGGCATGAAAACATCATCCTACCTGCTCGTCAGCGCGTTGAGCCTGGTCTCCAGTATGACGCTTGCCACCGAAAACGCCGTCATCCTCGAGGATTTTGAGGAAAACATCGACAGTGTCATGCAAGGCAACTGGGGCGGCAGCCGTATCCCGGACGGCGTCATTTTTCAGCAGTATACCAAGACCAGCGACGAGGATATCAATGTCACCCACGGAAGCAAATCGCTCCAGGTGGATCTTTCCTTGTCAGAGGGTTGGGTTCACGACTTCATGATCACACTATCCGAGGAGGCCTCCGCCAAAGTCCTCGAGGCCGCGAAATCCACAGATGTGGCCCGGTTCATTCTGCGCTATGACCTCGCCTTTCCCCCCGGCACTTCCTGGATGAACAGCCAGGTGTTTTTGGGGGACGTGAACGATCAACTGGATACACCCTCGGGCGCAAATGGCGGCATGCGCACCATGTCCATCGCTTTGGATCTGGTCAAAGGTCTGCCCGAAGAAGGCCTGGTGATCATCCGTTTCGCCGAGAATTTCGACGCCACGGAAGATCCGTTTGTCGGGCCGCTTTCGCTCTTCGTCGATAACATCCGCCTCGTCGACACTTACGCCCCCGGAGCCACGCCGGTTACAACCGTCCTTCAGGGATTCGAAGACGCCAACAATCCGACCGGGGGCGCCGCCGATTTCACGGGCTGGGGAGGCACGCCCCGAACCACCTACAGCCAATACGCAAAAGAAAGCCCGGAAGACATCCGTGTCACCGAGGGTGACCACGCGCTAAAGGTCGATTTTACGGGTCCCGGAAGCTGGAACGCGGACTTCACCCTCCCCTTCGCCAACACCAAATTGGCCGAAATCCTCAAGCTCGACTTGCCCGCCGAGGAACGGCCCGCCCTGGCCGACCTGGCACGGTACACGCTGCGATTTGACGTCACCTATCCGGACCGGGATGAGAACGGCCTGCCCGGTTGGGAAGTCACGAGCTATCATACCCTGAGCACGGGATTCCCCTTTTCCCAAGCGCGCCGCGATGGCGCCACGGGTTTTCAGCAGACTGTATCCATAACCCTGGATCAACTTTCCGCCTGGTCGGATACCACGGAAGGCGCGCCTGTGATCATGTTTATCGCTCAAGCCAACTGGCCCGATGCCGGCAGCACCTTATACTATGATAACTTCCGGCTGATCGATACCGGCGGCGCCAGCACACCCTCAATCCCCATCAAGATTACTCAATACCAGTATGACGCCACGACCAGCAAGCTTACCCTCCAATGGGATTCCAATGCTGGCAAGGTCTATACAGTCGAATCCACCTCCGCCCTGCCCGGCGGCTTCACGTCCGCCGCTTCCGGCATTGCCTCAGGGGGAACCACAACCACTTATACGGCAACCATTCCGGTCGGAACTACGACCATCTATTACCGAATTAGGGAACAATAGGCCAGAGTTCTCCAACGAAGCGCTGCCTCGAAGAACTCCCCCCCCATGCACCGGCCGATCAAACACTTGGGTTAAGGGATACTCCATTTGCCAGATCAAAAGCCGGGGAGTATAGCCGGCCTGGCGGTCGGCCTGTTCCAAGGGAACGGGCAGGCGATCGAGACATTCGACGCTCAGCCTGACATGTTCATCGAGGGTCGCTTTGACGGTGGGCCGAGGTTGGGGTTGAGTTTTCATGGTTTTGTCGCCCGAAAACTTAACCTCTCTGCCCACCGGATTGAAGTGCGGTGTTTTGGTATTCCGGTTCCGCGCAGCGGAACATCAACTAACGAAGCTGCGCCACTTATTCCGAGATCGGAATAAGAGGCGCAGCTTCGTTAGGATTAGACCTCGCAGATCCGCATCATCCGATCCAAGGTCTCCAGCGGCTCCCGAGTCGGGGTGTATTCATGCGCCAGGTACCCCTGGAATCCCAGATCGGCAATGGCTTTGCAGATGGCAGCGTAATTCAGTTCCTGGGTCTCATCAAACTCATGGCGGCCGGGATTTCCTGCCGTGTGAAAATGCCCGATATGCTGAATATTTGCGCGGATGGTGCGGATGATGTCGCCCTCCATGATTTGCATGTGATAAATATCATAAAGCAACTTCACGCGCGGCGAGTTCACCCGCTGGCACACCGCAACTCCCCAAGCCGTGTGATCGCACATGTAACCGGGATGATCGACCTTGCTGTTGAGCAGTTCGATGCAAAGCGTGACTTTCTGATCCTCGGCTTGGCTCTTGATCTTGTTGAGGAACTCGACGCTGTTGTCCAAGCCTTCCTCGTCGGTAAGGCCCTTGCGATCACCCGCCATGACAATCACATTGGGCGCTCCGGCCTCGGCGCTGGCCTTGATCGCTTCGCGCATCCTGGTTTCGATCGAGGCATGGTTATTCTTGTCGTTGATGCCGCTCTTGATGCCCGCCCCCCCGGACACCATCGTGGGCACCAAACCGTGCTTCTTTAGGACCGGAAAGGCATCGGGCCCGACCAGGTCAATCCCCAAAGCCCCCAGCCGGGCTGCTTCCCGGCATTGGCCCTCCAGGTCCAATTTCAAACCGCTGAACACCCCGCGACACACCGCCTGTTTCAGCCGTCCTTTGCGCGGCTCCGCCCGGAGATCCGGGGTAGCCCGATCCAGCAGGGCCAAGGCGCCAAGCCCAGTCATCGCGGTGATAAAATCCCTTCTCCGGAAAGGAAATGAATGGTTGGTCTTCATGGCCGCCAGCCTAAGGTAATAACTCCTAAATAGCGATACATTCGTTGCACGATGTTTGGCCTGGGATTCAAGCCGCCGCCGATTCACTCTCTTCAATCCTCTGGACGCCATTGTCGGAAACAACCGCCACGAACACCGGGCTTCTTGAATTCACCGATTCCGCCCCCACGAACACTCATCGTTTTTACCGGACACTGACTCAGTGATTAGATTATTTCACCCAGAGAAATCCGGCGCACTTGGCCTCCGGATAGAAGCAGTTCGAGCTCTCCCTGCGTCGTAATATCAATCGCCTGACCGCAGAGCACCCCCTCCGGCATGTTCACTTTTACGGACTGGCCCAGAAAAGAGCATCGGCCAACGTAAGCGGTTCGTATGGTCCGAAAGCCGTTTGCCAGAACCCGGGGATAGGCCGAAAAGAACCGGTCAAGAATGGACTTCAGGCGCTCTTCCGGACAAATCGTTCTACCGGTAAGCAGGTTGAGCGAGGTTGCCGGCTGGCCGATCTGGCCCAGATCCACCGCCTGCAGATTCAGGTTCAATCCCAAGCCAAGGACAAGCCCGATCAGATCCGAACCGCTCGTCACCGCTTCAGCCAGGATTCCGCCAATTTTCCTGCCCTGGACGAGAATGTCGTTGGGCCACTTGATGCCGGCGGTGACCTGGCAGGACTCGAGATCTTCGCAAACAACGACTGCCAGCAACTGGCTAAGATTCGACACGGGATGTCCTCGCGTGAGTGGCCCCTTGGGTTTAAGGACCAGGGACAGGTAGAGATTGCCGCGCTGATGGGATATCCATGCGCGCCCCCCTCGGCCGCGGCCCGCCGTCTGCACCTCGGCGGTCACCACGTGGCCGTCCGCCAAGTCAGCCAAATGCATGCGGGCATAGGCATTGGTCGAGTCCACCTGCGCCAAACGGACGATTCGATAGCCTTCCTTCGCCTCGGTGTTTCGACGAGGAGCATTCTCAATCATCGGGAATCCTCCGATGGGGCGGTCCGGAAATTCATCCGCGCGCACACCTGCCAACAGACAAGCGGCGAACGATTAATCTACTTGACGACGGCCAGGGTTTTGCCCGCGGGCACTTGTTCGCCTTGCTGAACAAGCAAGGCCGCGAGTTTGCCCGCCACGGGCGACACAATATTGTTCTCCATCTTCATCGACTCGATGACCAGGAGGATCTCGCCCTTTTGGACAGCTGCGCCCACCTGTTTTTGCACCCGCAACACCAAGCCCGGGAGCTGCGTGATCACCGGGGTGCCTTCACGGACCGGACCTTGAGCGGCCCGGGCCTCCTCGGTGATCTCATGGACTTCGATCGCATAGGGAGTCTCGTTGACTACGGCGGTGTTGCCCTCGAGCTTCACTTTGTAGCTTTGACCGCTCACAGTGACCTGGTACACATTAGGCTTGACGGTCGTCGCGGTCGAAGGCGCTTCGGTCTTCGGTTGGTTCTTCCGCACGCCGAGCATGCCTTGTCCCTTCAGAAAGGCCACCCCCTTTTCCTCGCAGGACGCGACGATGAACAGGTTCTCGTCGGTCACCGGCAGTTTTTCGCGCTCCAAAACAGCCCGGGCGGCTTTCAGTCCGCGTTGAGGATCTTTTTCCAGTGCCTCGAGGTGCTGGGTTGTCGGGGGCAGGCGCAATTGTTCCTCGGCCGCCCGCAGAACTTCCGGGTCGGGCGGAACCGGTGTTTTGCCAAAATAACCCAGCACCATTTTCCCGTAGCCTTCCGCAATCTTCTTCCAGGGGCCGAACACGACGTTGTTGAAGGCCTGTTGAAAATAGAACTGCGAAACCGGGGTTACCGAAGTGCCGAAACCGCCCTTCTTCACCGCCTCCCCCATGGCGGCGATGACCTCGGGATACCGGTCCATCAGCCCGTTGTCGCGGAGCATCTGGGTGTTGGCGGTCAATGCCCCGCCCGGCATCGGAAAGAAAGGAATCAACGGCTCGACTTTGGTGGCCTCGGGGGGCAGGAAATAATCCTTCATGGCCTCCTTCAACCGTTCCTCGAGCTGGATGATTTTGGCGATATCGATCTCGAGGGAATACTCGCTGCCTCGAAGGGCATGCCAGAGTGTGATCAGATCGGGCTGGCAGGTGCCGCCCGATACCGGCGCCAGGGAAACGTCAACCTGGTCAGCCCCGGCTTCAATGGCTGCGACATACGACACGCAACCCGTTCCGGCGGTTTCGTGGGAGTGAAAAGCGAGCTTGACCTCGTTCCCCAGGAGCCGCCGGGCCATGCAAATGGTTTCGTGCACCTTTCGGGGACGGCTCGTGCCTGAAGCATCCTTGAAGGCCACCGAGTCAAACGGGATCCCCGCGTCCAGGATCCGGCGCAGGGCTTGCTCGTAAAAGGGCACGTCATGCGCCCCGCTGCAACCGGGGGGCAGTTCCATCATCGTGACCGCGACTTCATGCTTGAGCCCCGCGTCCTTGATGCACTGGCCGCTGCCGATCAGGTTCTGCACATCGTTCAAGGCATCGAAGTTTCGGATCGTCGTCATGCCGTGCTTGCGAAACAGATCGGCGTGCAGCTTGACGACATCCCGAGGCTGCGCCTTGAGCGCGACCACGTTGATGCCGCGGGCCAGCGTCTGCAAATCGGCGTCCGGCCCCGCCGCCTGCCGGAAGGCGTCCATCACGTCAAAGGCATTCTCACGGGCGTAAAAAAACGGCGATTGAAACATCGCGCCCCCTCCGGCCTCCAGATGTTTGATGCCGCATTCCCGGGCGGCAAACGCCACCACATCCAGGTAATCCTTCGAGAAAACCCGGGCGCCATACACCGACTGGAATCCATCACGAAACGCGGTCAGCAGAAAACGGATTTTTTTCATAGCGAAATTCGATTCGTCGATATCTCTTGTTGCGTAGCACCCCCGCCCTCGGCCGGCGTCACTTTAGCCGGGCTTTGACCGCCGCCACGGCCGCGGCGATCCGCGCTTTTTCGTCCGAGGCCGCCTTCAAGGCCTCGGCAGGAGTTTCCACCGATTCCTCCAATCCCAGCTTCTTGATCACGGCGGCCATGAGTTTGATCACCCCGGCAATTCCGAGAGCGAATCCGGTCGTCAACAGATAAGTAGCGGCTGATACGTTTAAGGCTTCCATGAAAGAATCTCCGTTAATGACCCAGCAGACTGCAAAAGATTCCCGCGATGATAGCGGTGGTTATCACTCCGCAAATATTCGCGCCCAACGCGTCGGGCATGATCATGGCCTGGGGATTGGCCTTCGAAACCACCTTCTGAGCGACCTTGGCGGTCGTGGGGACACAGCTCACTCCGGCAATGCCCACGACCGGATTGACTTTGCCCCCTGTGCACCAATAAAGCACGTACCCTCCCACCAGACCGCCAATGCCCGAGATCAATAACGATAGCATGCCCAGCAAAAGCAGCGGTAGCACTTTGGGGTCCATGATGGTATTGGCGTCACATAGAATGCCGAGGGTCATCCCCAGGAACATGGTGGATCCGTAGAGAATGGGACCGCTCATCAGATCCTGAAATGCTTTGATGCCCGATTCCCGGATCACCACGCCGAAAAACAGGGAAAAAATCAAAGGCGCCGCCACCGGCAACAGGAAAGATAACAACACGCACGCCAACGACGCGATCGCCAGCTTCTCGAAGGCGGTAAATTGCACCGGCTTGACCTCCGAGACCATCGGGATGGCTTGCAGCCTCGTTGGCACCAACAACTTGATCAGGTAAGGATAGCCTCCATACGCCAAGCCCAGGTAGAGATAGGCCACGATCGCAATCGGCACAAACAACTCCGGCGCCAGCTTCAACGAAGCAAACAATACCATCGGGCCATCAGCGCCTCCCACGATCGAAATGGCCGCCGATTGCTTCAGGTTGAATCCAAAGACCGTGGCAATGGGCAGAGTCATGATGGTCCCTAATTCCGCGAACAAAGCCAGAATCATGCTCTGAAATGGGCGCGAGAGAATGAATCCAATGTCCAACAGCGACCCAATCCCCATGAAAACCAGACAGGCAATCAGACCATTGCTGAAGGTGAAGGTGTAAATCGGCTGGAGCCAGTCGATCTGCAGGATCGTCATGAGCTCCCCGGCGTTCCGGACAGCATCCGCCGTCGCCCCCGCCTGCGGCTCCACAAAAAGCGTGCTCATGCCTCCGTGCAGATTCAGCGGATCAAAAAACATCACGGCGGCGTTCACGGTGGCCATCCCCAATCCCATGGGAATCATGATCAGCGCCTCGAGCACTCCTTTGCGTCCAAGATACATCAACACGAAACCCAATAGGATCAAACCGATCCGCGCCATCGCCACCGACGGGGGCGCCGCAAACAAAGTCCCCACTCCCTGAAAAATCCCCGCAATCGATTCCCACGTGATCATGGACAACCTCCATCGCTTCCGCGATCGGTCATTCTGGCTAGTGTGGTGTTTGCGAAATACGATGCATTCTGTTGCGCCTCCCTTACAGATCCATTCCGGATATGCGCGGTCGACGCCCCTCGCTCCTGGCCAAAACTCCTGGCCGCAGAGTGCAGCGTCTTTCTCAAACACCACACTAATGTCAGATAGTCTCTCATAGCTTTCCCCTGCTTCTGGAAACGCCTTTCGTCCCGCCCCCCCATGCCCCTGCGGACATTCCCTGGCGGGGCATACACCGGGGTTTCCGCGCCGGTGTGACGAATCCTCGATCCGAGGTTTGCGAGTTCAGCTTTGAGGATCGGACCCCGTAACTTGAGGTCCGGTTCAGAACCGATACAACAATGGCCTCCATCCTAAAGAGCGCCATCCCCAAGTCAAGGTTCCGCTGGCTGGCGTATCGATTTCGCAGCGCGTATTCATGAAGGGTTTTTCACAGTTTAGGCCGCTGGCGGGTGACAAAGGCCACGGCCATGGCCAGATT
>JAKLHY010000004.1 GCA_022709905.1 Verrucomicrobiota bacterium | reverse complement strand
CTCCCGCCCACGCGCCTAGCATCTGACCCGGCGGCGCTCCCGCCAAAATCGGAAGTTATTTTTGCACGGACCCTAAGGATCCCGAGTCCCCGCTAAGCCCGGTCCTATTCTCTTAAGGCTTGATCCAGGGCGGCCAGGCAACGTTCGTTCTCGGCAGGCGTTCCCACGGTGATCCGGAGCCATTCCGGCAATTGATATCCCCCCATGGGCCGGGTGATGACTCCCAGGCGCTGCATGCGCTGGAAGACTTCCGCTCCACGTCCGACACGGACTAGGATGAAGTTGGCCTCGGAGGGAATATACTCCAATCCCAGCTTTCGAAATCCGGCTGTCAGCAACTTCAGGCCGACGAGGTTATTCTCGCGTGCCTTTCGAACGTGTTCCCCATCGTCCAGAGCGGCCAGCGCGGCGGCCTGGGCAACAAGGCTCGTGTTGAATGGCTCCCGGATCTTATCCAAAGCCGCAATCAACTCCGGGTGTCCCATCGCATATCCAATCCGCAAACCAGCCAGACCATAGATCTTTGAAAACGTCCGAAGCAGGACCAGGTTGGGTTTCTCCCTGCTCCGTACCAATGCCAGAAGATCACTGGGATTCTGCAGATACTCGATGTAAGCCTCATCCAGAACCAGAAGAACTCCCGGCGGCATCTCATCGACCATCTGTTTCAGCTCGTCGGCTGATGCCAGAGTGCCAGTGGGATTGTTTGGATTGGACACAAAAACGGCCCGGGTTCTGGGCGTGATGGCCTGCAGCATCCGTGGCAAATCATGCCCGTAATCGCGGGCTGGCACGGTGATCAACCTTGCGCCAAACAACTGAGTGACAATCGGATAAACGGCAAAACAATACTGGGAAACCACTACATCCGTATCCGGGCCCAATACGGCATGTCCAACAAACTCCAGCAATTCATTGGAACCGTTGCCCAAGGCAATCTGCTCAACTGGCAGATCCAATTTCTGACTCAGTCGCTGCTTCAAATAAAAGGCATTTCCGTCAGGATACAAATGCACCTGAGTAATGGCTCGTCGCATGGCTTCCACTGCCGCTGGCGATGGTCCCAGGGGATTCTCGTTGGACGCAAGTTTAATGATGCCGGTCGGATCCAGTCCCAGTTCGCGGGCCACTTCTTCAATGGGACGTCCCGGCTGGTAAACCGGCAGATGATCCAAAGTCGGATTGAACGGTAATTGATTGGACATAATGGACGGATGCTACAGCCTGCAAATTGGGAATGCAATTAGTCACCCGGGAGCAGTTCGCCGGCGCCAGGATAGAGCTTCTGATAGTCCACGGACTGCACTCCAATGATGGCTGCGACTCCCAAAATGTCATGAGCGTTTGAGCCTCGGGATATTTCAGCGGCGGGACGATCCAGGCCCAGCAAGATTTGGCCGTACGCATTGGCCTGGGACAGATGCTGCACCAACCGCGCTCCAATACTGCCTGAATTGAGATCCGGAAAAACAAGGACGTTGGCGTGACCGGCCACTTTGTTCTCGGGAAGCTTGCGCATGGCAATCTCCGGCACCAGCGCCGTGTCCGCCTGCAATTCCCCCTCGAAATCCGCTTCCAACATCTTCTCCCGGGCTCGTTTCTGCGATAAAGCGGTCGCCGCCTGCATGCGGGCCGCGCTGGGATGCGTGGCGCTTCCCTTCGTCGAGAACGATAGAAACGCAACACGCGGACGCGTTCCCAGGAGTTGACGGGCCAGTGCCGCCACATCCACCGCCACATCCGCCAACTGCTCCACCGTCGGCTCCGGAATCACCCCGCAATCCGCCATAAACAAAACCCCGTTCTCCCCGCACCGCGAATCGACAACCTCCTGAATCACGCATCCGGAAACCGTATCGGACTGTGGGGCAACCTTGATGATCTGAAACAGGGGGCGCAACACCGAACCGGTCATTTCGCTCACTCCGGAGACCAAGCCGTCCGCCTGATGCATCGCCACCATCATGGCCCCGAAAAAATTGGGTTTCAACATGGCCTCCCGAGCCTCCTTGGCCTGGATGCCTTTGTGCCGACGCAACCGCTCAAACCTTCGGGCGTAGGTCTCCAGGTCCTCGCTCTCTTCCGGATTCACGATCCGGACGCCCTCCAACGGCACATTCAACCGCGCAGCTGCCTCCTTGATCCGCGTGCGATCCCCCAGGAGTATCGGCACACCCAGACGCAACGAGTAAAACTGCCGCGCCGCCTGAATCACCCGAGGCTCATTCCCTTCCGGAAATACGATCCGCTTCGGATGCCGCTGCAGTTTCTCAAATATGCTAGCGATGAATCGCATTTGGCTTAAGTACCCGAGAACGAGATAAACTGCAATTTGATTCGTCTCCATTGGCGTCCCGTCGCGGTTCGATTTTTTCCGGAGCATCTTAGGTGCGGTTTTGGGCGATCCCTCGCCGGTTGCAGTTTTCCCTCCGTCATGCCATCAATGGAATCACAACGTACGACTTGACTATGATCAGGCATATCCAAAATATCCGAACCGGGCTTTGGGCGCTCTGGGGATTCTTTCTGACGGCTTGGATCCCCGGGCAACTGACGGGACAGTCTTTCATGCGCGATGGTCATGAGGATATTCTCTGGCAGCACCGCAAAACAGGCCAAGTCGCCATCTGGCATCTCCGACAAACCCAGTTCCTGAATGCCGTCAGTTCCGTCCAGGCAACCGGTCCGACCCACGTGAGCGTGGTAGCTGCCGCCGACTTCAACCAGGATGGTCACGCCGATCTCCTCTGGCACAACAGTCAATCAGGCGAACTCATCCTCTGGCTCATGCGCGAAACCAATCGCCTGTCCCTCTCCCAACTCCCTCGCATCGAGCCTGACTTCGTTTCGGTTGGCACGGGCGATTTCAACGCCGATGGCTTTCTCGATCTCCTGTGGCGACGCCACTCCCCCCCCACCAATGTGGTTTGGTTCATGAACGGCGCCCGTTTCGCTGAGGCCACGGCTTCCCTGGCCAGTGAAAGCGACCCTCATTGGCACCCCGCCGCCGTCGCCGACTTCAATTGGGACGGTCATGCCGATATTGTCTGGCGAAACAACGCGACCGGCAGCAACTGCGTCTGGCTCATGCAAACCACAAACCTGACATCCAAAGCCGCGCTGCCATCCGAACCGGACTTGAATTTTCGCATCGCCGCCACCGGCCATTTCAGCCCCCTGCCCCACGTTGACCTCCTGTGGCGCCACCGAAACGGCACCAATCGAATCTGGCGAATGCAGGGCCTGCAACTCCTGGGATCATCCGATCTGCCGACTGTCACCGATTCGGAGTGGTCCATTGCCGGCACCTGCGGAGCTACCAATCCTCCTATGCTTTGCGCCGAAGCCTCCAATGACGGATTGCGTCTGAGACAACTCGCCCGCCCCCCCCAACTGCCCCCAGTCCAGCGTCAGACCATCGGCGAAGGAACTCCGATTCTCCTTTCTTCCCGACTGCCGGCATCCGGATTGCCCGACTCAAGAGCCCTTCCAGCAAAACTCTACCAGTATCGAATCGGTAATGATCGAATCCTGGCCGGATATAGACAGCCTCCCATCCTGAAACGAGGCCGGGTGCTCCTGCTTCAGGATGAAACGTTGTCACGCAACAATGTCCTCTCTTGGGAAATTGACCGCCTGGCGACCAATCTCACTGGTGATGGATGGGGGGTCAAACGCTTGAATGCACCCCGCCACGATGACCGTCATTGGCCCCAGAATCCACCCCGAATACGGGCCGTGAAACAGTGGATCAAGGAGTTTTATCGACAGGCGCCCGAAGATACCAACCTTGTTTTTCTGATTGGTCATGTCGTCATTCCCTACTCGGGAGGCAGCGCCAGCGATGGACACGAAGGATACACTCAAGGAAAAGTCGATGAAATGAATGACCACCGGGGCGCATGGGTGGCGGATGGTTTTTACGGGGATATCGATGACAGCCTCTGGACGGATAATCGGACCTTTGTCCGGAACCGGCTGCATCCCGAAATGAACAACGAGCCCGGCGATGGCAAGTTCGATAATGATCTGTTTCCATCAGACCTGGAACTCGCAGTCGGCCGACTTGATTTTGCGCGGCTGCCGTTTTTCGAACGTCCGCCCTCCAAAGCGCCGCGATTGTCCGAGACCGAAATGCTGATCCAGTATCTTCGCAAAGACCATCTCTATCGCCATCATATGCTGGTCTTCCCCGAACGCTTGATCGTCGGAGGTTTCATGGCCTACGACCTCATCAATCAACAAATCTACTCCACCGCTCTGCGCCATGGCAGCCGATGGTTTGGCCTCAATCCGGATTCGTTTATCCTCGGGGACCTCTTCAAAACCAAAGCCCCCTGCCTCTGGGGATTCCAAACCGGACACGGCGGCTACCAAGCAATACAGGGATCGGACGGCGTCGTCCATGTCGCCTCTCAACTCGCCCGCCCGGATGAACAGCCGCATGTGGCCTTCTACGTCCTTCAAGGCTCCTGGTTTGCTGATTGGAACCTGAAAACCAACAACCTCTTGCGCTGCCTTCTGGCGACACAGTCCGGCGGTCTGGCCCTGATCGGTTACTCCAGCAGCGGCATCCGGTTTCACGGTGAATCACTCGGCTTGGGCCAACCCCTGGGAGCGGCCTTGCTCCAATCGGCCTCCGCATCAAAACCCGGAGCCGAACGATGGCTCAGCCTTCTGGGCGATCCCTCCTTACGCCCGCAAACCCTCCCTCCACCATCCAACGTCCACTGGGATAACCGCAATCCCTGCCTGCTTGCGTGGGATTCCGCCCTCATGCCGGAAACAACTTATTCGGTTTCTCGCTCCACAAACGGTCTGGCAGGACCGTGGGAACTCTTGCCACCCATCCCGCTTGCCACAAATTCTTTTTCTGTCCCAACTCCCGCGCCCAAGTCCGTACTCTACCAGGTTCGGTCACTGCGTCTGACTCATACCGGCAGCGGATCATTCACCAATTCAAGCCAAGGTGTGTTTCTGCCCGGTCTCTAACACAAGCGCTCTCTCGGGGAAAAAAAAAGCGCGGTCTCAGCAACCGCGCTCATGAAAAACTTAATCGGAAGCTTAGCGAGCGTTCCTCCGCCAGAACCAGCCCAATCCCGCCAGACCGCCCAGCAGCATTAAATGAAGGGTCGACGGCTCGGGAATAGCCATGATCTGAGCGCCGAAATTCGCCACTACTGACGGAATAGTCTTGGTCCCCCACACTCCACCGCTCTTCTCCCAAAAATCATCGAAACTGGTTCCTACCGTCGGCGTGCCGTAAACAAGCAGCCCGGCTGTTTCCGTCGACGATACGCCTCCAAACAATACCGTCCACGTCAATCCATCCTGCACCGGCAGAGCCAGGTCGCCTAAGGTCACAAAGTTATAACCGCTTACGCCAGAGGAAATGCTGAATGGACCCGTATCATAAAGTAGATAACCCGGAGCGCCATTCTCGCCGTCGTTGCGATAAAGCTTCAACTGCGCCGTTTCATCACCATTCGCACCGGACGCAAGATAATACTCGAACTTAATCGAAGTAAGCACGCGCTCCGTCAAAGCCGTGGAAAACTTGATCTGGTCACCAAACTCATTCTCGGTGTAGAAGATCTGGCCTTGATAATCGGTCGTGTTGTCGTAAATGATCTTGGGGGTTTGCGCGGAGCAAAGAGCCGTGAGCCCCACCGCAGTCAGCCCAACAAGAACGACTTTGCTAGAAAAGTAGCTTGTCATAAATCCTTCTCGCTTCAAATCTTGTTCAAAGTTAGTTGATGACTCATCCAATGACCGAGTTTCGTGCCTCAGATTTAAGGCTTTGCGGAGTCGAAGTCAAGCTTTGAAAGGAATTTTTTTTCGAGGGCAAAAACAGGATTCGATTTCCGAATCCTCAGGAATTTTTAAGTCATAACTCTCTAATCAAAAATATATTACGAACACAGGCCTTTTGGCCGCGCCACGGATCCGGTTTGGATCGGTTTTTGAAGACTTTGTCCAGCCTTTGGGAAGCCGCCTGAAGGACAGTTCAACGATAGATGAGAATTCGATTTTGTCTTTCGCGAAAGCGATGGACTTCTTGCTCCCAAAGGGGGCGAATCTGATCGATGGTCTTGCCGGAACGGATGGCCTCGATGGTAGGAGGATGAACCAGTAACACATTCACGCGATCGAGATCCCAACGTTCCGGATACAATCGAAAGAGGATCCGCGCGAGGGCTATTGCCAGATTGATGGAATTGAATGAACGACGATCGTGGATGGTGATTCGAACGCCGCCGCACGATTCACCCGCAAAGACGCTCGATGAGGGTGTAAACCTGACAGGCGCAAAGGCCAGACCGGGAAGGGATTCACGACCGAGGGAATCGGCTAAAACCCTTTCCTCGATATAAGGCGCCCCCACAATTTCGAACGGGGTGTCGGTGCCACGTCCGACGGACAAACGAGTCATTTCCAGCAAACCGACGCCGGGGTAAAGCAAAGCCGCGGTCAGGCTGCGGATATTGGGTGAGGGATTCACCCAAGGCAGTCCGGTTTCATCCAGGCAAATTGCGCGGGACCAACCTTCCACAGGAACAATCGTGAGGTCCAACTTTAAGGCCTTGTCTCGTTGAAACAGTCGGGCCAGTTCTCCCACCGTCAGACCATGAACAACGGGAAGGCAATGACAGGCAACAAAACTGAAGTCGCCCTGGACAACGGGACCATCAATATTTTGTCCCCCAATAGGATTGATCCGGTCGAGAACGACAAAACCTATGCCAGCCTCGCTGGCGGCTTCCATGGCATAAAGCAGGGTGCTGATATAGGTGTAGAATCGGCAGCCGATGTCTTGAATATCAAAAACCAGGACATCAAGGTTTTCCAGTTGAACAGCCGAAGGTCTTCGATTCTCGCCATACAGGCTGTATACCGGCAACCCCGTCCGCTCGTCCCGGGAATCCTCCACGCGCTCGTCCCGATCGCCCCGAAGTCCGTGTTCGGGGCTGAACAAGGCAACCAGTCGCACGCCCGGCGCTCGAAAAAGCAGATCGATGGTGGATACCCCCCGTCGGTTTCGTCCGGTCTGATTGGTGATAAGCCCCACACGCTTGCCCCGAAGCCAGGTGAAACGGTTTTTCTCCAGAACGTCAATGCCATTGAGCACATCAGGTTTTTCTTTGGCGGAGGATGAAAGATCCAGGCGCGCGACCGGCAATGCCGCGACCGTATTGGACTCTTCGCGGGACATTCGCGCCCGTGAACCCTCGCCCAAACCCGCCGCTTGAGCCACCAGCGTTCCCAACTGCCGCTCGAGTTTCAACACATTCCCCCGCCCGTCGGGATACACCCGATTGGCCAACATCAGCCAGTAGGCGCCGGAAAATGGATCCACCCAAAGACAACATCCCGTCCAACCCGTGTGTCCAAAGGATCCCAATGGAAACAAGTCCCCCCGGGGATGGCTATAGCCCGTATCCATGTCCCATCCCAGTCCTCGTCGGGCGTTGAGATCGGGCCCGTATTGAAGGCGGGTCATCCAGGCCACCGTCTCGGGTTGAAACACTCGAACGCCATCCAGTTCACCACGCTGCAGGAGCATGCGGGCATACCGACCCAAATCCAGGGCGGTCGAAAACAGCCCTGCATGCCCCGCCACCCCCCCCATGCGACGGGCGGTGGGATCATGGACAGTGCCCCGAAGGATCTTCCCCTCGACTCTCTCCGTCGGCGCTATGCGAACCCGCTTGTCAGGGGGAGGAAGGAAACCTGTGTCTTCCATGCGCAAAGGTCTGAATAAGTGCTGCGCAACGAATTCGTCCAATGGCCGGCCGCTGAGGCGGCGGACTAATTCTCCCAGGGCAATGAAGTTGATGTCGCTGTAACGAAAGCTGACTCCGGGAGGTGCCCCGGGTTCCTCCGCGATAACTCGGGACATGGCCTGTGCGTACCCCTGCCACTCGGGCTTGGAGGGCAATCCCGGACGCAAACCCGAGGTGTGGGTCAGCAGGTGGCGCGCGGTAATTCGCACCTTGTTCCCCTGGCCAAACTCCGGCCAGTAATCCGCCACGGGCCGATCCAGGTCCAGCCGTCCCTGTTCCACCAAACGCATCACGGCGGGCGTGGTGGCAACCACCTTCGTCAAGGACGCCACATCATAGATCGTGTCCGCTGTGCAAGGCTCGGGTTGCGGCTCCCGGCAACGTTCCCCATAGGCTCGCATCTCGAGGCGCCGCCCCTGTTCCATCCGCACCACGGCGCCCGGCATCTGCTGCTGGCGAATCGCCCCGATTATCGCCTCATCGATGGCAGCCAGGACGCTTCTGTCGAACGTCCGCCCGGGCAATCGGACCTTCGCTTCGCCCGAATCGCGGATCAAAAAAGATCTTGACTGCAAGGAGAGTGGAGGCTCGGACGAGGCGCCGGATATCGGGATCCCAGCCAGGATAAGACAACCGGTGAACCAGACAAGCCGCGTCCTTCCCGCTGCCTGGACGAGCCCCCACCCCGATCGCCAACCGATCAAGCATTCCGCCCGTCTTGTCCAGGCCGGAGCGTGCCTGGTTTTTCTCTGACCGCAGGTGGTTTTCATAATGTCCGCGCCATGTTAGATCCCGGCCATCTGTAAAGCGATCCATTTATTGCATCCGGGACACGAACAGGATTTGCGATTGAAAAAGGGTTGATCCACGCAACTCAGCTATCTATAATGAACTCGGAAGTCGCAATCCCAATTCATTCAAGTCATGCGAAGGATGGTATAGATAGTATGCTGAAGTTCAACAGTCTACTTGCTGTTTTTTCGGGAGATAGCAGCCAATTGGAATCGGGTCTTCTGGTATCCCTGTTGACCGTCTGGGTCCTCGTCGGCCTGTTCGTCTACTTGAATCATTATACCCGGCGCCGTTATTTCACTGTCTGGACCGTGGCCTGGCTTTTCTACGCCCTCTGGCTGACCTTGAATCTGATGACCCTCGAACCGCCCCCCTTGCCGGGCGCGACGGCCAAAAAACTCGAAATCGATTGGGTCCTCGCCGTCAAGCAGGTCTGCATCAGCTTTGCCGCCGTGTTTCTCCTTTGGGGCAGCGTCCGTTTTCTGGGGATGCGTGTCCGGCAAATGCTGATGGGTTTTTTCCTTGTTTTTCTTTTGGTGTGGACCCTGGCGGGATTCAGCTGCTTCAAGGAAAGCAGTCTGCTGCTCTTTACCCTGCCGGTCTTCCTGTTGATCGGCGGCTCGAGCGGGGTGGCGGCTTATGGTTTCTGGCTCTACCGCAGGCGCCGTGACTACATGGGCGCGGGCCTCCTATCCGTCGGCTTTCTCCTTTGGGGTTCCTACCTCGCCTCCTATCCTTTCGTCCAATCGACAAATCTTCTGGCGAGCACAAGCTTTTTTATATCCGCCGTGCTGCAACTGTTCATCGCGGTGAGCATGATCATTTTGGTCCTGGAACAGCTGCGGTTCGTGAACCAACGCCGGGCCCAGAATCGCATCCGGCTTCAGCAAGCTGAAAAATCGATGCTGCAACACCGGATGACCTCGACCGAGGACCGTTACCGCACCCTCTTCGAACAGGCCAGCGAAGCCATCGTCATTGCCGCCACCGAGGATCTGCGGCTGTTGGAGGCCAACCAGGCGGCCGAACGCCTCCTGGGCATCCGCCAGACCGACGTGGGACGGTTGTCTCTGGTCATGTTCTGCCAAGTCGCCAACCTCCGTGACCGCCCCCCCGGCACCGGCGAGGAATGGTTCCGCTACATCTGCGACCAGTCTCCCATCAACCTCGTCCGTAAAAACGGCGGCCAGGCCGTGATCGAAGCCAACGGAGCCGTGATCGACCTGGCTGGGCGCCCCGCCTATCAGTTCTTCCTCAAGGAACTGACCGACCAGTCCCGGCTCGAATACCAGTTGCGCCAGGCCGAAAAATACTCGGCCCTGGGTCAGATGATTTCGGGAGTCGCCCACGAATTGAACAATCCCCTCTCGGTCATCAACGGTTACCTGGAGTTGATCCTGGCCCACCACACCCTTCCGGCGACCACAAAAACCGCCCTGACCAAAGTGGTGCAGGAAAGCAATCGCGCCACTCGGTTGATCCGCAATTTCCTCAACTTCGCCCGTGAACAACCCGGCCAGCGGCGCATGGTCGATATCAACGATTACGTCCACCGCCTCGTGGAATTGCGCAAGTTTGATTTCTCGGTTGGCAACGTCCAATTGCTCCAGGAACTCGATCCTCAATTGCCCCATACCTTGGCCGATCCCGACCAGGTCCAACAGGTCCTCGTCAACCTCGTCAATAACGCCCTTCAAGCCATGCTCGAAACCCCAGGCCCCCACACCTTGCGCATCCAGACCAAACGCCAAGGGAAATCTGTGGCCATTCTTGTGGAAGACGACGGACCCGGTGTGCCCAAGGAATTGGAAACGAGGATCTTTGAACCCCTGTTCACTACCAAGGAACCCGGCATCGGCACGGGGCTCGGGCTTTCTATTGCCCATAGCATCATGGCCGAACACCAGGGCAAAATCCTCTACCATCGCTCTTCCCTGGGGGGAGCAGGATTCACGGTCGAGTTTCCCCTGATCACGCCGGCCAACATCGAAAGTTACTGCGGCGGTTCCTCGGAAGCGGCGGTCGAATCGGCTCCAGGCCCCTCCTGGAAAGGCACCCGAGTTCTGGTTGTCGATGATGAAAAACCGGTCGCCGACCTGTTGGGTGAAATGCTCACATCCCTCGGTTGTCAGACCTCGATCTGCACCGATGCCCGAAAAGCGCTCGAAGAACTGCGGCAATCCTCCTTCGACCTGATCGTCACGGATATCCGCATGCCCGACATGGATGGACGCGAGTTCTTCAAGCAAGCCATCGAGGAAAAACCCGACTTGACCGGCCGATTTGTCCTGTTCACCGGAGACGTCGTCAACGCCGAAACCCAAGCCTTTCTCAAACAGGCCAATTGCCCCTACCTGACGAAGCCGTTCGAGTTGAATCAAGTCCAGCGCCTGATCCGGGATGTCCTTTGTCAGCAACATCAGAACGCCCTCGAAAAATCCCAGCTTGCCTAGGGGAATGCGGCTTTGTTTAATGGAACGGTGCTACAGCAACAGACACTTCGTGAACCCGTTCAGTGCTCGGGCGCCGGACTGCATAGCGGCAACCGCGTTAACCTGACCATCTTGCCCGCCCCCCCCCGCGCCGGCATCCGCTTTCGTCGCGTGGATCTGGCCGACAAACCCGAGATTGAAGCCACCCCGGCCAGTGTAATGGAAACCAACCGCTCCACCACCCTCGCCCGGGGCAACGTCAAGGTTCACACCGTGGAACACGTCTTGTCGGCCCTCTATGGCATGGGAATCGACAACGCCGTGATCGAGCTGGACGCCAATGAACCCCCCATCCTCGACGGCAGCGCCCGTGAATTCAGCCGGCTGCTGAAAGCCGGGGGCATGGAAAGCCAGCCCGAACCCCGGGAGTATTATCACCTCTCCTCTCCCCTCCACTTCGAATCCGGCGAAACCAGCATGTCGGTGTTCCCCCATGACCGGCTGAAGATCTCCTGCCTGAGCTCCGACCAGAGAAACCGCTTCACCCAATACTACTCGATCGAAATCTCTCCCGACTCCTGGGAACGCGAAATCGCGCCCGCCCGGACGTTCTGTTTCTTCGAGGAAATTGAAGCCCTGATCCGAAACGGACTCATCAAGGGAGGCAGCCTCGAAAATGCCGTCATCATCCGGGATGACGCCGTCCTGACCACCGAACCGCTCCGGTTCAACGAGGAATTTGTCCGGCACAAAATCCTGGATATCGTCGGCGATCTCTCGCTGTTGGGTCATCCCCTCTGCGGCCACGTCATTGCCGTCAAGCCGAATCACTCGGCCAATTGCGAACTCACTCGACAAATCCTCGAGCAAGTCCGTCGCCCCCTCATCACTGCCCAGGCCTTTGCCCCGCCCCCCTCCCCGCCTCCTTCCGCCGCCGCCTCCTTGACCTCGCCCGTTCAAGATGGCGCCGTGCTGGATATCACCCAACTGATGCGGATCCTGCCCCATCGCTATCCTTTCCTGATGGTTGACCGGATCCTCCTCATCGAGGGCAACCGCATTGTGGGCCGGAAGAATGTCACGTTCAACGAGCCGTATTTTCAAGGCCATTTTCCCGTTTATCCCATCATGCCGGGTGTGCTGCAATTGGAAGCCATCGCCCAGGTCGCCGGCGTCCTGCTGCTGCGCCAAGCCGAAAACCTCGGCAAGCTGGCATTCTTCATGTCCGCGGAAAACGTGAAGTGGAGAAAACCTGTCCACCCCGGCGATACCCTCCTGATCGAAATCGAACTGCTGAAGGCCCGCGGCAAAATCGGACGGGCCAAAGGCACGTGTCGCGTGGACGATGAAGTGGTCAGTGAAGCCGAAGTCACCTTCATGATGGGAGAACCCCCCGCATGATCCCGTCGATGCCGTCCCGCCGAGTCCCGGTTCGTTCGATCCCCCTCGGCTCCAGTCAGAAAAAGGCCCTGTCCCGATGATCACGATTCACCCTACCGCGATAGTTCACCCGAACGCCCGGATATCGGACCAATGCCGCATCGGCCCGTACTGTGTCGTGGGTGAAAACGTCGAAATCGGAGAATCGTGTTTTCTGCATTCGCACGTGGTGATTGACGGCCACACGCGGTTGGGCCGCCACAATGAGATCTTCCCCTTTGCCAGCATCGGCCTCAAAACCCAGGATCTGAAGTGGAAAGGCGGCGTGACCCGCACCGAGATCGGCGACAGCAACACGATCCGTGAATATGTCACCATCAACAGCGCCACCGGCGATGGCGAGATCACCCGCGTGGGATCTTACAACCACATCCTCGCCTACTGCCACGTGGCACACAACGTCATCCTCGGCAATCACATCATCATGTCCAACGCCGCCAACCTCGCCGGCCATATCACCGTCGAAGATCACACGGTCATCAGCGGCCTCGTGGCCATTCATCAGTTCTGCCGCATCGGCCGGATGTCCATCATCGGCGGCTGCTCCAAGATCAACCAGGATGTCGCCCCATTCATGATGGTCGATGGGAATCCAGCCCGGACTCGAACGGTCAACAAAGTCGGCCTCGATCGGCACGGCCTTTCCGAGGAAACCCAGGCCAGCTTGAAGCGCGCTTATCGGATTATCTTCCGCGATGGCCTCACCATCTCGAACGCCCTCGACCGAGTATTGGCTGAAAT
Organism: Verrucomicrobiota bacterium; assembly: GCA_022709905.1. Taxonomy (GTDB): domain Bacteria; phylum Verrucomicrobiota; class Verrucomicrobiia; order Limisphaerales; family UBA1319; genus JAKLHY01. The sequence goes on along the minus strand of JAKLHY010000004.1, from coordinate 231,799 downwards.
CCCGCCCCTGCCCGAAGTCCAACACCTGGTCAATTTCATCAAGACCAGCGAACGCGGAATCATTCTGTAGGCGACAGGGATTCCGGAAGGGCGGCGCGCCCGGCCCATCTGCAGAATTGCGTATACCCGCAGGCTCGAGCCAACCGGTGAGCTTCCGAGAAACCCAGGCCCACTTCCGTTGGCAAATGAGCGTCGGACCCGAAGGTAATGGGGATCCGCTCGCTCCAGGCCAAAGCCAGAAAACGCTTGCCGGGATAAATCTCGGCGCATTCCTTCCGCAACCCCCCTGTGTTAAGCTCGATAGCCACTCCCGATCGCCGCGCGGCCCGAAGAAAAGGACGGTAGATTTCTTCATCCCCTTGCTTCAGAAAATGACCGAATTTCTTCGGCAGATCCGCGTGCCCGATAATGTCGAACATCCGCGTCTCCGCAGCCTGAGTCAGACGTTCAAAATACGCCGCCCAAACCTCACGGGGTTCCTCCCGATCCCATTGAGCCCGTTTTTCGGGATTATCCACATCCCAGCCCGCCCTCACATAATGCACCGATCCGATCAGGTAATCCCAGGGATAACGCCCCGCCAATTCGGCAATCCATGATTCCAGGCCCGGCAGATAATCCAGTTCAAGCCCAAGCCGGATCGTGAGTTGAGGATAGTCTCGCTGCGCGCGGCGCACCCATTCCACATACTCATCCAATTGATTTTGATTCATGCGCCAGTTATCATAGTTGTCCCGCGGCATCGGCGCATGATCCGAAAAGCCAATTTCCCGCAGACCCACGCGGACCGCGCAATCCGCATAATCCCGCGGTTCGCCTTCAGCGTGCCGACATAAACGCGTGTGCAGATGGTAATCAGGCAAGGTCATATCCGGCCGGTCTCCATCCAGCGCGCCCCTTCCTCACGCGAGGCGTTCTCCGCGGGGCGGGGCGCCTCTTCCATCCCGCAATCCTCCAAAGACCATCCCGGGCAAATATCCGCATCGGGGGAGGTCCCGGGGCATCCGTGCTTCAGTTTGCGTTCAGCCACGATCCCAACCATCGCGGCGTTGTCCGTGCAGAACCGGGGCTCGGCAAGCCGCAACCGTAATCCCTTCGCCGCGCAAGCGCGCTCCAGTTCTCGCCGGAACGTCCCATTGCACGCCACTCCCCCCGAGGCGGTCACGCACCAGACTCCGCTCCGCGTTGCCGCTCGCACTGTCTTGGTCACCAGCACCTCGATAATCGCCGCCTGAACACTGGCGCACACATGGGCGACCTGCTGGCGATCCTCCCTCAACTGCGGATGGCGATCCAGGAAGTATCGCACCGCCGTCTTCAAACCACTGAAACTGAAATCGTCATTTTCCTCCCCCAGCATCGGCCTCGGAAAGTCAAAGGTCCCAGCCTTCCCATCGGCCGCCAAACGCTCCATAGCCGGCCCCCCGGGATAAGGCAATCCCAACAGTTTCGCGATTTTGTCAAAACACTCGCCAGCGGCATCATCCAATGTGCCGCCCAATACGCGATGCCGAAACTCCGACTCCACATGCGCCAGCAAGGTGTGTCCCCCACTCACAATCAACGCAACGACCGGCTCAAAAACACCGAACTCCCCGCGCGGCGGCGAACCTGTGATCCAGGCCGAATACAAATGGGCCTCATGATGATGCACCCCCACAAATGGTGTCCCCGTCACATAGGCCATCGCCTGGGCGGCCTTCAGCCCGATCATCAGGGCCTGCGGCAATCCCGGCCCCCGCGTCGCGGCCACCGCATCGACGTCCCCCACCCCAACTTGCGCTTGCCTCAAAGCCAACGCCGCCACTGCTGGCAGGTTCCGCAAATGCTCCCGCGTCGCCAATTCGGGCACCACGCCCCCGTACTCCGCGTGCAACGGCACCTGCGATGCCACCACGTTAGCCAGTATCCTCCCGTCACGGACCACAGCCGCGCTGGTTTCGTCACACGATGTTTCCAGGGAAAAAACAGTCATGCCGTGTATTCCCGCGATGCATCCGAATCCCAAGAATGACCGCGTCGATCGCGATTGCCAAAGGACCTTACTTGGCCGCCATCGATTTTCCGTTCCTCACATTCAGGCGGCGGGTGTAAAGGTTAATACCCTTGAGCAAATCCATCGCCCGTTCCAACTGGGTGTCGCGAACGCTCTTCACGTATTCCCGCCGCTTTTCATCGAGGGTATCCACTGCCTCACTGCCGCCCAAACTCCGCTGGATATAAAGGGCTTCCTCCTCCTCGGAAGTCATGGGAATCACGATATCGGGTGTAATCCCTTTTTCGTGAATCTCCCGATGGCTGGGCGTATAATACTTGGCCGTCGTCAAACGCAAGGCCGATCCATCCGGCAACGGCAGAATGCTCTGCACCGATCCTTTGCCAAAGGTCTGCTCTCCCACCACAATGGCGCGCTTATGATCCTGCAGACAACCCGCCACGATCTCCGACGCGCTGGCACTGCCTGTGTTGACCAGGATCACCATCGGGATCTCCAAATGCTTGCCCCGTCCGGAAGCGCGATAGGGTGTCTTTTTGGGATGCACCCGGCCTTCCGTCGAAACCACCAGCTCGTCCTTGGGAAGGAACTTCTCGCAAACCCGCACCGCCTGCTCGAGCAAGCCTCCCGGATTGTTCCGAAGATCCAATATCAGGGCGCGCATGCCCTGGTTCTCCAGCTTCTTAAGGGCGTCATCCAAATCGTAGGTGGTCTGTTCCCCAAACTGGGTCAGCCGTATGTACCCAATTTGATTGTCGGACAATGGGAACTTCCTTTCGCTGTTGATGTCCTTGACGGTGTCCACCTTGATAATCGCCCGTGTCAGCTTGACCTCTTTGGTCAGAGAATTGGCCGGACGATAGAACGTCAGGGTCACCTCGCTGCCCGGCTGTCCCCGCAACCGCTTTACCGCATCCTGCAAATTGAGTTTTTCGGTGCTTTTCCCATCGATCTTCACAATCCGATCCCCCGCCACAATGCCCGCCCGGAACGCGGGAGTGTCTTCCATGGGGGAAATCACGGTCAGCGAGTTGTTCTCTCCAATCCCAATCACAATACCCACTCCGCCAAACTGACCTTCGGTGTCCTTCTTCAGCTCGTCATACTTGACGGGCTCCATGAACTCGCTATGCGGATCCAGCCCGTTGAGCATGCCCTTCAAAGCCCCGTAAATCAGCTCCTGATAAGTAACCTGGTCGCCATCGACATAATCCGATCGGATCCGCTCCAATACCCTCGTAAACAATTCGAGATTCTCGTAAACACTGCTACGATCCTCGGCATGAACCGAATTCAGATAAACACGCGCCCCGAACAATAAGTTGATCCCCAGAGCGGTGGTCACCACGCCGTATAACAAGCGCTTTAACATGGTCGCCATCATTTCTGCCCCACAGTAAGGTCGCTTATTCCGATTGGCAAGGGCGGGATTGCCTTCCACTCCACAACGTTCCATTCCAAGACGGGCATTTTGACTTGCCCGTCCGTTAATTCTCCGTAAAATCTCCTCACAATGAGGGAGTCAAAAGGTCTGCTTCTAGTTGAAGACAATCCCAATGACGCCGAACTGATTGTGAAAGTCCTGGTCAAGCACAATCGGACCGAAGATATCGTCGTCGTGCGTGATGGCGTCGAAGCCCTCGAATACCTCTGCCGTCAAGGCCGTTACAGCGATCGCCCCTCCGAGAATCCCGCCGTTATTCTCATGGACATCAAAATGCCCAAGGTCGATGGCCTCAATGTCTTGCGCCAGATCAAAACGGATCCTGAACTTCGTCTCATCCCTGTGGTGATGCTGACCTCTTCCCGTCAGGAAAATGACTTGGCCAACGCCTACAAACTCGGCGCCAATGCCTATGTGGTGAAACCGGTCGATTTCCAGACCTTCCAGAACACCATCAACTCGCTGAGCCTCTTCTGGGGCGAAATCAATGAAGCCCCTCCGAGCTACGTTCGCAGAAACCCGGGCGCCTGAGGACAGTGAAGCCGAAAAATACTGAAGCGCTTCACAGAATCCCGTCGATGGCCTTGCCGTTGGCTCCGATTCGGGGTCGGAATCGGGATCGGAAGGGCCAGCGCGGCGATCCGATTCACGAGGAAGCGGGCGAGTATCCCGGGGATTGAACCGACACCAAGGCCGATCCCGGCAATGCCTATGGGGAGTTTAAGACCGGATCGGCTCGACCGGCATTGGCGAGCCCGGTCCCCACCATATCGGCGCGTCGATGCCATTGATCCTCAGGCCAGACAAGGGCAACCCAGGCTTCACCGGCCTTGATAGGATGAACGATCCACTCAACGGTCCAGGTTTTATTCTCGCGCTGACGCACTGGAGTGGGCGTTTCGACTCGGAGGTTCGATGTCAGCAGCCTTGAAACTGGGGATTTGTCGCCGCCCTTCCAGGTTGCGCGCAGTCGAATCCGCCCGTTTTCCAGTCCTTCCGAAGTCAATGTGACCGGGGCATCGCCGGATATGAACCGCGGATCGTCCAGATCCGAGAGTATCCCCAGCAGCCGGCTTGAAGGATGCACCCATAGCTCGGCGTAATTGTAGCAGTTGGACGCGGGCCAATAGGGTTCATCCTCGTCAAACCGCGATTGGATGCCAACGGGCAGCGAGCCGGTAATATCTCCCGAGGCCGCCGTATACTGCGGGGCATAACCATGTCCAACGCCGTACATGAGGCTCTGCGCAAAAGGATTTCGTCCGAGTGTCCAATCGACCTGCTCGCGGGCAAGGGCCAGAGATTCGGGATCCGCGCAATGCCGGCCTGCCACTGACAAAGCCTTGGCTTGGCTTAACTGCACGCCGAGGTTCCCGCGAAAATCTCCCCACACCGGGAACCTGCGCAAAACAAATTCGCTGTCCAATGGAATGCCGTTGTCTAATTGCGCCCTCGCGCGATCATCCCGGGCTTCATCTCTTCGATAGACGCCCGCTGGCAGCATGTGATAGGGAGCCGTGGTTTGCGACGCGGTCTTCAGGTAATGGGCATAGAGGGCTATGGTCGCGTGCCACTCGCCGAAGTCCGCATGATCTGGAAATGCTTCAGCAAGGTCTGCCAACGCCTGAATGGGCGCCTGTTCGTGGCTGCGATGATTGTAGTGGAGCGGTCTTGTTTTCTCCGGCGATGTGTAGAAAAAACCAGTCAAGGGCAACCTCCAGGGACGCACCGCGCGCTCCTGGGATTGTGTGAGGACTTTGGCCAACTCGACCGCCTTCTCCGCGCAGGCCTGGTCTTGTGTTGCTCGGTAGAGTTCAATCCCGGCTTGAACGCCGGCGGATGCCACCTCGACACTGTTGACGCCCGTCCTGGCATTGCCCCGTTGCCAGTCTGCCATGGCTGTTTCAAGACAGTGATTGGCGAATATCGGATCTTGCTCACGAAAAATCCGGGCGGCGCGGGCCAGGGTGGCCGCGGCCGTAAAATGATCGTGAGGCCCGCTCCGAGCCTCGGCCGTAACATCGTCCACCGTGCCCAGGATGCCATCGGTCCAAAAATCCATGGTGGCCCAGGTGACACGGGTGCCATCTTCGAATCGCGTCTTCAGGAGCCAGTCCAATCCCCAGCGGGCTTCGACGAGACAACGCCGAGCCAGGGAGGCATCAATCGAGGCCAGGATTGGCACCAGACGCAGCATGGCATAGGCCGCCTCGGCGGTGTTGATCATTCCTTGTGAAAGATCTCCCGCATCGTGCCACCCTCCGTTGATGATGATCCTTTGGTCGCCATGCACGCCTTGCCAGTCGCGGTGGCACACGCCATGAATGCCGGGGATCTCGGTTCCACAACGCTGGCAGTAGAACAAATTTAAAGTCGCCTCGACGGCCCGGCGCCACGCATTGGCGTGGATAACGAATTCCGGCAGCAACCGGTCGTCGACCTTTAATGCGTAACGCCCTGGACGGGTCAGAGCCGTAAAATCGAGAAGATCGAATTCACCCAGAGCAGTGATCTCATGGCGCGGTATTCCACGAAAAACGCTCTGCATGGAATCGAGACACACGACATCAAATGGCCCCTGGCCCAAACCGGTGCCCAACGCGATCTTGGAGGCTTCCGGGGCGTAACCCAGATGGTTATACGCCAATTCCCTCGGTGCGACCGCCCAGCCTTCAACAGCATCGGCTTCAACTCGATCGAGCTTGAGTTGGTCAAAATCAAAGCATACCCGGTTGGTGGCCTCGGGTTCGTTTCCTTGCAGTCGATAAATCAAATCGATCGATCGAACCCGGCTCCGTTCCAAGTGCGGTATTTCCCACACCACATGGTTCCATTGCGCGTTCTTGAGGAGCACATGATGAAGGGCGCCGTGGGTATAACTCCAACGGTCCGAACCTTCCGCGCGAAATTTCACCAATAAGGAAATTACCTTGAATCCCGGCAGGGTCGGATAAACCCAAAAACTGATCCGGTTGAACAGGCTCCAGTCTTCGTCCGCGAACTCGCGACGCACCCCCGTCTCCGAGAAGGGCCTCCCCATGACCGGTCCGGGTTTTGGGGTTTTGGTGGGCGAGACCAGTCGGACGGACTGTTTGCCATCCCGGCAACGCTCCTGGGTGAAGCTCATCTCTCCAGGGCCAAAGTGCCGCCAAGGATCAGGGGACTCCATGTCATCCAGCAATCGTGATTCCAGCACCGGTTTCTGAAGCCGACGAAAGGTCGCGCTTCGGGATTGGTCTACCGGCATGGGACTCCATTCCTGCTGGGCAAACAAAAAGTTGCTCAGGACAAAGCTGACCACCAGAGTCAAATGCGATCGGATCATGCGGTCAAATTAAAGAGGGATCCGAACTCGCGCAAGCCAGGATGCCCGCCTCCATTCCACTCAGGAACCAGGTTTCCGCGCCCATTTAAGCCGGGGTTGTTTCCCTTGTTCCACCGCCTTCCAGTAGTCCGACTTGACCGCTTCGTAGATTCCATTCAGTCCCCGCGCATCGCGATCGCGATCCACCTCGATCCAATGCGTCGGCCCCGATGGTTTTGCCGCTTCCAGAAATCGCGATCCCTCCTCACGGATAACCCGGGTGATTTCGCGGTCGGTGCCATCCGGATTGAGGATGCCGAAATCGCTGTTTTCATTCAGACGAAACCCGCCGGGATACCACCAGAAAAACACACCATCGGCTCCAGACTCGCGCAGCATGCGATAAAAATCCCGGTAATACCGCGCGCCGAACGACAATTTTTCCGGGCTGGGGGCCATCGTGGCCATCTCCCAGACGGAATAGCCCATTTCCGCCCAAACGACAGGCTTCGACGGATCGCAGAGCCGGGCGTAAGCCGCTGTGAAATGTCCGGGTTTCACTTCTTCCCAGCCGCCGATCCGGCCATAAGCCTCCGGCTCCCATAAATCAACCGCCCCCGAGAGACCCCAAAAATCGTAAGGAAGCAATCCCGTTCCTGTGTGGGTTGGATCTCCCGACATTTGCATGCGGAAACTCACGGGCTGCCAAATGCCTGAAGAGCGCGCCAATTCCCGGGCGCTTCCGTATTTTCCCGCCAACAATTCATCGAGAAACAACCGGTAATCGGCCGTCATTCGACGCCAAGGCCCGTCCTGGAACAGGTGATTGGGCTCCGGGACACCCGCCAGAGTCCTGCCCGCGGGGGACTGAGGATCCATCCGGCCATTCGATCGAGGCGCGGTCCATTGCCACTGTTCTTCAGCTTGAGCAACGCTCCCGCGTTTCTTAATGATCCAATCGTTCCAGAGGATTGTGTAGTGCCGTTGCTGGTAGGCATGGTCATAGTGACTCGGTTCCCACGCCAGATCCAAGGCAAACACGATGGCGTTCCGCGCCAGCCGGTAATGCTCAATCAGGGCCTTGATTTCGTTCCAGCGAAAGTCCATCGGCGTGCCAGGACGCAACGATAGATTCACCCGCAGATCGAGGGTGCGGCATTGCCGGATAAAATCAACCATGTGCTGGGCTTGCAGTGAACGATAGTAAACAAAAACGCTGACCGCGTTGAGCCCCATCGCCTTGATCCGGCCGAGATCGCGCCCGATCACTTCCGGATCGTAAGCCCCGCGGCCAACCCAGTGCTCAAAGGCTTCCCCCCCCAAAGCGATGCCCGAAGAGGGCATGTAGTTAACCCCATGCGCCTTCCAGGGACGTCCCTCCAAACGGAATCCGCCGTCGTGGATCTCGATGGGCTTGACCGCCGCAGTCTCCGCCCAGACATGAGTCTCATGCGTCAATTGATCCACACAAGTTCCGTCCTGCATCAGCCGGGTTTGAATCCGGTATCCTTCCGATGCGGTCGATGGCGGCTGCCAGGTTTCCTCGATGACCGCATCCTGTTTCGGGGCAATGACGAGAGCCTTCTCGATCGTCTTAACCACACTGTCGTCTTTGAGACCGGTCACCGTGAGCTGCAACGTCAGGTTCCGGGTTTCAACCAAACCATGATTGGCAACGACGGCGCCTAACCGCAGCGATTGCCCCGGGAATAGGCTAAAGAACTCGGCGCCGCCCTCGACGAGAAACACCCCCCGACGAAGTCGCTGCATGAGCGCCTTACAGCTCTCCCGGACCACTTCCTGTCGGTAAAATCCGGCATTGTTTGGCGTCCACACCACACCAATCCCTTGACGGCTCGATCCGGTTCGAGGCACCTGTAAGACCGCAACCGCTCCCCGGTAATCCCCGTCAGCTCCCGTCGCCGCCAGCAACGGCTGCCAGCGCCTGGAACGGTCTTGTCCAAATCCCACACCCCGCGCGCGCGGATGCGCCGCCAATAACGATGCCTCAAACCGATCGGATCCCCGCCATTCAAAGTCAAAAAGCACATCGGAACATCTTACCAAACGAGCGGGAGCCGACACAGGAAAGAAGATCGGGCTTGGACCGAACGGTTCCCACTGCGGTCCTTGGGCGATGGGGCCAAGGGTTTGTTGGCCCAGAGGACTTGGCGCGGTTCCAATCTGTCGCATCCAATACTCATGCCGGCCCTTTGGAACAGCGGTATGACTTAAGGCCAGACCGATCGTCAGCCTGCGCGCGTTCATAACCTTCAGGGAATCCTCGGGCCCGCCCCGATTGGTCGGAGGCGTCCAGGGCCGGAATGCCTCAGGCGGCAAGGCGTAGGTTTTCCACGCCAGACCCAGCGGGACCGTCGCGATCCATCGCGATCCGTCCGCCTCCATCCATTCCACCGAGAGTTGCGTGGTCTGCGGGCCTCCTTTGGCCTCGAAACAGGTCAAGGTGTGATCCCCGGGAAATGCCCCCGACAACTCAGGGCTCGAGAACGTCTCCCAGCTGCTGAGATTATCGACCTCCGCATGCAGGGATCCTCCCCCATTCTCCACCGCGACCGTATAACGGCCGGTGGGAGGATTGCGATCGGAATTCCGCCGCCACGCGTCCAGGGGTGACTGGGCAAAGTCCACCAGCACGGTTTGCGCCCGCTGTCCTTCCACAAGCTGTTTCGCCTGGGACCACGGGATCCAGCGATCGGCCAGTTGCACACTGGGATCGCCCCAGGCCGGCATCCCCATTGCCCACAGATGTCCCCCCCGTTCCCAAAAGGCCTTGACAGCATTCCTTGTTTCCAAAGGCAGCGTCCGGGCTGCCGGCAGAATCAGAAGATCCCACAGGTTCGTCGATCGAGATTGGCCTTCGTTGAATTCACGATAATCAACGCGCCGCGCCTCGAAGCCGCTGGCTCGAGCCATAGCCTCGAGATCCTGAATCCAGGCCTGATCCAGTCCCAACCGCTCTCCGCCTAATACCGCTGCGCGGACCCCATCCTCCGCTTGCCCTCCACTGCGTCCCGCCAGTAGCGCGCCGCAGAGGAGTCCCAACCAACCCAGACTCGTTTTCGTGCTCATCTCCCGCGCATTCTCGCATAAGCCCCTTCCCATGACGATGCAGAAGTGCGCGCCCCACATTACCTTTGGGGTCAGCCCTTATTTCACATTACCTTTGGGGTCAGCCCTTATTTTAATAGATAAGGATTTTTCCCAGAACTCGAGATTTCAAACTGAGGCGAATGACTCGTCCATTTCGCGTTCAATTCGAAGGAGCGGGCATAGGGAGTGCGGCAAGCCAGCAACGGGCCAAATGGAGGCGGGAGTCCCGGCAGGATTCATGCTGGCGCGTCCGAGCCATCCGGATCGACTGCCATCTGACGCAAGAAACCAGCTTTTATTTTATGGGCGGCCCCTGACTTATGAGGCGCTCTGTTTTGCCAAACAAGATGACCGCTTGGCCGACTGGGGGCATGGCGTGGTACTGCAGTTCCCCCTCGCCAAGCCTGGGCAAGCCTGCAATGGCCACCGATCGCAACAAGGCCTCGGTCAGGGGTTCGTCCCGCATGATGGCCGCGGCGGCCACCGCAAATCCGCTCGCAGCCGTTCCCAAGCCCAAAACCACCGCGCCGCTATCGACGTCGATCTCAGGCGGTTCGCCTTCGGGAAATTCTCGCACGGCGGCAAAGCCCATGGCCTGCCTCAGCAGATGGCGCTTGAAAAGCCCATATTGCTCGGCGGCCAAGGCTGAATCGACGTCGGGCAGGAAATGAAGCGCGTAGGATACACTGATGCCGCGGCCTCCCTGTAAAACTCGATGTCTGTTGGGATCAATATAGGAACTCACCAGTCCCCGTCGATCGAGGTAGCGCGAGCGGAGTTGGTTGAGAAACGGAATTTTGACAACGGCCAAATCCTGGTGAAATGCGCGGTCATATCGAACCAGGGCCGATAAAGCGGGCAGGTTATCGGCGGGCCAATACATCCCGGGATAACTCGGAAGGATTCCGGTTTCGCTTTGTCGGAAGGACCGAGCCAGCGCGAGCGCCACCCGATGGATGAGCGGGTCATAACACTGATCCTTCGTGCTCTCGCGATATCGCAGGCACAGGTTCAGAAACAATCCGTGGAGAAAGATGTGCTCCCTTGGCCCAATTCCCGGGCCCATCCTGACAAAGTAACCTCCACGGCGAGGCAAGCGCCCAGGCTGGCTCTTTTCAGCCACTGCTTGGTGGAAACCAATTCCATGGTGTATGTCGTCTGCTACCTCCTGAACTCGGTTAAACCAGATCTATTCTATCACCGCCAGAGCCCGAGAGTATAACGATGGGGCAGAATCTCTCCGCCACAAGCGCCTGCCATATACTCAACTGACCGCCAAATGGACTACAAATGAATGGCCACAAAAAGGTCGGCTTGAGAGCTTCTTTCGCCCCTGGCGGGGCTTTGGGCGGGGGCGTACGGCGTCGGATCCCACCGTTGAAACAGTGGGCTATGATCGGCCGTCCCTGACGGGACGAATCATGCCGCTTGCGGCTTTAGCATCATCGCCGTCCAGATTGCCCACCGTTCCCATAGTCTCCGTCGTTCCGAGAGAAAGAAGTGAGTTCAGTAAGCGTGAGGCCTCGGGGCGAGCGGCAGGGGCAACTCAGGATGTGGAAACTGGCATTGGTTTTGCCTTGTCCGTCATTACAATATGAATCGAATACTAGGAAATGGACTACCAACAAATGAGGAATCGATATTATGAAATCTATGAAATCAAAACGATTAGGAATCTATTTGGGACTGATGATAATCGGACAACTGGCCCGAGGGGCGGACCCGATCGAGACTTGGACATCGACGGATACCAAGGTGCATTACGACCTTATAGCTGTCGCTTATGGAACGGGACAATATGTGGCTGTTGGAGGTCGAGGGATCATCTTGAGTTCACCCGATGGGACTTCCTGGACCCAGCGGACGTCGGGAACCACGAATTCTCTGCGGAGCATCGTTTATGGCGGGGGGCAGTTTGTGGCAGTCGGCGGAGACGAGCATGACCCAAATCGAAAAGCAATCGTGGTAACGTCAAAGGACGGGCTTTCTTGGAGTCTGCGCCGTCCTTTTGGGTCAGCCCTTAATTTAAAAGATAAGGCTGAATACCCAGAGCCCGAGACCTCAAACTGAGGGGAATGGCTCGTCCATTCCGCGTTCAACTCGAGGGGGCGGTTTACCCCGTGACTTTCCACGGCAACGGCCAGAAGCCGGTTTCAGCCCCGGATCAAGGAGGGAGACGATGACCTGTTAAAGCACAGCCGTTATGCCATTTAGCATCCGGGCCAGCCGAATCGACTGAGGCCTGAAGCAAAAACCTAACTTTTAATTTAAGGGCAGACCCTGAGTCCCGGCAGAGTGTATAACAACGTAGCCACGAACCAGACCGGGCATTACTGCATCAACAGTCCGAGTTACTGGGCCAATAGCGCTTTGGCGTTGTATTAAGCATCGAATGGATGGGCGCCTGTGGAGGATGAGCCGCACGCATTCCGAGCCGGAATTCCAGGAGGGCACCCCGTTAGAGCTCTTTCATGGCCTCGTCCAGGGCGGCGAACAACTCGCCCATAGAGGTCTCGGTCTCGTCGCCCATATTCGAAATGCGGAAGGTGGTTCCCTTGATTTTTCCATAACCACCGTTGATCAGGAAACCGCGTTTCTTGACCAGGCTGACCAATTTCTCGGCGTCCACGATCCGTCCGCCGGGTTTGGCGCCGTTGTTGACGCAGGTTAGGGTCATCGAGACATGACCGTCATCGGGGAACAGGGTGAATCCATGGCGGGCCGCCCAGTCGCGAGTCACCTGAGCCAAGCGGCGATGGCGCGCGTAACGATTGTCGAGTCCTTCGGTACAAATGTCTTCGAGTTTGGATTCCAGGGCAAAAATGTGGCCCAGGGTCGGCGTGCTCGGCGTCATGTTGCCCTCGGCGTTCTTTTTGAACTCGAGGAAATCGAAATAATAACCGCGCCCCGAGACAGTCGAAGCGCGGGCGAAGGCGGCCGGTGAACAGGTGAACAAGGCCAAGCCGGGAGGCAGGGCCAGGGCCTTCTGCGAGCCGGTTAAAAGCACATCCAGGCCCAGGTCATCGAACGGCAGCTTCACCCCGCTGAACGAGCTGACGGCATCCACGATAAACATGATATCGGGATATTTCTTCTTGAGAGCCGCGATCTCCTCGATGGGACTCATGACGCCGGTGGAGGTCTCATTATGGATGAGGGTCAAGGTGTCGAATTGGCCTGTGGCCAGGCGCGCGTCGATGGCCTCGGCTCGGATGGGCGAACCCCAGGCCGCCTTGAGGCCTTCGGCCTCTTTGCCACACCGCTGGGCCACATCGAGCCATTTGTCCGAAAAGGCCCCGTTCATGCAACAGAGCACCTTCTTGGACACCAGATTCCGAATGGCCCCTTCCATCACGCCCCAGGCGGATGAGGTGCTCAGGAAAACCGGCTGGCGGGTGTAAAACAACTGCTGCAACTGCGGCTGAATGCGCGCGTAAAGATCCTTAAAGCCCTGGCCCCGATGGCCAATCACCGGCGATCGAAAGGCTTGCAGGATCTTCTCGCTAACTTCAACCGGCCCGGGTATGAACAATTTGACGTGTCCCATATTCAGTTCCGTGCGGGAAATACTTCACAACCTTCGTCCAAATGCAAGAGAGAAGAATCGGTCCCGGGCTTCGCATTGGGCCGGATGATGCTCCAGCAGGCGGGATCTTCAGGCGGCGCGTTTGAGTCCCATTTTCTTCATCCGGGAAAGCAAGGTGGTGGGCTTCACGCCCAGCAGTTCGGCCGCGCCATCCGGTCCTTTGATCTTCCAGCCGGACCGATCGAGAACCGCAAGAAGATTCTCGCGATCAAAGCGAAGCATCTCCGCCTCGGTCAGAAACTCGCCTCGGACTTTGACCTCGCCGAGAACCTTGGCCACTGCCCCGACAGGCGAAGCCTCAGTCACGGGCAGATCAAAATGCAGCGGGCCGCCCCGCGCCAGGATGACTCCGCGTTCGATCACGTTGCGCAATTCCCGGATATTCCCAGGCCAGTCGTAGCTCTGAAGGCGTGCCACCGCCGCCCGCGTCAACCGTGGTTTTGAACACCGCAACTCCCTCACCGACAACTCCACGAAGTGTTTCGCCAACAGCGGAATGTCACTCTTTCGATCCCGCAAGGGCGCCACCTGGATTGGAAAGACATGCAGCCGATAATAGAGGTCTTCCCGAAAACGGCCGGCGGCCACCGCCTTCTTCAAGTCCCGGTTGGTCGCTCCAACGATCCGGACATCGGCTTGCCGCGTCCGGTCGTCGCCCACGCGCTCATAACGCCGGTCCTGCAACACGCGAAGCAGTTTGCTCTGCATCTCCAGGGGCACATCGCCAATCTCGTCCAAAAACAGAGTCCCCCCTTCGGCCGTCTCAAACCGGCCGGCCCGATCCTTGATCGCCCCCGTAAATGCCCCCTTCACATGACCGAAAAATTCGCTCTCAAACAGTTCCTTCGGTATGGAAGCACAGTTCACCCGCACCAGGGGATTGTCTTTGCGCCGGCTGCGCCGGTGGATCTCGTGGGCCACCAATTCCTTGCCCGTCCCCGTTTCCCCCAGGATCAACACCGAGGCCTCCGTCGGAGCCACCAGCTCGATCTGGCTGACAACTTGCCGCAAGGCCGCACTCTGCCCCACCAGATCCCCAAAGGCCTTCGCCTCCACCACCTCCTCCTGCAAATAGGTGTTCTGCAACTCCAACTGCGCCTTCAGGCGACGGATTTCCTCAAACGCCCTTGCATTCGCGATCGCCGATCCAATGTGGTCGGCAAAAATTCGCCCCCAGGGAAGCGACTCCTCGGGGATATCCTCCCGCGTGAACCCAACCAACGCCCCCATGATCTCCCCCCTGAATACAATCGGCATCGCCCCGCATCCCCGAATCCTTTCCTCCTTCGCCCACTCAAAACCCACGAGCTCACTCGGCTGCCTGTCGACATCCCGGATCCGGATCTCATGTCCTGTCACCGCCACCCTCCCTACGAATCCCATGCCCAACGGGATCCGCGCGCTCAAGTCGTCCAACCGCGACACGTTCGCCGCCGAATCGATCAGCCCCCCCCCATGGCCCGCTGCCAGGTGCAGACAACGGGCTTGGTCCGGACATTCGGACCGGCGCGCACATGCCCCGCATCGATCTCCCTTCTCAATCAGCCAAATCTGAACACACACCATTCCCGGACGCTCCACCGCACTCCGAACCACCTTCTGCAATAACAGATCGAGCGAATGCTCATGCGCAAAGTCGATCAACAACTGCGCGGCACGATTGGGATCAAACCGGCTGTCACTCGTCGTTTCCACAACATCCCACCCTCTCATCATCGAGCCGGTTCGTCGATCATCTTTCGAACGATTTTTCGTACGTTCAATTTTACGACCGGGCATTTTCGGCGGGCTCAATGATGTTAGTGATTTGTAATGAATTGGATATGAAAATCATGATCTTGTCGGCATAGATTCTGCTGTCTTGAGTTGCCATATTGGTGTGGTGGCATGGATGAGTGATAACCGAGATCAAACGACGACCCTGGAGGTCACGGCAAAGAATTTCGATGCCGAAGTTCTGCAGGCGACGCAGCCGGTGGTGGTGACGTTCCGGGCGCCCTGGAGCCGCCCGTGTCATATCCTTGACTCGGCTTTGGATGAAGTGGCGGCCGCATGCGCCGGAGAAATCAAAATGGTCAAAGTCAATGCAGACGATAATCCGGACCTGAGTCTGTGGTATGAGATACAGTCCGTTCCCACGCTGTTGTTGTTTGTCAGGGGCAACCTGCGGGTCAGGATGATCGGAACCGCAAGCAAGGAAGCGATCCTGGCCAAAATCCAGCCGGCTTTGCGGGAAGCCGATGCTTCGCTGCCCCCCTCCGATCCGAACCGGAACCCATGAATACCCCAGACTCCAGATTCGCCCCCCGCGGACCCTCGGATCGATATGCGGCGAAAAGAACGCTCCATCACGTGGATTTCTTTTGTGATGCCCCGAAGGCGGAGGGCGTCAGGCTGGTGGGGGATTTTAACGGCTGGGATCTTGCGGCCCATCCGATGCGCCGAATGCCCGATGGCCGTTGGATGGCCAGTCTGGATCTTCACCACGGCCATCATCAATACCTGTTCATTGTGGACGGCGAACCCGTGCTCGATCCCAACGCCAGCGGCGTGATCCGCAACGAGTGCAACGATCCGGTTTCACTCCTGGCCGTCAGTTGACCATGGGCGCCCTGTTGAATCCAATCCGCCGCCTGCATCCCGCGACCGCTTGCCGCGAAGGAAACGCGCCTTGGCGCAATTTTAGAATTTAAGAAACCCATATACAGATCGGTAACAGACGCTATGCAACTCAAGAATCCCATCTATGATCTCCTGATCCAACCGAAAGCGGTGCTGACGGCCCTTTTCTGCGGCCTGTGCCTGACCGCCTGCCAGCGCCAGGGCCAGGCGCCGCCACCGATGATGATGACGCCGGAAGTCAGCACGGTGACGGTGGCGCCTCGGCCGATTCTCCTGACCACGGAACTCCCCGGACGAACGTCTCCTTTCCTCATTGCCGAGATCCGGCCGCAGGTCAACGGCCTGATCCAGAAGCGGCTGTTCAAGGAAGGCTCCGATGTCCAAGCCGGCCAGGAACTTTATCAAATTGATCCGGCCCCGTTCCAGGCGGCTCTCGACAATGCCAAAGCGGCGTTGGGCAGGGCTGAAGCCAGCCTGCCCGCCATCCGGTCGAGGGCCGATCGTTTTAGACAGGCCCTGGCCGACAAAGCGGTCAGCCAACAGGATTTCGACGATGCGGACGCCGCCCTCAATCAGGCCGAAGCCGACACCCAGTATTGGAAGGCGATGGTGGAAACCGCCCGGATCAACCTGGGATACGCGCGGGTTCTTTCGCCGATCTCGGGACGCATCGGCAAATCCAGCGTGACCGATGGGGCCATCGTCACCGCCTATCAACCCGTCCCCCTCGCAACCATTCAGCAGTTGGATCCTATCTATGTCGACGTCCCTCAATCCACCGCCGAACTGCTCCGCCTGCAGCGCCGACTGAAGGAAGGACAACTCAGGCTGGATGAAACCAACGCGAACACGGTGCAGCTCATCCTGGGGGATGGCACGAAATATGAATACGAGGGAACGATGCAGTTTCGCGATGTATCCGTGGATCCGACCACGGCGTCGGTGATCTTGCGGATGGTCTTTCCGAATCCCAAAGGGATTCTCCTGCCAGGCATGTTTGTCCGGGCGGTGGTCAAGGAAGGCATCAATACCCAGGCGATCCTGATCCCCCAACAATCGGTCTCCCGCGATCCCAAAGGCAATCCGGTCGCCATGATCGTGAACGCGACCAACGCCGTGGAACAACGGTTGCTGACTGTGGAACGAACCGTGGGCGACAAATGGCTGGTCTCGTCGGGGCTTACGCCCGGCGACCGCGTGGTCGTCGAGAGCATGCAGGTCACCCGGCCTGGCACGGAGGTGAAGGCCGTGCCCTTCGTGGAAAACCAGCCGCCAGGATCCCAGCCAGCAGGCCCGGCGTCCACGCCCGAAAAATCGAACGAATAAGGCCTCGCCATGTTATCGAGATTCTTCCTGAACCGACCGGTTTTCGCCTGGGTAATCGCCATTATCCTCATGGTGGCGGGCGGCCTGGCGATCTACAACCTGCCGATTTCGCAATATCCTCCCATCGCCCCGCCTTCGATCGCCATCAGCGCCTTCTACCCGGGAGCATCCGCCGAGACGGTGGAAAACAGCGTGACGCAAATCATCGAGCAAAAGATGACAGGATTCGACAAGATGCTTTACCTGTCGGCCACCAGCGATTCATCCGGTTCCTCGCGAATTGAACTGACCTTCGCGCCGGGAACAGATCCGGACTTGGCCTGGGCCCAAGTCCAAAACAAACTCCAACTGGCCATGGCCAGCCTTCCCGAGGTGGTGCAACGCTCCGGCATCCGGGTCAGCAAGAGCACCCGGAATTACCTGCTCATCGTCGGCCTGATCTCGGAAGACAACAGCATGGACGGAAATGACCTCCGGGATTACGCCCAGTCGAACCTGGAGAAAGTCCTGTCTCGCGTGCCGGGCGTGGGCGAAGTCGAGGTCTTCGGCGGCCAATACGCCATGCGCATCTGGCTCAATCCGGACAAACTGACCGATTACCAGATGACCATCCAGGATGTCCTTCTGGCGCTCCGCTCCTACAACGTCGAAGTGTCCGCCGGACAGTTCGGCGGAGCGCCGGCAGTCGAAGGCCAGCGCCTCAACGCCGCCATCATCGTCCAAAGCCTGCTCAAAACCCCCGATGAATTTGCCGCCATCCCCCTGCGCACCAATCCGGATGGATCCATCGTTCGGATCCAAGACGTGGGATGGACCGAGCTCGGAACCGACACCTACGACATCGAGGCCTTTTACAATGGCAAACCCTCCTCCGCCATGGCCATTCGCCAAGCCGCAGGCGCCAATGCCCTCCAAACCGCCGATAATGTCCGGGCCAAACTCGAGGAAATGAGCCGCTTCTTTCCACCCGGCATGAAGGTCGTGTATCCCTATGACACCACGCCCTTCGTCAAAGTCGCCATCAACGAAGTGGTCAAAACCCTGTTCGAAGCGATCCTGCTGGTGTTTCTTGTGATGTATTTGTTCATGGGCAACATGCGCGCCACCCTCATCCCGACCATCGCGGTGCCCGTGGTCATCCTGGGCACCTTCGCCGTGCTCGGCCTGTTCGGTTTTTCCATCAACATGCTGACCATGTTCGCCATGGTGCTGGCCATCGGGCTACTGGTGGACGACGCCATTGTGGTGGTGGAAAATGTCGAGCGGATCATGAGCGAGGAAGGGCTTTCCCCGTTTGAAGCCACCCGGAAATCCATGGATCAGATCACGCCCGCGCTGATCGGCATTGGACTGGTTCTGTCAGCGGTGTTTGGTCCCATGGCCTTTTTCGCCGGTTCCACCGGCGTGATCTACCGCCAGTTCTCCGTCACGATCATCGCTTCGATGCTCCTCTCGGTGGTCGTGGCCTTGGTCTTGACCCCCGTGCTCTGCGCCTCGTTCCTGAAGCCGGTGCCGAAAGGGCATGAACCCGCCGAGGGCGGCATTTGGTTCCTGCGCCCCTTCTTCCGCTGGTTCGATCGACTCTTCTTCTGGTCGAGGGAGCGATACCTGGGACTAGTCGGTCATTCCCTCGCCCGGAGACTGCGCTATGTCCTTATCTTTCTCGCGATCGTGGGGGCGATGGGCTATCTCTTCCACCGAATGCCGACCGCTTACCTGCCCGACGAAGACCAGGGCATGATGATGGTCATGGCCATGCTGCCCGCCAACTCCAGCCTGGAACAGACCCAAACGGTTATGAACGAGGTCAAGGATTATTTCCTGAACCAGGAAAAGGACGCCGTCCAGGCGGTGATGACCGTATCAGGCATCAGCTTTTCCGGGCGGGGCCAGAACGCGGGTCTGTCGTTCGTCCGGCTGAAAGACTGGGAACTCCGCAACCGCCCGGATTTGAAGGTCGATGCCGTCGCCGGAAGAGCCATGGGCAAATTTTCCCAGATGCGCAATGCGCGGGTCTTTGCCTTCGCGCCTCCGGCTGTGGTCGAATTGGGGCAGGCCAAGGGATTCGATTTCCAGCTGCTGGATCGCGGCGGTTTGGGCCACGAAAAACTGATGCAGGCCCGCAACATGCTCCTCGGCATGGCCGCGCAAAACGCGGCCTCTCCAACCAATGCTGTGCTTACCAAGGTCCGTCCCAACGGCCTCGAGGACGTGCCGGAATACCGAGTGGACGTCGATTGGGAAAAGGCCGGCGTCCTGGGCGTTCCCATCACGTCGATCCACAACACCATCTCCGCCGCCTTCGGAAGCGCCTACGTCAACGATTTCATCCAGGGCGGACGCGTGAAACGCGTTTATGCCCAGGCCGACGCCCCCTATCGCATGCAGCCCGAGGATCTGGAACGGCTTTATGTGCGCAATGCCACCGGTAAAATGGTGCCTTTCTCGTCTTTTGCCTCCGGCCATTGGACGTCCGGTTCTCCCAAACTGGAACGTTTCAATGGTTTTCCTTCGTTGAACATCCTGGGCGAACCCGCCCCCGGAAGAAGTTCGGGAGAAGCGATGCAAAGGATGGAAGACTTTGTGAAGAAGCTCCCCCAGGGCATTGGCTTCGACTGGACGGGTCTCTCTTACCAGGAGCGACAGGCCGGGGCTCAAACGGCTCCGCTTTACGCCTTTTCTGTTCTGGTCATCTTCCTGTGTCTGGCGGCCCTTTATGAGAGCTGGCCCATCCCGATTTCCATTCTGATGGCCCTGCCCCTGGGAGCTATCGGAGGGGTGATCGGCTCAACCCTGCGGGGATTGCCCAACGACGTCTATTTTCAGATTGGACTCCTGACGACGCTGGGCCTGACGACCAAGAACGCCATTCTGATTGTTCAGTTTGCCAAGGCGCGGGTCGAAGAAGGCATGGGCTTGATCGAAGCCACCCTGGAAGGGGCCAAACTGCGGCTCCGTCCGATCGTCATGACTTCGCTGGCCTTCGGATTCGGTGTTTTGCCACTGGCCTTCGCGCATGGCGCGGGCGCCGGCGCGCAAAAAGCCATTGGCACCGCCGTCCTCGGAGGCGTGGTCACCTCGACCTTTCTGGTCACCTTGTTCGCTCCGCTTTTCTACGTGTTGATTGAAAAGAACTTTGGCAAACACAGCAGAAAAACAAGGAGCCAGAGCCCCCAACCCCCTTCGTCTCATGCTCACTAAAATGAACAAGACCCTTTTGCTCATTCTCCTGGGAACCGCCGTGATCCCGATCGGTTGCACCATGGCCCCAAAATATTCCCGGCCGGCGGCTCCAGTCCCGGCCGAGTGGCCCGGCGGCGCAGCCTACGCTGACTCCTTGAAAACTGCCAATGCGCCTTCGGCGCCCAACCTGGACTGGCGCGAGTTCTTTCCCGATCCCAAACTCCAGCAACTCATCGAGACAGCCCTCGCCCACAACCGGGATCTGAAGCTGGCCGCTCTGAACGTCGAAAGAGCGCGCGCCATGTACGGCATTCAACGCGCCAACTTGTGGCCCGCCCTCGATGCCTCCGCCAGCGGCAGCAAACAGCGGATGCCGGCCGATCTCTCGAACAGCGGCAAAAGGCAAACCACGGAACGTTATGACGCCAACCTGGGCGTCCTTTCCTGGGAGATCGACTTCTTCGGCCGCATTCGCAGCTTCAAGGATCGCGCCCTGCAAGAATACTTGGCTTCCGAACAAGCCCGGCGCAGCGCTCAAATCCTGCTGGTTTCCTCGGTCGCAAATGCCTGCTTGGCGATGGCCGCCGATCGGGAAAACCTCAAGCTGTCCGAGACCACCCTCCAGGCCCAGCAGGCGGCCTACGATCTGATCAAACGCCGCTACGAACTCGGCCTTGTGGACGAATTGGATCTGCTCCGCGCGCGGACACCCCTCGACATCGCCCGGCGCGATCTCGCCCTATATACCGAGCGGGTCGCAAAAGACGAAAATGCCTTAAACCTGCTGATTGGCTCCACCGCAGCCGGGGACATTTTGCCAGCCCAATTGAGCGAGTTGGTTCCCCCCGCCGAAATCGGCGCCGGGGTCTCTTCCGACGTGCTGCTGCAACGGCCCGATGTCCTGCAAGCCGAAAACCTATTGAAGGCCGCCAACGCCGATATCGGCGCCGCCCGCGCGGCCTTCTTTCCACGCATCTCATTGACGGCCGCCATCGGCACCGCCAGCAGCGACCTGTCCGGACTCTTCACGTCCGGCTCGGGAACCTGGAGTTATGCGCCTCAAATTGTGATGCCGATCTTCGACGCCCGCGTCTGGTCGGCGCATAAAGCCGCCAAGGTCCAACGGGAAATCGCGGTCACCCAATACGAAAAGGCCATCCAAAACGCCTTCAAGGAAGTCGCCGACGGCCTCGCCACCCAGGGCACCGTCGATCAACAGGTCGCAGCCCAGCAATCCCTGGTCGATAGCTTCGCCAACACCTATCGCCTGTCCAAGTCTCTTTACGATAAAGGCATTAACAGTTACTTCGAGGTGCTGGATGCGCAACGGTCCCTCTTCGCGGCCCAGCAGGCCCTGGTCTTCCTCCGCCTCGAGAAACTCACCAGCCAAGTGAGGCTTTACTCGGTGTTGGGCGGCGGATGGAATTCCAGCCAGGACGCCCGTCCAACGGCCATGACAACCACTGGCCCTCAATAAGACTTCGAAACAACTCCTGGAAACCGGGTTCATTGAGGGGGAGAGTTGGAGGTGTGCAGAGACCAGACCCAGTCGTTTTTGCTCAGATCGAATTCAGGCTGGAGTTCGCCCTGCCAGTTCTGCTGGCGAGGGCTGGCTTGGCCGCCGTTGTCCTGGCGATCGAGCCCAACGGAGTATAGCACGCAGCTCTGGCGATCAACGTAACGGTATTGCATGGGGGCGTTCGACATGCAATCAGTGGGCAGTTGATCGAGGAATGCCGGCACCAGGAGATCCAGGGTCTCAGGATAAGCGCTGTGAACAAGGCGGAATCGTTCCATCGCGCAGGCCAGCGCAGCCAGATCCGTGACGGCCTGCATAAACGGCATGAACTCATTCAGGTCGCTTTGCATCTGGACAATTCGAGGCACAAGGAAAATGGGAAAGAATGGATCAGAAGAACCGCGGAGCAGTTGACGGACGAACAATGAATCGCCAGCGGAGTGGCTCGGGAAAGGCGACTCAGGCGGTGGTGGAACACGGGATTTCAGCCATTGCTGATAAATGGCCGCCTGGTCCTGGAGCGACCAGCCTTTGGGATAGAAACGGCGCAGCCAGCGAATCTCCGATTGACCTTCGGGGCCGAAATCAGGATGTCCGGTTTCGACAGGCCTGGTCGGAATGATGGTTTCCACGAAAAGGGCGTTGGCAAAGGCGATAAACCGCAGGCGGTCTGGATAATCCGCCAGAGGTTTGAATGTCAGCAATTGCCGCTGGATGGCTTCGAGTTGCCTCGCGTTCCACCGGTGTTCCTGGATGGCTTCCCATAGCGGCTGGAGCCCGTCCGCAAAGGCCCAGGCACGAGGATCGTGAAAGAAGAGGCTGGGCTGTTGCCGAAGGTATTCCGCCAATCGTAGCGCCAGTTGGAGATCCTGAAACGCCCTGTCGTTCCGGTGCAGCGCCAGCTCGGCGGTGGCGCGGAGCCGTAACACCCTCAGGAAGGCCAACAAGATCCGTTCCGAGGGATCATCGGAAAACATGGGCAGATCATAGTTGAAGGGCAGCCGGCAATACGGCCGATCGCTGTAAACGCGCAATTCATCCATCAGGTTATCGAGGGGCGACAAGATCCGAAGGATTTCCGCGGCAATGTCGCGGCGGTCTTTTTGAGCGGAGGCATGAGGGGCATCCAGAGCCTTTTGGCACAAGCCCAGCCAGGGCTCCAAATCGGTGGTTTGAGCCTGCAGCCACGGAGCGAATCCGATGCCGCTCTGGCGCATGAGAGCGTTTTCGAACCAATAAAGGATCAGCTTCAATGGTTCCGAATCCGCCTGGATCATACGCGCTTTGTCGATCTTCATGCCGGGCGTCGAACGCGTCAGCGGAGAAAAAATCGGCGCCTGGGCAAAGTCCTGTTGCGGAGAAACGGCGGGAGGAAGAAAGGTCTTGGGATCCATGGATTCTCCATGACGGATTAATTGGGATGTCACTTGATTCCAGGCGCGTTTCCCCCGCCATGATTCGACGGAGTAAAACAGCACGGTAAGGGAAAGGACAACCGCCATCGATCCAGTCGTCCCGCGCAGGACATCTCGGCTAATAATCCATCCTAAACCGTTCCGAAAAACTCCAACCGCCAGCCATATCCCCGTTCCCAGGATAACACACACGACAGCGCCGAGGAAAAAAGCGGGCACGCCGTGCAGAGGCAGACCTGTTCGATGCCAACGAAGGTGTGAAGCCACAGAATAGACCGCCAGACAGGCCAAAACGAGCAGTGCCCATAAAACTGGGACCATGCGGCGGATTCTTGGTGAGGACGAACTCATAATCATCAACAGGTGAACTGAACCGATCCGGTTTTCATCCCCGCGCCATGCAGGGATGAGCCATTGTGGTGCCTTGTCCGACCATCATCGACAACCTGGAATTGTCCCTATTCGAGCGGCGCGGATTGGCACGGGTTTCTTTCTCAACACCGGAGCCCAAAAACCGCGGTGGATCGACCAGAATAATTCCGCATTGTTGAGGCGCGGTTGGGGTGAATCGCTGGCTCCGAGGCGCGACTCCAGGACTGTTCGGAACTGTGTCGGATTGCCGTCTCTGGACAAACCGACTCAGTCCGGCTTGGGGCCGTGTTTTTTCGAGCACAAGCAACACTTCCCGAAACGTGACTGGGCCCGTGGCAATTCCAGGGCTGGGCACATCGGGAGCTGTCTCTTGAAAAACGGCGATCAGAAACCAGCAGGCACTCATGCCCACCCAGAACAACCGGCCAAGGGAAAACCAGGAGCTCAGATCAATCCTGGAGCTCGGGGCATCGGGCAGCGCTTGAGTGCAATCGCGATTGGATTCCTGGCGGATGGCGGTCTGCCAGCGATCGCGCAGTGTGGCGGGCGGCGATACGAGAGGAAGCCTGGCGCCCTGTTGTTCAAGCTGCGCAACGATCCTTTGGAGGGACTGCCATCGCTTTTGGCAGGCGGGGCATTCGGCAAGGTGTTGTTCCAGGTCGACGCGTTGCGATTCCGAAAGGGCGCCCGCGGCCAACAGGCTCATTCGCTTTTTCTGCCGAGCGCATTTTGTCCAACGCCAATTCACATTCATATATCCCCTCCCGAGTTCCAAAGGTTCATCACCTCGGGCATGTCACGCAATCGGGCCAGGGCATAATGAAGACGCGATTTGATGGTGCCGACGGGGAGTTGAAGAGCAGCGGCGATTTCAGCCAGCGACGCGCCTTCGTAGAATCGCAGCAAAACGACCGTCTGATGGGTCTCGGGCAATTCGGACACAGCGGCCTGCAACCGCGCTGATGACTCGTTTTGGACGAGGGTTTCACAGGCGATCGGTTGCGGATCGGAGAGACGGGCGACCGCTTCAGTCAGCTCATCGGAACCAGGCTGGGAAAGCACGGTCCACGGCACTGGCCGTGATTGATTCCGCCGCAAGGATTTCTGATAGCGATGCAGGAGGATCGCATAGAGCCAGGTGGAAAACCGGCAGGCCCCATTGAAACGAGGCAGGCTTCTCCAAGCCTCGATCATGGTTTCAGCAACCAGATCCTCGGCGGCATGGAAATCGCCACTCAAGGCCATCGCCTGCCGGAACAGGCGAGTCTCATACGCGGCGGCACAATGGCAGAACGCTTCAGCGTCCCCTTTTCGGGCTCGATCGAGGAACGGTTCCAGCCCATCAAAAGCGCCAATGGTCGGATTCGAGATCACTGCTCATGTTTATCCCTCAAATCCAAAGGAGGGTTCATCCAATCCTGACATCTCTCAGGCTAATTCAGCACGCCGTTTATGCCGGGCAACTTGAGACTCGAGAAGTCCTAGGGCCCACTCCTCAGGCAGAAGAATCGGGTTCCGGAGGAGGCATCGAGGGTCACGCTGTTGTTAACCACCCCGGGCACCGGAGCCCATGAGTCCGCCGGCAGAACGGCGGCAGATTCCAGCGTAAAACCGGTCGTCTCAGCCGGCCACGAGAGAACCACCTGCGAACCTGAGCGACTGCAGGAGAGCACGGGGGGTTCGAGGGAACCGCCGAGCAAGGCTTGATAGTGATTCTGAATGGCTTTGGCCGACAAGGCTCCACTGTAAAAGGCCACTTCGTCTAGCGCGCCGATCCACCGTTCCTGGCCCAGGACTGACGCCGATCCCAGTTCGGTGGGCGCATCAGGTGACGGCCCCAGGGCCTGGAGGGTGGTTCCCACGGGCAATCCATCCCAATACAGGGTGAACGTGCTGCTTCCGGATTCATTGTCGACGTCAAACACGACAGCCAGGTGATGCCAGAGGAAACCCGTGTTAGCCACAGGCATGGGCTGGTGAGTGGATCCGTTCCACAATCCCGCCGCTTCCTTGCCCGCATTCAGATGGACGCTCCAATTGACCGGGCCTCCATCCCGATCGGCGAAGACGGTTGGATTATATCCAGGACCTGAGGTCCAATCGGCCCTCAGCCAGGCTTCCACAGTGCCTTTGCCCGAGGCGAAATCGAATACGCTGACCTGGCTAAGATCCACGTGACCATATCCGTCGAGCACCAGCGCCTGATCAGCTCCACCGCCCACCCCGGTTTGAAAATCCACAGCATCGACAACGATGCCGTGGTTTGCCGATTTTGAATCCATGGCATCGCCAGTATCGAATGTGTAAAATGAAATAAGATCGGGTTCATCTCGAATCGTTTTCTGATAACGAGCCAGATCAGGTACGATCACGGTTACAACAGCAGACTCGCTCTCGACGGAACCGGCAGGATTGGAAACACGGACCCGGTAGCTGGCAACATCGCTTGCCGTAAGCGCGCCGAAGGAGAGATTAGGCGTATTGGCCCCTTCGATGGGCAAACCGTTCTTGAGCCATTGATAGGACAAATCGAGGCCTTGGGCGCCCACTCGAAGGGTCAGTGAGCTGTTGGCAAAGTAACTCCCGCCGCGGGGTTGCACGGTGATCAGAGGGGGATCCCCGGCGATAAAGGCTGTGTAATGCGCCTGAATCGCGGCCGCATCCAGGGCATCGCTATAAAAGGCAACCTCATCGAGAGCGCCTACCCATCGTTCCTGACCACTCGCCGAGGATGAGCCCAGTTGGACGGGCAAATCTGCCAGCATCCCCAGACCTTGCGGCGCGCCGCCTGCAGAGACCCCATCCCAGTAGACGAGGAAGCGAGGATCGCCTGTGGCGTTATCGGTATCGAAAACCACCGCAAGATGATGCCAGGCAGTCCCGGTGCCGGGCGTCGGTTGAGGCAGGTAGTTGTTGCCATTCCACAGGCCAATGCCGTCCTTGGAATCGTTCATGTGGATACTCCACGTCACCGATCCGCCATCGCGATTCGCAAAGAGAGTGGGATTCAGCCCCAGGGCCGAGGTCCAATCAGCGCGAACCCAGGACTCGATGGTCCCTTTCCCGGAGGCAAAACTGAAGGCTTCCACCTGACCGAGATTGACATGCCCCGCCGAATTGAGGATCAGAGCCTTGCCGGCGCCCCCCCCCATCCCGTCCGCATAAGCAACCTGGCCTTGGGACGTTCCATGATGGTTGTCTTTCGAGTCCTGTGCATCGAGATGATCAAAGCTGTAAAGAGAAATCAGGCTGGGTTCCGATCGCACGGCGGCCTGGTATTGTATGAGTTTCCCGGGCAAGTCGCCCAGCTCAACTTGGGCCACGGCGCTGGTCGCCCCGCCCGCCGCGTTGGCCACCACCACCTGGTATGCCCCAATGTGAACGGCCCCCAGTTGATTCAACGTCAGTGCCGAATCGGTGGCGTTGGGAACGGGAAGGTTGTTTTGATACCATTGATAACTCAGTCCAGCCCCTTTGGCCTCGACAGATAATGCGAGCTGAACACCCTGCAAGAAAATTCCGCCTTGCGGCTGCGTCAGGATGGACGGCGGATCGCCCACCAGAAAGGCCGTATAATGGGCCTGGATCGCGGCGGCGCTGAGTGCCTCGCTGTAAAACGCCACTTCGTCCAACGCGCCGATCCAACGCTCCAGTCCACTGGCCGAGGCGGAACCCAACTGAGTCGGCGACTCGGGAGAAGGCCCCAAGGCCTGCGTCGTATGCCCCACCGGGGATCCGTCCCAATAAAGGGTAAACCGGCTGGTGCCCGATTCGGGATTGGTGTCAAAAACAACCGCCAGGTGGTGCCAGTTCGTCCCTGTGGCCGGAAGGGCCAGAGGTTCATAGGATGAGCCATTCCATAAACCCGCGGTGCGTTTGTCCGCATTCATGTGAACACTCCAATTCACGGGCCCGCCGTCTCGATCGGAAAAAATGGCGGGATTGTAGCCGGGACTGGTCTTCCAATCGGCTCGAATCCAAGCCTCGACCGTTCCGTTCACACCAACGAAATCAAACGAATCCACTCCGCCGAGATTAACATGCCCGGTCCCTTTCAGGACGAGTGCCTTGTTGGCCCCATGCCCGAGCCCCGCGTCAAAACTCACCGTTCCCACGATCGTGCCGGGATTCACCGAGCGAAAGTCGGCAGCATCCTCCGCGTCGAAGGTGTAATAGGAGATCAGTCCCGCCTCGTTCTTCACTGCAGCCTGGTAATGGCTGATATCCCCACGAGTCGAGGCGAGAGAACCCGAAAGAAATGCCGTCACAAAAAAACCAAGAAGGGAGCAAGTTGATTTCATGATGGCATTCTATCGGGATTCCTGAGCTGTAAAGCAAGCCAGAATGGCGCGCCTTGAACCGCAATTCAAAAACAACTTGACCGCGAATAATCATCGAGTAGAGCAGAGGCGCGAACATGATTAAGCCAATGACTTCCGGCGTATCGGCCCTTTCGGGCGTTGTGGCAAACGGTCACCAGGCCATCCACTTCGTTTCCTCTGCACCCTCGACAGAGGAGTCCGCAGGATAGAAGACAGGTGCCTAGCCACAAAAATGCGCAAAAATGCTTTTATTTTGAGTCATTTGTGTTGTGGCCATTCATTTGTGGTCCATCTGGCGGTCTGCTGAGTTAAATTCCGTACGACGGGTTTTCCCCAGTACGGCTTCAAACCCACTTGACGCCACGGCCGCCTTCGCCAGCGTATCCACGCGGGCTTATCGACCGTCCCTGTCGGGATCTCGGTCCTGGGCGTTGGTTCCGTAATCAGCCTTGCGGCCAAGCGGCACCCAGGGCTTCTGACCCCGACCGCGAGTCCCCGCGGGATCGGACGGGCATCGGTACCGTCAGGCTTTCATCGATACAAATCCTCGATTCTGAAGGAACTGATTTGAGTGGTTTCCAGTCCGTAGGAGGATGGGTGGGCGCAATAAGCGAGCAGCACGCGTTCACCGGCAAAAGCGACGGCGATATAGCAATACCCGTGTCCAGCCCGGTCCTCGACGAGTTTTTCATTTTCCCACGTCCTGCCGCCATCCCGCGAAATGGCGGCCGCCAGCGGTGTGCGGATCGGCGGCTGCGAACGACGATAGTCCTCAGATTGCCCGCAATGATCGTTCCACACGACGAGCAAATCGCCGGTGGAGGGAATCCGGATGAGGGTGGCCGGGGCTTCGGGAGACAGCAGTGCGCTGGGTTGGGGGGGCGTCCAGTTTTCTCCTTGATCCCCCGACTCGCTGAGATATTGGCAACCGAGTTTCGTGCGAATCACCATCAGTATCCGCCGGGTGGAGACCTCTACCAGACCCGGTTCCATGAAGTTGACACGGGAACCGCTCGTGTCCTTGTCAAGCAGAGTTCGGCTGCGACGCCAGGTCTTTCCTTCGTCATCCGACAACCGCAGAATGGGCCGGCAATCCTGCAGCGAATTCTTCCGCAGGTAAAAAAGGGCGATGCGACCCGATTTCAGGCGTCGCAAAGAGACGGACATGACATTGAAGCCGCCTTCGTTCGAAACCACCACCGTGTCGTTTTCACTCCAGGACCTGCCACCATCCGAAGATTCACGAGCGGCAAGCAACGCCCGGGAATGATCATCGGCTCCACTCATGAAATGGGTATAAATAAATAACCACCGACCGTCCTTAAGCTGGACGAAATCTCCCTCGCTGTTCCGAGGATTTCCCGGCTTCGGAGCCAGGGTTAGATGCCGTTCCAGAACAAGCCGGGGATGCTGCGGCCGCGGGGCCGCCGAATCCCCAGTCGATACATCCGCCCCGCAAGCCTGCATCAACCCCATAAAAACGACGCCTGCCCTGCCCGCCCTCAGGAGGCATTTCATCGGACTACTCATGCCGGCATGGTCAATCGAGTATCTCGTTCGGTCAAGGCGTGGCTTTTGTGATTTCAACCGGCTTGAGGAGAAAGGCCCGGCGTTTTTCGACAAAGCCTTTCAGGCTCGGGCCGCCTTGCGTTCGGCTGCATTCAGCCGTTTGTCGCCAATAAGATTTGCCTTTTGCCACATCTCTGACGTTAAGGGGTGTCATTGGCCTTCTCCGGAGTCGGGATCTGAATCTTCCAGGGATTCGAGGATTCAGGGGAACGACCGTAGGATAAATCGCGTTCCTGCGCCCCGAAGAAGACCGAGTCCAGGATGAGATTCCCGTTGGCATCTGTGTCGATCAGCAGGACCTGCTCTCCATCGGCCGAGAGTTTGAAATTGGCATGAAGCCCCGTCGTGTCGGATCCGTCTTCATCAGCCCAAACGAGCAGGTATGCGCCCGCAGGCAGGACGGTGCCTTCGGGAAACGACCACTTGCGCGGATTGTTCGGATCATCCGTCAGATACCGTCCCGAGAGATCAACCTTCTGGTCAGTGATATTGAGCAACTCGATCCAGTCATCATACTCGCCCTGGGGATCGGCAAGAGTTCCTTGGTTCGAGGCCATCAATTCATTAATCACCACGGGCGTTGTCGCGGCTGCGGCGAGCCCCACCCGGTAATTGCAGGTGTCCTCCTCGGCCCGCGCCGGGGAAAAGCAGGCCGCCTTGGCGCTGTTCGCCGATCGCGCCTCCACATAGTACCGCACCTTCGTGCCCGCTGGATACGGAACCGTCGAAGCGCCAAAGACTCCGTCGTCTGCCGATCCGTCGCCGTGCGCTCCGTCATCCAACATCTGGACTACGCTGAAGCGCCCAAACGACTTGGCGCGATAATACAGCCAGACGGAATCCACAGCCGCGCCTGCCCCGCCCGACACCTGGGCGGTGATGACCGGAACCTCCAGCGGTGTGGGCGCGGCAGCCGGGCCCAGCACGGATGCGATCCTCGGGGGAACGGGCCGAAGCTCAGCGTGGTTGGTCAGGTATTTGTATCGATTGGCGATAAAGGTCTTCAGCCCTGTCACATCGCTGGCATGAGCTGTCATCGTGAATCCCTTCTTGGTGTCCGCCGCGATGGCGCTGTAACTCAACGCGGATAACTGATCGATAAGCGCGTTCATCACACCGGGATTGTAAAACTCCTCGAGCACGGTCCGCATGTGAGCCAGATAGCGTTGTCGCAGCTCCGGAATGCGCAGCAGTCGGTACAAGACCGGCCGTCCGGTGTCCCCCGCCCCCTGGACCGGCGACAACGAAACGTCTCCGGACATAAAAGACTCATTGCCATCGTGCTCGACCGGATGGATCCGGCCGCTCTCCGGTTCGTGGTAAAAACCGTAATCGGCCCCCTTGTTGAAGTAGCTGTCGTCGTCGGCAAAAATGTTCTCGATGGCGAGAAACCAAAGCCACCGATCGACTGCCAGCACGTCTTCGACCTTATCTCGCAATTGGTTTGTGGGCGTGTTGTTCAGCACATCTGTGGCGTGCATGAGCGATTGCCAGGCGTTGGAGGAATGATCCGTCTTCAGCTCGTAGTTCGCTTGATAGGTGGCCAGGTTGGTGCCCAGATAGCTGAGCGCCGAGGCGCCGCCGGTAGTCGTCCCTCCCCCTCCCGGAGGCCGGCCCCCCGGCCCCCCGCCCGGCATGCCCGCCATATTCGGGGCACGCCAAAGATCCCCGTCATAGCTCGGACACCATTGCCGGATGAGATCGCCGTTCTCCTGCTGGGCAAATGAGTAGACCCCCCAATAATCCCCGTTAATGTACAGCCTGACCATGCTCCCCTGAGGACACACGGTATAATGCTGCATCACGTAAAAATAGAGGGGTTCGCGCATCAGGGTTTCGT
This sequence comes from Verrucomicrobiota bacterium, assembly GCA_022709905.1. Taxonomy (GTDB): domain Bacteria; phylum Verrucomicrobiota; class Verrucomicrobiia; order Limisphaerales; family UBA1319; genus JAKLHY01. Next base: position 200,190 of record JAKLHY010000004.1, on the reverse strand, counting down.
CCCCATAGGCGTTGTTCAGATTGAGCGTATTGTATCCCATCACATCGGCGGCCGTGTCCGTGAAGTCCACTTCCAGGTTGATGGATTTTTTTGCGGGCGCGCCACCCTGCCCCATCCCGCTGTACGAGGTATTGCCCCGGTACCGGGCGCCAATGCCGGAAACAGCCGCCCCGTTGTCCAAGATCAGGTCACCCACCGTATTCGACCCCGTCGTTCGGCCATTGGCCAGGAGCGTCTGCCAATTGGCCTGTGTGAAGGTCAGAGATACAGTCCGCAAAACAGCAATATCGTAAAGCCCGGTGGTTTTGACGGCCCGATAAAATCCCTGCGAAGCATCGAGGCTGCCAGCTACAACCGAGGGAGGATTGGTTTTGCCAGAGAAAACCGTGCCGAGAGCCGTCAGATTGGTCCAGGTCCCGAGATCGGAGGAAAACTGAAAACGCCATTCGTCGTCCTTGTCTCCTTGCACCTCGAGCAGGACATTCGCGCGATCCTGGCGAAGATGGACTTGCCCCTCCGTCGCGTTGAAACCGCGCAAAGGAGTCAGGACGGTTCCCGCGAAACACACCCACAACACAACGTTCTTCATGGCAGCTACCTTAATTCCATCCACCTTAAGCGAACGTGAAGCTCATGACTTTTTCATTTCTTCCCCTCCAACTCGCGCGGCGGTTTCCGGCTCGATTGGCTCTTCATCGCTTCTTAAGATGATCAGTGGTAAGCTGCTCGTATTCGCATGAGAACACTGGTTGTCGAAGATGAACCCGATCTGCTTCACAGCTTGATGCAGGCGCTGCGCGAGGATGGTTACGCGGTGGATGGGGCGGCTAATGGCGAAGAAGGCCTCTTCAAAGCGGAAAATTATGATTACGACGCCATCATCCTCGACATCATGCTGCCGCTCCTGGACGGATGGCAACTGTTGCAGCGTTTGCGCAAAACCAAGAAAACCCCCGTCCTGATGCTGACCGCGCGCGACGCCATACGGGATCGGGTCCGCGGTCTGGACACCGGAGCCGATGATTATCTCATCAAGCCTTTTGACATCGATGAATTGCTGGCTCGGGTTCGAGCACTGATCCGGCGTTCACTGAGTGAGGCCAGTTCCCGCGTCCCCCTCGGGGACGTGGTCCTGGACACCGCCGCCCGCAAACTCACGCGAGACGGTCAGGAAATCCTCCTCACAGCGCGCGAATATGCCCTGGTGGAATACCTGGCCTTGCATCGGGGAAAAGTGGTGACCCGAACCATGCTCTACGAGCATCTTTTCGACGAGGACGATAGCAGCCTGTCCAATCTCCTCGATGTGCATGTGTCTAATATCCGAAAGAAGCTTGGACACGATTTTATCAGCACCCGCCGGGGCCACGGCTATTGCATTGAATTACAGTCATGATCTTTAATTCCATACGATGGCGAGTGCAAACCTGGCACGGATTGCTGCTGGTTATGGTCCTGATTGGCTTTGGTCTCACCGCCTACCAGGTCGCTTGGGACACCCAGTCGCGGCGAATCGACCAGGAGTTGAAACAGCGGCTCGATTTCCTGGCCATGCCCTTTCCCAGAGAACAACCCCCGCCCGATCTCCCCTCCCCAGGCGAGCCGCCGCCCGAGGGTTTTCCTCCGGACGGTCCCCCACCCGGTTCTCGGCGCTGGGACCATCAAGGCCCTCGGCGTGAACCTCCATTCCAGCGGAATCGCCTGCGAGAGTCGTTACTGAAGACCGCCGCCTCCGAATACAGCCAAACCAACTCCTATTATCTCGTCCTTTGGCAGAATGATGGCACGCTGCTGCTCCAATCGTCCAATGCCCCGACCGCCATGCTCATGCCCCTCCGAACAACTCGGATCGAGCTGCCGCACCGGGAGGAACCGGGATTCCGCAAGCCCCCCCCGGAACCCCGCTCGAACCCCAGCCTTTCTCCGATGATTCGCACCCGGGGGGAATTCCGAGAAGCCTACCGGTCTCTGCCCATGGGCGATTGTCTTCTCATCGGTCGCTCCATAGCGCCGGAGTTGGCCGCTCGAAAACGGTTGGTATTCTGGCTGACTGTCGCCGGAGGGGCTATCCTCCTGTTTGGACTCGCTGGTGGATGGTGGGTTGCCTCGCGAGCCATCCAACCCATCGAAGACATCAGCCGCACAGCCTTGAAGATCGCCGCGGGTGATCTTTCCCTGCGCATTAACGCAGCCAATACCGACAGTGAACTTGGGCGGCTGGCGGCTGTGCTTAACTCGACTTTCGCCCGCCTCGAAGCCGCGTTCGCTCATCAGGCCCGCTTCACCTCAGACGCCTCCCACGAACTCCGCACCCCGGTCTCGGTCATCCTCTCCCAAACCCAAACCACCCTCTCCAGGGAACGCACCGCCCCCGAATACCAAGAGGCCTTGCGGGCCTGCGAGCGGGCGGCGCAACGCATGCGCAAACTGACCGAGTCCCTCCTCGAACTGGCGCGCCTCGACGCGGGTCAGGAAACGATCAAACGAGAACGATTCAATCTGGCACGCGTGGCGCGCGAGTGCGTCGATTTGCTCGGCCCCCTCGCCGCTGATTCACAGGTCGAAATCCGCTGCAACTTGACGTCCCTCGATTGCCTCGGAGATGCCGAACGCATCGCCCAGGTCATGACAAACCTGCTGGCCAACGCCATTTCCTTCAATCGTCCCGGTGGCTACACCCGAATTGCCACCGCGTCCGATAACAAAAACGCAATATTCACGGTCTCGGACAATGGCCAGGGGATCCCGGAAGAAGACCAGCTGCGCATCTTCCATCGCTTCTATCGAGTGGATCCATCGCGATCCGGCTCCCAAGGCCGGGCGGGCTTGGGATTGGCCATCTGCAAGGCGATCATAGATGCCCATGGCGGCCAAATATCCGTCTCCAGTCAGGTTGGAGTCGGCAGCACGTTCCGCGTTACGCTGCCCCTGGTCGAAACCTGAAGGCAATGAACACAGGATTCCCCCTCGTTTTTTGTTGTTAATTCTGGTCTTTTGTATGTTGTAGAAAGCTCATGAAACCGTGCAACACCTTGCCTGACCTCCGGAGATTCGAACGTGTCTTTCCGATTCATCTTATCTGCTGGTGTGGATTCCTCTTCCTATCGACAGGAATCCTGAAAGGCCAACCCTGCCGAATCGAAGTCGTTGAAAAAGGCGGCGGCTGGCCCGTGCCTCTCGTTGAACTTCGAACAACCCATCAGTCGAGGCTCATCACAGATAATGCCGGATTGATCGCCTTCGACTTGCCCGAGTTAATGAATCAGGAAACATGGTTCGACGTCATCGGACACGGTTATGAGGTCCCCAAAGATGGCTTTGGAATGCGCGGCGTGCGTCTCAAACCAACGCCGGGCGGTTCGCTGAAAATCGAGCTGAACCGTTCCATCATTGCACGACGGCTTGGACGTATCACGGGCGGGGGAATTTTTGCCGAGAGCCAGAAACTGGGTTTGGCCTTGGATTGGCGTGAGCCAGGCATCCTCGGCTGCGACAGCATACAAAATGCCGTCCATCGCAACCGCATGTTCTGGCTCTGGGGCGACACCACGCTGGCCCGTTATCCACTCGGTATTTTTCATGGGACCAGCGCCACGACCGCAATCAAGCCTCTGGCCACTTTTGAGCCGCCCCTTCGACTGAAACTCGACTACATCACCGATGACAAAGGCACACCGCGTGCCATCGCCCAAATGACCGGCGAAGGGCCCACATGGGTGAGTGGTTACCTCAGCCTGCCCGATAAAACCGGCACCTCGCATCTCGTGGGTTCCTTTCTGAAAATCAAGCCCCCCATGGATGCCTATCAGGCCGGTCTATGTGTCTGGAAGGATGCAACATCCCACTTCGAACTCCTCAGGATCTTTTGGACACGATCCGATTCCACCCCCAAACCTCCTCCTTATCCAGACGGTCATCCTCTCTTATGGAAAGATCCCGTCGGCAAGACCTGGGCTCTATTCGGTAATCCTCTCCCCACATTCCGCTGCCCGGCAACATTCGAAGCGTGGCAAGATCCATCCACATGGGAAAGTCTGAAACCTCAGGAACACATCCCCTCAGCCAAGGACGGCAAAACCATCAAACCCCACAGCGGTTCCATAGCGTGGAATCCCTGGCGCAAACGTTGGATTACGGTGTTCATGGAGGCTTTTGGAGAACCTTCAACCTTCGGTGAACTCTGGTATGCCGAAGCGGATGCGCCAACAGGTCCGTGGGGGCCCGCGGTAAAAATCCTCTCCCACGAAAACTACACCTTTTACAATCCGCGTCTGCACCCCGAGTTTACGCCGGAAAACTCACCCATCCTGCTCTTCGAAGGCACCTATACCATGCAATTTGCCAATAAACCCGCGCCGACGCCTCGTTACGACTACAACCAGGTGCTCTATCGCCTCGACCTCAACCATCCCGCCTTAAGTCCCGCTCAACAAACCCTCGGAACCTCAAGCGGCGAAAACCATTAAACCTCCGAATCCAAAAGGTGGTATAACCGGCGTGGAGGGAGGTAAGGGACGTTATGGGCGGAGCGATTCAAGAGTGTGGCGGTGGAGGATCAGCCTGGGGCGGTGGAGGCGGTGACTTGAAGGATGGCAGGATTTGTGGGTGAAATAAACTGTGGGTATGCTATCATGATCCTATGGTTGACTTGGATGCAGCCCACCTCATACGCACGTTATCGGCTCGTTTTTTTCGTTTCGGAAATACAGTCAAGTTATTGACCATCGGCATTTTGCTATCAATAGGAGTCCTGAGTCATGGAGGGAATAATGAGAAGGGCGTGATTCATCGAAGGCCCGCGAATTTAAGTCCATTTTACGAATCTGAGCTGCTGTTTCCCCTGGAAGTCTGGCACAACCACGCCTCCTGCATCGTGGAGACTCCCCGAGGGGATCTTCTTGTTTGTTGGTTTCATGGCTCCGGAGAGCGCAAGGCCGATGATGTCAGGATTGAAGGAGCCCGGAAGCGTCGCGGATCCAAGACCTGGAGCCAAAGGTTTCTCATGGCCGATACCCCCGGTTTTCCGGACACGAATTGCGCCATGTTCATCGATCCAGCGGGACATTTGTGGTTAATCTGGCCTACCATCATGGCCAATCTCTGGGAGAGTGCTCTTCTAAAATACCGGGTTTCCTCTGATTACCATCGCAAGGGGTGCCCCCGCTGGAGTATGACGGAGGTGCTTCACATTAAACCGGGACCGGAGTTTGAGACGGAAGTGGAAAAGGGAATTCCGGCGCTGCGAGAGTCTGTCTCCACCCAAAAGCTTTCTGAAGAGACCCGAAGAGAGGTCCAAGATTACTTGGCGGCAATGTCAGAAAACGCGACGAACAAGTTATACCGCCGTCTAGGTTGGATGACCCGGGCTCATCCCATCGTTTTGGACCATCAACGTCTGATTGTTCCGCTGTATCACGACGGTTTTTCGTTCTCTTTAATGGCGATTTCGGACGATTGGGGCGCCACCTGGCATACAAGCACTCCATTAGTGGGTGGAGGAAATATCCAGCCCAGCATCGTTCAGAAATCCAATGGTTCGCTGTTCACTGTGATGCGGGACAATGGACCGCCTCCCAAACGCTTGCTGCAGAGTGAATCCTTCGATCGCGGTGAAACCTGGTCCAAAGTCATAGACAGTCAACTGCCTAATCCAGGATCAGGCGCAGAACTGATTGTACTGGACAACGGACATTGGGTGCTGGTGGGAAACGATACCGAACAGGGACGTCATAGCCTCACGGTTCAGATTTCTGAGGACGAAGGGAGGATCTGGAAGTGGAAAAGACACTTGGAGTATGATCCGCCTGGCACCGAGGCCGGCGCTTATCATTACCCCTCTTTGATTCAAGCCCGCGATGGATCTCTGCATGTCAGCTACAGCTATCACCTCAATCAACGAAACCTAGCTCGGGATGTTGATGGCGATCCAGCTGCAAAATCGATCAAGCACGCACATTTTAACGAAGCTTGGGTCAAACAAGGAGACACAGTCAACGAAAGATAAATCACTTAAAACACTCAATATCAGTTATATAAACAGTATTAATCGAGATAATTTTTGACGCACTGCAATTTCAGACTAAATTAATCCGATTTTAGGGATATCCTTATGAAGAAGATTAGATTAGTTTCTCCATGGGATTGGTATGCGTGTTGGCGCAGGCTGATCGGCAGAATGGCACTTGTTCTTATCGGATGGTCGGTGATTGGGGTTGAGGGATCGACCTACGGTCAGCAAGTTTTGGCGGCTGTTTTAATGGCAGAAGCGCGCGGGGAAGGTGAAATGGGAATGCGGGCTGTAGCTGAGGTAGTTCGGCGCCGGGCGGATGTGAACGGGACGAGTCCTTTGGGAGTATTGAGGCCTGGGGCCTTTACGAGTCTCAATGGAACGAGTCACAAGGCCCTGATTCGCAAGCATCGGAATCATCCGCTGTTCGGAAAGGCCCTGGAGATCGCGCGGATTACCTATAATGATCCGGAGCGGTTAGGGAACCGGACGCGGGGAGCGACTCACTTTACGCACAAGGAGGAGCGGCCGTATTGGGCGGAAGGCCATCGGCCGGTGGCAGTGATTGGCAACCATGCTTTTTATCGATTACCAGGATAGGGCATGATGAGGATTACGTTTGGTGGGTGTTGTTGGCAGGATCATCTGTCGCAAGCTCGGCCCCAGAGTTGGAGGGAGGTTTTTGGACAGTCTTGACTGAGTTTTTGGAGTTGGCGAATTCGAAGCCGACTTTTTTTTCTTTTCCAACCACCAGGTAGGCAGAAAACCGTCTCCCCTTTTTGGAGACGAATCGATGCAGCAGGTCGGTGCGCCCTGTTTGAAGCAGTTTCTTCATCTGGTTCGCATCGACGGTTTGCTGAAGGATGATCTTGCCGGATCGAAATGAGCAGGTTCGAGGGGATGCTGCGGCTTTCTCGCAGACATAGCTGAGGCCGTTTTCGAAGACAGCCGAGCCGCATTGGGGGCAGTTGCCGAGGGATTCTTTTCCGGTGAAATCGACGGGCTCGGTGACTCCGTTGGCAGGCTGTTCGTTTTGCCCGAAATCAAATTCAAGTTTGCATTCCGGTGTGAGTTTGATGATTGCCGCAAAGGGACGTCCGAGCTTGCTGCGGAATCCCTGGAGGGGGCCTACGGTGCGCCGGGCGAGGAGCTCTTCCATTTCATCGGGTTCGAACTGCCTGCCGGCCAGAATTTTCCAAAGGGCGAACTCACAGGATTGGCACTGAAATTTCTTGTAATTCTCCTGAATGACTCCTCCGCATTTCGGGCAGGGAGCTTTGAGAGGTCCAAAATCGCCGGGCACGGTGTCATGCTCGTAGTTTCGGGCTTTCGCGACGATTCCGCGGGTCATTTCAGCGATTTCACGCATGAAATCGGGCCGAGCGAGCTGACCTCGCTCCATCTGTTTGAGTTGGAACTCCCAGTTGCCGGTCAATTCGGGGCGACATAGTTCGTCGACACCGATGCCTCGGAGGAGCGTAATCAAAGAGAAAGCCTTGGCCGTGGGCTGCAACTCGCGTCCGTGACGATGGAGGTATTTTTCAGTGATGAGTCCTTCGATGATCTGGGCGCGAGTCGCTGGGGTTCCGAGGCCTTTGGCGCTCATGGCCTCGCGTAGTTCCTCATCCTCGATCAATTTTCCGGCACCTTCCATGGCGGACAAGAGGGTAGCCTCGGTAAATCGAGCGGGGGGTTTGGTCTGAGTCGCAACAATGTGCATTTCGCGAGTTAAAACCTGTTCGCCACTTTGGACGGGGGTCAGTGTGGGAGTGTCATCGGCTTGCACATCCCGACCATAAACGACCAGCCAGCCGGGATTGACCATGACTTTGCCGTCGCTTTTGAAAGGTTCTCCGGCGACACGAGTAATTCGGACGGTCGTAAGAAACTCGGCTGCCGGATAGAAAACCGCCAGGAACCGGCGCGTGACCAAGTCATAGAGCTTGGTTTCCTCCTCGTTCAAATGCTTGGGAGCCTGAGTGGTGGGTATGATGGCGAAGTGATCGGATATTTTGGCATTATTAAAAATGCGCTTATTGGGACGCACCCAGCCTTGAGCCAGAATGGTCTGGGCGAACTCGCCGAAGCTGGTGTTCTGCAACATGCCAAGGCTCTGGTGAACGGTCCCGATATAGTCCTCCGGGAGGGCGCGGGAATCGGTGCGCGGATAAGTCAGGACTTTATGTTTTTCGTAAAGGGCCTGGGCAATCTGGAGGGTGCGCTTGGCGGAAAAGCCAAAACGGCCATTGGCCTCGCGTTGGAGGCTGGTCAAATCAAACAAAAGAGGAGAAAGTTGGGTGGTTGGCTTGCTCTCTTCCGTGACATCACCCGGCTTTCCAAGGCATTTCTGCTGGATTGCCTCCGCCCGCGCCGGATCCCAGATTCGTTCCGGGCGTAATTCGGTCTCCCCATTTTTTTCCCGGGAGAATCCTTCATCGATCCAGCGTCCCACGTAATCACCGGACGCAGCCTCGAAGGTGGCGTGGACTTCCCAGTAATCCCTGGGCACGAAGCGTTTAATCTTTTCTTCCCGTTCAACGACGATGGTAAGGGTGGGAGTTTGGACACGTCCGACGGTGGTCAATTGAAAACCACCCAGCTTGGAATTGAAGGCCGTCATGGCCCTTGTGCCGTTGATCCCAACGAGCCAATCGGCCTCGGAACGACAGGTGGCGGCATCAGCCAGGGGGCGCATCGAGGCCTCATCCCGGAGAATACTGAAACCATCGCGAATGGCGGCGGGGGTCATGGATTGCAGCCACAGCCGGTGGATGGTCTTGGGAATTTTGGCGTAGGTGATGATATGACGGAAGATCAGTTCGCCTTCCCGCCCGGCATCGCACGCATTAACGACGTGGTCAATGTCTTTGCGCTTGATCAGGCGCACCAGGAGCTTCAACCGTGATTCGGTCTTTTCAATCGGCCTCAGGTCAAAATGAGGAGGGATGACGGGTAAGTGGGCAAAAGTCCACTTCCCCCGCTTGACCTCGACTCCTTCCGGAGGGCAGATTTCCAGCAAGTGACCAATGGCGGACGACAGCACATAGTGGTCACTCTCAAAATAATCATCCTTGCGGGCAAAACCGCCGAGTGCGCGCGCGATATCGGCGGCCACTGACGGTTTTTCCGCTATGATCAAAGCCTTTCCCATGTTCAAATCAAAAATCACTATCGTCTGTTCAACCGGCTCCCGGATTCGATCTCAGGACAAAAAAAGCCGTTCTGAGATTCTCTCATCGACTTGGGAGGATCCAATCTCCCGTGAAACACTTACCGGCTCCAGGCGGTGTCTGATGTCAGCCGGTTGCCAGACGAGTTTTGCTGGCAAAGTGGCGTAAATGAAGACGCTTGTCAAAGAACAAATCAGGCCTATTTGCCCACGCAAAACTGGCCGAAAACGGCATTCAGGAGGTCTTCAGTGGTTGTCTTGCCCACGATCTCGCCGACAGCGTGGGTGGCCTGCCGCAAATCTACCGCCACCAATTCCAGCCCTTGGTTTCCCTCCAGAGATTGCCGGGCCAGGAGAAGGGATTGGCGGGCCCGAACCAAGGCGGCTTGATGCCGCGCATTGATCATAGCCTGTCCCATATCAGCGCTGACTTTTGCCGACCAAATCATGCCTTTGATCTGGTCTTTGAGAGCTTCTATCCCCTCCCCTGTCTTGCAGGAGACCTGTACCCAGGGGGTCTGGATGCCTGCAGGCGGCTTCCAGGTGTGAGGGAGGTCTGCTTTATTGCCAACGATGATCCGAGGACGCATCACCGGTTCCTCGGACTGGATAAACGCCTCGTCCAGTCCTGGATCGGATACGTCTATCACTTGAAGGACGAGTTCAGCGCGTTCGGCCGACAGCCGGCTTCTGCGAATGCCTTCCAGTTCAATTGGATCCCTGGCTTCCCTCAGTCCGGCTGTATCCACGAAAACAACAGGGATGCCACGAATGTTGGCCGTCTCCTCGATCGTATCGCGTGTCGTACCAGGTTCTGGAGAAACGATGGCACGGTCGTGTCCTAGCAACTGGTTCAGCAAGCTAGACTTGCCACTGTTGGGACGGCCAATGATCGCTGCCCGCAAGCCGCGCCTCAGGATCTGACCTTCGGGCGCCGTGCGGAGCAATTCTTCCATGAAAGCGATCGATCGCGTAAATCGGACACCCAAATCCCGGCGGGAATCCGGGGCAATATCCTCTTCGGGAAAATCGATGTGGGCCTCGATATGAGCAAGCGCCTGGATCAAATCATCACGTAACTGATGAATGCGACGGGACAGATATCCCGCCAACTGGTCGGCGGCGGCGGCCATGGCTAATTCGGTCCTGGCGTGAATGAGATCCAGGACCGCCTCAGCCTGGGCGAGATCAATCCGGCCATTAAGGAAGGCGCGCTGGGTAAACTCCCCTGGCAAGGCGAGACGAGCCCCCTGACTCAGCACAAGATCGAGGACGGTCTTGGCAACGAGGATTCCACCATGACAGGAGATTTCCACGGTATCCTCGCGTGTGAAGGTGCGAGGCGCGCGCATGACCGCCAGCATGACCTCGTCAATCGGGCGTCCCGCTTTCATCACGAACCCATAATGCAGGCTATGCGATGGGGCTTGGGATGGGGCAACTGAAGTCTTGCCAGCCGGACGAAAACAGCGGTCAGCGACGATCAGGGCCGCGGCGCCAGAAATCCGAATTACAGCCAATCCCCCGTCGCCTAACGGAGTGGCGATGGCGGCAATGGTATCGTCATGCATGAATCGCTCCATGAACCGCTCGTCTCGGAGGGCCGAGTTCTACGAGGCCTGACAAGGAAAACATGGACTCGCGGAGCGCGTCCCTCCGAGGTTCATGGTCGCAAACCGTGACAATCCACCTGTCATTGGGGCTCTCCCTGAGCCAACGATCGAACACAGGCAAGCCCCTTGGCCTCTGCAATGGGGCTGATCTCGGTTGCCTGCGCATCCGCTTGGCTTGAAATCTTCGGCCTACCGGTTGGCGGCTGAGAGTTTTTCGACAATGTTATCGGTGATTTTGCGCACCAATTCTTCAGCGGCGGGATCGAGTCCAGGTTCATCGGGTTTAACCGCTGGGATGACGCAATTGACGCCTGGCCGCCAATCGCTGTTGTCGCAGAGTTCGCATTCCTTGAGGCCATGGCGGGCATCGACAACACCCAGTCCCTGCTTGATCTTCAACAACTCCTGGAGCTGGGCGGGTGAAAAGGTCTTCGGGGTTATTCCCAATTGAGTCGTGACAACAACAGTGCGGCAGTAAGCCTCGATAATCTCCATTTTGAAGTAAGCGTCTTCGACGCCGAGGTGACTCCACGCCACAACGCCGTGATTGGCCATCAGAATCGTATTGTGTTTATCGGCCAGACTAGCGACCTCCCGCCCCATCTCGGGTGTGCCCGGGGTATAGTAAGGTGCAATAGCTACTTCGCCACAAAAGACTTCCATCTCCGGAATCATGCAAGTGGGCGGGCGAACCCCAGAAACCGCGAAGGCCGTCGCGTAAGGAGGATGCGCGTGAACCACTGCTTTGGCTTTGGGTTGCGCCTTCATGATTTGAAGGTGCATGAGGATCTCGCTGGTGCGCTTTTTCTTGCCAGCCAACTGGTTGCCTTCCAGGTCCACGAGACACATGTCTTCGGGCTTCATGAAGCCTTTCGACACAAGGGTAGGCGTGCACAAGACGCGATTCTCGCCGACTCGAATCGAGATGTTGCCCCCGTTGCCGTCAACATAGGCGCGGGTCCAGATGCGATGGCCAATATCGCAGATCTGCTTTTTCAGCGTCTCCATCTCCGGAGAACAGAAAAACCGGTCCACCTCACTCGATGGATTAGAGTCCGATGCGGCGGGCCGGGCGGCCTGGAGAACGGCGGGAGACCGGGCTCCTCGGTCCATCAACGTACTTTTCGATTCCCTGAGCAGATCCCGGGCCGATGGAGTATAAATGGCGTCCTCAGGCAAGGCACTCAGATCGGCCCCGCGCCTGACGAGTTCTTCCACATCACGAACACTGATGACCTTTTTCATACAACAGGTTGATATAAAACGTCCGCCACAAGCGCGGCATTGATGGCATCAATCGGGACCGGGCCATCGAAGGGCATCGCGGCTTCGCGGCCCTCGATGAAACCGATCGTGTCTCCGACTCCGCCTCCCAGGTTGTCGTAGACCACCAGGGAAGGTTCCGTGCTCACGCCCGGAGGCGGCTCCAATCCATTCTGGAATAAAGCGCGATTGAACGGGCTGACCAACAGCCAGCGTCCTCCCGCCGCGGCTGGCACCGCAGCACTCAAGGTGACTCGTCCAATGACTTTTCCCAATCTCATGTTCAATCCGAAGGACTGCGCGTTTTTTGAGTCGGCGGCCGGGCTGAGGTCCAAATCTGGCCTTAGGCCGGCGATGCAGCCTCGTCCACAATCCCAATAATCATCATGCGCGCGGGGCTTTTCGGATCGCGCACAGCCATGCGGGCTGCCGCGCCATCCGTCGAGACCACCACCTGTTGATGCATCGCGGCACCCAGGGGATCGATCGCCACCACGGGCGTTCCCTCCGGTTGGCCGGAGGCGCTCAGCGGCTGGCACACCAGGAATCGCCACCCCTGGAAACTCGGATGTTTTCGAGTGGCGATCAGGTTGCCTTCGACGCGCGCCAATACCATACCTCAAAAAATCCGAAGGTTGTCCACCATCACGCACCGGCGGACGCGGGTAAACGTTCTCGGGGTGGTCACGCCTTCTCCCGTCGGAGTGGCAATGGAGAAACTCGGATAGCCCTCGCCGCCATTGCCCAATCCGGCGACGCACGCACCATTCTTGATAAAGATCGTCGTATCCAAAGCCCTCGCCATGGCCGTCATGTTGGCCACGTTATGGGAGTGGATAATGGCCGTGTGCCGGTAGTTGTGTTCGGCTTGTTTTGCGGCGGCAATCCCCTCCTCAACAGTCTTCACGCGCACAACCGGCAGGAAGGGCATCATCTGCTCCTCTTGCACAAAGGGGTGTGAAGCCGAGGTTTCGGCAAACAGGAGTTCGGTGGCTGCCGATACAGGGGCGCCGGCGTGCTTGGCCAGGACCGGAGCGTCTTTGCCAATCAGCTCCTTGTTGACCACAGGGTGTCCGCAACCGCCCCCCTGCCCTGCCGGGAAGACAAATGCGGCTGTTGTCAGCTTATCCAATTGCGCCGTGTTGAGCCGTGCCGCGCCATGTTTCTCGAGAGCCTTCAGAAAAGCATCAGCCACGGTTTCCAGCACAAAGACCTCTTTTTCGCCGATGCACAGGAGGTTGTTGTCGTAAGCAGCGCCCTTGATAACACACCGGGCGGCGCGCTCCATGTCCGCAGTCTCGTCCACAAGCACAGGCGGATTGCCGGGGCCGGCGCAGACAGCCCGTTTGCCGGTCTGCATGGCGGCTTTGACCACGCCCGGGCCGCCGGTCACGCACAACAGCCGCACCTGATCATGGCTACAGATGGCCTTGAAGGAATCCAAGGTGGGTTGCTCCACGATCGCAATGAGGTTCTCGATGCCCAATTCATGAAAAATCGCTTCATTATAGACCCGGGCGGCGAGCGCGGCGCAACGGCAGGCATTGGGATGAGCGTTGAACACAACCGCATTCCCAGCCGCCACCATGCTGATCACATTGCAGCTCAGGGTCGGAATGGAATGCGTGGAAGGAGTAATCGCGCCAATCACCCCAAAAGGGGCCCACTCCTCCAGCATGATGCCGTGGTCACCGCTGTATCCGTCCGGCCTCAGAAACTCGACGCCGGGCACAAACTTCAATCCCTTCAGCTTGTCGATCTTGTGATCCAAACGGCCAATCCGGGTTTCTTCCAGTTCAATGCGGCCCCACTCCGCCGCGTTGGTGTCAGCGAGGGTTTTGACGATTTCAACCACCCGGTTCCGAGCCGCCACGCCTTGTTCCGACAACTGCCTAAATGCGGTCCCCGCGGCTTCGCACGCTTCGTTGGCGTCGGTAAAAACGCCAAAATGACGGGGACGGCTGGTGCTGGACCGCCCACAGGAGGAGGCCGAGCCAGGTGCGGTTTGTCCCAGCCGGCCCAGGACCTCTTCCACCACCTGTCGAATCAAAGCCTCATTCACCACATTCGGATCGCTCATGATACTTTCGCGTTATAAATTTCACGGCCCAAGACATCGACGGAATCCACGATGCCGATGATGACCGCGTCCACCGGCGCCTCTTTCAAGTTGGGCGCCAATCGCGCCGAACTGCCCTGACAGAATAACACCATCTCTCCCACCCCTGCGCCCACGCTATCCACCGCGACGATGGTATTGACGCCTGGACGGAAGCGAGTGGGATCCTTGTCATCCACCAATTGCGGCCGCAGCAACAGCATTTTGCGGCCGCTCATGGACGGATCCTTCTTGGTGGCCACCACGGCCCCTTCCACACGGGCCAGAAACATAAGCTTTATTTGCCCGCGGGTTTGCGCGGCAGCACGGCGTCCACGTCGGAGTGGGGACGCGCGATAACATGCACGCTGACCAGTTCGCCGCCGATCGATTTGACGGCCTGGGCGCCGGCGTCCGTAGCCGCTTTCACCGCCGCCACATCCCCGACCACCACCGCGGTCACCAGGGCGTTGCCTGCCTGGGTCATCGGCCCGGCCAGCTGCACGTTGGCGGCCTTCAACATCGCGTCGGTGCCTTCAACGAGGGCCACCAGACCGCGGGTTTCCAACATTCCAATTGCTTGATGTGCCATAATAAAGTTCTGCTTTGAGATTTCAGTTTTCGGATTGTTCGTTCAATAAATGACGTTTTACTTCGCGCGCGATCACCAGTTCTTCGTTGGTGGGGATGACCAGCACCCGCACAGCCGAGTCTTTGGCGCTGATCACGGCTTCGCTGGCTCGCACCTGGGAATTCCTGTCGGGATCCAGGACGATGCCTAATTGGTCGAGGTTTCGGCAAATGTCGGCGCGCAGATCGGCGTTATTCTCGGCGATGCCAGCCGTAAAAACCAGGGCGTCCAGACCGTTTAGCTCCAGGTAAAACGCTCCGATCCAATGGCGAACCTGATGTGCAAGCACCTCGATCGCCAAGCCAGCCGCGGCATTGCCCTGCTGAGCTTGCACCATGATATCCCGCATATCGTTAAAGCCACCGGACAAACCCTTGAGGCCGGATTCCTTGCAGAGCTGTCGCTCGGCCTCGTCCAGGCTCAGGCCTCCCTCACGCAACATCAGAGGCAAAGCCATCGAATCCAGATCTCCGACGCGGTTGTTGTGAGGCAATCCGGACTGGGGACTCATCCCCAGGCTGTTCCCAATGGCCAGCCCGTTAAGGGTCCCGGTAATCGATGAACTTCCCCCCAAATGACAGGAAACCATCCGGAAGGCCGGCTCGCGCACCGGCGTCTGCCCCCCGTCCACATATAGATTCCTGACCCGAGCGGCGACATCATCACGTCCCAGCAACTCGGCGGCGCGTTCCGCGACAAACTTGTGGCTGGCCCCGTGAAATCCCCAGCGCCGCACGCCCCGCCGATACCAGGATTCAGGCACGGCATATCGCATCGCCGCCTCGGGCGCCCACTGGTAAAAGGCCGTTTCAAAAAGCCCCACCAGCGGGATCCCTGGCAGACGCTCCGCAAATCGGCGCACGCCATGAACATAAGGGGGATTGTGCGCGGGCGCGATGCCGTTGTAGGCCTCCATAGCCTCCAGCACCGATTCATCCATCCGGACACAACCTGTCACCCCCCGGGCGATGACCGGCTTAAACCCCACCGCAGCCAAATCCGACTCCCGGGCAATCCATCCGCCTCGTTTGATCTCCTCCAGGCACGAATCAATGGCCGCCCCGTAATCGGAGAGACGCTCGAAACCGCCCTTGGCCAGCATCGTCTCCTGATCTTCAGTCAGATCGAATAGCCGATACTTCAACGACGTCGATCCGAGGTTGGCGACAAGGATCTTCATGCCCAGATTTCGCGGATCGCCTCCCCCCCCTTACTGGAGCCACTTGCCAAGACCGGCGAGATCTTCGTGCGGCCGGGGAATCACCTGCACGCTGACCACCTGGCCAACCTGAGCGGCCGCGGCGGCGCCCGCGTCCGTTGCCGCCTTCACCGCCGCAACATCACCGCGGAAAAAGGCGGTCACATAACCGCTGCCGATCTTCTCCCACCCCGCCAGCGTGACGTTGGCCGCCTTCAGCGCCGCGTCAGAAGCCTCCAGCAAGGTGCATAGTCCCTTGGTTTCAATCATGCCAATCGCTTGTTGTGCCATACAAAAACTCCTCTCCGTTATTTGGTGGTTTTGCTCCCCACATCCAGAAATGCCTTGAGCAGATCTTCATGCGGACGCGCAATAAGGTGGGCGCTGATCAATTCCCCCACCTTGCTGGCCGCCTTGCTTCCGGCGTCCACCGCCGCCCGCACGCTGCCCACGTCCCCCTTGGCCAGCACCGTGATCATGCCGCCGCCAATCGGAATGGTCTTGACCAACGACACGTTGGCCGCCTTGACCATGGCGTCGCTGGCCTCCACGCTGCCCACGTAGCCCTTGGTCTCTATCATGCCTAATGCTTCACTCATCGTTTCACCTTTGGGTTAATGTTCTTAAAATGTCATTGCTTGAGCAACTCGCACGGCGTTCCCGGCTGCAGGTTGCAGGCGTTGCCCTCGTCCGTGTCAATATGAACCTCCAGTTTGAGACTCTCGTTCACCCGCGCCAGCATGTTGTTGAAAGTCATGCCGCATTCCCCTCCCACTTTGAGCCGCATCATCGCTCCGGTCTTCACCCCGTAGAATTCCGCATCCATCGGATGCATGTGCACATGCCGTTTGGCGCGTATCACTCCCTGCGACATCTCAAAAAAACCGGCGGGCCCCATCAACATGCATCCCGGCGTGCCCTCAATGTCTCCAGACAGCTTCAACGGGATCTCAAATCCCAGGGCTACCGCATCCGTATACGCCAACTCCACCTGGTTGATGTCCCGACACGGCCCCAGGATCCGTAAATTCGATATCACCCGGCTCCGCGGCCCAATCAATGTCACAGTCTCTTTCGCCGCAAACTGTCCCTCCTGATAAAGGGCCTTGACAGGCGTCAACTGCCTCCCCCGGCCAAACAAGGCCTCGACAGCTTCCTTCGTCAGGTGACAGTGGCGTGCGCTCACATTGACCACAAGCGGATTCGGAGCGGTCGCATCGCGAGGCAAGGGCTTGCCTAGCCTCTGATAAACCACCTTGCGAACCATCTGTTCGATCAAAGCGCGTGGCGGTGTTGGAGTCATCGTGGCCATAACCCATCAAATCGGAGCCCAGCATGACGAAAAATCCAGCCCATTGTCAACAAAAAGATTGCAAGAAACACCAAAATCTATCAATATCTTCCAACATGCAGGCCGAAGAGCGTCAGGTTCGAATATCGGAATATCTTCAAAGTGTTGAGTTTGCATCGTTGTCTGAGCTGGCCAGGGAAGTGAAAGCCTCCATCTCCACCGTCCGACGCGATTTAGACGTGCTGGAAACCACAGGGATCTTAAGACGGACGCATGGGGGGGCGAGATTAGTGTCACCGCGCACAGATGAGTATGCGTTTACAGCTCGCGACACGCATCAATTGGGTGAGAAGGAAGCCATCGGTCGATGTTGTGCCAACTTGGTGAGCCCGACGCAGAGCGTGATTGTGGATGCGGGCACCACCGTGTTTCACGTGGCGCGGTATTTGGGGGAGAAACGGCCGCAAATCATCACCAACAGTCTGCCGGTTGCGAATCTTTACGCTTCGGAGAGCCAGGTGGAAGTGGTCCTGTCGGGCGGAGTATTGTATCCCAGGCTGGGCGTGTTGGTGGGACCGTTGGCGGTGGAGAGCTTTTCCCAGATGCATGCCGATGTCGCCATCATGAGCGCCGGAGGAATCACAGAAGAGGGATTGACAAATTCTCACGGCCTGCTGATTGACATCCAGCGGGCGATGATGCAGGCGGCTTCGCAGGTGATCTTTTGTCTTGACCATACGAAGTTCGGGCGCAAGTCCATGTCTTACCTTTGTCCGGTGGAAGAAATCGATATTCTGGTAACGGACGAGGCAGCGCCGGCTGACCTGATGGATAAACTCAAGGCCAATGGGATCACCGTCGTCATAGCCACCGAACGGGAAAAAAACGGCGGACCAAATCTCAACGGTGGATCGCTGAACGGATCCAGATTGTAGTCTTGCCTTCGATCGCCCACACATCCGATCTCTCAACCGCAGATGGCGCAGACGATGAATGATCTGCGTTGATCGGCGTCATCTGCGGTTAAAGCAAAATGGGGAAGGCCCACGGCGACTGGATCAGGCCAATTGTTTACGGCTTGATAATAGCGCAAACCACTTCGCAAGGAGTATTGGGAAACAAAGTATTTATAACAATAAATATTTATTGTGGCAATTTATATTTTCCATATATCAGCAGATCGGTTGATACTTGAAGAAGCAATGGAAAGGGGGCGGAGAATCCATCCCATCTTTATCTACTGAACACATCCTCCACGACCTCACGAACGAACCGGCTGAAGTCTTTGGGCGGCGGGAACGGATGCGTTGTTTATCCGCGCGGCCAGAAGCGGAGCCAGAATCGCCAGGGTTGGAGGAGCACTTCACGCAGCAGTTCATCCATGCGAGCGGCTTTGGGTTCCTCCAATCGCCGGGTGGAGGCCAAGGCCCAGATGAAGACCACTGTGACTAGGAGGAAAAAAACGCTGTACCGGTTCCATTCCCAGTATTTCCAGCGGATATGAAGGACTCTCAGGGCATCGATCAACAGCCCCCAAAGGATGGGGGCGATGCCTTGGGTCAGGTTGCCCACCACGGAATAGAGGGCAAAGAAATGGTTGCGACCCATGACCGGAATCACCGCCATGGCCAGGCGCAGGGTGGCCATGTTGATTAACGCGCTGGCCAGGCCGATCAGGAATTCCAGAACCAGGATCAACACCAGGCGCGCGGACACCAAGCCGCCAGCCAGCCCAGCCCAGCCCAGCATCAGAAAGATCCAGGTGAGAAACGAAAAGATGAGGACCGGTTTGCTGCCCAGGCGATCCATCCGGCTACCCAACAGCCCGAGGCTGCTCCAGCCCCCGATAAATGAAACCGCTGTGAGTAACAAGATCGTCTGTTCCGTCATTCGCAGTTCCGACCGCAGAAAAGCCACCACAAAAGTGGTCAATCCCCCATAGGCAATCGACCAGACAAAATAGACCAGCAGGAGCTTGCGAAAGGGGGCGTAACCCGCGATTTCCCTCCAGGGGACGGGTGTGGTTGTGACTTTTGTTTCTTCAGGAGATGCGACATCGGGCATTTGACGGAGGAAGGACAGGCTGGCCATGCCCATGGTGGCGCTGAAGGCGAACAGGACGGCGAACTGCCACGGTCGCGGCTGGATCCCCAGGCAGAAGGCGGCGAGAACAAAGGTCACGAAGCTGGCCAGGTTGACGCAGGCGGCGTCCCAAGCCAGGTATCGGCCCCGGATGTTTTCGGGGATCAGCGAGGTAATCCAGGGCAGCCAGGCGCAGCTGGAGATGCCGCGCGACAGGTTGAAGCCAAACAACAGAAAAAGCAGGAGGGCCAGCTGGCTGGTCGGGCTCAGGAAAATGCCGGTCATGGGGACCAACGCCATGCCAAAGATGAACATGACCCGCGTCCCCCACCCCGCAAATACGAATTGTTTGTAGCCAACGCGGGCGACGTAATGGGCGGCGGGTATTTGGAAAATCACCAGCAAGGGCATCATGCCGGCAATAATCCCAAGCACCGTTGCGCTGGCGCCCAACGCCCGCGCAAAGAGCACCATGGGACTGCTCAAAACAATCTGGAACGAAAACGCGTTGAAGATGGCGAAGAGAAAGGCGTTGGACACACCGGCGGGAAATCCGCCCTGATCCAACCGTCTTGCCAATGGTCGCAACAACCTCATCAGAGGATGGCCGCCATAATCTGGACGGTCCAATCCATCACGGGTCCTGGAAACACCCCCAGAACAATCAGGCCAATCATGCAGCAATAAAGGCTCATCCGGGTGGCACGCGCGGGAACAAGGGGATGGTTCTCCGCCAAGTGGGTGTTTGCCCAGTAAAGACTGCGCACCACAGCCAGATAGTAGTAAATGGAGGTCACCACTCCAGCCAGCGCGACGGCGCCCAGCCAGTAAAAACGCGGATCGTTCGCGCCCTGCACGAACACCGCTTTCAACAAAAGAAACTTGCCGAAGAAACCCGCCATCGGCGGCAGGCCGGCCAGAGACACCATGGACAAGGCCATGGCCGCAGCCAACAGGGGAGAACGCTGATGCAGGCCCACTAGCGATTCCAGGTCCTCCGCCCGGGGGCCGCCCTCGACCTGGCCAACGACAAACAAGACGCCCAGGACGGCAAACAGATAACCGGCCAGGTAAAACAAGATCGCCGCGAATCCTTCTGGAGTTAGCGTGGTCAATCCCAACAGCATGTAGCCGGCGTGGGCGATGCCCGAATAACCCAGCAGGCGTTTGACATTGCGCTGGGGAATCGCACACAGGTTTCCATACAAAATCGTCACGGCCGCCAGGATCATCCACAGCGGCCGCCAATTCTCCGCCAGGGATGGGCAGGTCAAACCGAATAAACGCAGCAAAAGAATAAATCCAGCCGCTTTCGAACCGGCCGCCAGAAAGGCGGTCGTGGGCGTGGCCGCCCCCTGGTAAACATCCGGCACCCAGAGCTGGAATGGAAACGCGGCAATCTTGAATCCCAGGCCAATCAACACCAGCAACATGCCCGCCACGAAGATCGGACTCTGAACCAGCTCGGTCTCCCGAGCCGCCAGCGCGACATAGTTCAGCGTGCCACTGGCTCCGTAGACCAACGCAATGCCATAAACCAGAAAGGCCGACGCCAACCCGCCCATGACCAGGTATTTGATCCCCGCCTCAATCGCATACAGCCGTTTCCGCTGAATGGCCACCAGGACATAAAAGGTCACTGTAATCAGTTCGAGCGACACGAACAACAGGCTGAAATCGTTGGCCGATGCGGCAAACATCATGCCCATCAAGGCCAGCAAAACAAGCGCGTAATACTCGACAACGCCCTCCGCCAGGGGATCCGCTCCATGCATCGACATGACGATGACCGCGATGGCCGCAACCAGGAACAGCCGTTTGAAGAACATCCCCAGGCCGTCCAGCACATACAATCCCCCGAAAGCCGTCAGCCCCTGCCCGGTATTAAAGAGAAAACTGCCGGCAAGCACCAATCCCAATACGACCACCGCCACCCAGCCCAGCTCGCGCTTCTGTTGCGAAGGCGTCCACAAATCCAGCAACAAAAGCGCCAACGCCAGAACACCGACCGACAGTTCAAGTATGATGACTGGAATATCCATCGCCTAGTTCGCTTCGAGATTGGCCTGAGGCCCTGGGTCCATTGGATTGCGGATTTCGCCCAGGGCTACCATAGGAGAATCCGGGTTCTGCCCTCCCGCCGGGCCCCGAGTTTCCGCAACCGCAGGTTTCACGGTCTTGAGTTGCGACAGAACCGCTTGCACACTGGGCTCGATCTTGACCGTGAGCATCCGCGGGAAACAGCCGAATCCCAAGAGAAACACGAGTAAAGTCAGAAAAGGCAGGCGTCGCCACCAATCGGAGGCGTCCTGCACGGTCTTGAATTCATCGGCCAGCGGGCCGTGAAGCATGTGGCGAATCGCCCGAAACATGTAGACCGCCCCCACAATCAAGGCGCCCCACAATGCCAAACCCGTGATCACCGGGTAAGGCTTCCATGCGCCAAACAACACGAGCAACTCCCCGATGAAACTGGCGAATCCGGGCACCCCGCACCCCGCCAGCATCGCCATCACCAAAGCGGTTCCCCAAAACGGCATGGATCGAAGCAGCCCTCCAAGCCTGGAATACTCGACCGTGCCGGTTTGTTGATAGAGAAATCCTGCCAGCCCAAACGAGAGCGCCGCCAGAAATCCATGGGCGATCATCACATAAACCGCGCCTGTGACGCCAATCAGGTTCAGACTGGCCAGACCCAGAAATACAAATCCCATGTGGGCGACACTCGAGTAACCGATCAGTCCATGGAGATCCTTCTGGCGGCAGGCCACCAGCCCGCAATAAACCAGGTTTCCCAGACAGAGCCACGCCACCACCGGCATCCACGCCGTGGCTCCCTCGGGGACCAGCGGCACCGCAATCCGCAGCAGGGCGTACAACCCGAATTTCTTCAACACCCCGGCGTGCAGCATCGCGGTGGCGGTCGGCGCCGAGGCATATCCCAGAGGCGCCCAGGTATGAAACGGCCAAAGGGAAACCAGGATGCCAAACCCAAACAGCAGCACAGGAAAAAGCAGCTGTTGCACGCGGGGACCCAGCGGTTGCGTTCGCAAATGGTCTGTTAACACCAAAAGGTTGAAACTCTCCGCGCCGGATTGGATATACAGAACAATCAAACCCGCCAGGGCCAACAACGCGCCCACACTCAAGTAAATCGTCATTTTGAAGGCGGCATAATTGCGTTCCCGGCCGCGGCCCCAAACCCCGATCATGATAAAGGTCGGCACCAGGGCCAGTTCATGAAAACAATAGAAAAAGAACAGATCCAACGACGCGAACGCCCCCAGAATCCCGCCCGTCATCACCAGCAGCAGGACATAGAATTCCTTTTCGCGTGATTGGATCTCCCATGACACGCAGGCCGCCGCAAACGCGACCACGGCGCCCATGAGGATCAGGCCGACATTGATGCCGTCCACTCCGACGTGGTAGCTGATGTCCAGGGCCCGCACCCAGGCCACTTTTTGCACGAACTGGAATCCCGGAACACCGGCGTCAAATTGAAGAAACATCTTGATGGCCAGCAGCGCGGTCACCAGCGTGCTGAAGACCGCCACGGCGCGAATCGCGACCCGCTGCTCCCGCGGCACGCACAATAGGCAGAGCGCGCTCAGCAGCGGCCACAAAAGGATGTAACTCAAGACAGACATGACTAACGGTTCTCTCTCATCGGGGATGGCTCATCGGCATGATGGCTGTCCTTTGAACGGGCGTTTGGGGTCGCATTCGTCGTCGGGCGATTCCCCTCGGGCATGCCGGGGGACGGGAGTTCCGTTGATAAATGATCCGATGCATCCACAGGGCTCGAGCTTCCGCCGGATCGGCCGGGCTGCATCACCAGCAGAACCACCACCAGGTTGGCCATCACCAAACCGGCTGTCACCCAAAGCACCATGTTTGCCTTCCTGTCCGCCATAACTGCCAATTATTTTTGTCTCTCGATTTCGCCGTCTCCAATGATTCATTATTCTTGATCAGCCTATTCCGTCCGAATTTATCGCAACACCCACCACAACAAGGCGCTGACGCCCATCAAGACCCAAAACGCATACGTCTGCACATTGCCGGTCTGGAACAACCTCAAGATCCGGCCTGTCAGTTCAACCGTTCCGTGAATGCCTCGCACCAGGAGGCCGGCAATAATCCAACGATCCGTAAAATCCGCGATGCCCGCCAAAGCGTCCTGGGTGAGCGCAATACCGCGCTCATAGAGTTCATCCAGGTAAAACCGATGTTGCAGCAATCGCGATCCCGCGCCCAAGGCTGTCGAGAGGGGATCCGTCTTGGCCTGCCGATAAAGGCGCCAGGCCGATGCCAGGCCAATCGCAAACGCGCCCAGGCTCGCCAGCGCGGGCACCGGAGCATGGTGGAAAGGAAATATCATTTGCTGCCACCAAGTCCCGGCGTGTTCCGTCGAACCATGAAAGCCTCGACCGAATACCGCGTCGATCCCCCAGAAGCCGGCCAAAACTGTCGGAAGACCCAGGGCAATCAAGGGAAGGATCATGACCGGCTCCGATTCTCGGGCATGGCTGGCCGATGGTTTTTTTGCCGGGCCCAGGAAGGCAACCATCACCAGCCTGAACATGTAGAAAGTCGTGAGGAACGCCACAAACAGACCCAGGAAAAACAACGGCTTGTTCTGGGTGAAAGCCAAGGCAAGGATTTCGTCCTTGCTGAAGAAACCGCTGAACGGCGGCACACCGCACAAGGCCAATGTGGCCAAAAGGAAGGTCCAGAAGGTCACCTTCATCCGTCCGGCCAGGGCGCCCATGTTCCAGATGTCCTGTTCATGGTGAAGCGCGACAATCACCGAGCCGGCGCCGAGAAACAGCAGCGCTTTGAAAAACGCGTGTGTCGCCAGGTGATACATCGCGGGCGAGGGACCGCCCAATCCCACGGCCATCACCATGTAACCCAATTGCGATAACGTCGAGTAGGCGAGGATCCGCTTGATATCGTTCTGTTGCGTGGCCATCAAAGCCGCCAGGAGCGCTGTAATCCCGCCCACCCACGCGATCACGTCCAAAGCGGACCAGGACAATCCCCCCATCCATGCCGGCCATTGGGCGGGCAACGCGAGCAGGAAAAACACCCGGCAGAGCATAAACACACCGGCGGCAACCATGGTGGCCGCATGAATCAAAGCGCTCACGGGCGTGGGACCCTCCATCGCATCGGGCAGCCACACGTGGAGCGGAAATTGGGCGGACTTCCCCACGGCGCCGCAGAACACCAGCAACGCCACAACCGTCGTCAGGGTCCCCAGGGCCTGCGGATTCTCGGCCAGCTTAGTTTGGATCTGCCCGAAATGAACCGATCCCAGCTGGCTCCACAGCAGGAGAATGCCCATCAGAAAACCGAAATCACCCACACGGTTGGTCAGGAATGCCTTCTTGGCGGCATCTGCGGCCGACGGGCGTTCAAACCAAAAACCAATCAGCAGGTAACTCGATAATCCCACCAGTTCCCAAAACACGAACATTTGGGCGAAGTTGTTGGACATGATAATGCCCAACATCGAGAACATGAAAAAACTGAGGCAGGCAAAATAACGCGGAATGCTGCGGTCGCCCCGGAGGTAGCCCCAGGAATACAGATGAATCGCGCTGGCCACTCCTGTCACCACGACAAGCATCAGGAGCGTTAACAGATCCAAACGAAAACCAAACGCGATGTCCAGATCTCCCACGTTGAGCCAGCGGACCGCCAGTTCCGCCGGAAGGTTCTCAGCGGACAGGCCGGAGCGGAAAAGGGCCACACTCGCGAGAAAAGAAATCACCACGGCCCCAATCGAGAGCTTGGCGCTCGCCGCCGGATGGTTCCGGGCAAACATCAGAATGCCCGCGGAAGCCAGCAGCGGCAGAAACAGAATCAGAATGACCAGGGCAAATGTCATGTGCGCTAGAGTTTTAGATACGTCAACTCGTCGAGGCGCGTGATCCGGCGTTGCCGGCACAAGGCCACGATCAAAGCCAGTCCCACCGCCACTTCCGCGGCTGCAACCGTTATAATGAAAAACACCATGATCTGGCCGTCCAACTGATCATTGAACCTTGAAAAGGCGGCCAGGGCCAGGTTGGCCGCATTGAGCATCAATTCGAGCGACATATAGACCAGCAGGAGGTTGCGTCGCGCGAGAACGCCGATCAACCCGAGCGTGAAAAGCACGGCGCTGACCACCAGATAATGGGCGAGGCCAACCGGCATCATTTGGATTCCTTTTTGCTCAACAAGACCACCCCAACCATCGCCACTAGCAAAATGGCAGAAACGACTTCAAATGGCAGCACGTAGGTTGATAGCAGCAGTTGTCCCAGTGGGGCTGTATGGCCTTCCACCGCGGTTCCCGTGGCGGCGCTCAGGGCCTTGGCCCGTCCCAAGGGACCGGCCAAACCCGCGAGGAAAAACAGCGCCGCCCCGACCGCCAAAGGCACTCGCCACCGGCTGAACCGCTGGCGCTGCTCCTCCTTCAGATCCAGCATCATGATCACAAACAGAAACAAGACCATCACCGCCCCCGCATAGATCAGGATCTGTACCGCCGCCAGAAAATACGCGTGCAACAGAAGGAACAGTCCGGCCAGACAAACCATGGTGGCCACCAGAAACATGGCGCTGGTGACCGGGCTCCGGCTCAACGGATTCAATACCACAAGAAATCCGCTCACCACCGCCAGCCCGGCCAGCAGGTAAAACAAAAGATCAGACATCATTTGTGTTTCCATTTCTGGATGGAGTCCAGGTGCGTGCCGCCCAGCTCGAGCAGTTTCTCCAAGCCATAGACCATCTCCTGCCGGCTCTTCCCGGTCAGGGAGTAATCCTTCATCAGGAAGATCGCTTCCTCGGGGCAGACCTCCTGGCAATAGCCGCAGAAAATGCATCGGAGCATGTTGATTTCGAACTCCCTGGGGCGTTTCTCAACATTGCCGGTGGCGGGATCGACCGCCGGGCCTGGCGGCAGGATCTTGATGGCTTTCGGCGGACATACAAACTCGCAAAGCTGACAGGAGACGCATTTGACCCGGCCTTCCTGGTCTTTCACCAGATACGGCGCGCCCCGATAGCCCGTCGGCACCACCCACCGTTCCTCCGGGTATTGCATCGTGACCTTGCGACGCAAGAAATGCCGCAGCGTCACCTTCAGTCCCGCGATCACCGCCGGCAGGTAAAGGCGTTCCCAGAACGTCAGGGCCGTGCGCTCGATTTTCATGCCCGCATCCAAAGTATCACCGCGTAAATCACAATGTTGGCCAATCCCACCGGGATCATTCTACGCCAGCCGAGATCCATCAATTGATCGAAACGAAACCGAGGAAGCATCCAACGAACCCAGATCATGAAACAAACCAGGGCAATCACCTTGGCCAGGAAAATCCCGATGTGCAGCAGCCCGACGGTCAGCGTAGTGGCCGGTCGGTCAAGTCCCGCGAAAGGGAGTGTCCAGCCCCCAAGAAACAGGGTGACGGTCATCGCCGATAACATGATCATGTTGGCGTATTCCCCCATGAAGAACAGGGCGAACTTGATCGAGCTGTATTCGGTATTGTATCCCCCCACCAACTCGTTCTCGGCCTCGGGAAGGTCGAATGGCAGACGGTTCGTCTCGGCAAAACCGGCGATCACGAACAGGAAGAACGACAGCGGCAACTTGAACACCAGCCAGCCGAACCATCCACCGGTCTGGAGTTCGATGACCCGGCTGAGGTTGAGGTCGCCTGCCAGCATAAACACCGGAATTACCGACAGACCCATCGCCACTTCATAAGAGATCATCTGGGCGCTGGAACGAATGCCGCCCAGGAACGGGTACTTCGAGTTGGCCGCGTACCCCGCGAGCACGATGCCATACACGCCCAGCGATACAATGCCGAACGTGTAGAGAATGCCCACATTCAAATCGGCAATCACCATTTTCTGTCCGCCGAGGTTCGATCCAAAGGGAATCACGGCCACGGTCAACAATCCGGGCAACATGGCCGCGGCGGGGGCCAGCCAAAAATAAACCTTCCGCACGTGCCCCGGAACAAAATCCTCCTTCAAAAAAGACTTCAGCCCGTCGGCAAACGGCTGAAGCAATCCCCAAGGCCCAACCCGGTTCGGCCCAATGCGATCCTGGATGAAGGCGCAAATCCGCCGCTCGGCCACCACCGCGTAGCTGATCATCAGCATCACGGTGGCCAGCACCACCCCGATCTTCACGAGGCTGAACACCACGAGGCTTTGGGCCTCCGTCAGTTGGTTCATCCACTCAAACATGGTCCACTCCACCGGGCAAAACCTGGCCAGTCTCGCCCAGGCCCGCCCAACTCAGGCCCTTAAAGGACGCCAACTCGGCCGTCATGCGATTGAATAATCCCTCGGCATCCGCCGGATACTCCCGTCCTGTCACCGCCGCCACCAGTTCCCCCAGAAACTCCGATTCGGGCCGCGCATCGCCCGGAGGTTCCACCGCCTTGAAAAAGCGTTGGACCCTGCCGCGCGCATTGGTAAACGAACCGCGTTTCTCCGCGTGCGCGCAACCGGGCAAGAGCACTTGGGCCAGGACGGTCGTTGAATTTGGAAGCACATCGCCGACAACCAGCAGTTCCAGACGCCTCAAATGCGCCTCCGGAATGAAGCGCGTGATGTCTTCGCCGAAGACCACCAGGGTTCGCACCTCGCCGCGGTCGATGGCGTTCCCAATTTGAAATAATCTTGCGCCCATGGGGCGAGCGGCCATCCCTGTCAAAACAGCGCCCATCGAGTTGGGATTTCTGTCCGCGTTCACCAGCAAGTGATCGGCTTCCCCCTGGCGAGGCACGGAATCGGTCAAAGCCCCAAGATGCTGGGCCAACCGACTCAATAGAAATAGCTCCTCATTGGTCTGTCGGGCGGATCCAATAATCGCGACCGATCCCGGGACCGCGGTCTTCAACGTTGTTGCGATCGAAGCCAGGGCCTGCTTCCAGGTCGCCGGCTCACTCGCGCCCGAGGCGGTGCGGACCCTCACATCCCGCAGGCGATCGGCACGCCCGATCCACTTGTAGTTCAACCGCCCGGCATCGCACATCCAACAACGGTTCACGTCGGCGTTTTCGCGCGGGGTATAACGAAAGATCTGGCTCTGACGCGAACCGATGACGATGTTGCAACCGGTCCCGCAGCTGGCGCACAGACTGCGGGTTTCCTTGAGAAACCAGACCCGCATTTGAAAACGGAAATCCTTCGAGGTCAACGCCCCCACCGGGCAGATATCCACCGTGTTCAGCGTGTAGTTGTTGTCAAAGGGCTTTCCGGGATAATGCGTCAATGCCGTGTAACTGCCCCGGTTCACAAACCCCAGAGCGTCGTCCCCGACGATGTCTCGGGTGAACCGGATGCAGCGCGAGCACAGAATGCAGCGCTCGTCGTCCAGCATGATCCGGGGGCCGAGATCGACCTGTTTCGGCTTGCGCACCTTGTTTTCGACAAAGCGACTCGAGGCCTGGCCGTGTTCCAGCGAGTATTCTTGCAGTTTGCATTCGCCCGCTTGATCGCAGATCGGGCAATCGAGCGGGTGATTGATCAGAAGAAACTCCAGGACGCCCCGGCGCATTTCCAGAACGGAGGGTGTCTGGGTGTAGATTTCCATGCCCGGCGAAACGGGTGTGGCGCAGGCAATGGCGGGTCTGGGCGATTTGCGAATCTGCGGGGTGCCATCGGAATTCAGCAGCGGTTTGCGGTCCGGCCCCAAGGCCGGCGTGCCAAACTCCACCAGGCACATTCGGCAACTCCCCGCCACAGGAAGCCGCGGATGATAACAATAGTGCGGCACCAGGGTCCCGGCGATCTCACAGGCCTGAATCATTGTGGTCGGAATCATCGCTCCGGTTGTCGGATGCCGGCTCAGCCGCGGCACCTCCACCCGGCGTCCATCCACCGTGACCAGGATGCAGTCGACGGCCTTGGCTTTTTCACTGGAATTGGATGATGCCTGTGCCATTAGGTTTTCAAGGTTGCCCCGATATTGGCCGGCGCCGCCGCCCGGTGTGCCTCCGCTTCGGCGCCTTTGCGTTCAAAGTCTTCCTTGAACTTGGAGACAAAACTCTGGACCGGCCAGGAACAGGCCTCGCCAAAGGCGCAAATTGTGCGGCCATTCGGGATCTGGTTCGCGATGTGCATCAACAGGTCGGCATCGGCCTTGCGCCCCTCGTCGCCCGCCAGTCGGCGCAAGACCTTGGCCATCCAGAGAGATCCCTCCCGGCAGGGCGTGCACTGACCGCAGCTCTCGTGCGCGTAAAATTCGCTGATGTTCTCCAGGGCCGCCACCACATCGGCGGAATCATCCAGAACAATAATGGCGCCCGAACCGCACATGCTTCCAGCCGCTCCCAGGGAATCCGCATCATAGGGCAGGTCCAACAAACCCACCTCGATCTCCTTGCCACCCGGTTGGTTATTTTTCAGCTTGTAACGATCCCCCGCCTTCAGCACTTTGGCGGAGGATCCGCCGGGAATGACCGCCTTGAGCTTGCGTCCCTCCCGGAGGCCGCCGGCCAATTCGTTGATCAGCTGTCCCAAGGTGACCTTGCCTATCTCGATCTCGAAGTAACCCGGCCGGCGCACCTGGCCGCTGACACAGACAATCCGAGTTCCGGGATCGGAAGCCGTGCCCAAACGCGCGTAGGCCGCCCCCCCCATCTCGACGACGTGCCGCACGGCGCACAAGGTCTCGACATTATTGACAATCGTTGGGCATTGATATAGCCCGAGAATGGCTGGGAAATAGGGAGGTTTGATGCGCGGATACGCCCGTTTGCCCTCCAACGACTCGATCAAACCCGTTTCTTCACCGCAAATATAGGAGCCCGCCCCCCGATGCACATGAATTTCCAAATCATAGCCCGTCCCCAGGATGTTCTTTCCCAGGAATCCATGTCTCCGGGCCTCGGCCAAAGACCGATTCAGGAGCCATGCGCCCTCCACAAACTCGCCGCGGATGTATATGTAGGCCAGATGAACACGATTCGCATAACACGATAATACCATGCCCTCGATCAGCTGATGCGGATCCTTATGGAGGATCTGACGATCCTTGAACGTGCCCGGCTCCGATTCATCCGCGTTGCAGATCAAATAGATCGGCTTGCCGCTCTTATGATCGATGAATCCCCACTTCACCCCACAAGGGAATCCGGCGCCGCCGCGCCCCCGCAATCCCGAGGTCTTGACTTCGTTGCGAATCCGCTCGGCGGCATCCACGATTCGGCCCTCCGGAGTCGTGTAATCGCCAAGCTTTAAAGCCCTGCCCAGCGTCTCATAACCGCCGTGACGCAAATAACATTCGATGTCCGGTGTGTAGCCGGACTGGTCTATGTGCTTTAGGATCAGGCGGTTTTCTGTGACCATGGTTTTGCGTTACAGACTTGACTCGGCCAACAAAAAGGCAAATCTTATCTCAGCTTTGCCGAATGGTGTAACGGTAGCACAGCAGACTCTGGATCTGTTTGTCATGGTTCGAATCCATGTTCGGCAGCCATTTTTCATTTTCCAGCAATGCCTTTCCCAGGATCCTGCGTTCGATATTCTTCGATCAATTGATCCGCTTTATCCGGAGTCACATTCTCGATCGATCGATCGTTGACCATCATCGCCGGGGCCGTCCCGCACGACGCCAGGCATTCCACAAGTTCCAACGTAAACCGTCCGTCGGGTGTCGTCTGGGGCCCGTGCGCCTTGGGATCCAAATCCAGCCTTTGACACAGGTGACGGTAAAGGGACAGGGACCCGCCCAGCGCGCAACTCAAGGTCCGACAAATCTTGAAATGAAAACGGCCCACCGGCTGTTGACGGAACATCGGATAAAAGGTAACCAGTTCCAACACGTTGATCGGCTGCAAACCCAGCTTGGCCGCCGTCCATTCGATGGATTCTTTCGAGAGAAATCCGAAATGATCCTGTAAGGCGTGCAGCACCATCACCGACGCGCTGCGCTTCTCCGGATAATGCGTCAGCAGTTCCTCGAGCTCGGTCTCCAACGCGGCTGGCACGCGAAAATTCATCGGTCACATTCCCCCATCACGAAGTCCAACGATCCAATGATCGCCATCACATCGCTGATCATGTGTCCTGGCAGAAGCAAAGGCAAGAGGCTAACCGAGACAAACGACGGCGCGCGGATCTTGAGCCGATACGGGGTCCCTCCTCCTTTGCTGTAAAGGTAGAATCCCAGCTCGCCCTTCGGGTTTTCCACGCCGAAATACACTTCGCCCGGCGGGGCATTCACCCCTTGCGTCACCAGCATGAACTGATGGATCAGTTCCTCCATTTTCGTGAGGACCTTGTCTTTGGGGGGCAACACCACCTTGCCGTCGTTCACGTTGATCTCCCCTTCGGGCAGTCGATCCAGACATTGGCGCAGGATCTTGACGCTTTGACGCATCTCCTCCATCCGAACCAGATACCGGTCGTAACAGTCTCCTCGGGTGCCCACAGGCACATCAAAACCCACATCGGCATACGCCAGATAAGGATGCTGCTTGCGCAGGTCATATTCCAGCCCGCTGGCCCTCAAATTGGGTCCGGTCATGCCGTAATCAATGGCTGTGGCCTCGTCGATGACGCCGATTCCCTGGGTGCGATCGAGAAAGATCCGGTTTCGCGTCAACAGCTTGTCCACATCGTCAAGGGTCACCATGACTTCATCGAGGAATCGTCGCAGCTGATCCGTCCAGCCAGCCGGCAAGTCGCGCGCCAATCCCCCGATCCGAGTATAGGTGGTCGTAAACCGCGCGCCCGTCAATGCCTCGATCAGGTTGTAGATTTTTTCGCGTTCGGTGAATGTGTAGAGAAAAACCGTCATCGCCCCCGTGTCCATGGCAAAACACCCGAGTCCCAACAAATGGGAGGAAATCCGGGCCAGTTCGCAACAGATCATGCGGATATACTGGCAGCGCGGCGGAAGCCGGTCCTGGATCCCGAGCAGTTTTTCCACCGCCAGCGCGTAAGCCACATTGTTGGCCAGCGGAGCCAGGTAATCCAAACGGTCGGTATAAGGGATAAACTGCGTGTAGGTCATGTTCTCCGCGATTTTTTCATCGCCGCGGTGCAAATAACCTACGTGCGGTGTCGCCCGAGTGATCACTTCCCCGTCCAACTCAAGGACCAACCGAAGAACGCCATGCGTTGCCGGATGCGAGGGCCCCATGTTCAGGATCATCTTGTCCCCCTCGACCTCGGTCGATAGCATCGCATCTGACAAACCGGTGCCAAAGGATTTTGGCCCAGCGATGATCCTCGGATCCGACTCCGCGGCCTTGTTAAGGGGAGAGACAGCCGGCATCGGTTCTTCCGGCAAATGTGCGCGGGGTTCGCGGGCTGCTGCGTCAATCCCGCCGGCTTGGGTCACAAAAGGCCCTCCCTCGAGCGGGGCGGTTTCACTGAAGGCGACCTCCGGGGTCTCGGCGGCCTTGCCTTCAAGAGGAAAATCCTTGCGTAACGGATAATAGGGATAGCCCTCCCACATCAGAATGCGCCGCAAATCGGGATGTCCCCGGAACCGGATGCCCATCAGATCGTAGACTTCGCGCTCGTGCCATTCGGCTCCACGCCACACGCCCGTGGTTGAGGGCAGCTCCGTCCGGGCTTCGGCTACGGCTGTGGAAAGTCTCAGATGACCTCGATGACGGTAACTGTACAAATGATAGACGACGAGGAATCGCGGATCATTGCCGTAGAAATCCACGCTGCTGATATCGACCAGGTAATCGAATCCCAGCTCCTTCCGTGCAAAGGAACAGACCTCGACAATCCGTTCGGCATCGCGGACGACGGCCGAGATTTCCCCCCGAAATTCGCGGGGCTCGGACACCAGGTCCGGAAACTGCCTCTGCAATTGTCGTGCTAAGTCCAGGGCCGACATGGATGAGTGCTCCGTTGAAATCAGCAATGGGAAACGGACCGGACCGGGTTCGGTCCAAAAATGGGTTGACGCGCCACCTTGGCCTGGAGCTTCATCAAAGCATCCAACAGCGCCTCGGGACGCGGCGGGCAACCGGCTACGTAGACATCCACCGGCACGATGCGGTCCACGCCCTGCAACACCGCGTAACTCCGATACATCCCTCCGGTCGAAGCGCATGCGCCCATGGCAATCACCCACTTGGGCTCCGCCATTTGATCATAAATCCGCTTGACGGCCGTGGCCATCTTGTAGGTGACGGTCCCCGCCACAATCATGACGTCTGATTGCCGTGGAGAAAAACGCATCACCTCCGATCCGAATCGCGAGATATCGAATCGGCTTGCGCCCGCGGCCATGAGTTCAATGGCGCAACAGGCCAGCCCCATCGGCATCGGCCAGACGGAATTCTTTCGGAACCAGTTCAACACCGCATCCAACCGGGACACGATGACTTCGCCTTCAATCTTCGAATCGTAACCAATCTCGGTAATCCGCTTCATGTTTTGCCGCAGGAGCCGCCCTGTATTAGCGATCAGATTAAGGCTGGAATGAATTCCAGGCAAGCGGGATGTGGATCAGAAAATCGTAGGCAATCCAGGATCGGATCGCTAAACTGGTCGTCAGCTATGGATCCTTTGCTGAAATTGCTACGGGAAAACGCCTCCCTCTCGACCGCGCAAATGGCGGTGATGCTGAATCAAACCGAACCGGAGGTGATCGCCAAGATACGCGGATGGGAAGCCGATAAGGTCATCGTGGGTTACCACGCCATTCTGAACGAGGAAAAGCTGAACATCGACAAAGTCCGGGCCGTCATCGAGGTTAGAATCACCCCCGAACGCGAAGGGGGGTTCGATCGTATTGCAACCCGGATTGCCCGCTTTGAAGATGTCCGCTCCTGCTATCTCATGTCCGGCGGCTACGATCTCATGGTCGTAGTCGAGGGCAACAACCTGCGTCGAGTGGCGGCTTTCGTCTCCGAAAAACTGGCCACCATCCCCGGCGTTGTCTCGACTGCCACCCATTTCATGCTGAAGGCCTATAAGCAGCAGGGGGTCTTCATGGGCTGGGAACAAGCCCAGGATCGCCTGCCCGTATCGCCCTGACCCTATGCATCACTCGGTCCTGCCAATCGTCATCGGGCTCCTGCTGGCGACAATGCCCGAGATCCGGGCAACCCCCGCGATGGATCCCAGCCCCGGCGCGACGGTTACCCAGCCCTGCCCCAACCCTCTCTCCCAAGCAACGGGAAAACTCAAAGCCGCGGGCCCCACACAACTCTATGACCACGGCGATCCTACCGCCGAAGAACAGTTGATGCTGGAACTGATCAACCGCGCCCGATCGAATCCATCCGCAGAGGCCGCCCGTCTGAATATAGATTTAAATGAGGGTCTGTCACCGGGCACTTTGAATGCCAACCCCAAACCTCCGCTGGCGTTGAATCGTTTTCTGCTCGCCGCCGCCCGCAGCCACAGCCAGTGGATGTTGGACAACCAACAGTTCAGCCATGCCGGCGCCGATGCCAGCGATCCCGGCAACCGCATGAGCGACGCCGGCTATTCGTTCACGGGTGCCTGGCGGTACGGCGAGAATATCGCCTTCCAAGGAACCACCACGATCCCCGTCATCGCCGAACTGGTCGCCGCCAGCCACGATGACCTGTTTATCGATGAGGGCATCGAGGGCCGGGGGCATCGCATTAACTTGATGCAAAGCTCCTTTCGTGAAATCGGCATCGGCGTTCGAACCGGGCAGTGGGAGCAGTCCGGCCGCCTCTACAACATCGCCATGAGCACCCAGGATTTTGCGAGCTCCGATGGATCCCATCGCGCACTCCTGCTCGGCGTGATCTTTCGGGACACCAACCGAGATGGCTTCTATTCCGTGGGGGAAGGCATTGGTGGGGTCACCATCATGCCCGACCGCGGCAATGACTACGCCGTCTCCTCTGCCTCAGGCGGCTACGCCATTCCCCTGGACAATCTCAACGGTCAGGTGACCCTGACTTACTCGTCGACTCAGTGGCCCGCTTCGATCACCCGAACGGTTTCCCTGACGGGTGTGAACGTCAAGATCGACATTGAGTTGAATGCCGACCTGGTCAATCCCCCCACCCAGCCGCGCTTTACACGAATCACCCGTCAGGCCAACAGCGCCTTCGTCCTGGCAATCGAAGGCGGCCCGGGGCAAACCGTCACCATCCAGGCCTCTTCCGATTTGGGCTCCTGGCAAGACTTGGGCGTGGTTACGCTCAAGCCGTCCACGGGAACTTTCACCGATTCCCAGGCGTCCACTCAGCCGCGACGCTACTATCGGGCTGTCGTGAAACCATAATCTGCTTTCCACCTTGATAATCGGCAACACGTCCTATGGACACCTCCCCCCTTCCTACTGACCGGATCTGGTTTGTGGCCCACACCCGGCCGCGCTGCGAAAAAAAACTAGTCCAATACTGCGAACGCGAAAACGTCTCCACCACCCTCCCCTGCTATCGCAGCGTCCGGAAATATCGCGGGAAAAAAGTGGTCTTCCTCAAGCCGCTTTTCCCCGGATACGTCTTCCTGCAAATCGAATCCGTCCTCCGGCAAAAGGTCTACCAAAGTGATTATGTCGCCAACCTGCTCGAAGTTACCGATCAAGCCCTTTTCCAACAGCAGTTGGACGACATCCTGAGTGCCCTGGAAACCGATATCGAAATCCGACTCGAGCCCGAAATCCGCGAGGGCTGCCGAGTCCGCATTAAATCCGGTCCTTTGCGCGGCATGGAAGGCTGGGTCCAGCACCGATCGGGAATGATGCAGGTCTTGCTTCGCCTCGATTTCATCGCCCAAGCCGCCGCCGTAAAGGTCGAGGCCTCCGATCTTGAACTCGCCTGACTTAGGAATCCGATAGTCCGACAATAGACCTGGTCCAAAAAGCAAGGCCCTGGCCCTCCCCTCCGTTTTGACTCTCGCCTACTGCGTTGCAGAGGTCCGGGCGGCCTCGATCATCTCCCAGAACTTCGGATTATCCTGGAGGGCTTCATCCTCGCCCGTAGGCAGGTTGGAACGATAAAGGAAATCCTTCAGCGTGTTTCGATTCAGAATCCGGTGAACGACAACTCCAAGCTCGTGCCGTTGAAAATACACGCGGTAATCGCCCAACCGATACCGATGAAGGATCTTGCCGGATCGCTCGAGCTTGCCGAAACGCTCCAGGTCCAGACTCACATCATGAGGAAGCCCGCGAAATTGCCCCAGGATCTCCAACTGCAATTCCTTCGGCATGCGCGACAGATCCGCCGCGCTCGTCGGATTGAAAATGATTTGAAACGGCCGCATGCAATCATGGTAGCGCGTATGGGAATCGAACCCATCTTTTGGCCTTGAGAGGGCCACGTCCTAACCGATAGACGAACGCGCCATTTCGCAACCCATGCTATCGATCTCATCCCACTTGTCAACCTCCTCGAAATGTCTCCGAACCGCAGATAAAAAACTAACCGCGAATCGACACCAATAAGTGCCAATACAGGCGCGAACATGCAAAAGTCCTGAAGAGACGGAAAATCGGTGAAAAGTCGGTACTCCTGCGACAACCGGCTCTGCGGGATAAATCCCGCGCTCCAACCTGTCCAGCGACTCTCGATTCAGAGCCGGGAAGGATCGGCACTCCGAGTTCATTCCGCAGGGTGATTCAGCAAAAAGAATCTCTCCGGTTTTATTCGTGTCCATTGGCGTCCTCTCGCGGTTCCTCCGTTTCTGGTGATTCTCAAGATTCCGCTTGCATTCAGTCAACGGAAAAGACCTACTTCCCCCGTGCCTTTGGCTTTGAGCCCGGCGCAGGATCCATTCGGCCCCAGGGAGTCTGTCCAATGGCACGAGTATCGTTTACCTATCCCCAGAGGAGAGCTGAAATTATGAAAAACAGCCTTCGATTCCCCAAGACGATTGCCTGCCTCATCGGCGCCATGGCCTTATTCGAGACAGCCCGTGCGGCAACGGTTACTCTGCCAAGCGACGCGGCCGCCCCCCCCGGTTCCGCCAGCAATCCGGGATTCCTTGTCCGTTCAGTCCAAGCCCCTCCGGATGCCATCGTGGCCAATAACATCCTCCGGGCGGTCAAACAACTCAACGGCACGCTGACGGATGCGGACGGCGCTCCGGTCCCCAACGAGGCAATCGCCGGCCCCAACATCGACGGCAGCTATAACGTCGATCTCATCAACTTTGAAAAGGATGGCGCCGAAATCACCGTCCTCGATGATCAAGGCGCAGAGCTTGCTTATTTCTTTCCCGTCCCGTTTCCAGGCATTCCAGGCGCCGGCGCCCATGCCGATAACTTCGCCGTCGAGGTAATCGCTTATCTCGAACTCACCGCGGGAACGCATACGTTCGGAATCAGCGCGGGAGCCGATCGGACCGATGTCAACGATGACGACGCCTACCAGGTCTTTGTCGGACCGAATTGCCGGGACTATTTCGCCCTCAAGGTCGCCGAGTTCCAGCGCATCGCCCAGGGCTTTGTCGCCGACCAGCACATTGAAAATCAGTGGACAGTTCAGGCGCCGGTGACCGGGATTTACCCTTTCCGCCTT
Source organism: Verrucomicrobiota bacterium (assembly GCA_022709905.1). Lineage (GTDB taxonomy): Bacteria > Verrucomicrobiota > Verrucomicrobiia > Limisphaerales > UBA1319 > JAKLHY01. The sequence continues at coordinate 162,335 of JAKLHY010000004.1, read as the reverse complement.
GTCTATTGGCAAACCGGCCACGGGGCCAACCTCCAATGGTATTCCATCACCCCCGATACCCAGGAACGGCTCCTCGTCAACGACTCCGCCGACCCGCGCGCCATCAAGGCTTACCGCGCCACCAGCGTATCACGCGCCAACTCACCTTACGTCGCCGAAGTCAGTCCCCTGCCGGGATCCTCCGGCAATAGTGCCGCCTCGCCTATCGAGGCGCTGCTCTTCGATGGGCAGTCCAACGTCAATACCAATGCCATCAAGCTGTTTCTCAACAGCGGGGCCGCCGCGCCATTCAGTCTGTCTAAGAATGGAAACCGCACCGCGCTCCAATATCAACCCAACGCGTCCAGGACAGACCCGAACAACCTCATCCGGCTCGAATATGCCGATGCCACCGGCGCCAACTACACCAACACCTGGCAGTTCACCATCGAGGTCAGCGGCGCTCCCTCCAGCCAGGTCACCGGCCATTGGGATTTTGATCAGGGCGATCTCCGAGCCACAGTCGGCAAGGCCCTCGAATACCTTGATGGCCCCGCCGGCCTGACGGCCGCCGGCACAAAGTTCGGCGCCACCGGCGAAGGCGATTTTGCCGAGATCCCCCTCATCGATGGCAGCCCGGCCAAGATCATGTATGTGCCCGGCGATCTCAGCCGCAAAATCGGTTACCTGATGGACCATGGCATCGCCCCCAACGGCGGCGGCACAAAAGTCAACCAATACACCCTCATCATGGACGTCCTGCTCGGGACCACCGGCCCCGGAGCGGCGGCCATGCTGCAAATCAGTTCCGTGGCCAATACCGATGACGGCGATCTGTTCTGGCAGGGCAACAACTTCGGCCAGGGCACCGGCGGTTATAACGGCACCGGCGCGTTCACTCCCGGCGAGTGGCACCGCGTCTGCGCCGCCTACGATCAAGCCGCCAAACCTCCCGTCGTCACCAAGTTCGTCGATGGCATCAAGCAAGACGACTGGACCGCCAACCAGGGCCTGGACAATCCACGGCGCGCCCTCCAGGCCAAGGCGGTCCTCTTCGCCGACGGCGATCAGGACGAACGCCGCGAATGGTGGGTCAACTGCGTCCAGATCCGCGAGGGCAAAATGTCCGATGCCGAAATGGAAGCCCTGGGAGGCCCCACAGCCGCCGGGATTCCCCTCCCTCAGCCCCCGGTCACTCCCCCCACCCTCGTCATCACCCGCAGCGCGACCCAGGTGACGATCACCTGGCCAGCCGCAGCCGCCGGTTTCGTGCTTGAATCCAGCCCCGCCCTGCCCGCTACCGCCTGGACCCCCGTTCCAGGCGTGACCGGCAACTCGGCCACCGTCTCCGCCACCTCGGAAACTCAATTCTATCGATTAAAAAAATAACACCACTTTTTAGAATTAGATAATTGCTTTTTATGATGTAGTGCTTTATTAAGCATTACATGCTTGCCAAGGTCTGTTCGGCCGCCGTCAACGGGATCGAAGCTTATCCCATTGAAGTCGAGGTCAACGAAGCCTGGGGGGATACGATGGTCGTCATCGTCGGACTCCCGGATACCGCCGTGAAGGAGTCCAAGGATCGTGTGGGAACGGCCCTGAGCAACGCGGGCTATAAATTCCCGATGGGCAAAACCACCATCAACCTGGCCCCGGCCGATGTGCGTAAAGAAGGCCCCAGTTTCGACCTGCCCATCGCGATCGGGATTCTGGCCGCCACCGAGCAAATGAATCCTGCTCCCCTCGAGGATTATGTCCTGGTGGGAGAACTGGCCTTGACCGGCGCGGTCCGTCCCGTCAAAGGCGTCCTGCCCATCGCCCTGCGCGCCCGGATGGATCGCAAAAAAGGATTGCTAACCCCGGTGGAAAACTCGGCCGAGGCCGCCGTGGTTGAGGGCTTGCCTGTCTTTCCCATCCGCAACCTCCGGGAGGCGGCCGGCTTTCTCGAGGGCGAACTCAAATTGCTTCCAGCCAAGGTCGATATCCGACAGTTATTCGCCCACCCCAACGACGATGAATTGGACTTCGCCGAAGTCAAAGGCCAGCAATCGGTCAAGCGCGCCCTCGAAATTGCCGCCGCCGGCGGACATAACATTCTGTTGATCGGCCCACCCGGCACCGGAAAATCGATGCTGGCCAAAAGGCTGCCTACAATCTTGCCCCCCCTGACCTTGGATGAGGCGCTCGAAGCCACAAAGATTCACAGTATCGTCGGGCTGCTGAATCCCGGCCAGGCCTTGATCACCCGGCGCCCCTTCCGAGCCCCCCACCACACCGTCAGCGACGCGGGCCTCCTCGGCGGCAATGCCAATCCCACCCCCGGCGAAATCTCCCTGGCCCATCACGGGGTTCTGTTCCTCGATGAATTGCCCGAATTCAAGCGCGGCGTCCTCGAAACCTTGCGCCAACCTCTCGAGGAAGGACGCGTCACCATCTCTCGCGCCGCGGGCAGCATGACGTTTCCCTCCCAGTTCATGCTCGTCGCCGCCATGAATCCCACCCCGGACGGCCTCATGCCGGCCGAATCACGCAGCTCACCCCGTGAAATCCAGCAGTATCTGGGACGCATCTCCGGCCCCCTGCTGGATCGGATCGATCTCCATGTCGAAGTCCCCGCCGTGCCGTTTCGAGACATGTCCAGCGAACGAACCGGCGAAGCCTCGGCCCAAATTCGCGAACGCGTCGTCGCCGCCCGCTGGCGCCAGCAAAAACGCTTCGCCTCCCGCCCCCGGATCACCTGCAACGCGCGCATGGGCAGCCGAGAACTGGCCTCGCATTGCGCCCTCCAAACCGATGCCCTCGACGTCCTCAAAGGCGTCATGAGCCATATGCAACTCAGCGCCCGCGCCTATGACCGAATCCTGAAAGTGGCCCGCACCATCGCCGACCTGGCCGAACGCGACCGGATCACCACCGAACACCTCCTCGAAGCTGTCCAACTCCGTTCCATCGACCGCCAACTCTCCGCGTAACGCAACCGCCTCCCCCGGGGAAACTGGGCCGTACTTCACCGCTCATCCAGCCAACTCCTCTCTCTCAACCGCAGATCACGCAGATTCGCGCAGAGGATGTGCAATCTGCGTTCATCGGCATCATCTGCGGTTAACACCATTCCCGGGGCTCCTGTTTTGGCAGAACCTTGGGCATGGGCTCGACTGCATTTCCAAGGGGATCCCGACTATTCGTCAATGCGCTGCGCATAAGGGTCCCGGTTATTGGTAATTTTCTTCAGGCAATTTGTCGCCGTGTGTCGACATCCCATCTTCAACGGCTTTGCACTCCAGTCGTCCTTGCATGAAGGGTCGAATAGCGTCAAGATCGCCCCCATGAACAGTGACAGTCTGAAATACGTCCTGCGTGAGTTTGCCGACCGGTCGCTGCCGGAAAGCCGCCCCCGCGAATTATCCCTCCCCACCGATTCCGGCAAGGTCATCGGCCTGTCCGGTGTGCGCCGGTGCGGCAAAACGTTTCTCTTCTTCGACACCATCCGTCAGCTTGTAGCGGGCGGGGTGGACCGTCGCCGGATCGTTTATCTGAACTTTGAGGACGACCGGCTCCAGCCCGTCCAAGCGGCGGAATTCGACCTGGTGCTGCGGTGCTTGCGCGAGGTCTTCCCGGAAGCGGCCACCGGACGGCTCTACTTGTTTCTCGATGAGGTCCAAAGCGCGCCGAGTTGGGAACGCTGGGTGCGGCGGTTATGCGATACGGAGGACGTGTCCGTCTTCGTCACCGGGTCCTCCTCGCGCCTGCTCACGCGCGATCTGTCGTCGGCGATGCGGGGGCGCAGCGTCACCTATGAGGTATTCCCGCTGGGTTTCCGGGAATTTCTCGCGTTTCGCGGCGTCCGCTACGAGGCTTACAATGCTCGCAGCGAAAGCCGGGCGCGCGCGGCCTTCGAGGATTACCTGCGCTGGGGCGGGTTCCCGGAAGTGGTGCTCGCCGAACCGGCGATGCGCCCGCTCATCCTGGAGGAATACGGCTCGGTCATGCTGCATCGCGACCTGGTGGAGCGAAACGCCATCCGCAACGAGGCGCTGATGCGCGCCTTCTTGCGGCATTGCTTCCGCAACACCGCCTCGCTGCTCAGCGTGAGCAAACTGCACCGCGATTTTCAGTCACAGGGCTACGAAATCTCCAAAAACACCGTCTTCGAGTACGCCCGGATGCTGGAGGACGCGGGGTTGATCTTCCTGCTCCCGCGGCATGAGGAGTCCGTGCGCAAACAGGCTCGCAATCCGAGGAAGTTGCACGTGATTGATCCCGGCTTGATCGGCGCGTTCAAGGCGGGGGCGGAGCGCGATGTGGGGCACATACTGGAAACGGCCGTGTTCCTGGAATGCCGGCGTCGCGCCCGGGAGTGGCACTACCACGCTGGCGACGGCGAACTGGACCTTTGCGACGCCGAAGACCGGTTGTTCATCAACATCTGCTGGAACCTCTCCGACTTCAGCACCGCCGAACGGGAAGCGGCGGCGATGGCGGCGGGCGCTCGACTGCTGCCCAAGGCCAAAGGCGTGCTGCTCTACCACGAACACGCGCCGGACACCGCCAAGCGCTTTCCCGAAGCCCAACCGGCGTGGCGCTGGTTGCTCGAACAAGGAAAGGGAGAATCCCATCCATGAAATTTGAAATCCACCGAGTCCAAAATGGAGTGGTGTTGCGCGGTCAGTCGCACGGGGCTCTCACGGGTCAGTCTCAGCTATTGGTGATTTTCTTCAGGCAAATTGCCGCCGTGTGCCGACAACCCATCTTCAACCGCTTTGCATTCCAGTCCAGCGTGCATCACCCGTCTGCCTTCTGAGCTGAGCAGCGATCACTGTTTTCTCCACGTCGTTCTCGCGCCGTGCAGGCAAATCTTGACCACCCCCGCTTTTCCACGGCAAAACACCGGCCGCCGGCCGCGTTGCTCTGCCCGATGCCCATCTCCCCCAGCAACCGATTCACCCAAAGCCCGCCCATGATTGGGCATCAGACAATCCGCATGAACCTGCCAGCCGACCTTCCCACAAGCCTCGGCAAGGGTCCGGACAATATCCTGATGATCCTGGCTGTCCTTGAAGATGGATTCGCGACAGTCACCCCGGTTCATGACGTGGTCGATGGCTCCCGGACCCTGGAGTCTCGACTTACGCGGAGTGGCTCCAAGGATGTTACTGCGCCATTGACAATCAAGTCTTTTCTACAATAACCGGGACTGACCCCTTTTTCGGGCAAATAAGCGGGCGGCAGTCCGGTAGTGGCGTAGTCTTTGATGAGTTTCTGCAACAGGGGCGCGATCGTGCCGGGGGTGGCCGGGGCCGGGGCCACGCCGGCCAAGGGTGAGTTTCTGAGGGCGCGCTGGCCCTGGGCATTTTTCGTTTTATCCTGGGGATAGAGCCGGCAGAGAACGGCGCCAGTCTGCGGATCGGTCAGATAAACGCGGCTCAGGTCCCAGGAGGCCAGGCGCACCGTGACGGAGGGGAAATGACCATAGCGGGCGGGCAGTTCAAACCGAATCCCCGCCAGACTGATGGTGCCGTCCGAACGGCGTTGGGCGCGGCGGATTTCCTGGGTGAAGGCCAGTTGCAGAGATTCGGTGGCGGGACAGGGGCGGCCGACATCCTTGTGGTGCAGGTAAACCTGCAGGGGGCTTTGGCCCAACTCGGAATGCGTCGTGCGATTATACTCCATCTCCAGCCAGGCCTGGGTAGCTTCGTTGAGGGTGCGCAAGGTCAAATCGGCCACCCCTTCGAGCATCGGCAAGAGGCGGCCTTCGACCTGCGCCCAAAACACCTCTTGCTTGCCGTTTTGATACGGGGAATAGGGGAGCGTGGTTTCCTGGACGATGCCCAACCGGGCCAGGCCTTGCACGGTTTCCGCCGCGAGCATGGCGGAGCCGTTGTCGCTCATGAGCGCGCGGGGTAAGGCCCGTTTCTGGAAGCCCTGGCTGAGCCCGTGGTCGAGTTCCTCGGCCCCTTCGCTCAGATACCACTGGCCATGGCAGCAGAGGCGGGAACAATCATCCAGGATGGCCAGCAACACCGGATAAACCCAACGCCCCTTCTCCAGTAGGACCCGCAATGAACCGTGGTGGAAGTCCAGATGCCAGAGGGCATTGACGTATTCGCTCTGGTAGCTGCGGATTTCGCGGTGCTCAAAACGGTGTTCAGCGAGTTGGGCGCCCGGACTCTGGGCCGGCCCGCGGCGCGGTCGCTTCCACAGGCCATGACTTTGCATGAAGCGGCGCACCGAGGCATAGGCGGGCATGGGACCCAGTTCGGGCTGCTGGGCCACCAAGACCGCCAAATTATCGACATGGAGTTGGTAACTCCAACTGGGATGCTGCCGGTGCTGTTGGGTCAATAACTCGATCAGTTTGGGACCCATCGAGGGATGTTTCCCATGGTCGGAACGGATTTTGCGCTGGAGGGCGTCGACCGGGCTGGATTGGGTGCCGAGCGCTTTATAATACCATCGCTCGATCGTCGAAAGCCCCAAGACCACCCATTGGCCGGAAACCGGGTGCCGCCATTTTTGGGCGGCCAGTTCTTGGAGTTGGGCCTGGAGCTGGCCACGGGCGGGCGGCGCCGCCAACAGCGGCCCGATCACGCTGAACCGAAAATGCGCCCAGCGCTCATGGACCCGCAAGCTGGATGATGTCTCTTTCACTGGATGCCGTGATTTTGAATGTTTCCCACCCCTTCGGTGGGCTGGCTTGGGTTTACACCGGCTTCCCCAACGCTGTCGCCCGGCATCTTCTGCGGGAAGAGAAACGAACCTCACATAACGCAGGCTTTCCGGATGGTGGAGGTCGTGATCGGCGCCAGGAACTTGAGCAGCTCCAAAAGCCGGTCGCGCCGTTCGACGGCAAAGCTCACGCACAAGGACCAGGGCATCGTCTGCAGGCACAACGGCGGCAGGAACCGGCCTCGGGCCTCCCGCCAAAAGGAACTCTCCACGAAGGTAATCAACCACCACTGCCGCCATCGCTCCAGCGTGCGACGGTCGATCCCCAGGGCTTCCCGCAGCCGTTGCACCCGTTCGGGCTTGAGCCCGTGGATCATGGCCGAGACCATCACCACGACCAGACCGGCATAAACCCGCCGTCCCAGAAAACGCACCGAGGGCGGGGTATGGCGCCGCCGACAACCTTCCTGGGCACAACACAGGCTAAAGCGCTCCGCCCACTGCGGACCGCCGCGAGGCTTGCGGTCATAGTCGCTGCGGTGCAGCTTGCCGCCACAGAACAGACACCCCTTCGACCGGGCTTCCTCCGTCAGGTCGGCATCGACTTTTTCGAGCAGTTGATATACCTGTTGATCCGCCAGATGGTTCTGGCACCAGCTTTCTCCGACACTATGTTTTGACACCGTAGATCGGAGAATAAAAACCCTCGCGGGGCAAGCTCTCCGCGAGGGTTCCAACTATCGGGTGAAACTGTTCAAGCTATCCGAGGGAGTTCATGCCGTCTCCTTCACCCACCGAGAAAAAGTCCGCAGTCACGACCCTCGATTTTCGAGTCAGTGCTCAATTTCTCTCAAAGACAAAATCGCCGCAGCCATCCCCATCCAAGTCTCCGGCGGCTACAAGAGATCCACCAGGTTCCAACCCAGGCGGATAAACGCCGATCTCCACACCAAAATTCTCGCCGTTCATAAACCAGGTCTTTAGATCCGGATTATAAACATTCTGGAACACGATGTCAGATTGAGCTCGCAGATCCATCTGACTGGCCATCCACAAGCCAAGGGATAGGCACAAAACCAAATGCTTCTTCATGGGATCATCCTTCTTCCTAAATCCGGGATTGGCTTAAGGCTTGGTTTGGCGGGCGGGAGGTGTCGACGGATGCTTCGCCGGTTTGCTGGGCGGATTGAGGAATCGACGCGCGGCCTCCTGCTGTTCCGCTGTCAAGCCGCGCGGACGATTTCCCACTGCAAGAAACTCTTCGGCAGCGGCCTGCTGGCTCGCATTTAATGCCTGAGGGCCTTTGGGCATAATCAGCGCTTCGGCCAAACGCTCCTTCTCTTGGGCGGTCAAGATGCGCTGATGTTTTTCCGGATGCAGGATGCCCTCCCGCGCTGCCGCAGTGAGGACATGGGACGGGGCGGTCGGCGCAAGCTGAGCTAAGGTTGATGCACTGAAACAAAGCAATGTGAAATACAGGCTAGTTTTGTTCATAGAAAAACCAACAATTAGGGTGGCTTAAACGTCTTACCCGGCGCATTCATTGCATCGGGCCATCCTGATCTACAACGTCGAGTCCGTCCCGGCCTGAATCTCCCTCAAGCACGTCTCCCGGGGCGGGAATTGGACTCGATAGGCCTTTCGCCTCGAACTGTTGGAGACTTTTAAAAAAAAACAGCGCAAGGATAAAATGAAAATGTTTTGCAGGTCCTTTAAAAACAGGTTTGGCTGGGGACAAACAAATCCGCCGAGTACCGCCTCCGTCCCCCCCGGGCAGTGTTCATTTCGCAGCACCAACCTGAGGCGACTAATGCTGCGGAATAACTTCCGCGCTCCGTTGCACAGGGGTTCTGTCTTACAGCCGAACCAGCATGGCGGAATAAATTCCGCGCTCCGGCCTGCGGTAACCATCCCGCTTGCACGTGACAAGCGGAATAACTTCCGCGCTCCGTTGCACAGGGATTCTGTCGTGCAGCCGAACCGGCGTGGCGGAATGAATTCGGCGCGCCGGTCTGCGGCATCGGCCCGGCGGTGCTAGTCCGAGGTGAGTTCTGGCCGCCTACCGGATCCACACGAGGGTCACGCCTTCGTTGGTCGCGTTCAGGTCGGGATCCCCGCGCAACTCGGGCACCGTCTCCAGGAGGCTGAGGGCGACCGGTTCGAACACCGACCAGCGCTCGCCCGCCACAAAGTCCTTGATTGCCCCTTCCTTTTTTCTCAGAGCGAACGATTTCCTCAGGCCATGGCACAAGGTGCCCCCTTTGCCGGAAGAACCGTAGCCGTGAATGATCTTCAGCACGCGCAGGCCGTCGCGTTTAGCCCCTTTCAATTCCCGGATCACGCGTCGGCGCGCCTCTTCGAGTGTCGGAAAGTCCGCCTCGAGGTTGATGGTTTTCACGATCGCCATGGTTTGTCTTCCCTGAGTACGGCTTGAAGTCGATGAAATCAAGCGGCAATCGCAACATCCAAGATCAGCGCGAAAGGGATTCCCCAGAAATCGAATCGCAAATCAACGCCCGTGTTTGCGGATAGAATCGGAGGCGCACGCCAGGCCTATTTCCGGACATCCCATCGATTTTCCAGAAAGTTTTTTGGCCTTCCATTATTGGCGTGGATCAGCGTCCATTCGCGGTTAAGGATCGGTGCAAAAATAAATTCCGGTTTTTTTGCACAAACCCTAAGTTGATTGATGCGGGGATTTCAAGGAGTTGCGCCGATTCGGAAAAACCTTATAGTCATCCCATCGGAGTCTCGAGACCATGAATGGAAAAAAGCATCTGATGTTGATCATGACGGGCATTGTGTTATCCGCGACCTCGGAACCGGCGGCAGCGGCTGCCTCTTTAAAGATCTTGAAGGATTTTGAGCCGGCGGCTCAGAAATTCGGGTTGGTTCTTGTGGCGCCCGAATTTGAAACCGCGCCGGAACAGTTAAGACAGTCGGTGACGGCGGCCATCGCCCAAGGGAACATGCGGTTGGACGCCATTGGCAAGCTGTCGGAGCGGGAAGCGACCTTCACCAATACCGTCCGGGCCTTGGATGATTTGGGGCACGAGGCGGAGAAAGTGGCCAGCCGGGTGGAACTGCTCAAGGAAACCAGCACCAGCGCGGCGGTTCGTGAGGCGGCGACCGAATCGATCAAGTCCTTCCAGGAATGGGCGGTGGGATTGGTGTATCGCGAAGACGTCTACCGCAGCGTCAAGGCTTATGCCGATACCCGCCCGGCTTTGGATGGCGAAGACGCCCGGCTCCTGGAGGAAACCTTGCGAGATTATCGCCGGGCGGGACTACATCTGCCGTCCGCCGAACGCGAGGAAATTGAGCGCCTGCGAAAAGAGGAAGCCCGTTTGTCGACGGATTTCCAGGTGAATATCACGCGGGCGCAGGCGCCGGTGAAGTTCAGCCGCGCCGATCTGGAGGGCGTGCCGGAGAGCTTTCTTCTAATGCAAGGGATCAAGACCGGCGACGACGAATACACGGTGATGGCCAATATCACGTTCCATTTTCTGGCGATCCAGGAAAATGCCCGGCAAGAAGCGGTGCGACGCAAGCTTTTTGAGATTCGCTGCAATCTGGCCCGCGAAGTGAACCTGCCCGTCCTGCAGCGGCTCGTCGAACTGCGGGATCGCATCGCTCGCAAGTTGGGCTACGCCAGCTGGGCCGATTACCAGATCGAACCCCGAATGGCCCGCAACGCCAAAACCGCCATCGATTTTCTCGAACAACTCAAAACAGGCCTCCAACCCAAGTTCGACGCCGAGCTGGCCGAGTTTCAGAAGCTCAAGGCCGCCGAGACCGGCGATCCCAATGCCCGCATCCATATTTGGGATATGGCCTATTACATGAACCAGCTGAAAAAACAGCGTTACACCGTGGATGCGGAGCAACTGCGGGTTTTCTTCCCTTACGACCGCGTCCTGAACGGCATGTTCGCCATTTACCAGGAGATTTTCGGACTGAAGTTCGACGAGGTCATGCCGCCTTACAAATGGATTGACGACCTCAAGCTTTATGCCGTCTCGGACGCCGCCACCGGCGAACCCCTCGGGCTGTTCTATCTCGATATGTTCCCCCGGCCCGGGAAGTTCAATCACTTCGCCCAATTCGGCCTGATCAGCGGCAAACAACTCCCGGATGGACGCTACCAAAGACCCGTGGCAGCCCTGGTCTGCAACTTTCCCCCGCCGCAACCGGACAAGCCGTCCCTCCTCAAGCACGACGAGGTGGAGACACTGTTTCACGAGTTCGGTCATGCCATTCATACGCTCGTGACGCGGGCCAAGTATTCCCGTTTCGCGGGCACCAGCGTGCCTCGTGATTTCGTCGAGGCCCCCTCGCAGATGCTCGAGAACTGGATTTGGGACAAGGCCGTGCTCGATCGTTTCGCCGCCGATTACCGGGATCCAGCCCGCAAGATCCCCCAGGAGATTCTGAGCAAACTTGAAGCCTCCCGGCTGGCGGTCGAGGGATCCAGATATCGCCGGCAGCTTTCCTTCGGGCTCACCGATTTAACGCTCCACAGCCAGGTAAAGGATGGAGCGGGCATCGACGTGCTTCCGCTCTCGAACCGCCTGCTGTCCGAGGTCTATCTTCCCATGCCCGAAGGGACGGCCTTCGTTGCCTATTTTGGCCACCTGGCCGGATACGACGCCGGCTATTATGGTTACGCCTGGGCCGACGCCATCTCGGCGGATATGGCCACCGTTTTCGAGTCGGCGTCCCTCAAGTATTTGGACAAAACGGTCGGGCTCAAATTACGCCGCGAAATCTACGAGCCCGGCAATTCCCGCGACGTCAACGAATCCATCCGCCGGTTTCTGGGGCGCGACCGATCCCTGCAACCGTTCCTGAAACAGATCGGGGTGAAGTAACCCCGTTTTTTTCGATGGACGAGACTTGTGGGATGGGGGATTCTATGCCCCATATATGAAACCCAATTCCAAGAGCTTTTTTTCCATCCTGGCCGTTTTGGCGGCCCTGCAGATCTGTGTGACCGTGTCTGCCGCCGAGAAGAAACCCCTCCCGAGCCTCAAACCGGCTGACCTCCAAAAAGTGGAAGCGGCCCTGCCCGGTTCCGCGTCCGCCAAACCCGCCAAGGCCCGCAAAATCCTCGTCTTTTCCCGATGCGAAGGCTTCGTTCATGGCGAAGCCATCGTGGTAGGCAACAAGGCGATTGAACTCATGGGCCAAAAGACCGGCGCTTACACGACCGATTTCAGCGAGGATTACGCCGCCTTTGAGCCCGACAACCTGGCGAAATACGACGCCATTATCCTGAATAACACCACCCAGCTTAAATTCCCGGATGACACCAAGAAAAAGGCCTTCCTGGATTTTGTGAAGAACGGCAAGGGCATGATTGGCATCCATGCGGCCACCGATAACTTCTATGATTGGCCGGAAGCCGCCAGCATGATGGGCGGTTTGTTTGACGGACATCCCTGGAATGCCAATGGGACCTGGGCGTTCAAACTCGATGATCCCAAGCACCCCCTGAACCAGGCCTTTGAAGGCAAGGGATTCAAGCTCAAGGACGAAATCTATCAGTTCAAAGAACCCTATACCCGAGCCGACCGCACCGTTTTGGTCACTCTGGATCTGTCGGATCCGGTCACCGGCGGCATTAAGAACGGCGTCAAACGCACCGACGGCGATTTTGCCATTGCCTGGATCAAGAAATTTGGTCAAGGCCGTGTGTTCTTCTGCGGCTTCGGCCATGCCGGCAATGTGTTCCAGGAACCCGCCATGCTGCGCTTTATCCTGGATGGCACCCAATACGCCCTGGGCGATTTCAAGGTCAAAGACTGAGCCCAAGGCCCCAAGGTCACCTCGGATTCGGTCTGAGGGAGCTCAGTTCGATCCCAGAAAGGATCACGAGCGGGGACTCAAGCCGCCTGTAGACTTGGGTCCTTGAGCCTTTCCACCCGCACCAAAAGAGCGAGGTTGGCCGGTCTCAATTAAGGAGAATTACAATGTTACTCGTGGATTGTTGAGGCTTTTTATGGCTCAAAAGCGCTTTCCCAAGGTGCGGGCTGTCCTTGTTCTTTCCGCGGTTCTCGTCGCCTCCGCCATCCATCTTCCCGGCCAGGGATCGCTCCCCGCAGCCAAGCCGATCCCCCGCCTCCAAGCCCTGCCCCTGCCCCTGGATCAAATCTCGTTTGAGCGGGACGGCCTGGAATTGACGCGTTACTACTACGCCACAAATCTCAACCGGCCATTTCTGCATCCTATCAACGGGCCATCCGGAATTTCTTTGACCCGGATGGGACATCCGCGCGACCCACAATCCCACAAACATCATAATTCCGTGTGGATCTCGCATCAGTCGGTCCATGGCGTGAACTTTTGGGAGGACGGAGGCGCGGGCACGATTGCGCACCAGACCTTGGAGGAAATCGAAGACGGCGATGAAACCGCCCGGGTGCGAGTTCTGAATGCGTGGCGGACAGGCAACAAAATCCTGCTCTGGGAACACCGCCAGCTCACGGTGAAAACCCTGTCCAGCAAGGAATGGTTGTTGGTGATCGATTTGCGGTTCGAGACCAAGGAAACCGAGATTATTCTGGGCCAGACAGCCTTCGGCCTGTTGGGAGTTCGGATGGCCAAGACGATTGGGGTGCGGGACGGCGGCGGCATAATCCGGAACTCGGAAGGCGGCACGAACGAGGCCGGTGCATTCCGTAAACCCGCCCGATGGGTCGATTATTCCGGCCCCATCACCTCAACCGCCCTGGAGGGCATCACGCTGATGGATCACCCGTCCAATCGAAATCATCCCTCGGTGTTCCATGTCCGGGAGGACGGGTGGATGGGCAGCGCCCTGACCTATGGCGGGGAAATCAAGATCACACCAGAACAACCCCTGGCGTTGCGCTACGGCTTATATGTCCATGCCACCGTGCCCGCCAAAGAGACTATCGACCGTGTTTTCCGTGAGTTCGCCGGGATGAAAAACGAATAAAACGCCTGGAAACGGCGCAAAGCACTGTTACCAGCTTCGCTCAAGGATCTGTGTAAAACCAGCAGCAATCTGCCCGTCGGATTCTTTTACAGTATCTGCAGATTCATGCATGTGCTTGTGGTCAAGTCTCTTAAACGAAAATGTCATTGCCGGATCTTCTGTATTCGTCGTTTGGCTGCGTCAATATTCCTTACAGATTTGATCTAGATCTGAGGCGGAATAGGACATTTCGTTTTTGATTTGTAGTTGTCGATAAACATTTTACATAAGTTTGGCAGCTATTCAGAATCATCGTGGTCATCATTATGCTTTTATTTTTCCGTTTTGAAGTAGGGAAGGCCAATCCATCTCATCGCACGATGATCCGTTCGATGAGAGGGCCATTGAAGTGTCAGAAAGGAAAGGAACAACATATGATCGGGAAAATCTCAGCTGTGATAACGGCAACCACCATTCTTTTCTTGGGGTCAAATGCAGTCCAGGGAGCGAAGTTGACCTTTGACGATCTTATAACGGGACAGACTTCTTATGGATTTGATGGGGATGCGGATTCAATTGATGATGTCATTTTCAGCACTGTTGATCCGGCTGGATTCAACACAATCGGTCCAGGCCCTAATATGACATATATCAACGAGCCTGGTCTTGAGGGAACGGCTTTGTTGGCAACCGACCTTAGAGTCGACTTCACCTTTGGAGCGGCTGCCTCATTGAAGTTTGGATTTGCCCTGGATTCATTCGGTGACGACAAGACGGCTGGTTACCCTTACGCGGAGTTTAAGGTCTACGACACCGGCGATACTCTCATCGCGTCACAAAAAGTCGATGGTTACTACACAGCCATCGACGGCGGTTTTAGCACATACCCAGAGGGAGAAATTTCCGTAACTTTTTCTGGACTGGCCGCGTATGCGACCTTTGATTTTCAGTCCGATTATGGCCGTTTTATTATCGACAATTTCGAAGGCACCTTCGGCAGCACTGAAGATCCGCCGATTCATACAACCCCGGATGGAGGATCGTGCCTCATGTTATACGGATTAGCGTTCTTAGGTTTGGGAACAGTCCGCCGGTTGTTGCGTCAGGAGTGATCCGATGAACGAATCAATGGCTTTGGGTTCGCCGGATTGATGAATCGTCGATTACTGGGGTTCTCGCGCTGAATTCCATTTTTTCCAACTGGCCACCCTCGGCGCGCGCACGTCGAGGATGGCCGTTTGTTATCCACTCATCATTGAAATTCTGCCGATTGGTTTATGGCAGCCTTCGGAGCGTCCGCGGCGCATGTCACGGGAGGGACAGACGGACTTTTTCCTCTCGTCAGTCGGCTCTTGCTCGGGCATGATGCGCCGCCTATGAACAAACCTGTTTCGCGTTTTGGCTTTACCCGCCGTCAATTTATTACGGCGTCCAGCGCCGCCTTGATTGCCCCGATGATTGTTCCCTCCCGCGTCCTGGGGGGAGAGGGAAAAACAGCACCCTCTGAACGCATCACCATGGGCGTCGTGGGATGGGGCATGCAGGGGCCGGGGAATACCCATGGTTTTCTGACCCAGAAAGACTGTCAAATTCTGGCGGCTTGCGATCTCGATAAACAGCACCTGGCGCAGGCCGTCGATACCGTCAACGGCCACTACAAGAACAAAGACTGCAAGGCCTACCACGATTACCGCGAGCTCATGGCCCGAAAAGACATCGACACGGTGATGATCGCCATTCCCGACCAGTGGCACGCGATGGTGTCCGTCGAGGCGGCTCGGCAGAAAAAGGATATTTACGGGGAAAAACCGCTGGCCCGCACCATTGCCGAGCAGCAGGCCATCGTAAAGGCCGTTCAGAAGCATAAACGCATCTGGCAGACCGGTTCCTGGCAGCGTTCTCAGCCCAATTTCCACAAGGCCGCCGAGATCGTTCGCAACGGTTTGATCGGAAAACTGACCCGCGTCGAGGTGGGGCTCCCCTCGGGTCACCACGATTTCGCAGGCACGGCAAGCAAGAACAAGGTCACCAATCCCCCGGAACATTTGGATTACGATTTCTGGATCGGCCCCTCCAAGATGATGCCTTATATCGAGGCCCGCGTGCACATGAATTGGCGCTGGCACTATAACACCGGAGGCGGACAACTCCTCGATTGGATCGGCCACCATTGCGATATCGCCCACTGGGGGATGGACTGTGACGGTTCCGGGCCGACGGAAATCGAGGGCCAGGGTGAATTCCCGCCGGAAGACGCCATGTGGAACACCTGCACCAAGTATCGGATCACCGCCCAATACCCGCAAGACATCACCATGATCATCGCCGGCGGGCACGGCGACATTCGCGGCGGCACAAAATGGATTGGGACTGACGGTTGGGTGTGGGTGGACCGCGGCGGATTTGATGCCTCCAACAAGGAATGGAAGGACTGGGACCGCGTTCCTGAAAACCAACGCAAAGTCAGCCTGTATGAATCCTCGAGCCACGGGCGCAATTTCCTGGACTGCGTCAAATCACGAAAGCCAACAATCACTCCCGTCGAAACGGCCCATCATTCCGCCATTCCGGGCCACCTGGGCCTCATTGCCATGATGGTCGGACGTAAAATCAAGTGGAACTCGAAACGGGAAGTCATCGTCGGTGATGCCGACGCGTCGAAATTACTGACCCGCTCCTATCGGGCTCCCTGGAAATTGGCCTGAGACGGCCAACGGATCTCTTTTGCATCTCAAGGCGGTGTGAAAACGGCGTGTGTGCCGTGATGATGCCGCCTTGAATCGTTTCAGGACCGGACGAGGTTTTCAGAGGCCGGATGGCTGGGAGCCAACTCAATCCCGCGTCAGGATGTTTTCGTAGACTTTCATGTACTCCCGGGCGGTGCGTTCCCAGGAGAAATCCTGATTCATCCCATTATTGCGGTAGTGTTGAAGCAGGTCTCGATGCTGGAAGAGTGCGAGGGCTTTGCGCATGGCATGAGCCAGGGCCGACGACGAATACACATCGAACTTGATGCCGTTTGCGAGGGCGGCGTTTTCCCGGACATCGATCACAGAATCATCCAATCCTCCTGTGGCCCGCACGATGGGGACGGTTCCATACCGCAAGCTGTACATCTGGTTCAGTCCACACGGTTCAAAATGGGACGGCATGAGAAAGAAATCGCTCGCGGCTTCGATACGGTGCGGCAAGCCGTGGTCATATCCGGTTCGAACGGCGACCTTGTGCGGATAGCGCCGAGCCAGATCCAACAAGGCCGACTCGAACTCAGGCAATCCCGCTCCGAGGGACACGAACTGCAAGTCGGCGGCCACCATTTCCTCCAGAGCGCCGAGCAGAATGTCGATTCCTTTCTGGTGCACCAAGCGCCCAATATTGCCAAAGAGCGGGATCTGGGCATTCACCGGCAGGCCAAACTCCTTCTGAAGCGCGAGTTTCTCGGCGGTTTTGCCTGACAAATCGTCTTTATGGTACGCGTTGTGGAGGTTCGGATTGTGTTCGGTGTTCCACTCGGTGTAATCGACTCCGTTCAGGATTCCAGTCAACAAATGATCCTGTTGCCGCAAGATCCCGTCCAGGCCGAATCCGAGCTCTGGAGTGGTGATTTCGCGGGCGTAACGGGGGCTCACCGTTGTCAGGCCCTGGGCGTGACCAATGCCGGCTTTGAGGCAATTGACTCCGCCGTGGAATTCCACGCCTTCCATGCTGAAATAGCTCCAAGGCAGATTGGTCAAACCAAAGGTGGAGGCTGGAAACTGACCTTGATAGGCCAGGTTGTGAATGGTGAGGCAAGTCCGGGGAGGTCGCAGCCATTTGTCCCGCTGTTTTTGGTCCTGGATCAACAAGGGCACGAGGGCCGTCTGCCAGTCGTGGAGATGAACCACTTGAGCGCGCCACGGCAGATACCGCGCCAGGTTAACGACCGCTTTCGAAAAAAATACGAACCGCTCTGCGTTGTCGGGATAGTCGCGACCGTGTTCCTGGTAGAGCCCCGGCCGTTCGAAAAAGCCCGAGTGCTCGATGAAATACACCGTTAATCGATGGGCCGGTTGCAGCACACAAACCCGGCCCGATACCAGATGTGAATCAAGGGGCAATTCCAGTTTCCAATCCAATCTCTGCAATTCCGGATGACGGGCTCGAATACTTGAATACAAAGGGGTGACCAGGACGACCTGGCAGCCGGCGTGCGCCAGATACTTGGCCAGCGCTCCCACCATGTCAGCCAAGCCCCCTGTCTTGGAGTAAGGGTAAACTTCGCTGCTGGCCAACAACACTTTCATTCCGAGATCTACTTCGGTTTTCGGCTCTGTTTCTTAAGGCCCGATTTTGTCCGCGCGCAGATACGGTCGCAACGGCTCGGGAATCATCACGCTTCCGTCCGCCTGCTGATGCGTTTCCGCCAGGGCCACAAACAGCCGAGCCAACGCTGTCCCGCTCCCATTCAGGATGTGCGGAAACCGGTTTTCGCCCGCCGCGGTCTTGTAGCGCAGATTCATGCGACGGGCCTGGAAATCCTCGCAGTTCGAGCAACTCGAAACCTCCAGGAACTGACCCTGACCCGGAGCCCATACTTCGATGTCGTAAGTTTTGGCGCTGGCAAAGCCCATGTCGCCCGTGCACAACTGGATCACCCGATAATGCAACCCCAGTTGTTGCAGGACCGCCTCGGCATGGGTCACCATCTTCTCGAGTTCTTCGAAGCCTTTCTCCGGAACGACAATCTTGATCAGCTCAACCTTGTCGAATTGATGCACTCGAATCATGCCGCGCGTCCCCACCCCCGCGGCGCCCGCCTCGGCCCGGAAACAAGGGCTGTAGGCGCAATAATAAACCGGCAAGTCACACTCCTTCAGGATTTCTTCGCGATGGATGTTGGCCACAGGGGCTTCGGCGGTCGGCACCAGATAAAGCTTGCCCAGGGTCGATCCGTCCATGCCCTCCTGGGCGGCGTAAGCCTGGTCGGTGAACTTGGGAAACTGGCCCACCCCGGTCATGCATTCCCGGCTCACCAGGAATGGCGGTGAAACCTCGGTATAACCATGCTGGTAAACATGCAGGTCCAGCAAAAACTGGATCAGGGCGCGCTCCAGGCGCGCTCCCCAATGGGTGTACAACAAAAAACCGCTGCCGGTCAGCTTCACGCCCCGGGCAAAATCCACGAGCCGAAGTCGTTCGCACAGCTCGATGTGAGTCTTGGGCTGAAAAGCAAAAGCCGGCGGCTGGCCCCAAACGCGAACCAGGGGATTGTCTTCGGCGCTCCGCCCCACGGCCACACTCGCATGCGGCAGATTGGGCAATCGCAGCAATAACTCGTCCCTCTTCTGTTCGGCCTCGCCAATCTGCCGGTCCAAGACCGTGATTTTATCGCCAATTTCACGAGTCTCCCGCTTCCGAGCCTCGGCTTCCTCCAGCTTTTTTTGCGCCATCAGGGCGCCGATTTCCTTGGAGACCCGGTTTCGCTGGGCCTTGAGGCTTTCCACCTCGCTCAATCCCTTCCGTCGTTGCTCGTCCAAAGCCAGCACCTCATCGATCAACGTTTCATCGCCCGCTCCGCGGGAAGCCAAACGCCGCTTGACGTCCTCGGTATGCTCACGAATTAATTTGATATCCAACATCCGGCTATTATAGAAAGGTCTCGTTTCAGAGCAAGGTCGAAGGCTCGGCCTTGGTGATTCTGGGCTGCGGCTGTGGTGTTATGTCTCCGAAACAAGAAAATATTGGCATCCCGAAAAAGCAGCCTATCGCGGGCCGCCCGCCCGATCTGCGCGCCATTTACTGCCAGATCCACCAGTGCACCCCGGACCAATTTAAAGAGAACGTCCTGTGGAAAACGGTTCACCGTCGAGCCCTGCCTTTCCTGCCCATCATCCGCCTCCTCCGGCCCGGGTTCTTCAAGCCCGATTTTGAATTGATCGAAGACGTCGGCAGTGCCACGCGGCTGCATGAAATTCTCTCGGTCATTAACAGCTTCCGAAATGATTGCGAAAGAGAAAAACGGTTCTTCCATGATCAATTGCGGCTGAGAATCTCCGGACGGCGTTTCTACCAGGTCTTCGCCCGGGCTCGGGAACAATATCTTCATAGCCAATCCTCCCCTCACGAATCCGCTCCCCCCCCGCGCCCATGACCGATATCCCCGGACGATCTCTTCCTCGGTTTCTTGATCCGGCATCGATCCAACACATTCAAGAGTATGTTCTGAACCAGCAAAATCCTGATGGCGGTTTTCGCGGACGCAGCCCTGAAAGCGACCTCTACTATACGGTCTTCGGATTGACTTGCCTGGCGATCCTCCAGATGCCGATCCCTGCGACCGTAGTCTGCGGCTATCTCGATCCCTTCGGCGATGGCGCCAATCTCGATTTTGTCCACTTGACTTGCCTCAGTCGTTGTTGGGGATTCCTGACCCAGGATTTGTTGGCGCGGCCCTTGCTCCAAACGGCCCTCGCGAAACGATTGGCCGCCTACCAATGTGCCGATGGCGCGTTCCATCGGCAAATCGGTCAGGATCAAGGCCTTGCCTACGAGAGTTTCCTGGCGGTGCAAGCGCACCTAAGCCTCCAATTAGCCGTGCCACGGGCTACTGAGCTGTGCGCCGCCCTCCAGCGCCTGCGCACGGCTGATCATGCCTTTGCCAATACAACGGGAGCTATCCATGGCACGACGACCGTCACGGCGGCGGTGGTGATGCTCTGGCGCCTTTTTGGCCATGAACTATCGCCTCAAATCGCCGAGTGGCTGTTGGAACGACAACATCCTCACGGCGGCTTCACCGCCCATCCCAACATCTCCACCCCTGATTTGCTTGCTACCGCCACCGCCCTGCAAGCCCTGGCGGTTCTCCACCGCCTCCAGGACGTTCACCGCCCCGCGTGCCTCCATTTCGTGGAACATCTTTGGACTGATTCGGGCGGTTTTTGCGGGCACTGGAACGATCCAATGCCCGATTGCGAATACACTTTCTATGGTCTGCTCGCCCTCGATTGGCTGGCGGCTTCGGGACCACTTCCTTAATACAGGCTCCATCGCCATTAAGATTTCGCCGGCCGAGCTGATTTGGGGCCGCATCCTATTCCTCGCGCAAGGCAGGCAAAAGTTCTTCCCTTGACGTAATCCAGGCTGCGAAAAAAATCCAGAAAAGGCCATTCAACACAATGCCGATCAGGATCAAGGCGAGGAGCTGGAAAGGAATTTCCACCCGCGACGCCTGCAGGGCAGGCTGAACGGCGATCCAAGCCGGCAGCAAACCCGTTCCCATAGCCAGCAACAGCAGCAGGGCGTGTTCGAATAGCAGGAGCCTGCGAAGAATCCCTTTGCGGAAACCCAGGGCCCGCATCAGCGCAAGTTCGCCCCGTCTTTCGAGAACGTTTCGCATGACCACCACAGCCAACCCGATGCTGCCCACCGCCAGCCCCAATCCCCCCAGGAGCAGAAACACCGACAGGTAGGTGTTCTCCACCTCGCTGAATTCCGTCAGGCGTCGAATGGCCGGGGTCAGCTCCAGTCCGGCATCTTCCAAGCTGAAGGCCAATTCCCGTCGGACCTTTTCCATCTCGCCAGGAGGGGCATCGACAAGCAGCACGCGGCTGCCATTCATCGAGGGAAAACGGCTCAGGAATGCCTGTTCGCTGATCAGGATGCGTCCTTGCAGGATGGAATTCGCGAGTCCTGCCACCAGCTTGACTTTGAAGAGGCGCCCCCGTTCAT
The DNA here is from genome assembly GCA_022709905.1 of Verrucomicrobiota bacterium. GTDB lineage: Bacteria > Verrucomicrobiota > Verrucomicrobiia > Limisphaerales > UBA1319 > JAKLHY01. The sequence continues at coordinate 141,037 of JAKLHY010000004.1, read as the reverse complement.
CCCGGTATGAGAGAGTATCGCCCAAGGCCTTGTTCAAGCCCCACTGAATGACCGTCTGATCGGCGACGGCAGGCACGGTGTCCGCCCCCAAGTCCAAATCCAGGATTCGCCAGCCCAGCCGCGAATCCATTCCTGGAGCCCAGGAGGCCCAACGAAAGGCCTCCCGACTGGCCAGAGCCTCGGCGGAGACGCCCAGCAAGGAGGGTTGTTGGGCGCGGTTCAGGTTCAAACAGCTGGCATCCTCGCCCTGATGCAATCGGCACATCACAAATGCAACGCCTCGGATTTTGTCCAGGTTTTCAAGCGCGTAGAATTTTCGTCCGGTGGCGGTATTGAGATCGTGGAGAAGGGGCATTGAGGTTTCTCCGTAAAAGGCGAATCCGCCGGTGCCTGAAGCCCGGTCCGCCTGGCCGCCCAGGGGATCTTTCCGGTTGGCTGCGACAGCGACCACCAGGAACACTCCGCAGGCGAGCGTGCCAATGGTGGCCAGGCTTCGGCCGGGACGCCTCTGGATCTGCCGCCGTGAAAGCACATAACTATTGAGGCTGGGGGAAGATGGCTGGCTGGCCAGATGTCGAAGCAGGGCGTGGACCCCCGCCAGAAATCCAATCAGCAGACACCCGCCCGCCCCGAAGAAGATCCCGGCGGTCTGGCTCCCTCCCTGGCCTCTGACAGTCAACAGCAGGAAACCCGCGCCCGCGAGACTCAACAGGCACAAGACCAGACTCCAGCGGCCGCCTGGCCGATTCTGGTGAAAGGCGCCCCCGGTTTGCTGGGCTTCATGAATGGTTTGTTTGAGCTGTTGCCGCAGCACCAGACCGATTGTGACCAGCGTGACAACCACGTTAGCCACGATCCCGATGATCATGGTTCGCGCCTCGATGTGAAAGGACAGGTTTGCGCCCGCGACCGCGCCTTTCCACAGGGACGCCAAACCCGCGAGAACCAAATGCGTATACCCTAAACCGGCCAGGCTTCCCAAAATCGATCCCACGCTTCCAAGCATACCGGCTTCCATCAAGAAAAGGCGCCAGAGATCCCGGCGCGGAAAGCCGAGCGCCCGCAAAGTGCCCAGTTCGGCCGATCGTTGTTCCACGCCGAACGCAAACAAAAGGGCGGTCAGGATCAAGGCTCCCAGGATCAAAAAAAAGCTCAGCCCCAGAAACAACTGCCCAAAGTCTACCGAAGCGCGGCTGGCGTCCCGGGCCGATTGCCGCACATCATCCAGTTGCAAACCCAACTGAGACGGCGCCAGCTTCGAGAGAATGGCGCGCTCGAGCGATGAAGTCTGTGATAAGACGTCGGCGGCTGGAGTTGCCGGAGGGGCTGAATCAATAGATCTGGCATCTTCTCGCATGAAACGGATCGCTGTCAGATTGCCGAATCGATTGGACCATAGCTTCTGTGCGGCGCGTAAGCTGATCAATGCCTTGGGGGTTCCCTGATATCGCTCCCAGTATTCCTCATCCTTGGGCCGGATCCTGGATAGGTCGACGGGTATGCCGGGATCCCAATCGCGGCAACTCTTGGCCTCAGCCAGCCCTGGGAAAGGGGGCATCAAAGTCGAGTCCCGGCCTGCCCCTACAACCGGCAGGACGCTGCGAACCGTAAAAACGGCCGAGGTCTCCTGCAACTGACGCCAGGGTCCCATCACATAATATCGAAGCTCGATGGGATCTCCCGCTTTGGCATTCAGATCGGAGGCCAGCCATTCGTTCAATAGAATTTCATCATCGGCAAGGTCTTCAGGAACAATTGGGCTGCCGGCACCGGTGATCAGCGAATAGGGAGTGGCCCGGTCGCCAAAACGGATCTCGTTTACGAAATAGGAGAGAACAGGGATCTTCTTCTGCGGCACATCGGTATTCGAGGTCACCGGGGCCGAATCCAGGCTCAGATCGGCAGACAATGCTTCAACCACGGCGGGATCTAGAAAAACCCGATCCGAAAGGAGTTCCCGGCAATCCTGTTCGGGCAGATAGCGCACTTCAAGGCTTGCATCAGCCAGCCGCCAATGGTCTCGGAGCCTGGATTGGAGTCTGCTCGATTCTTCAGCGGATAAGCCACTAAAAAGCAAAAGGTTAGCCTTGTTTTTTAGATCCATTTTCTCCGCAAGCCATTCGGCGGACAGAAAGACGTTGAATGGGACAACGGGATTGGCACGCAGGCTGAAAGCCCCCATGGCATCATCGTTCAAAACGGTCTTGACGCGCAATCGCAACGCCAGCGTATGATCCTTGTCCGAGGCCAAGGGGGCGTCGGCGGGCATCAGTCGAGATTTCTCGACACGCAGGATGAACTCTTCGCCGGCCTGAATCCCCAGATGCGTCGCCAGTCTCCGGTTGATTGCCGCCTCGTCGGTGGCCAGAGAAGGGGGGGAAAACGCTGCTAAACTTAATCTCCAGAATTGATCATCGATCCCGAGAATCTGAATCTGGTTTGCCCGCGAACCGCCGCTACCAATACTTGCAGTGCCACGCGCCAGTAACACTGGCGCAACAACACTGGAACGTTCGGGTGTTGGGCCGGTTGGATCAATCCAGCCGTCTGCGAGTTGCCAGCGAAAAAAACGATCCCCGGCAGTCAAAATATGTTCGATTTTTCCGAGCCGCCGCTCGGCTTGTTGGCGCAACGTGAATCGCACGGAATCGCCCACAGCCAAGGCTCCCACCAGGACAGCGGCCGCGAAGGTGGCTCCCAGCAAGACCTGCAAGTGGGTGCGCCAGTAATAAAGAACACCACGAATGACCAATCGCCAGAAGGTCATGGCTCGGCCTTGAGAAATCCTTTGTCCAGGCGGTAAACCCGGTTGGTTTTCCTCGCCAAATCCAACGCGTGAGTGACCAAGATCAGGGCAACCTGTTTTTCGCGGTTCAACTCTGTCAGCAGATCGATCAATCGCCCCGCGGTGGTTTCATCCAAAGCCCCGGTGGGTTCGTCCGCCAGCAAAAGCCGGGGTTCGTTAATCAGAGCGCGGACGACAGCCACCCGCTGGCGTTCTCCTCCGGACAATTGGCCGGGGCGATGATCCAGGCGATCGCCTAATCCGACACGCTTGAGAAGGGCCCGGGCTCTTTCGAACTGGGAAGCCTGGGTTTCGCGCACCGAGATCCGGTCCATGCTTCCGGAGCGCCGTGAAGCCAGCGTGGGCAGTAAAACATTTTCCCAGACCGTGCACTGGGGGAGCAAATGATGTAACTGGAAAACAAAACCGATCTCGCGATTGCGAAACCACGAGAGCTCATCGTCGGACAAGCGCGACAAGTCGCGCCCGTCGAAGGTGATCGAGCCGGCCGTGGGGCGGTCCAACGCCCCGAGGAGGTTGAGCAACGTGCTTTTGCCCGAGCCCGACGGACCGATCACGGCCATCGATTCACCCGCCGCAAGCGTCAACGAGATTCCCCGGAGCACGGGAACATTCTGTCCTCCCGGCGTCCCATAGCTTTTTTCCACCTGCTTGAGCTCGAGCAGCATGGCGCAAGGGCGGGATTATTTCTCGCTTTTTGGAGATTTGGCGCCCGCGCCTTTCTTTCCTCCGGCGGTGAGGATCGTGCCTGTCAACACGCCCACCGCAAAAAAGGCGAAGTACATCAAGGCGGCTGGGGCTGTGATTGCATGGCTCATCAGGAGCGGCAGGGTGAAGGTCACTCTGCCGGGATTTCCCATGCCCATCAGGACCAACAAGAGCAGGATGACAATTAAAAAAAGCGTTTTTAAGATCAGCTTGGTATTTGCGTTCATAGACGTTCCCGCGCTTCAGCCGGAGTCGCCCCCGCGCGTGTATCCACACACGCCCAGGCTCAAATCACCCTCCGGCCAATCGACGCCGACCATTAATACCCAAAACCGGATTGATTACAATCCCGGAACAAAACCCTTGCGGATGCCCCAGTCAAAGTCCAGCGTTACCTCCATGAGCATCGCGACGAAAAATGGAGATTCTGGACAAACCCGGCTGATGTACCAGCGGCCCATTGCCAAGTGCCATCCTCGCGTGGAAGCTTACGGCAGCGTAGACGAGCTGAACAGCGCCCTCGGAATGGCGCGCGCCATCGCCCCGCATGCCTGGGTCCGCGCTCACCTCCTGGAGATCCAACGCGATCTGATCACTCTCATGGGTGAACTGGCCACCGCCGAGCAGGACCTTGTTCGGTTTGGGAAGGATGGTTTCGGTCAAATCACCCCGAAATACACCGAAAAACTGGATCGGCTGATCCAGGAAGTCGAGGCCCAGGTGGGCGCATTCAAAGGCTGGGCCATTCCAGGAGACCAGCTCCACACGGCGGCGTTGGATCTCGCTCGGACCACGTGCCGGCGCGCGGAACGCCGCGTCTGCGCCTTGCGCGACGCGCAGGACCTCGCCAACGCGGAATGCATTGTTTATCTGAATCGGCTTGGGGATCTCCTTTGGCTCCTCGCTCGCTGGGAGGAGCAACACCCAGAAAAAGAACCCTAATCCATGCTCCGGCTTGCCAGAGGAATCCGGGACTGATAGGGTGTGATCCCACATCACAGATCAGCCAAAGCGGATTTTGCGGAATCCTGTCTTTATGAAATTGCCAAAAACCATCCGGATCTGGGGAACGGGGTGCAGCCTTCTCATTTCAGCGGTGGCCGGCATGGGCCAGCAACCCATTCAAGCCTCTTCCTTCAACCATTACATCCAGCGCGACGGAGATATGTTGCGCGAAGGCGATCGCCAGTTTCGCTTTCTCTCGTTCAACATCCCCAACCTCTTTTACGTCGAAGACGACCTGAGATTCGAACAGACCCTGCCTTTCCGTTGGCCGGATGCCTTCGAGATCGACGATGCGCTGGGGAGCATTGCTCAGGTGGGAGGCCGAGTCGTTCGAACCTACACCCTCGCGGTTCGCAAAGCCGATGATCCGCCGGCAATCCCACGGTTTATCCTCGGCCCTGGCCAGTTCAACGAGGAGGCGTTTCGTGTCTTGGATCAGGTCCTGGCGGCCGCCAATCGTCATGGCATACGGCTGATCATCCCCTTTATCGACCAATGGAGTTGGTGGGGGGGCATGGCGGAGCTCGCGGCGTTCCGAGGCAAAAAATTGGACGATTGCTGGAACGATCCCCAGTTGATTGCCGACTATCAAAAGATTATCCAGCACGTTCTGAACCGCACGAATACCGTCACAGGCCAGTGTTACCGCGATGACATGGCGATCCTCGCCTGGGAAACCGGCAACGAGTTGCGTGCTCCACCCGCTTGGACCCGGCAGATTACCGCCTATATTAGGAGCCTCGATTCCCACCATCTGGTGGTCGATGGCACTCAACGCGAAGTGTTGCTCGAGTCGTCCCTCGAGGACCCCAACGTCGATTTTGTCCAGACCCATCACTACGAAAAAGATCCCCGGGACATGATCGAGCATGTTCGGCAAAGCCAAAAAATGGCGCGGGGACGCAAACCGTATCACCTCGGCGAGTTTGGTTTTCTGACCACGGAAGGCCTGCGGGCCGTCATCGACACGGTTCTGGAAGAGCGACTCTCGGGCGCGCTGTTGTGGAGCCTCCGGTATCGCAGCCGCGACGGCGGATTCTTCTGGCATCACGAACCGGCCGGCGGAGATCACTTCAAGGCCTATCACTGGCCGGGATTCGAGAGCGGCGAAAAATACGATGAGCGCCGCCTGATGGGGCTGGTGCGGGAAAAGGCTTTTGCCATCCAAAACCTGGTGGCGCCGCCCCTTCCCGCGCCCGCGAGCCCGAGGCTGCTTCATGTTGACAATGGCGGACAGATGTCGTGGCAGGGCGCAGTCGGAGCTTCCGAATACGAAGTGCACCGCGCCGAGAACCCGGAGGGCCCCTGGAATGTGGTGGGCGCGCGTGTCTCCGACGCTCAGGCGCAGTACCGGCCGCTGTTTGTCGACGACACCATCCACCCCGGCAAATCATATGCCTACCGGATTGTTGCCCGAAATGCGGCGGGTTCATCGCTTCCCTCGAATGTCGTGGTTGCCCGGATGACCCACCGCACGCTCGTGGATGAGCTCGTGAATGATTCCCGCATTTTTGTGAAGCAGGGCAAGTTGCGGTTTAGCGAAAACGAAGCCCGCAAATTCAGGGAGGATTGCCACCGTCTCGCCGGAGAGCCCGGCAGCTCTGTGCACTACCATGCTTCGGATGGCATTTCGATGGCCCGAGTTTTTCTCTTTGGCCAGTCGGATTCACCCGCGGTGCGTCTTTCGTATTCCCGGGATGGCCGCCAATTCGACGCGCGGGAATCAGAAGTCGAACGGCCGGCGATTTACGGGGAAGCGACCTATGGTTTCTGGAAGGCCGCCCTGGTTTCAGCCCGGGCGCCTGGACCAGATTACAGGCATGTGAAAATTGAGTTTCTAACCGAAGCGCAAATCTCGAGAGTGGAGCTGCATCATGGTCGAGTCGATTGAAGCACAACTGGCGTCCGAAGCCCGGCGCGAACTGGAATCCAACATCCTGCCTTTCTGGCGTCGATATGGCGTGGACAACGAACAGGGCGGTTTCGTCGCCCAACTATCCAACGACCTGCGGCGTCAGAACGCTCCGAAGGGACTGGTCCTGAACGCCCGGATCCTGTGGACATTCTCCGCTGCCTTTAGCCTGACCCAAAATGAGCAGGATTGGGAGCTGGCGCGCCAGGCTCACGATTACCTCACGCGTTTCTTTCTCGATCCCCTCTTCGGCGGCTATTTCTGGGAACTGGATCCGAGCGGACGCGTGGTCAACGACCGCAAGAAAGTGTATGGCCAGGCCTTTTGCCTGTACGCGCTGGCCGAATACCACCGGGTTTTCCACGAAATCGCCGCCCTGCAGCGGGCGCAGGAACTCTTTTTTCTATTGGAATCCCATGCGCACGATGCCGGCAACGGCGGTTACTGGGAGGTGCTTCTGCGAGATTGGCGGCCGAGCGAAGACATGCGCCTTGGTGACCAGGATCGGAATGAAAAAAAATCGATGAATAGCCATCTTCATCTCCTCGAGGCCTTTGCGCATCTGTTCCGTGTCTGGCCCGATCGGCTCCTTGCCGATCGGCTTCGAGAACTCATACAACTTTTCCTCGAGAAAATCCTGAATGCCGAAAAGACTCATTTTCATCATTTCTTCACCGAAACCTGGACCCCCCGCTCCGACAATTACACCTTTGGTCATGACATCGAAGGCAGCTGGCTGTTGTGCGAGGCCGCCGAGGCGCTGGGCGATCCGGCCCTGATAATCGAGATGCGGGACTTGGCGGTGCGGATGGCCCGCGCCACCCAAAGCGAGGGTCTGGATGCCGACGGAGGCCTGCTCTATGAAGGACGCGACGGCCAAATCATCAACGATCACAAGGAATGGTGGCCGCAGGCCGAGGCGGTCATTGGTTTTTTCAATGCCTGGAAAATCAGCCACGATAAATCCTTCCTGGAATCAGCGCTTCGATGCTGGCAGTTCATTCGAAAACACGTGGTGGATTCCAGGCACGGCGAGTGGTTCTGGCGGGTCTCCCGACAGGGCACCCCCGATTCTGACCTGCCCAAAATCTCCGCCTGGAAGTGCCCCTACCACAACGGCCGTTGCTGCCTCGAATTGATCCAAAGAACCCGACCGCCATCCCAGACCGCGCCAGCCAGACTATGACACGCCAGCAATTCCAAAAGAACCTGCGAGCACTGTTCATGCGACACGAACGGTTGATCCAGCGTCTCAACCGCCCTCTGCCTGGCGGCAACGGCCTTTACCAACGCTACCAATCCCCCGTCTTGACCGCCGACCATACCCCCGTTTTCTGGCGATACGATCTGAATCCGCAATCCAATCCGCATCTCATGGAACGGTTGGGGATCAATGGTGTTTTCAATCCTGGCGCCATGGAATGGAATGGAAAAATCATCCTCATGGCCCGGGTCGAGGGCTTGGACCGGAAGAGCTTTTTCGCCGTCGCCGAAAGTCCGACCGGCATCGATCGGTTTCGATTTTGGGATTACCCCGTCGTGATGCCCGAAACCGCCGATCCCGATATCAATGTCTACGATATGCGATTGGTCCGTCACGAGGATGGTTGGATCTACGGCCTGTTCTGCACCGAGCGCAAAGATCCGAAAGCGCCCCGCGGCGATTTGTCTTCCGCGGTCGCCCAATGCGGCATCGCCCGGACCAAGGACTTGCTCCAATGGGAACGCCTGGACGACCTCAAAACCCGATCCCCCCAGCAGCGCAACGTCGTTCTTCATCCCGAATTCGTGGGCGGCCAATATGCCTTCTACACCCGGCCTCAGGATGGTTTCATCAATACCGGCTCCGGTGGGGGCATCGGCTGGGCGCTCTGTAACAACATCGAACACGCCGCTTTGGGGGAGGAAAAAATCGTCCACGACCGCAAATACCACACCGTTTATGAAGTCAAGAACGGACTCGGCCCCGCACCCATCAAGACCACAAAAGGTTGGCTCCAGCTCGCTCATGGCGTCCGAAACACCGCAGCGGGCCTTCGGTATGTTCTTTACGCGTTCATGACTGCGCTCGACGATCCGGGCCGCATGATTCACGAGCCTGGCGGCTACCTGCTGGCCCCGCAAGGCGATGAACGCGTCGGGGATGTCTCGAACGTCACGTTCTCAAACGGTTGGGTGGCCCGCGAGGATGGGCGGGTCTTTCTCTATTATGCCTCGAGCGATACTCGATGCCATGTCGTAACGACTACCGTCGAAAAACTCGTCGATTACTGCCAGAACACGCCCCCCGATCCCCTGCGCTCGGCCGCCTGCGTGAACCAACGGATTAACCTGATCCGGAATAATCTTGTGGTGTCAGGATCGGGCCAATAATCACTTCGGACTTGGACGGGAACGCCTCCAGACCAGGAACGAGGCGGATGGAACTTATTTCTGACGTTCGACCAGTTCCTCAGGCAGCAGCAAAAGCCATTTGCGATAAGCAACCTCGACTTGAGATGCCAGCACATGGCCGTCCCACACAGCCACGCCATAGGTCACAGCCAAGGGTTGAGGCAGGCTGAGCCTAAATGGGGCCCTCCAGACATCCATCGTGGCCGAAAGATACACAAAAGGCTTCTGCATAGTGAACCAAGTGGCGGGCTGCCGCGGATTGGATGGGAGATCGAACATCGCGACGGTCACCGGCTTGCCCTGGCAAAGCCCCTGAAACGCGCACCACCGCGATCGCGCCAATCGTTCGTCACCTCGGACCGTTTCGGTTTTGGTTTCCGAATCCGCATAGAGAAACTCCCCGCCGATGTCCATCGATTCGGCAAAACGCATGCCCAAACCGAAATAATGATGGCCCGACAGCACGACGCTTCCCTTGTCGGCCGCAGGCGTCAGCACGCTTTGCCAGGTGACAAGGTGGCAGTCGGAATCCTCAGCCAGCCGATGGAATTCCACCCGCCGGTTTTCATTCACCAGAACCTCCCCATTAGTCGCGTCCTGCCATTGCAGAGTTTCCCGCAGCGAGTAAGAGGAAAAACTGATGTCTCCGCGTCCCGAGTATTGAGGGACACCGGTCCGCACTTGTTTTCCTGGGCGAGTGGCCACCTTTTCACCCCAGAAATCGACATCATTGGCGGTTAAGGCAAACATCAGGCCGTGGTGATGCGCATGGTCAGCCGGCGCATCCCGGAGGATATTCAATCCTGAGGGCGTCGTGAGAAGGGCAACATAGGGCTTATAGAGGGTTGCATCCGATCGGTACACGAAAGCCAGGCGTCCATCCCGCAGGATCGAGGTATCATTTGCGCCCGGCTGTATCTGTAAAACGGGGCCTGCGGCCACTGATTGCAGACTCCAATGGACCAGACCGGTGAAAAACAACAAGGCAATAGGTTTCATAATGTTTAAATTACCCGCTCGCAATATCATAGGCCCTTATGGGCCGAAAGCAAGTCGGCGCGTATCAGGCTTTTCTTGCGGCATTCCATCGGTTATGGTTCGGGCGCGCATGAAAATGAATCTTCTAATAACAGCCGAGAGAACGCTGGTTATCGCCCCGATGCTGGCGGGAGTGTTGATGGCGGCGCAGGATCCTGCGGCGAGAGTGGCATCCGAACCGGAGCTCTACCAGGAAACCTACCGGCCGCAATTCCATTTTACAGCCGCAAGAAACTGGCTCAACGATCCGAATGGCCTGGTTTTTTATCGCGGCGAGTATCACCTGTTTTTCCAGCACAACCCTCAAGGCGTCCAATGGGGTAACATGACCTGGGGACACGCGATCAGTCGCGATCTGGTGCGCTGGCGCCAGGAAACACACGCCTTGCTCCCGGACGCTTTGGGAACTATGTTTTCCGGATCGGCCGTCGTGGACTGGCAAAACACCACCGGATTCAAAACCCGTGGGGAAAATCCGCTGGTCCTCATTTATACGGCCGCGGGGGGGACATCGGACGAGTCGAAAGGCCAGCCCTTCACCCAATGCCTGGCCTTCAGCAACGATCGGGGACGGTCTTGGACCAAATACTACAATAATCCGGTCCTCAAAAACATCCACGCCGACAATCGGGATCCCAAGGTGTTTTGGCATAAACCCACACGGCGCTGGATCATGGCCTTGTATGTGCCCCAGCCGGATCCCCAAAAACTCGAGGCCAACGGAAAACCCGCGACGTTGCATACCGTGCAATTCCTGGCCTCCGCTGACCTCAAGGATTGGACCTATCTCAGTCAAATGGATGGCTTGTTTGAATGTCCCGACCTTTTTGAGTTACCCGTCAACGATCAATGGTCCCAGTCGCAATGGGTGCTTTTTGGAGCGGACGGCGAATACTGGCTCGGGCAGTTTGACGGTTTTCGTTTTACTCCGGAAACACCGAAGCAGCGCGGAGATTGGGGCAAGAATTTCTACGCGGCGCAAACCTTCAGCGATATTCCGCCCTCCGACGGCCGCCGGATCCTCATCGGGTGGATGCGAGGAGGTCAGTATCCGGGCATGCCCTTCAATCAACAAATGACTTTCCCGTGCGAGTTGAGCTTGCGCCGGACGGCGGACGGAATCCGACTCTGCAAATGGCCGGTTCGCGAGATTTCATCTCTCTATGCCCGGACGCGAGTTCTGGAAAATCGTCTCGTAAAGCCGGGCGACAATCCGCTTCCGACACTCCAGAGCGAGCTGTTGGACATTGACGCGGTGATCGCGCCGGGCACGGCTGAAAGTGTGGGATTCCTTTTGCGGGGCGCGACCGTAAAGTGGGACGCCCGCACTCACAAGCTGGATGCCCTCGGATGCCAGGCCGATCTGGCGCCGATCCGCGGTCAGTTGCACCTCCGCCTGCTGCTGGATCGGTCCTCTCTGGAAGTCTTCGGCGGCCGCGGTTTGGTGACCTTGTCCACGTGCTTTCTCCCCCCACCACCCGACCGTGATATCCGGTTTTTCTGCCAGGGCGGCGAGGCCCGGTTGATCTCGTTAAAACTGCGTGAGCTCGAGTCAGCTTGGCCCCAGGCTTCGAAACCGGAATCTGAACAGTAACCGCTCAGGAACGCCTGCGGCTTAACGGTTTCGAACCACGACGCCCTCCAGCTGAAGCACTTGGTTTTCCTGGAGATAAGTCACCTTCCCATCTCGTGACACAACACGGCCATCGCCATGGATCCGTGTGCCATCGTTCATCATCATGCTGCTGTTGGCTGGAATCCGCAGCAAGGAACCATCTTTCTGCACGGTCACCTGTCCCTGTCGCATCACAGCAGTGTCCTTGACTGGAAAGGAAGTCCCGTCGGTTTTGACCAGTTGTCCATCCAGCAGGCGAACCCGCCGTCCGCCCGGCTGAACTAGGTAGCCATCGGGTAATGCCTGCGCGCCGTTCCCCAGCGTGTAAAGCTGGCTCAACCGCGTGGCGACGCCGTCTTTGACCAATACCGCCCTGCCCGCCTTCACTACAATGTGATCGAACACAGGCTGGATCGAACCGTCCGGACTGACCAGGTTGCCGTCCGACTGGATGCATTGGCCTTCCAGAAGCTTGCGTTCGGTGCCCCCGGCGACCGTGAAAACACCGTTGGTCTTGACAATCACCACCTTGGCAACACTGACGTCCTGCAACGTCTGCACAAGCTGGTCCAATGGCCCGGTCCAAACCCGGTCGTCTTTCATCCTGACCGAATCAACCGCTTGTGGCGCCTCGGCGGCATAAACCGCCTGGATGCCGCCAAAAAGGAACTCACCGCAGACAACTGCCAGCACGACGCAGAATGTTCTCATACTCATAAGCGGATCGATGAATCCCGGTCGATGACCGGAATTCAGTTTCCCATCAATAGACCCTCACGGGAAATTAGTCGAGATGGAATCCCGCGCCCGAAGGGTTGGTAAATTCGATGGACGGCCTGAGATCCTGCGGCAACCGGCGCTGCGGGATAAATCCCGCGCTCCAGCCTGTCGAGTGACTCTCGCTTCGGAACCGGCAACGATCGGCACGCGAAATTCATTCCGCAGAGCGCCTCAGCCAACAAGATCCCTCCGGTTTGATTCGAGTGCACTCGCGGTTCGGATTTTTAATAATGTACCTGTCCCTTTGTATACAGGTTAGAAAATTTTCGGCGCAAATCAGCATCGGATTTTCCCTGTTTTATTTGTTTTCGACTCCGGGCGTCATTGTTACGTTAGGCGCCTTGAAGCGTCGATCTAATCCCAAGCCGTCGTCATCGGAAGACCCACGGGGGACGGAGCAAAATTTATTCTGGCAGATGGCACCGAATCCGGCTCCTGACCCGTTGCGGGCTGCGGGTGTCGGGGGCAGTCGCGCGCGGAAATGGCTGTTTCGCATCTCGGCTTTGATCGTGACGCCATTGATGGTGCTCGGACTGGCCGAAGCGGGATTGCGGCTCGTCGGGTTCGGTCATTCCACCGCCTTTTTCAAGAAAATGCGCCTTCAAGGTCGTGACGTGTTTGTTGAGAACGACAAGTTCGGCCTTCGTTTTTTCGCGCGAGATATGGCGCGAAATCCGGCGCCGGTGGTGATGGACGCGGTAAAGGCCCCCGGCGCTTTCCGCGTCTTTCTCATGGGCGAATCGGCTGCTCTGGGTGATCCCCGACCCGCATACGGAATGGGTCGTTATCTTGAGGTCTTGCTCCGGGAAAGATTCCCGGGGACCGAATTCGAGGTGGTCTGCGTGGCGATGACGGCGATCAACTCGCATGCGATTCTTCCGATTGCCCGTGAATGCGCCCGCCACCAAGGGGATCTTTGGATCGTTTACATGGGGAACAATGAGATGGTGGGGCCTTTTGGCGCGGCGACGGTCTTCGGCCGCCAGGTTCCGAGTTTGCTTTCCATCCGTTTAACCTTGGCGCTGAAAAATACGAGGCTGGGCCAATGGATCGACTCCGGCCTTGGGAAATGGCAGGCAAAATCCCCCGGCCCATGGGCGGGCATGAGCATGTTCCTTGACCAGCAGGTGGCCGCAGCAGATCCCCGCCGACAGGTCGCTTACCGGCATTTTGCGAGAAACCTGGACGAGATCCTCGACTTGGCCGGCAAATCGGGCTGCCCCGTGGTGCTGAGCACGGTCGCCAGCAACCTGCGGGATTGCGCCCCCTTCGCGTCGGTTCATTCGACGACAACAACCCCTGCCTTGAAGGCGGAGTATGAATCACTCTGCCAGCGGGCGGCCACTCTAGCCATGTCGGGCGACCTGCAGGCGGCTCTCGCCAATTACGAACGCGCCAGAAAACTCGATGCCCAATTCGCTGAAACCGAATTTCGCCTCGGCCAAGGTTACCTCCGCCTCACCAATCTCGTGGAAGCCAAAAAAGCCTTCATTCAAGCGCGTGACACTGACGCCTTGCCATTTCGGGCGGACTCGAAGATTAATGAGATCCTCCGTCAAACGGCCACCCGGCACTCGCAACGGAGCGTGGACTTGGTTGCCGCCGATGAAGCCCTGGAACGGCAAATAACGGACGGTGTGCCAGGGGCCGAGTCTTTCTTCGAACACGTCCATTTTAATTTTTCAGGCAACTACCGTCTCGCCAGAATACTGGCGGAAGCCGTTGAACCGCGGCTCCCCGCTTCGATCACTCAGCATCGGACTGCGGCGTGGGCTTCACCGGAAACCTGCGAGCGCCGGCTGGCATTGACGGACTGGAATCGCGTAGGGGTTCTCGAGGAGGTTTTGCGACGGCTGCAGGCTGCCCCCTTCACCCGACAGGCGAATCACCCGGATCAACTGAACCACTGGCGGGCAGAGTTGGGGACTCTGAAGGCCCGGCTGACTCCGGCGCGTGCGACCGAGGCGAGGGCCATCTATAGCGAGGCTCTCCTGCGCGCGCCTCGCGATCATCGGTTATATGAGGGTTACGCGGAATTTCTCGAGGCCACAGGCAGTTTTGAGCAAGCCGCCGCTCAGTGGCAGGCCATATCCCAATTGTTGCCCCATCATTTTGCGGCCTATGTCCACGCCGGTCGTCTCTTGGCCCGGCAAAAGCAATGGAACCCCGCTGAAGAACGCCTGCGAACAGCCTTGGTTTTGGAGCCACGATCAAGCGAAGGCCACCTCGAAATGGGACGCGTGTTGGCGGGGCAGGAAAAATTAGAGGAGGCGATCGAGGAATATCGGCGGGCCATTCGTTGGCAACCGGGCAACGCCCGCGCATATTTCCATCTGGCTGATGCCCTGGCTCGAAAGGACGATCGTCCGGCGGCCATGGAGGCGCTCCGCAAGGCGGTCCAGATTCAACCTTCCTACTGGGAGGCCCGATACCTGTTGGGAGTGGAACTGGCCATGAATGAGCGCGTCTCCGAGGCGCGAGGGCAATTTGAGGAGGTCCTGCGCTGGCGCCCCGACCATGTCCTCGCCCGCATCAACCTCGGGGTGGCGTATGTCAAAGAGGGTCGTTTCAAAGATGCCCGGGCCCAGTTTGAGGAAGCCCTGCGGCTGGATCCCAAAAACCAAAGAGCCCGTCAACACCTGGAAACACTCCAGCAGGGCAACTAAGGATTCGCATGGCTTTGAAAACCAGGTTTTACTTTGTCATGGGGCTGACCTTGGCGCGGGTGCCGCTGATCTTTATATTTCTCGCGGTCAGCTTGTTCGCCGGCTGGCCGATGACGGAAGGCTGGTTTGGAGTAGCGTTTGGCGCGATGATTCTATCGGCAATCACCGATCTGCTCGATGGATACTGCGCGCGCCGGCTTAAAGTGACTTCACGCCTGGGCAGTTACATGGATCCGATGACGGACAAGATCTTCTACTTGACCACGTTTCCAACCCTCGTTTACCTGGGCTGCCGAACCGGCCAATATGGTCATGCGCGCCTGCTGCTGGTGCTGGCGATTCTTTTTCTGATGCGGGACCAGTGGGTCTCCTTTCTCCGGTCGCTGGGCGCCCAGCACCATCTCAGCGCAAAAGCCAATTGGTCCGGCAAAGCCCGCACCTTGATCTCTTTCCCCACGATCTGCGTGATCTACTATGCCTTGCAGGCGCCGGCGCACTGGCCGATTCAGTTGCCCCTCTCGCTGGTGCACGGACTGGAATGGCTGAGCATGGGCATCAACCTGGTCTCGATCGTGGTCTACACGCGTTTCTACTGGCCGGCGCTCAAACTGGAAGTTAAGCCAGCACGATTTCCAGTTGATGCCCCGCGGTGATCAGCACAGGCTCCGACAGTTCCAACCGCATGCGTTGGTCTTTTTGGATTCGTTGGTGGGCCACTGGTTTCCCGTCAAGCTTTATTTCCGAGTTCCCGATCGTTTGGCTGCCGGCGACCTGAAACGCGAGTGTTTTCAGGTTGAGATGGCCATAGACGATCTTGATGATTTCCATCTGCCGGCTGGCCTCGATCGTTTGGCTGAATGATCCCCAACCTTCAGCGGTGGTGAATGCCGCGCGATAGCTCTCCGGAGTGAGGCGCGGGGCGAAGGCCAGATACCCCTGGGGTCCGTGGTATTCATAGCCGCACGCCGCCAGGAACACGCCATAGCTGGCCATGGACCTGGCATAGTGATCACCGCACTCGACCTCGTTCCAGGGATTGCGCCGGGAAGGATGATAGCGATCGTGAACGGCTCGGGCGATGGCCATGCCTTCGAGCAGCAGGCCTTCCCAGATCATGTGCCCGGCCACCTGGTATTCGAAACCGTTCATGCACTCGTTGAAGTAACCCGCGGCCCAGTCGGGACCTTTGCCTTTGGCCTGAGCGTAGTCCCAATCGGTGCGGGGAAAGGTGCACATCAGCAAGCCCGCCTCGCCAGCCATGGCATACCATCGGCCCGGCAGATAAGCCTTGCGATACGGTCCGACATCCGGCGTAAAATTGCAGCGCCACAAAGAACGCAGCGCGGACAAAGTTTCCTCGATCGGCAACACCCGGGGCAATCCGACCTGAAAGGCCCAGCTTTGACCCATGACTTGATCGATGTGGCAGCCTGTGCCGGAATTAATGGTTTCGGGGCGTTTGGGATCGGGTTTGTTGATGAAATACCCGTCATCAAACAGGCGAGCGACGATGTTGAGCGTGCCTCGATTAAAAATGGCGCGGCAATGTTTGGCGAATTCGTCATCACGCATTTCCGTGGCCATCTGTTCCCCGGCCAGGAGGGCGGCCAGGTAGAGGCCGCTCAGCCAGGCTACGGGTCCGTACCAATCGGTATCGAGGGTATTGTGCTGGTTGTCTTCAATCAGCCCGTCATCGTTGATATCCTTGGCGATGAGCCATTGAAGGGCTTTCTTAATCCCAGTCCAATTCTGTTCCAGGAAGAGACGGTTGGCGGACATTTGGTGTTCACGGAGGGCGCGGAGTATGGTGCCCGCCTGGCCATCCACAGCCGGGATGTTATTGAATTCGCCCCGGAAATGGATGGCGCCGTCCGGCTGCAGGGCAAGGCCGAAATCGACTTGTGCGCGGGTGATACGTTCGAGTTCCGGAAACAGGCGGGCCATGGCCTGGGCGTATTGCCAGACATGACCGCAGGTGCCTTCGCAGCAACCCACGCCTTCCCAGGCGTAGAACCGTCCGTTCGCAAACCGATAACAGGTCGAGGTCGCCAGAATCGAGGTGTTCAGGAACGTTCGATCGAGGAACCAGTAGGGCAGCGTGCTGTCATACCAGGTGTCGTGCCACAAACGAGTTTGGCTGCTGAGACGGTGGATCTCGCTGGCAATGTAGGCGGCGACATCCAATGCCCCGTTGAACCGCGCCGCATAGGCTCGGCCGGGAGGAAGTCGGTCCATCTTGAGATTGGGCAGATGCCAGGTCAGGACGAAAGTTGCTTTAGCCGATTGCCCAGCGGCGAGTTTCAGTTTGCGCCCAATCGATCCCACCAGGGATTTTCCGAAAGGCCGGGTGACGTATTTCCTGGCAGTGCTTGAGGTTGGCGAGAAGATGCCCTTGGGAATTCCATTGTTCGGCAGTTCCGCTGCGTCGAAATCTTCCGGTTGAGGATTCAACAGGGCCAGTCCCATGGTGCCGAAATCCGGTTCCCCAGCCAACGGCCCCAGGGGCACGCGCGGCCGGTCGCTCAGAACGATGTCATCGATGCCAATATTGCCCCAACCGCCCGACTGGTTATCGACAATCTGGAGTTGGGCTTTCTGGCCGCTCCATCGCCGGACATCCCAGGATATTGGCTTCATGCGATTATCGTTGGCGCCGGTGGCGCTGAGCACGACCTGGTCGTTTACGATCAGGTTCATGCAGGTCTTTTCCGCGTGAGCGCCTCCGCCAATGAGGAACGTGATGTAGTGACGTTCCAGAACAAACGAGCGGCTGAGCATGCTGCCTTGAGCGTCATCTCGAGTGCTTACATCGGAACCGGGCGCTGAGGCGTGGGAATTGACCACTCTTTGGCCGAGTCCGCCCACCTGGCCTTGGTAATCGGGGATCTGGGACTGCTCGACTGGCCCTCTGCCGAATGCGGTGCCGGTGACGGACCAATTGCGGTAAGTTGCCTCCTCGAAATTATCGAAAACAATGTCTGGTCTTTCCGTCGGTGATTCAGGAGGCGCGGATCCGGCGCTGCACTCCAGAAAAGTGAACTGTGGCCGGTAGGTTAGGCGATTTCGGCGAAAGCCCTCTCGTGATTGGCCGCTATGCAGGCAAATGGCATTCTCGATCCAGCCAGCCAGTTCGACTTCCACCTCAGCGTTGCTTAGATTCCGGACCGTGAAGTCCAGGAGAGTGGCCGGCAATGAGGAATCCTCAACATTCAGAGGGATGAACGGCGAGAAGGCCTGGAGGGTAACCCCCACCGGACAAAGGTCATCGCGGTATTCCACATACCCGATGGGATACTCGCCTGTGAAGGAGACCTCACGCCAATCCGTGCGATTCAAGATTCGATCCCGGGTTTGGCCAGCTTGCCTGACGCGCAAGGCAAAACCTTGCGAAAAGGGCGACTGGACGGGCATCGGCTTGGCATAGTGTTCGGCGCCCGTGGCGATACGCCGGTTGAAGATGTCCCAATGCCAAAGCCCGCCATCTCCGCCCAGATACACCTGTCCACAGCAAAGCCCTCCAATAGGCATGCCGATCTTCTCGAGATCCGATCCTCGATAGACCGCCCTTTGACCGCGTTCGAACAGTGACTTTACCCATTCGGGGCGGAGCTTCTTGTCCTCCGGAACCAGGCGGGTGAAATCCTCTCGAGAAAAGGGTCCCGCCATCGCCATCCATGGTTGGGAAAACGCGGCTGTGGTTCCCATGCTAAGCCAACGGACAAAATCCCTTCGATTCAGATCGAGGTTCAGTTTTCGTGGACAATCGGGATTGGGGTGTTGATTCATAAATGCTCGTTTCCCTGGCATGCGACGCACGATGCCATGCATTTGGTTTGGGATGGAGTGTGCGCCTAAGTCAGTCTGTCTGCAACGTCGGAAAACCGCCCCTGAACCGCAAATCAATCGACTTAACCGCCAATGGACGCCAATGGACGCGAATCAATCGCGAGGTATCCTGTCGGCTGAATCGCTTTGCGGAAAAAATTCCGCGCCCCGGCTGGAACGAAGCGCAGGATTTATCCCGCCGTGCCGGCTGTCGCACGGTTCCAGACACTCCATCGATGTTGACAGCACTTCAGGCCCTCCGTGTTTGGCCTGCTGTGATTCGCGTTAATTGGCGTTCATTCGCGGTTCAGTAATTTTATGCGCGGTTTTGGGGCTGCGTCTACGGCTTGACGGCGAATCCCTCGCGCTTTAGCTTTGGTTCAACATAACCCTTGGTCTTTGGAGTAATTAAAGGGTCATATCTGCTCAGTTTATGAACATGAATCGCCGAACTTTCCTCGCCCAGGCCACGACCGCCGTTGCCGGGATCCCTTGGCTGAACTCCTTGAATGCAGCGCAGAACTCAACCTCCGCCACGCCGGCGATTCGGATTGGGGCATGCGTGGTCAACCTCGATCAAGCCAAGAAGGCTGGCCTGGACGGCGTGGAAGTGGGAGTGGGCGGAGCGGCGGATCGTCTGTCCATCGCCGATCCGGCGGTGCGCCAAAAATACCGTGAGCAGATGAGTCAGACCGGTCTCTCGATCTGTTCGTTGATGATGGGGCTGCTGAACGAGTATCCGCTGGCCTCCGATCCGCGAGGGCCGGCTTGGCTGGAGCAGAGCATCGATGCGGCCCGCGACCTGGGCGCCCGCGTAATCCTGGTGGCCTTCTTCGGCAACGGAGATCTGCTGGATGGCAACGGCAAACTGAAGGACGCCGCGGTTGACGTGGTCGTTCAACGGCTCAAAGCGGCCGCTCCCCGGGCTCGGGACGCCGGTGTGATTCTGGCCATCGAGAACTATCTGAATGCCGAACAAAACGCTCGTATTCTGGACCGCATTAACCACGAATCAGTCCAGATGTATTACGACGTTTTCAATACCGGCGCGACCAAAGGCTACGACGTTCCGGCCGAATTACGGTTTCTCAAGGAACGCGTCGTCCAGATTCATTTTAAAAACGGCCCCAACTACCTCGAGAACGGCCAAGTCAAATTCGAGCCGATTGTTGCCGCCATCAAGGAAATCCAGTATCGGGGCTGGATTGTCCTGGAAACCTCGGCCCCCTCGAAAGATCCTGTGGCCGATGTGAAACGGAATGCGGATTACGCCCGCAGGCTCCTGGGATAGCCTCCGCGGCCGATCAGCCCGAAGCCGGCTTCTCCAGGGGACTCCCCAGGATAGAAGACAGGTGCATAGCCTCAAAAATGTCTTTATGTCTTTTGTGCCTTTTGTGGCCATTCCTCTGTGGCCCATCTGGCGGCCTGCTGAGTATTCACGTTGATTGGCGTCCATTCGCGGTTTCTAACAAGTTCAAAAGTATCACGGCATACCGAGGTATTGAACGCCAGTCCACCTGGCATTCGTTCCAGGCATCCCTTGGGCATAAAACGAACTCGCTCATTTGCGGTTCAGGATGTCACCTTAAGGGTTGAACTCCAATCCCGGTTCGGGCATGTTAAGCCACATTTCTGACCACGTTTGGGATTGTCTCTTCCCCTCAATGGAAGAGAGGAGGACGACAACCCCGTCATCGGAGATGGAGATATGAGTGGCAACGATAGTCGATGGTTTCACCGGCCTGTTCGGAACCTGCACCCGCAAAGGGGATTCACACTCATCGAACTTTTGGTGGTCATTGCGATCATTGCCATTCTGGCCGGCATGCTGCTTCCCGCGCTTGCCAAGGCCAAGGAGAAAGGCAATCGCATCACCTGCATGAACAATCTGCGGCAAGTCAGCCTGTTCCTGCAGTTTTACACCGACGAAAACAACGACACTTTTCCCGCGCACCGCAATCACGGGCTGAACAACGCCGACGAACCTCCGTCCCGCACCAATTGGTGGGGCACTACCATTGTGGGCTATGCCCGGAATCAATCGAACCTCTTTCGTTGTCCCAGCATCAAAGGCAAGCGCCTCGACAGCGGAGTGGCCTGGGAATGGAAGTTCGATGCCCACAAAGTGGGTTATGGGATTAACAGCTATTTTCTCGCCTTGTGGCCGTATCTTTCGGATGCGGTCACGGCGGGAGGCATCAAGTTCGACACCCGTCCCTGGTTCAAGCGTTCGAGCATTTTGGCGCCGGCGGATAATGTGGCCATCGGCGATGCCATGCCCAAGGCGGATGGAATGTGGAGCAGCAGCCTCTGGTGGCCCGCCGCATGCATGGATGCCAAAAACTCGAGCACCCGGGGCTTTGAAGGCATCGATCCAAACCGGCATAAAGGCACCGGCGTGGCCGTGTTTAACGACGGTCACTCGGAAGCCCGCCGCGACGCCAACATCAACCCCCCCCGCGATCCATATTCCGGCGGCGCTCAATCCCTCATCAACTCCCGTCTTTGGGACCCCCTCCAGCGCGCCGGCAACCGCTAGTGTGGTGACGCGGGCCCGTTCAACGCCCGGCGTTTGTCAACCGCCCCAGGGCCGGCTCGGGCGTGCCTTCGGGAAATGCGGGCAAAAACTCCTATCGAATGGAAGGCTTTCTCTGGTTTAATGGGTCCATGAAGAGAACACTGATGTCGATTCTCGCAGGGTTGATCGGCCTGAGTCTCAACGTTCTTTCGGCCGATGCCCGGAAGAGCGCTCCTGTGGATCCCGCGCAATGGAGAGGATTCAACCTGCTGGAAAAATTTACGTTGCGGGGCAACGCGCCGTTCAAGGAAGACGACTTCAAATGGATCGCCGAACTCGGCTTCAATTTCGTTCGTCTTCCGATGGATTACCGGTGTTACACGGAAACGAATGACTGGTTGAAATTTCGGGAATCGGCGCTTGCCGAGATTGACCAGGCGATCGAGTTCGGGGCGAAGCATGGGATCCACGTTTGCATCAATCTGCACCGCGCCCCGGGCTTCTGCATCAATCCACCCGCCGAAGCCGCCGACCTCTGGACCGATCCCTCGGCCCAGGACGCCTTTGTGGGCCATTGGGTGATGTTCGCCAAACGCTACCGTTCGATCCCGTCGGATCGGCTGAGCTTTAATTTGCTGAATGAACCGACTCGCAACACGCGCGAGAACTACCTCCGGGTCAATTGCCGAACGATCGAAGCCATTCATAAGGAAGACCCGAACCGGCTCATTATCGTGGATGGCAACAATGTGGGCAGCCAGGCCATCGCCGAATTCCTCAAGTATACGAACGTCATCCAGGCAACACGCGGCTATCATCCGGCCACGATTTCACATTATAAAGCGAGTTGGATGCGAGGTTCGGATCAATGGCCAGAGCCGGCGTGGCCGCCCGTCAAGCTCGCAGGTTATCTTTACGGATCTGCCAAGCCGGATCTCAAGTCCGCCTTGGTGCTCGAGGGAAGTTTCAAGTCGGGAACCGAAATCACGTTAAAACTCAATCAACTCTCGGCCAAAGCCCTCATCCAGGCTCGAGCCGACGGAAAAGTCATTGCTGAAGAACACTTCAATCCCATGGCAAATCCGAGTGACTGGAAGGCTGTGAAGTCGGATGCCGGCTGGACTTATCATGAACCAGCCGCCGAACGACGATTCAAGGCTGTGTTGACTCAAGTTGCCCGGGAAATAACGTTCGAGAACGTGGAGGGCGATTGGTTGAGCTTCAGCGAACTGGGCATTCGCCCGCCGGACCGCGAACCGCGCGCGCATGGCGCCGACATGTCCTGGGGCCGCAAACAGAGCCGCCATCCAGTCACCGCCGACGGCAGTTTATCGCCTCCTGATGGAGAGGCGGCCGACCAGACCCTGGTGGATTACCTCAAGCCATGGCGCGAGATTGCAGCACAGGGCGAGACGGTGTTTGTGGGCGAGTGGGGTTGTTTCAACAAGACACCGCATCCGGTCGCGCTGGCCTGGATGAGAAGCTGGCTGGAGCAGTGGAAACAGGCGCGGTTTGGGTGGGCCTTGTGGAATTTCCGGGGCAGCTTTGGCATCCTGGACAGCGGCCGTTCGGATGTCGCGTATGAAGACTGGCGCGGCCACAAGCTCGACCGCCAGATGCTCAATCTCTTGCGGGAATACCTCGAGTATTAAGAGAGTATAAGAAAACTATTGACCACAACCATGGAGATAATTAATGAACTCAAAAACAATCTTGTCTAATGAACGCCGAGCGCTCTTGCGTTGGTATTGGGTTCTTGGACTCATTCTGCCTCTCCTGTTTGTTATGGACGCGCTGGCTGGAAGGACCGTGGTCCCGATGGATGGCGCCTGGAGAATCGCGGATGGCAAATCGCCCTCTGAAATCCCGGCGCACTTTTCCCGAACAGTCCCCGTTCCTGGTTTGGCGAATTTGGCCCAGCCGGCCTTTCCTCGGGTAGACGCTTTCTTGAGCCGGGAACAATTGGCCAATCGGATCCGCTCGAAGCTTTCCCCGGCGGAATGGCTGACGAACTACTGGGCGGGCAAGGTCGATCAGGATCGTGATTACTTCTGGTATTACCGGACGTTCAAGGCGCCAGCAGAACGATCGGTCGCCTTGTTGAAGATCAATAAGGCCCAGTTCGGAACCGCCGTGTGGCTAAACGGCCAGAAGCTCGGTGAGTATGCCGGTTGTTTTACCGCCAGCCTATTTGACCTCAATAAGGCCATTCATTGGAACAGCGAGAATACGCTGATCATTCGGATTGGGGCGCATCCCGCCGTCCTGCCCGATAATTATCCTACAGGATCGGACTTCGAGAAAATCAAATGGACCCCGGGCATATATGACAGCGTTTCGCTGATTTACAGCGACAATCCCGTGATCGAGACTCTTCAAGTCGCGCCCAGGATTTCCACTGGCGAAATTCTCATCCAGACTCGAGTCAAAAATCATTCGACAAAATCGGTGACCACCACCCTGGCGCACACCGTGAAGACCTGGAAAGGCAACCGGCGGGTGACGGTCTCGAATCCGGAGCCGCTGATGCTCCAACCGGGGGAAGAAAAAATTATGGCTCAAACCCTCTCGATCCCCGCGGCCCATCTTTGGTCGCCCGAAGATCCTTTTCTCTATGTGCTTGAAACGACCACGGGAGGGGACTCGATCGAGACCCGGTTCGGGATGCGGGAATTCCGATTCGATGCCACGACCCAGCGCGCCTACCTCAACGGCAAGGTCTATTACCTTCGCGGTTCCAATATCACCCTGCATCGTTTCTTCGAAGATCCGCTCTGCCAGGATCTGCCCTGGAAAGAGGCCTGGGTGCGCAAGTTACTCAGGGATTTGCCCAAAAAAATGCACTGGAATTATTTCCGGTTCTGCATCGGGCCGGTTCCGGACCGGTGGTTTGAAATCTGCGACGAGGTCGGCTTGTTGATCCAGAACGAGTTCTTCGTCTGGACCGGTGGCCCGGGCTGGTATCAGGGCTATTCACGCGCCCATGATGCCAATGAGATGATCCGTCAATACCGGGACTGGATGCGGGATCACTGGAACCATCCAAGCGTCGCCGTCTGGGATGCCAACAACGAAACCAAAGACGATATCTTCGGCACTAAGATCATTCCTGCTGTCCGACCTCTGGATCTGTCCAATCGACCGTGGGAAAACAGCTACAATCCGCCTGCGGATCCAAATGATCCCGTGGAAGATCATCCTTACCTGATGTCGAGTGGTTACTTTGGGCCGTTGAATTTTAAAATGACCGATCTTGAAACCCGGGATGGCAAACCACGACCCGGAGCGCTGCCATCGGACAAGAATCCACCGTTAATCAACGAATACGGCTGGCTCTGGCTCAACCGGGATGGTTCACCGACCCGCCTGACCGAGAATGTCTACGCCCAACTGATTGGCACCAACGTCACGGCCCGCCAGCGTCTCGATTGGTATGCCTACCTTTTGGGCGCGAAAACTGAATTCTGGCGCGCCCACCGCCACTACGCCGGCATCATCCACTTTGTTTATCTGACCTGCAGCTATCCAGGTGTCTACACCGCCGATCATTTCCAGGATGTCACGAAGCTCAAATTGGATCCGGCCTTCCAGGACTATGTTGGTGAAGCCTTCAGGCCGTTGGGCGTTTACATCAATTTTTTCCAGCCAAAACTCCAGGCCGGACAATCCCAATCCTTCACGGTCATGATGGTCAACGATAGACCCGAAGTAGCACATGGAACCTTGACACTCGCCCTCGAGACCCAATCTGGCAGAACACTGGTCAAGTCAGAACGCCCTTTTGCCCTCGATGGCTTGGGGGCACAGCGCTATGAAATCAGCCTTCCGATTCCCTCCTGCTCGGGAAATGCAGTGCTAAAAGCCGTTGCCCAACCCCATAACCAAAACCGAAAAGAGGCCACCGTCAGCCGGAGATGGCTGCAGGTGACCCCTGAATGATCTGCCATAATCCTCAGACGCAGTCGGATCAGATGAGTCGCTTGGGCTCAAGCAACCGACAAAATCGAAGGCCGGGTCCTCTGATCCGGCGCTGGGAATAATCTTGGCTCGGAACTACTGCTTCCAGGCGGTCGCGTATTGGAGCTTCATGAGGTCGCGCGACGTATCCAGACCGCCGACTCGGACAGGGGCATCCAAGTCCTGATCCTTGTTGAGGGCGAGCCAGCGCCAGATTTCCGCGTGGCCATCAGCAAACGACAACTCGCAAGCTTGGGCATGACGCACGGTCGGTGAATTCTGCCAAGTCATGACCCCGGGGGCCTTCACGGCGAAATAACCATCATCAATTGTCAGATAACTTTCCTCGATGAAGACAAAGGCGTGTGTTGGACCGGGGTTGAGGATGCTGGAATATTTCTTGAACATGGGGTAGGTGGTTCCGAGCACCCAACTGGTGTCGCTCGCGCCGAAACGTGAATCAGAGGCATCCGCGCCACCCATCCGGCCATTCATCGAATAGCTGCGGATTCGGCGTTTGCCTTTCATGGCGTTATTAATGCTGGTTGGGACCTTGATGTCCCCTGGGCAGCGATAAACATCCACAGCCTTGTTGTAATCGTAGAGCTTGCCGTTTTTGATGTCATTCAGATTAGTGGCACCCGGCATGGCGGCAATGTTGCCTCCAATCCAGGCCTGCGCGTGGGAAAGCCAGTTCTTCACCAGCCAATCATCGTTGTCATTGGAATACATCGTCCAACAGAGCGTCAATTGCTTCAAATTGCTCAAGCAATTGATGTTGTGGGCCTTGGCTTTCGCCTTGGCCAGAGCCGGCAAGAGCATGCCGGCCAGGATCGCGATAATGGCGATCACGACGAGGAGTTCGATCAGGGTGAAACCGCAGGATCGGGTCTGGCGCCTGGCCGGTCTGTTCAAGAGAGAAAGGACTTTCATATGCCTGAATTTGTGCGATGGTCTGGCCGAAATATACCGTTTTTCAAAACATAAAAACCTTAACAAAAGCGCTAGAATATAGCACAAAATTGCCGCGCATGCATGGATGAAAACTTTGCCTCATCCGGATCATTTCTACTTCGATGCCGCTGTGGGTTGGTTGATGCTGGATAATCCCATCGAGGCGGAAGCCGAATTCCTCCGGATCCGACCCGATTTGCGGGAAGATCCCGATTTGCTGGAATTGCAGTGGAGTATTCAGTCCGCCACAAAAAACTGGGACCAAGCTGTCCTCACGGCACAGTCTATTCTGGAGAAGGACCCGAACCGCTCATTTGGCTGGATTCATTTGGCTTACAGCATCCGCCGGCAAACCACAGGCGGTCTGGAAAAAGCCTGGGATGTGCTGAGGCCGGCCTTTGACCGGTTTCCCAAGGAAGGATTGATTGCCTACAATCTGGCCTGCTACGCCGCTCAGTTGAACCAACTCGAGGAGGCCCGTCAGTGGCTGCAACGCTCGATTGACCTGTGGGGCAAGGACAAAACCAAGTTTATGGCGTTGCGAGACGAAGACTTGGCGCCTTTGAGAAACGAAATTGAGAACCTGTAAAGTTGACCTCACCCTCGAGTTCAGCCATGGTCTGATTCTTATGGCATCCCCATCCATCCAGGCGGTTCTATTTGACATGGACGGTGTATTGACCGATTCGGAACCTTTGATTTGCGAGGCGGCCGTCCGGATGTTTCAAGAACAAGGCCTGCCAGTCCAACCTGAGGATTTTCTGCCGTTTGTGGGAACAGGGGAAGATCGTTACCTGGGAGGTGTTGCTGAAAAGTACGGATTCAAGATCCACCTCGCCGAGTCAAAAAAACGGACCTACGAAATCTACCTGGCCTTGGTCCCGGATCAACTCAAGGCCTTTCCCGGCGCCGTCGAACTTGTCCGCACCTGCAAGGCGCATGGCTTGGCCATTGCCTTGGTCTCGAGCGCTGACACCATCAAAATCCACGCGAATCTCAATAAAATCGGCCTTCCATCGAACCTCTGGAATGCCATCGTCACCGCCGAACATGTCCAAAGAAAAAAACCGGCCCCAGATCTGTTTCTTTCGGCTGCCAAGATCTTGAATCTCCCTTCCGGGGCCTGCGTGGTGATTGAAGACGCAATCAACGGGATTGAAGCGGCCCGGGCGGCGAATATGCGATGTGTTGCGGTCGCTCAAACCTTTCCATCAGATCGGCTTCAACTGGCCGATCGCATCCGTCCCTCGGTGGCGGACCTCACACTCGACGATCTTATGAATTGGTAGCAAAAGAGACCAGTGGTAAACCTCGGAGTCCACCACTGGTCCCGGAGGAACTGAAGCAATATTACGTATGCATCAGCACCGGAAACGTAACCCCAAACCGCCCTTAGTCAACCCAAAGTTAACCGTAATCACCGTTTTTTTGACAGATAAAACGATATAGTCGACGTCTACAACGATAACGTTTTTTATGGAGATTTCTGAGGTGTTGCGACTTTGGCTGTGATCGGGAGCGGGCATGTTTGACCTGGAGAATTTCGGTTATAATCAGGATCCGCAAAACGCGTTCTTGGTCGGGCCAGGGCCGAACCGCCAGGTAGGGCTGGACCGCCGGGCCGGCCGTCTCGAGCTCGGCGCGCCCAGCGGTCGCGCCCTACCAAGGCCATAAATGACTTGCATCTGTGCAATTTCGAGTATCCTTGTGAGGAAAGAGAATTTGATGAAACCCGGGAATTGGAGAGTAACGAATCGCGAGCCAGCGGTAATGGCCCTGAGATGGCTGTTACTGGCGTTGGTTTTGGGATGGAACCATGGATTGGGGGCCAGGGGGGCGGTCGAGGCAGGTTTTTTGGCGCATGAATTTGAGCTTACCCTCGAATCAGGAAGGAGGCTGGAGGTGGCCGGTCCGCTTTTTTCAACCCAGGAGGCTGACGAGAGACACGAATGGGCCTTGAGCCCGATCATGTCCTATTATGTGGACGAAGGGATTGACGCGCGGCGGTTTGATTTTCTGTATCCGGTGATGACCTATCGCCGGGTGGGTGAGGAATATCGCTGGCAGTTTTTCCAGGTGTTCAACACGACAGGTTCGCAGAATCAGGAGGAGACGAATCCGAAGCGGTTCAGCATCTATCCTTTTTATTTGCAGCAACGTTCAACGGACACGAATCTGAACTACACGTCGGTTTTTCCGATTTATGGAAAGGTGAGGAACCGGCTGAGGCGGGATGAGGTCGAGTTTGTGCTTTTTCCGGCCTATTTGAAGAGCCGCAAGGCGGACGTGGAGACTTGGAACTATCTATTTCCGCTATTTCACTTGCGGAAAGGAGATCATCTAAAGGGTTGGCAGCTTTGGCCCGTCTGGGGACAGGAACGAAAAGGGACCACGCAACGGACGAACACATTGGAGGAAGTTCAAGTCGTGGGGGGGCATGACCGCTGGTTTGCGGCATGGCCGTTGGTTTTGCATCAGCATTCGGGCATCGGAACAACACAGGAGGTGAAGTTCGATGCGGTGCTGCCCCTGATCAGCCGGCAACGATCAGCCGGGCGAGATTCCACGACAATCCTCTGGCCGTTATTCACCGTAACAGAGGATCGGGCCAAAGGATATCGGGAATGGGATATGCCGTGGCCGTTTGTGGTATTTGCCCGGGGAGAGGGTAAACAGGCGAACCGAATCTGGCCGTTGTTCAGCCGGGTGGAAAACACGAACCTCCAAAGCGGCTTTGTTTTATGGCCGGCCTACAAGTTCAACGGCTACCGAACTGTGTCGGTGGAACGGGATCGGCACCGGGTCGGATTCTTTCTTTTTTCGCGAAAGAACGAGAGGCAGCTTGAGTCGGGCGCTCGCAGGCAGCGCACGGATTTTTGGCCGCTGGTGTCTGTCGGCACGGATTTCGATGGAAGCCGCCGGGTGCAGTTCCTGTCGGTGCTCGAACCGATTTGGCCTGACAACCCTTCGATTCGACGCAATTATTCGCCGTTATGGTCGGTCTGGCGATATGAAAAAAACGCGAAAACCGGTCGCGCAAGTCACTCGCTGTTATGGAACCTGTTCCGTTGGGAACGCGGTCCGGAGCTGAAGAAAGGGTCCTTTCTTTTTGGTCTGTTTCAGCGAGAGACGACTCCGGAAGGCAAGCGCTGGCGGTTTTTTCATATTTCGAAAGGCCGGAAGGAAGCCCTGCCGGCAGACGAAACGAAGCGGTGAAGCGGATGAGGCCGGCACTGATGTTGGCGATCTTGGGAAGCCTGGATATCCGATATGTTTCAAAACATCGGCGAAATGTTGTTGCTGTTGGGACGCACCTTGATGTTGGCGCCGCATGCGTGGCGCGAACGGCGCAAGGTGGCCGAACAACTGTTTGAGATTGGCAACGCCAGTCTGCTGATGG
Source organism: Verrucomicrobiota bacterium (assembly GCA_022709905.1). Taxonomy (GTDB): domain Bacteria; phylum Verrucomicrobiota; class Verrucomicrobiia; order Limisphaerales; family UBA1319; genus JAKLHY01. The sequence goes on along the minus strand of JAKLHY010000004.1, from coordinate 111,459 downwards.
CGTGCATTCTCTCCCTGTTCATTGGGGGAGTGCTTGCGCTGCAAACCGGTCCCAATCTGGCGGAGCGCGGCTTGCAGAGCATCATCGGAAGCATTGTCGGATTATCGATGTGCCGGGAATTGGGGCCGGTGATGATGGCGGTTCTGATCGCGGGCCGGGTCGGATCGGCGATGGCGGCTGAGATCGGTTCCATGCGGGTTTACCAGGAGATCGACGCCTTGCGGACGATGAACATCGATCCCTTGCGTTACCTGGTGTTGCCGCGGTTGCTCGCGATCAGCATTGCCCTGCCCATGTTGGTGGTTTTCGCGGTGTTGGTGGGATGGATTGGCGGGGCGTTGGTCAGCGTTTATAACGCGCAGATCGCCATCTCATTTCAGGGATATTTGGAAAGCCTGAAGGAGAGCGTGGACGCCATGGATATTTTCAATGGCCTGTTGAAGAGCCTGGTCTTTGCGGTTGTGGTGGGAGCGGTGTCTTGTCATCAGGGATTGGCCACCCTGGGGGGGCCCCGGGGCATCGGCCGGTCGGTCACCAAAGCGGTGGTCAACTCGATCGTGCTGATCCTGATCCTCGACTATTTTCTCACCCGGTTGTTGCTTTACATCTCATGATCCCTCAGAACCAGTCCAAAACAGGCGGTGTGCGCGTCGAAGTTCGAGGCCTGCGGAAGCGTCTCGGTCAGGAATGGGTGTTGAAAGGCATCGATCTGGATATCCAGCCCGGTGAGTGTTTTGTCATCATGGGACCGAGCGGCAGCGGCAAGACCGTGCTGTTGAAGCATCTCATAGGATTGGAGCAACCGGACCAAGGCGAAATCCTTTTGGATGGCCACCGGTTGGTGGACAGCGGAATCCGGGATCGTTACCGGATGGCGATGGTCTTTCAATCGGGCGCGCTCTTAAATTCGCTAACGGTCGGCGAGAATGTCGGGCTCTATTTGCGCGAGCACCGGTTGAAGCCCGAGCAGGAGATTGCCCGTATTGTGGCCGAGAAACTGGAATTGGTTGGGCTCGAGGGCATGGAGGACCGGCTGCCCGCGGAGTTGTCGGGCGGGATGAAAAAGCGGGTCGCCATCGCCCGCGCGCTGGTGATGGATCCCCAACTGATTTTGTATGACGAACCGACCAGCGAGCTGGATCCGGTGGTGGCGGTCGCCGTTGTGCAGGAAATCATCCGCCTACGCCAAAGGCTCTCCGCGACCACGATCATTGTCACCCATGACCGCGATCTGGCCTTTGGAGTGGCCGAACGAATGGCCATTCTTCATCATGGCGAGATTCTCGCCATCGGCAGCCCCGATGAAATCCGTCACCACCCCGAACCAACCCTCCAACATTTTTTAACGATTGATTTTTCCCTGAAGGCATAACTGACAAAGGCAATATTTATGAAGAACACCCTGGAAACCCGTCTGGGCATCTTTTTTGCCCTGGTTTTGATTGCGGCGGTCCTGCTGATGGAAATGATCGGCGGCCTGGAATTTTTCCAGCAAGGATACCATGTGAAGGCCCGTTTCAACACGATCCAGGATCTTAAAGAGGGCGATCCTGTTAAAATGGGCGGCAAAAAAATCGGCCGGGTGCAATCGATCGAGTTCGCCGAGGATCGCCTCGAGGTCACGATGAAGATTACCGACCGCAGAGCCCGGATCAAACTCGACAGCAAAGCCTCCATCAAGTTTCTCGGGTTAATGGGACAGAATTATGTATCGCTCGAGTTCAGCGGCAGTCCCACCGCCATGATCGCCGAGGAAGGCGCCCTGTTGGAGTCGGTGGAACAACCGGACTTGAGCCAGTTGATGACCAAACTCGACGGTGTGGCCGGCGGAGTGCAGAACCTCACCAAGAGCCTCAGCGGCGATAACCTGGGCAATCTCATGGGGCCGCTCACGGATTTCATCAAGGAAAACAAAGACAAACTCGGCGCCATCATCGGCAGCGTGCAAACGGTCTCGTCTCAAATCGCCGAGGGCAAAGGCACGGTCGGCAAACTCATTAATGAAGACACTCTCTACGCGTCCGCCTTAAGCACCGTCACCAACTTCAATGAAACGGCGGTCGACGCCCGCAACCTGATGGGCCAGGCCAAGAGTCTCCTGGCCGAGACCGAGCAAGGCAAGGGAACGATCGGCAAGCTCCTGAAGGATGAGGCGCTTTACCAGGAATCCTCGGAGGCCATGACGAATCTCAAGGAGATCTTCCAGAAGATCAATCGGGGACAGGGTTCCGTCGGCAAACTGGTCAACGACGAAACCATGTTCAAGAATGTTAAAATGACGCTTCAGAAACTGGACAAGGCAGCGGACAGCCTCGAAGACCAGGGTCCCATGAGTGTCATCGGTCTTGCGGTGGGGACGCTGTTCTAACGGCGGGCCCGGGTCAGGGTTTGCGGACCGACCCAGCGGGTGTTGTATTTATTCATCCAGTCGTCGTTGGCCATAGCCGGGCGTTCTTCAGAGCCATAGCGTTGGTCGTCCATGCCATGGAATGGCAAGGGACCAACCGTGGTGCCGGTGGCGACGTGGAAGTCTGAGTCTTTATCCCAACCGACCGAGTAGAAAAAGAACTCGCGATCGTACCCGGCCGGCTTGGGAGGGATGCGGTCTTCGGCAAAGACCAAGGTGAGTTCGTCCCCGCCATTGAGCAGAACCAGGGCGTTGTCTTTGGCGGCGATCAGTTCATCCACCGGGCCATAGCGCGTGCACCAACCGCTCGGCGTGATGCGCCAATGCGGATTGGACTCCACCTTTTCATAGTTCGGGGTGAGCGGATAAAACCAAGGCAGATCCTCGAACTCGCAGAAACCGCGCCAATGCAAATCGGTCTTGGAAGGCGCCAGCCGGGTGATGCGGATTGGCGCGGCGGAGTCTCGTTCCCAGAGCTCGATTTGATCCCAATGCAATTCATAAGCGGTCGTCAGCTTCAACCGCCGGCTGCCAGGCGGCAGCTTGCCGCTCAGGTCCACCGTGATGGTTTTGGTTTTGCCACAGGGCACTCCCACAGTCACATCAACGGGCCGCCAACGACTGGAGCTGGCGTTGCCGGCGGCATCCGGTTGCATTACTTCCACGGCCAGCTGAGGAAATGGAAACGGCAAATTCGGATCGTGCGAGGCGGCGATATTGGCCATCCCCCCGCCGAACCTCAGCCAGCCATTTAAGACGAGAACCAAGGGGCGCTCGACCGGAAGCGGTCCAAAATCGACGGTCACACTGCTGGGTTCGGCCAGTCCGCGGAGTTGCGGAACTCGCAAATGGGTGGGTGACACCAGGCGACTATCCAGGGTTCTCAAGGCGTCTGTGACGTCGGCGCCCAGATGGTTTTCGGCGTGTCGCAGGGGGCGCGGATGACACAACGCGATCAATTCATGGGGAAGAAACGGGCGGCCGGGCAGCATTTTACTGGTCGAACAAACCCGGTTTCCCGCCGGATGATCGACCACCACCAGCTTGGCATCGTCCAGGTAAAGCACTTCCCTTAATTCCTCCGTCACCTGGAGCACGTAATGACCGTCTTTGGGCACAAACTCGGATTCCCGTCCCAGGGAAACGTATTCCTCGGGATCAGCCTCCACATATCGCTGCTCGGAAATCGGCAATCCCAAAGGAGACGCGCCGAGGATATCGGTGACGAAGCGGAACCGGGAGCCGTTCCAGGCATAGAGGTAAGGACAGGAGCCCGTGGGTTGTTCGATTTCCATCACGGTCCATACGGTCTTGGGATCGGCCTGCAGCTCGAAAGTCACCGGGAGAGTGATGTCGGTCCACCGCGGTTTGACGACCTCGGGTTTTTGATACCGTCCCAATCCAATCTCGACCGGGAGATCGCTCACCGTGCGCAGCGCCCGCCAGGTCGCCGCCTTGACTTCAATCCGCACTCCCAGGCCGCTGGCGTTAGATCGCGTGCCGTGCAAACGGAGCTTGAGCTGGTGATGCGCATGTCCGCCGTCATTGCGCAACAGGCGCAGGCCGCCATCGGTCGTGAGCAAAAGGTCGCTATCTCCATCCCGGTCAAAATCCGCGGTCTGGATCGCCACCACCTTGCCCGGGGTCATATTCTGGAGCGCCAGGTCGCGCGTGGCTTCCCGGAAACCGCCCTGGCCCAAATTTCGCCAGCAACGAATCCCCTCTCCCCCGACCACGAGATCCAACCAGCCATCATTATCGTAATCCATCAGTCTGAGCGCTGTCACCGGCTGTTGTCCCAAATCGACGTGTATGGGAGCGGGAACGCCCGTCAGGAAAACGGCAAGGCGATTGGTCGTCACCATGACGATGTCGTTCATATAATCGTTGTTGATGTCGCCCACGGCCACAAGACGGGCGGCGGGCCAGATAGCCGGCGCATTAGAGGGTGAGAGTTGGCCGCCGCGTTGTTTGATAAGAACCTGGGGAGGCGCCTCGTCCCGCACAATCACCACGTCCATCAAATCGTCGCCGTTCCAATCATCGACGACAATCTGTCTCGAGGCGGTCAGCGTGGCTGGAATACCGGAGGTCGAGGTGACGTCTTTGAAGTACATGGGGCCGAGGTTCCGGAGGACTCGAGGTTCCCGGTTGGTCGGGGAGAGGAGGAGAAGATCGAGTTTGCCGGTCAGATCCAGGTCCACCAAGGCGCCCTCGATGCCCGCGCTTCGCTTCATTCCCGCAAACGCCGTGGCATCGGTCATGGCGCCATTGGTGGCAAACCGGATGATCTGCAATCCCACGTCGCTCAGCAGGACGGCGTCTTCGTAGCGATCATTATTGAGATCGCCGACCAGGCAACGAGTGAATCGCGCGCCGGCAAGCGCGGGCAGCCTGGGACCTTGGGGGACGAAAACGCCGTTGGTATTCCAAAGCAACCGGAAACCATCGGTTCCCTCGAGGACCAGCAGGTCGTTCTGGCCGCGCTGGTTGATGTCAAGAATGCCAACGGGACCTTGATAGTTGACGTTGGTGCCGAATGCCGTGGCAGTCACATCCGAAAAAACCACGCGAATGCCGGGAGTCGCGGGCTGTTCGAGGACAAAAGGCGCGTGAACTTCCGTGTAAACGCAACGTTCGGATTCGGCGACGCTGACCGGGCGTCCTTGAGTTTCGGCGGTGATCGCCATGTGTTTTTGGACGGATTGCTGAGCTTCGTCGTTGCGTTTGAGCCGAAACAACAACTGGCTGAGGAGATAATGGGCCTGGGGGTGTTTCGGTTCCCATTCCACCACGCTTTGAAGCAATTCCACCGCCTCGGTCCAATGCCCCGCCCCCTGATGGGCCCGGGCCAGCTGGAAACTGACCGTGTTGATTTTTACATCCATGTCGCGGCATTCCTGGAGGAACTGGATGGCCTCGATGAATTGGCCCTGGCGCAGCAGGGCGCAGCCTGCCAGATAACGGGCGGCCGCCGAATCCGGATTGAGCCTCAAGACTTCACGGGCGGCCTCAAAGGCCGGAATGGCTTGATCGTCAAGCAAAAACGCGTTTGCCAAATTGAGACGCGCCTCGGCATGAACCGGCTGCAGCGCAACGGCTTTCGAAAACGCCTCGATCGCCGGTTTTCCCTGGCCTTGGTCATAGAAATTCTTTCCGACGTTCATCCAATGTATGAACGCGTCCGGTTGGGCCTCGCGCGGAGTGCAGGAGGTAAGAACGGCTAAAAGGCCCAAATATATCCAGGAAACAACCCGGCCCACCGGGGGCGGAAATAGAGCTTTTGCATCAAGGCCAGTCATACCGGCAGAGTATCGCAGCCACAGTGATCCGCAAGGCAAAGTCATGCCGGCGATTGCAGGCGATGCGAAACGAGCTTGAGCCCATCTGCCTCAAGGCATAGTCTAACAGAATTAGACGATATGAAATTGATGTGGATACCCTTGGCAGCCCTGCTGAATTGTTACGGCTTTGAAACCACCGCAACCCCGGCTGCGATCCAGGATCGCATCGGCGGAAGCCTGGCCTCGCAGGAGGCCGACAACCCCAGCCTCCAATTGGAGGCGCCAAAAAACCAGGCGCCTTTCTATCCTGCCGAGGCCGGCATTCATTTTTCAGTCGTCACATCGGACGCCAACACTCTGGCATCCACAAACATTCTCCTCAAGCTGAACGGGAACGACGTGACCCCGGCCTTGCAGATCACCGGTAATCCAACCAACTGGCAGGCTGCTTTCACGGGATTATTGCCTAACCAGGTCTATTCGGCTCAGGCAACCCTCGTGGATTCCAGGGGGCAGACGACGTCGACAAACTGGACGTTCGACACCTATGTCGAAACCGACGTCCGAACCCTTGAAGCCGAACACTACAATTTTGAGGGGGGCAAATTCATCAATAATCCCGAGTTCTCCCTGGATGAAGGTCCGTCGAACTACCTCAATAAAATTGCGATTGAAAGTGTTGATGCCCATGAAGTCTCGGCCAAGGGAAACCATCTGTTTCGACCTCTTGACCGCGTCGGCATCGATCTGAGCTCGGATCAGCGGCGTCCGATGTTTACGGATGGCGTGATCGACGATTTTGATGTGACCTCGATGGAACAAGGGGAATGGCTGAACTACACGCGGATCTTCGAGGCGGGAACCTACGAGATTAAGGCCCGATTGGCAGTCGAGGGCTCTGAAACTGCCTCAGCGCATCTGGATGAAGTGATCAGCGGCAGCACCTCGGGCCTCCAGGTCCATGTGGCGCGCGGAATGTTCCGATCATCCCTTCCATCGGGCTCGGATTATGCCCTGGTCTCCTTGAACGACGCTTTTGGATCTCCCATGGTGCTGCGACTCAACGGGCAGGTTACTCTGAGGATGACGGCGGATGGCCCAGGCTTGCGGTTTAATTATCTGGTGGCGGCGCCCGTGGCGGATCCGGGCTCGCTACCGCCTGCGGCAGTCTCCGCCTATCCTGAGCCCTCGTCAACCGGCGTGATGCCGGATTCTCCGATCTCCGTGGTTATCATCGACCGGGACACACAGGTCCGGGCGGATTCCATCCGATTGTCTTTGAATGGCCAGGATTTGACTGGATTAACGATCGAATCAAAAGGCGCGCAAGGCACCAAGGTCAGCTATGAGCCCACGACCTTTTTCGCCTACGGCGCCACGAATCACCTCCGATTAATCTATGGCGACACTGGCGTCCCCAGCCGGTTGTTTACCAATGATTGGTCGTTCGTCACAGTCAGCCAGTTGCCCATCCTTCGAGCTAGTCAGGCTTTCGCTCCCAACCTCGGCCGTCAACGCGGGTTCACCATCCACACCGTTCAGGCCAAGGCCGAACCGCTTCTCGCCGACTCGATCCAGCGCGCTGAAGAGCAACTGGCGGGGATTCATACCAATTCGGGTGTGCGGGTGGACACCCTGTCGCAGGCCTTGACGTCGGCGTCTTTGATCAACTTCAACGTGAGCCAGCCGGACATCGAACTGGGACGTTACGCTGGTGATTTTTTGGGAGACGTGATCCTGCCAGGCTTGGGGGGGCACACGGATAATGTCGCCGCCGAAGTGGTGGCCTACCTGGCCCTGGAGCGGGGAACTTACCGGTTCGGAGTGAATAGCGATGACGGTTTCCGACTCACAGCGGGATTGCTGCCGGCCGATACCAACCTTGTGCTGGCCCTATATGATGGCAGCCGGGAAGCCGCGGATACTCAGTTCGATTTCCTGGCAGAAACCAACGGCCTCTACGCTTTCCGATTGGTCTGGGAACAAGGCACTGGCCCGGGCAGCATTGAATGGTTTTCAGTGGACCGCCAAACCGGAGCCCGCACCCTCATCAACGACACCACCGTGCCTGGAGCCATCCTCGCCTATCGATTTGTGAACGGCAACGTCGTCCCCATCGGCTTTTCCAGCAATCCGGAATCGCAAACGGTCATCGAAAACCAACCGGTGACCTTTGCTGTGTCTGTGACCAACAGCATCCCGAACCCAGGAAATGTCTTTTATCAGTGGCAGGTGGACAGCGTGGATATTCCGGGCGCCAATCTGGCTCAATATGTCATTCCCGCCGTCCGCCTTTCCGACGGCAACCGGAAATATCGCTGTATGGTTACGGTCCCTGGATTCACCAGCCTGATTGGGGCCGAAGCGCTCCTCACGGTTCAACCCGACAACCTTCCTCCCCTTGCGCTTGCCGCCGTTGGCAGCCCCTCTCTCGATACCATTACGATCAGTTTCTCCGAACCCCTGGATCCCATCTCCGCCCAGAATCCAGCCAACTACACCTTGGACGGTCAAATCACGGTCAACAGCGCTTCCCTCGATGCGACGGGCACGAATGTCATCCTCAACACCGGCTTGCAAGCTGAAGGTGTCCGCTACACCCTTACCATTCGAAACGTGGCCGATGCGAGTGGCTTGCCAATCGCCAACGATGCGAGCCTCTCGTTCTCCGCCTTCAGTCTCGCCAGAGGCTACGTCCAACGCGAGTTGTATCTGAACATTCCCGGTTCCAGTGTGATGGACCTGGAAAGCACCGAGAAATACGTCCTGGGTCGGTGGGACTCCCAGACTGTTCTCGACGGTTTTCAGATTCCCGAAAATATCGGAGATGAATACGGCCAGCGGATCTCAGGTTACTTGATCCCCCCCGCCACCGGTGTTTACGTGTTCTATGTCGCCGCGGACGAGACGGCTGAACTTCGTCTCAGCAGTGACAGCAATCCTCTGGGCAAAGTCACGCTGGCCTTTGTCGAAGGCCCCACCGCTCCTCTCGAATGGAACAAGTTCGATAACCAGGCGTCCGCTCCAATCCACCTGGTCGAAGGCGAGCGATACTATATCGAAGCCGTTCATAAGGAAGCCGATGGCAATGATCACCTCGAAGTGGCATGGAAAAGACCCGGCCAAGGGGGAGACGTCATCGAGCAGATTCCATCCCAGTTCCTCGCCAGTTATGTCAATCCAGATTCCGACACCACACCCCCCGTCTTATCGATTAGCCGATTCCAGACCAACATTCTCCTCTCCTGGCCAAAGGCCAAAAGCGGCTTTCAACTCGAGAACAGCCTCGTGATACCCGCCACCAACTGGATTGCAGTCAGCCAGCCCGCAACGTCCGATGCCACGAATTATTCCGTCACGCTGCCCGCATCCGGAAAACAGGGCTTTTTCCGACTGAAAAAATAAGCGCGACACGCCTCGAGGGTAAGGCATGCGGAGGCCGTTGTCTTTCCACTGCCACAGGCTATCCCTGGCAGGGCTATTTGATCTGTCTTGCGCCCGCATCAAGTCCCCAAGCTCACAGAGCAAATGAATTCGCTATTGGATCGATCGAGATCCATTCCGGATCCGAGTGCCATGAGCGCACATTCCAAGGTTGCCATGCCCGGCGGTTTTGGCACAAACTCGGATATGCGATTGTTTTTGTCTTGGATCCTGGGCCTTTGCCTGACTGGCGGGATGGCTGCGGCCGAGCGTGTTTTTGATTTCAGCCAGTTCGCCATCAACAGCCAGCCCAAGGAATTCGAAAGCACGGTCACCGGCTTGGGTAAACCGGGTGAATGGAAAGTGGTGCTGGTTGAAGGGCCGGCCTCCTCGCAACTGTCGGTTACCAACGCTGTCATCAGCAACAAACGGGCTGTGCTGGCCCAATTGGCCAGTGATCCCACCGATGAACACTTCCCCCTTCTCCTCCTCGGCAAGGAGGTCTACGGGGATTTTGTTCTGTCCACTCGTTTTCAGACGGTGTCAGGAACCAAAGAACGAATGGCCGGCCTGGCTTTTCGAGTTCAAGATCCGAACAACTACTACGTTGTCCGAGCCAGCTCGCTCGGCAACAACCTGAGGTTCTACAAATTTGTCAATGGCACACGAAGCCAACCCATCGGGCCGGAGATTCCCATCCCGAGCGGAACGTGGCATGAGTTGTCGGTCGAATGTCAGGGAAACACCATCCGATGCAAGCTCAACGGCAAAGAAGCCATACCGCTCATCACCGATTACTCTTTCACCAGCGGCCGGATCGGTTTGTGGACCAAGTCCGACTCAATCAGCCACTTCACCGATACCAGGATTCGGTTCACCCCGCGTGAAACCCTGGCGCAGATCCTGGTCCGTGAATCCATGCAAAAGAATCCGCGGTTGTTGGGATTAAAAGTGTTTGCCTATCGTGGGGATCCTCCGAAGCTGGAACTGGTTGCCAGCGACCAGCCCCAGGAGGTCGGCGAAGCGGGAACCAGCGTGGAACGGGATGTCATCGGACGCGACGTCACCTACACCGGGCGCACCAAGAATACGGTGTCGGCCACTCTGCCCTTGCACGATCGCAACGGCGAAGTCGTCGCTGCTGTCCGCGTCGTCATGAAACCCTTTCCAGGCCAAACCGAACAGAACACCATTGCCCGCGCCATGCCAATCGTCCGCGGCATGGAACCAAGCATCCGCTCCGCGAAAGATTTCGTCGAACCTTAGCTCTGGAGCGGCACTTCGGAGAGCGGCTGTGTCCGAAGGATCAGCCGCAGACCAAACTCCGCGCAACCCGCAGGGCGCCACTTCTTTTCCGCCCACACTTCGTTGCTCGCTCCTGAACCCTACGGGTATGCGCGTTACTCGCGCCTGATTTGCTCGGGAAATCTCTCGCGGCGAATGTATAGCGATTGAGGAGATGCCCCACTAAGTGGTCACCGGTGGATTGCGTTTGAGGAGGATAGCCTCGACGATTTTCCGGGTAAGATCCGGTTTTTCCTGGAGAGTCTTCTGAGCCGCATCCTTCCCCTGGCCCACCAGCTCTCCGGCGAATTGCAGCCAAGCGCCTTTTTTGTCGACGACGCCGCACTCGACACCGACATCGAGGATACTGCCTTCCTTGTTAATCCCCTGGTTATAAAGGATGTCAAACTCGGCCTCGGTAAAAGGGGGTGCAACCTTGTTCTTGACGATCTTCACCTTGACGTGGTTGCCCACCACGTTGCCGGCCGAGTCCTTGATGACGTCTTTTCGGCGAATGTCCAGGCGCACGCTGGCGTAGAACTTCAGTGCCTTCCCTCCCGGAGTGGTCTCGGGATTGCCAAACATCACGCCGACCTTCTCCCGGATCTGGTTGGTGAATACGCAGGTGGTTTTCGCCTTGTTGATGATCGCCGTCAGTTTGCGCAGCGCCTGGCTCATCAGCCGGGCCTGCATCCCCATGGTCGCCATCCCCATCTCTCCTTCCAATTCGGCCTTCGGCACCAAGGCCGCCACCGAGTCAATCACGATCACATCCAGGGCGTTGGATCGGACCAGAGTCTCGCAGATCGACAGCGCTTCCTCTCCGCTGTCCGGCTGCGAGACCAGCAGTTCATCGAGGTTCACCCCCAGCCTCTTGGCATAGGCCGGATCGAGAGCATGCTCGGCGTCAATAAATGCCGCCAATCCGCCCGCCTTCTGCGCGTTGGCGATCACATGCAGCATCAAGGTCGTTTTCCCGGAAGACTCGGGGCCGAAAATTTCAACCACCCGTCCCCGCGGCAGTCCGCCGACCCCCAAGGCCAGATCCACCGCCAAAGCCCCCGTCGGTATGACCTCGATCTTCAGTCGGGCATGCGCGTCCCCCAAACGCATAATGCTGCCTTCGCCATACGATTTGGTGATGCTGGCAATGGCTGATTCCAAATCCCGCCTGCGCGCGGCTTCCAAGCGGGCGTTCTCGGCCGCTTTCTCCTCGGTTCCGGCACTCTTTTCTGTGTTCTTCGGAGGCATAGCTTTTTCTCCTTCAATTAATCACTAATATAAATACTTTGTTTTTGTCAATAATATAAATCCACCGCCTGCCCCTGTTCGCTCGGATCCGCCTCCGGGAAAATTCCGGGGGGGGGACCGGAGGCGCGCGACATCCGGATTTTCCTCGAGACGTTCAGCGAAGGAAAAGCGCGGTCAGAGCGTATACCAGGCCAAGCTCGGCAATCAACACGGCGCTCAATAGGATCCAAACCATGGATTCACGCCAGGCGGGATTACGATAGACGGTTTCACTCAGCGAGAACCGGAGTTGAACGGCGCCCATGCCGATCAAATCGCCATTTCGCAGCAGTTGATCCTGAAAGGGTTGGCCGTTGATGGTAGCCAGAGCTTCGCCCTGGCGGCGCGCCCAAAAGCCTTTGCGTCGATCCCAGGCCAGCTCCAGGTGAAAGTCCCACACGCCTTCGTCCTCGAAGCGCGCGTCCATCGCGACGCCGCGTCCGACCCGAAAAGGAAAACGGCGGGCTCGAAGGAACTGACCCGCCATGCGTCCGCTCAGAATGCCAAGCAGAACCATCTAGATCTTGCGTTTGGGAACGTAGATGACATCCCCGGGAACCACCGGAAGATCCAACTCGGGCTTCTTCCGCGCGTCACGGGTGTTGATCACAAATTTTCGTCCGTCCTGCCGGGTGAGCAGCACTGTCTTCTTGTTGGCGAAATCCGTAAAATCACCCGCGGCGGCAATCGCCTTCAGCACGGTCATGCCGCCCGCGTAAACCAACCGGCTCGGATTTTTGACCTCGCCGGAGACAAAGAAGAATCGATTTTCGGTCTGGACGGTGACCACGAGGCGGTTGAAAAACCTCGGGACATAAGCCTTGTGAATCTCCTCCTGCAATTGGGCCGGGGTCTTTCCCCCGGCGGTGATCGTTCCCACCAGGTGGAGCGTAATCTGACCGCTGGCGCTGATCCGTTCGTCATGGCGATCGGGGGGATTGGGTATTCCTGAAAACACGATGCTGACCAGATCATTCTCTCGGAGAATATCATCTCCGTCGCGGGCGGCGCTCACGGCGGCAGTGGCAGCCAAGGGTTCTTCGGAGGCAGGCCCAGGTGTGCTGCAACCGGTCAACAAGAGAATCCCGAGCAAGCATGACAGGAGGGCGCCCTCAAAGACGGCATGGCGAAGCAACTTGTTCATATCCGGATATCCTTAATAAACCAGAGACTTGAAGGCAATTAATATTTCTGTTTGATCTCCAATTTGGCCTGCTCGGTCCCCGTCTCGCCGTTCTTCCTGGACTTCGTCCGTTTCGAGCCGTCCTCGTCCTTCTTGGTGTAGTAATAATCGTAATAGTAACCGCTGTAGTAGTAGTAATAGGAATCCTGGGAGATATTGATGTTGTTGAGCACGATCCCCAGAAGATTGCCGCCGACCTTTTCCACCATCTGTTTGGCGCGCAAGGTCATCAATTGCGGATACTTGCGATATTGCACGACGAGCAAAACCATATCAACACCGCTCGCCAGCACGGAGGCGTCGCTGACGCCCATGATGGGAGGCGAATCAAAAAACACGACATCGTATCGCTGTTTCACTTCGTTGATGAAATCCTTCATCCGGGTTGAGTTCAGGATGCCCATCGAACTGCTCGGCAACTTGCCGCTCGGCAGGAAGTCCAGGTTGGTGAACGTCGTGGTCTGAATCACTTCCTCGAGAGAGTTTTGCTTGAGCAGATAATTGGTCAAGCCAATCGAGTTGGAAATCCGCAGAAACTTGTGGAGGCTCGGACGGCGCAGGTCGGAGTCGACCAGCAGGATTCGCTGACCGGACTGGGCAAAAATGCAGGCTAAGTTGAAGACGGTCGTGGACTTGCCTTCGGCGGCGCCGCCGCTGACGACGGTAATGCTGTTCAGACGTTCGTTCTTGCGGGAGAACAGCAGGTTGGTGCGCAAAACCCGATAAGCCTCGGCATGCGGGCTTTCCGGGCCTTCGTCGAGCAGGTTGCCGACATTCTGGGGTATGACCCCCAAAACGGGGGCTTGGAGGGCCCGCTCAACATCATCGATGGTCTTGACGCTGGTATCGAGATACTCGATGAAGAAGGCCAATCCAACGCCAACGATTAAACCCACAATCACACCTAACGCGATGTTCAGAGGAATGTTGGGCCGTAACGGTTTTATGGCCGGTTCCGCCCAGTCGATGATATCCACACTCGAGGTCTTGGGGAGCGACTTGTCGACGGTCTCCTGGAAGATCTTCAAGGAGAGAGCATCGCGGTATTGCTGCAGGCGCTTCAAATCGCGTTTAGCCTCAAAATAAGGCGCGTAAACTGTCGCGTTGGTATTGTCCTTTCGCTTGGCTTCCTCCAACTGATTTACGATGGCGTCGATTTGACCTTTGGCAGTCTTGGCCTTGTTCTGTAAGCCATCAACAATCCCTCTTAAACGGCTTTCAATGAGTTGATCCACGGTATTAATGGCTTGCTGAACACGCTGAACATCAGGATTTTCCATCGATCTATCCTGCAATAGCGCGGTCAGTTCCTGGTGCCTTTGCGCGCTCGTAAGCAACAAATCCTCCAATTGACGATCATTCGGCCACATGACCGGAACAATGTCCCGGAGGGATTCGATGGGACGATTGGTCAGTGTGCTCAGTAACTCGCTATACTGGATGTAGTTGTTCTCGGCTAGGAGTCGATCGGTCTCGAGTTTCCTCACCGTCTCGGCATCCAAGGTTGGGGCGGGGCTGTCTCCTTCCGCGATGAAATCTGGGATCATGTGTTTGGTTCGCAAATCACTCACGAGTTTTTGCGCGGCAACCACCTCCTTATCCCGGACATCCATCTCTTGGTTGAGCTTTTCAATGCCGCGTTCGGAGGACTGCTCTCGCTGCGCCATACGATTGGTGCGGTATTGCGAGGCAATTTCATTGGCGATTCGCGCGGCTTGGTATTTGTCTTCGTTGAAAACCCGGATCTCGATGATCGATGTATTGCGGTATTGCCGGACATCGATCTGCTTTTTCAGCAGCAGGAATGTCTCGTTGGTCTCCAGTTTGTTTTCGATGTTAAAACGTTTGGCGAAGTAAGAGCAGAGGTCCAGGTTGCTGATGACGTTATAGAGGACGGCCTTGGATTGGATGACTTCAAACTCGGTCTGAAGGAAATAAGGATCGTAGGAAGTGACCGTCTGGCGCTCAAACAGTCCGGGAATATCGGTGATATCCTTCTCGACACGGATCCGGACCGTGCTCGAATAGGACTTGGGCAGGATATAGGTGACGGCGGTGGTGGTGATAACAACCAGCAAGAACACCGCCATGATCACCGTCTTACGAATCCGGATGATCCGCCAGTAATCGAGGAAGTGCAGTTGGTTTTCGGGAGGAGGATTTGCCTGAAAGTTTTCCATGATCAAAAAAAAGGAGGCTAGATTTCTTCATCCAGCCTCCTCAATGCATTTTAGTTTAAAGTATTAATAAGAGGCGCGAATTCCCAGGTATACGCGATTGCGATCAAATTCGCGGCCGTCAACATCGGAATCGAGGCTGTCGAAGTTGTAACCCACTTCGGTCGCCAGGTAGCGGCTGATCTGATAGGACAGGTTCGCGCCCACCAGGAAGTAATCATCCGTGGCAGAATCCATCGGGCCTTCGTTGAACTCGGAGTTCTGGTACTGAGCCAGCAAACTGCCGCGGAGTTTAGCCGTGAAGGCGTGATTAATCGATCCGTAAATGGAAAGCGCGGATTGATCCAAAGAAGCCATGTCCGACGCGATGCGCGAGTACTTGACACCGAGTTGGGCATTGCTGCCTTCATTGTACGCCCAAGTGATGCTGGCATCGGCGTACGGCGTCAGATCCGTATCATCTGCATCCGCGTCGCTCGGAAGGTTATTGTAATCTGTGAACTGACCGCCCAAGCGTATAGACCCCATCAATTCCGGCGTGAAGGTTTGATCGACGCCCAGGTAGAAGTAATGGGAGTAGCTGTTGCGATAATCAGAATCTATTCCGCCAATCGTGTAATCGCTGGTGTAATCCAGAACGCCAAACTGGTACCCGAGGATACCGATGGTGTTTGGCAGGGCCTGATAACGCAGGTTGACTGTCGCCATGTGCTCGAGCCGATCCAAATAAGCCGAATAGCTGTCATCACCATCCGGATCGTAATCATACAGATTATTGGCGTAGCCGACCAGGAGGCTGAACAGGCGCGACAGCTGGGCGTCAAAATCGATGCCTGCGGCATTCATGATATTGTTGCCCGGCACGCGCATTTTTTGGACCAGGAATGCGCCCGCATTCATCAATCCGGGCTCTTGGCCGATCACGAACGATTCGCTGACTTTCAGTTTATAGTTCTCTGAAAAGGCGTGGTTCATGAGCAGACTGACCTGGTGGGTCCAATCGGCGGAATCCTCGTCTCGATCCTCATACCACCGCATGCCCATAATATAGCCGGCGGAGATGAGGGTTTGATCCATCGGGAAATTGAGGGTGAGGGCCGGACTGACCTCCACACCAAAACTATCTCGCTCCGCCGGTCCTGACGGTTGAGTCATGTAGTTGTCATCGTAGAATCCGCGCAGAGTGGCGGAAACGCTCCAAAACTTGGACTTCTCCGTGGTGGTCAGGCCGGGCGCATAAGCAGCGTGGAGCCCCACTGTGCCCAGGGCAATTATACTCGCAGAAGTAATTATTTTTTTCATAACGATACTTTTTTCTCTCAATTCGCCCAAGATCAGCTTCCTAGAAAAGATGATCATTTTTTACGTTCTCAACCGGGGGTTGTCAAACACAAATCGTTAAAAAATCAGCTTCCATGCCCTTACTTCTCAGGGACATTCCATCGCTCCCGGTCGGCAAGCAGGATCTGCTCGGGCAAGATCACGGACAAAGCGGTCCGCAAAGGAAAGCCGGAAGGCACTTTGCTTGTCAGGAGCACTTCCAGCGCAAACCGGCCCCAGGGACGGTCGTCGCCCTTGACCAGCTGCGACTGGAATTTGCCATCCAGGCTGAGCTGCGTCAGATACAAGGCTTTGACTGGTTTCTGGAAATCGTTGATTTTGAAAAACGCCTCTTGAGGGTTCTGCGTATACCACAGACAGTCCCGTCCCCCATACCAGGCGACCGCCCAAGGCATATCGCTCATCGTGAGTTCATCCTCGTTGTACCATCCGCCGATTTGCTGAATCAGCGGCGGAAAGTAAGGGGGATAGACGACGGGAAACGACTTGGGCGGGAGAAACACCAGGATCAGAGGCAAGCTTGCCACAGCGAGAACAAAGGTGGAAATCGCCGCTGTAGCCCGTGGAAAGGCCACTTCGATCTGGTCCACAAGCACGGAATACAAGCTGACTCCGTAAAGAAAAACGAGCGGGGCCAGGACCACGAGCAGGTTCTCGGAGTTCACGTCCGGCACCAGGGTGCTCAAATGCGTTCGACCGATCGCCTGGACGACCACCATCAGCAGCAAGGACATGAGCAGGAAATATCGAACGCGGGCCACAGTGGGGCTGTTGAACGCCACCAAAAGTCCCACCAGAAAGAGGCCGCTGATCCAATTCCCGCCCAGTCTGGGCAAATCGTTCTGCACGATCTGGCTGGCATTGATCAGGAGCTTCTTGCTGTAGTCCTGGAGTTCGAGCTGGCTGACTTTGTCAAGTTCCTCGCCCAGGGACCGCTCCAACCGGGTGCTTTGCAGCGCGAGGGTGGTATCCTGAGCCGCCGCATACCCGGCGGTCCCGAAGAAGGTCCCGCTTACTTGATAGTTGCGCGTGATCCAGGGCGCCATCAGCCCGATAAAAACGGTCAAGGCAGCCAAGGTCATGAAGAATCGGCGTTGCGGAAAAAACAGGACCAGAAAGGCCACCACAGGGATAATCATCCAGGCGAAAGCATAGCGCGTCAGCCCCCCTAAAGCCGTTAATCCCCCCACCACAGCCGACCAGAACAAGAACCAAAAACCTCCGTGCTGGGGCTCCCGCGTTCCCTGTTCAAGGCGCGCCAGGCCCCAGACCAATCCCAGAAAGATCACCACCAACAGCATGGTGGACAAACCGGAAACACTGAAGCGCCAAAACAGGAGCGAGCCCGCCATAATCAAGGCGCTAAGCCCACCCACAAAAGCGTCGAACATCCGTTTGCCCAGGCAGTATACAAGCCAGATTGCCAGCATAAACAGGACTTGGTTGGCGACGGCTATCACGATCTCAGGCTGATAATGGAAAAAGGTGGTCTCCCGTGGAATGTCCCACTGGAACGGCGCCACTTTCATCAACCCGGCCAGCAGGACCGGATAGAGCGGCGGCGTGGCCAGATCCGGATGCGCGGTCTTGATCAGGGCATCGTTGTCTCCGCGCCTTTGCTGGATCAGTTGCATGCTGAGAGGCCGAATGAAATGGGTGGAGTATCCCCGGCCTTCGGCCAGATTCCGGGCCAATTGCCCGGCTTCCATGGCTTCCGGATTCACAAAGCACTGTTGTTCCTGGATATCGTAGGCCACCGCCAATCCGACGAACCCCAGAATCACCGTGATCCATTTGATGACCTTGGCGCCTTCCCCCAGTTCGATTTTGTGAATAAACTCCTGTAAACCAGCCATTTTAGAATCCTTCCAAGTGGTAAGTATGTAGTTTGCGATGCAAGGTGCGGCGGCTCATGCCGACCTTTTTCGCGGCGGCAGTTCGATTCCCATTAGCCTCTTTCAGCGCGTGGATGATCAACTGTTTTTCCGCCTCGTGAACCGTCAAATTGTCTTGATTGAAGAGTCTGTGCATTTCCTGGCCCGAATCGGCGGCCATTGGCTGGCGCAGGCTGGCCGGCAGATCTCGAAGCTGGATCTGGTCGGTTCGGCAGAGAACGACCGCGTGTTCAACAGCCGTGCGTAATTCCCTGACATTGCCGGGCCAAGGGTAACGAAGGAATTGCTCGATGACCTCAGGGGCAAATCCGGCGACGGACTTCCCGTTTTCCCCGGCAAATTCGACGAGAAACCGTTGGGCTAGCATCGGCACGTCTTCTTTTCTTTCGCGCAACGGCGGGAGGATGATTTCAACCACCTTCAACCGGTAGAGCAAATCCTCCCGAAAAGAACCGGCCTTGACCAAGTCCGGCAGATTCTTATTGGTTGCCGCGATCAACCGCACATCGGCGGTGAGGGTTCGGTTTGAACCGACACGTTCGAAGGTTCGTTCTCCCAAAAAGCGAAGCAGTTTTACCTGGATGGAAGCGTCGATTTCGCCGATTTCATCCAGAAACAGAGTGCCTCCTTGGGCCTGCTCGAATCGGCCGATGCGACGTTCGTGCGCCCCGGTAAAAGCGCCTTTTTCATGGCCAAATAATTCGCTCTCCAGAAGGGTCGGCGCCAGGGCCGCACAATGCACCGTCACCATCGGTTGAGCGGCTCTCGGACTCAATTGGTGAATGGCCTTGGCAATCAGTTCTTTTCCGGTGCCGCTTTCGCCCAGCACAAGAACGGTCGCCCGGCTCGGAGCGACCTGGGTGACCGTCTCCAGCACTTCCTTCATGACGGGGGATTCGCCGACGATATTTTCAATCCCAAAGCGAACCTGAAGCTGCTGTCGGAGGCTCCGGTTTTCCGCTTCCAGATTCTGCTGGCGCAAGGCACGGCCGATCCGCATCTCCAATTCGTCAATCTGCATCCGCCCCTTGGCGATGTAATCATCCGCTCCGCGCTTCATCGCTTCCACGGCCACGTCTTCCGAACCATAAGCGGTCATCAAAATGCAGATGGGCGGCTTGGCCAGGGACTTGGCCCGGCCGATCAGCTTCATCCCGTCCTCCTTCGGCAACCGCAGATCGGTCAACAAGACCGCAAAGCTCTCCCGCTCGAGCAATTCCATCGCGGAGGCGGCATCCTCGGCCACATACACATCATACTGTTCCTCCAGGGCGGCCCTCAAGCCCTCCCGAGTCGGACGCTCGTCATCCACAATTAATACAGCCGGCTTAATCATGCAGACGCGCCTCCAGCAATCGCGGTTGCGGCTCGCGCACAGGAAACCAAACCCGGAATGTCGACCCCTGCCCCACACGGCTCTCGATATCCATCCGGCCGCCGTGCTCGCGCACAATGCGCTGCACAATCATCAATCCCAATCCTGTTCCCTTCTCTTTTGTGGTGTAGAACGGTTCGAAAATGCGCTGGATTTTTTCCTGCGGGATTCCCCCGCCGGTGTCGCCTATGCTGGCCCACACCCCCTCCTTGGCTTCGCCGGATTCCACCGTTAAAACCCCTCCCCGAGTCATCGCCTGCATGGCGTTCTTGATCAGATTGACCAATACCTGTTTCACCTGCCCCACATCCAGGGGACCTAACGGCAGCTGCCGGGCCAGACGCACCTTGACCACGAGCCCACGATTTTCAAGCTCCGGCCGCAACAACTCCAGAGTCTCCCCGATCACTTCATTCAAGTTCGCCAGTTTCATGCGCATGGGGCTCGGCCGAATGGCCTGCAAAAACTGGGTGACGATATAGTCCAGGCGCGAGATCTCCCCTTTGGCCACCTGAAGATATTCGGCTAGCCGCCGCGCTCCTTCATCGCTCTCGTGGAAATCCTTGGCCCAGGAAGACCGTTTCCGGGCGGCCTTAACGCCTGCCGGCGGCGCGGTCGCACCCAAACCTTGCCGCATCTTGCGTAATTCACGCTCCATGAGCTGCAGATGGATGTTGAGCGCGTTCAGGGGATTGCCGATTTCATGGGCGACACTGGCCGCCAACAGCGTCAGGGCCTGCAATCGCTCACTTTCGATCACCTCAAAGGTCTGTTGCCGCAGTTCGGTGGCGTCGTGAAGTATCAAGGCCAGTCCCCGAGCGCCAAGGATCTCTTCGTCCAGGAGCGCCGCATAGACCCGCAGGAAACGTTCCCGCGGATAATGCACCTCCAGTTCGTGCCGGCGGATTCGATTGCCCCCCGCAAGATCTTCTTCAAACAGGGTTTCCCAATCCAGATCCGGCATGAATCGGTTGATGCCGTGGCCCTCAATCGTCTCGGCGGTCAATCCCAGCAGCCGGGTCGCCGCCTGGTTGTAGTAAAGAATTCGACCCGCCTTGTCCACGACCACAATCCCATCCTCGATTGTGTTAAAAAGCGTCTCCAAAAAGCTGCGTTCCCTCGCCAAACGCTGAACCACAGCCTGAAGCCCCTCCGTATGGAGACGATCAATCCGCCCCAATACCTTGTCAAAAAAACTGGATTTCAAACTCGGCATGCGCGATGAAACTCGAGGCCAACTAACTCAACCAGAATGCTATATCAAAGACTAAAACCATTTCTTCTTCTTGAAATACCAATAGGTTGTCACGGTGCTGATCAAGGTCACGACGATCGCCACGATGTAACCATAACGCGCGTCAATTTCCGGCATGGTGCGGAAATTCATCCCATACCAGGTCCCAATCATCATGATCGGTGTGGTCACCACCGTAATGAGGGTGAGCAACTTCACCACCTCGCTCGTCTGGTTCGATGACATGTTCAAGTAGACTTGAAGAATGTTGGTCAGGGAGTCCATATAAGCCTGAGCCAGCTCGGAAATGTGAAACAATCCATCGTATACATTCCGGTAATAAGGCACGAGATGCGCCCGGATCAGCTTGAAATCCCCCCGCGCAAACCTCGCCAACACCTCGCGCTGCGGTCCAATGATCTGACGCAAGTGCAGGACCTCCTTCTTGGTCTGAATGATCTTGTTTAGGGTCCCTTTGCTCGGATTCTCCAGCACCTGGTTCTCCAGATCCGCAATTTCTAGGGAAAGCTCCTCCAAGGCGGGCTTGTAGTTGTCAATAATCACATCCAAAAGATTATACGCCAACCGGTCCGGAGCCCTGGCAATGTGAATATTGCTCCGAATGCAGCGTTCCTCTGTCATTTGGATGGCCCGCAACGCCACCGTGTGATAGGTCACCAGAAAGTTCCTTCCCAGGAAGAAATTCAGCTCGCTGGTCGCAAAAACTCCGTCTTTGCGACTGTAGTCCACCGCGTGAATCACCATGAATAGATACGGCGCAAAACGGTCGTCTTCTTTGGGCTGATACTCCTCAACCTTGGGAGAGGGACTCACGTTGACACAGTCCTCAATGGACAGCGGATGAAAATGAAAAACGTCCTCCAGGCAGCACCGCGTTTCCTCGGGAGTCGCCGCCTCCAGATCCACCCATAGAAACAGGTTGGTATCCGCCAGCAAAGTGGGCATCAGAAAGACTTCCAAGTCCTTGCTGTGCAATCTTCCCTGCGTGGTAAATGCAAACGATCTTATCATGCCATTCTCGCGGACGTCGTCCCCACATGCCGTGTCAACTTGGCACGCATCATAAACCTCAAGGGCCTTCTGGCAAGCGTGTTTCCGGAAATTCCATCGGTTTTCCAAATGTTTCAGGGCCTTCATATTGAGCCCGTCTTGATTGGCGTTGATTCGCGCGCCGTCTTGCAGTCAGCCTGCAGTTTATCTACACTCGTTTTTAATGAGTTCCGCTCGACACCATCGTCGCCGTTCCTCGCCGGATGCGACCGCGAAATCAGGGAAACGTTTTCAGCCGCAATCCTTGCTGAAGCGCGGTTGGTTTTGGAGCAGCACGATCGCCGCGTTGCTCCTGCTGATGATGGCCGTCGTGTATTGGCGGGAAAACCGCCTGCCCTCGACGTTTGCGCCATCTGAAACATCGCTTTCACTCGGTAACACCAACCACAATGATTCCTTAGCCACAGGCAATGCCGATCTTGCGCGTCAATATGTCAACGAAGGCAACGATCTGCTTCGGCAAGGCAAAGTCGATGAAGCGCTCGAACGTTACAGGCAAGCCAACTCCCTAGCGCCCGAGGACGAGGACGCCCACTTCAATCTGGGCATTGTCTACACGCGGCGCCAGGAGTTCGATAAGGCTGTCCATCATTACACCGAAGCCATTCGCCTCCTTCCCCAATATGCCGAAGCCCATAACAATCTCGGGAATCTTTTGGCCAACCTGGGACGTTATGACGAGGCGATCGATCACTTCCATCATGCGCTCCAAGCCATGCCCGACCACGCGTCGGCTCATAATAACCTCGGCACTGTCCTCGCGCGGATCGGGAGAACCGAGGAAGCCATCAATTGTTTTGTCGAAGCCATCCGCCTCACCCCGGAGTACGTCGAGGCTTACATCAATCTTGGAAACAGCCAGATGCGGCAGGGAAAGACCAACGACGCTATCAAGAACTTTGAGGAAGCCCTGCGGCTCCGGCCCGGTTTTGAACCTGCCGTGCTCAGTCTTCAACGGGCCCAAGGCAAAGCGAGCCTCCCGGCCCTCCCCTTGAGCCCTCTTCGTCCTCCCGCCACGAATTAGCCCTGTGAGGCAATCTTTGTGCCGCCGCTTCGTCAGGTCTTGTTAAACCGGAAATTCACGATGTCGTAGTCCCGGATCACATAAGATTTGGTTTCAAGACGCTGTTTGTTGGCCCGCTTGGCCTGGGTTTCTCCACCTGCCTGGATGAGATCTTCGAAGCTGATGACCTCGGCCCGGATAAAGCCCTTTTGGATGTCCGAATGGATGACGCCAGCCGCTTCCCAGGCGGTGGCGCCCTGACGAATCTTCCAGGCGCGATTCTCCTTTCCCCCGACGGTAAGGAAACTGATGAACCCACTCTCGCGGTAAGCCCGAACGATGAGCATCTCGGGTTTCTCCAAATCCGCGGGAGTCGCCACTACGATCGGTTTGGTAGTCACGAAGGCATGGGCGGCAAGCACAGCCTGTTCGGCCTCGGTCAATCCGGCCTCAGACACGCATTGTTCGTTCTCCAAAACCGATCGGAGTCTCAACAGCGCCCGTTTCTCCGCCTCCTCAGGCTCGCGCCCCAGCCGGGTCTCAATGAATTCGAGGTCTTGCAGAATGAGATCCGGCTTTCGTTCGGAGGACACCAGAAATGCGTCCGCCGTAGCCATCTCCTCTTCTCCGACAGCGTCAATCTGGAGATAGGCCTTCTTATCGGCCTCCACCAACTTGTCAACCTGGTCCAGGCGCGGATCTTTCACGTTGTGCTTTCCCAGGGGGATTCCCGGGACACCAATGATGCTTAGTTTCATGATTCAAACGACTCAAAACCGTCCCGCGCTCATCGCAGCAGGTTGACCGGTCAAACAGCCGGCGATCCTAACCTCGGAATCGCGATCAAGTCCAGCGATTCTGCGCCTGGCGCCCATGAACCTCGGAGGGACGAGCGCCGCAAGTCCCCAAAATTGGATTCGAGGGCCTCGTGTATCTCGGCCCTCCGAAACGAGCGGTTCCTGGGCAGAATTGCTGGCGCCTTGGCGACAGGATGCATCCAAAGGTTGGACTGACTACTCCCACTCGATCGTGGCGGGAGGCTTGCTGGATACGTCGAAGCACACCCGATTGACCCCCTTGACTTCGTTGATGACTCGGTTCGATATCTTTTCCAGCAAAGGATAGGGCACTCGGACCCAGTCGGCGGTCATGCCATCCTGGGAATCGACAATCCGCAAGGCGATCGTGTAATCGTAGGTCCGTTCATCCCCCATCACCCCAACGCTGCGGACCGGCAAAAGCACCGCAAAACTCTGCCAGGTTTTATAATACCATCCGCTTTCTTTCATTTCCTGAACAACGATGGCATCGGCATTCCGGAGGATTTCCAGGCGGTCGGCGGTGACTTCTCCCAGGATGCGCACCGCCAGCCCCGGTCCTGGAAAAGGCTGGCGAAAGACAATCTCCTTGGGCAATCCCAATTCCAGCCCCAGTTCGCGAACCTCGTCCTTGAACAAACACTTGAGCGGTTCGACCAGTTCAAATTTCATTCGGCGCGGCAGTCCGCCAACATTGTGATGGCTCTTGATCAGGGCGGCTGGATTTCCGGCGATGGGCACGGACTCGATGATATCGGGATAGAGGGTGCCTTGGGCCAGAAACCGCGCCTGGCCCGCCTTCCGGGTTGCCGCGTCAAAGACTTCAATGAAACTCCGGCCAATGATCTTGCGCTTTCGCTCGGGATCCGTCACGCGCCCGAGGCGTTTCAGAAAGAGCTCCGAAGCGTCTTCGTATTGGAGTTTGACGCGGAAATTGCGTCCAAAAACCTCCTGGACAATCTCCGCTTCCCGGGCTCGCAGGAGGCCGTTGTTGACAAAAATGCAGGTGAGTTGATCTCCCACGGCCTCGTGCAGCAAGGCGGCGGCAACGCTCGAGTCCACCCCTCCGCTCAACCCAAGGATCACCCGCTCGGCGCCCACCTGTGCGCGGATCTGTTCCACCGCCTGATCCCGATAACGGCGCATGGTCCATTGCCGCCCGCAACCACAGACACGATGAACAAAATTTCGGATGATCTCCTTGCCTTTCGGGGTATGCACGACTTCCGGATGAAATTGAAGGCCAAAGCACTTGCGTCCACGATGTTCGATCGCGGCGAAATCCGAGTTCTCGGTGACGGCCACCGCCTTGAATCCCCGGGGCATCCGGGTCAGCTTGTCCCCATGGGAATTCCAGACCTGCAGGACATCCGGCAATCCGCGAAACAGCTCGCAACATGAGTCCTTGACCGTCAGGAGGCTCTTGCCGTATTCGCGCTTCTGACCGGCTTCCACCTTGCCATCCAGGTATTGGGCGATCAGCTGCAAGCCATAGCAGATCCCCAGAATCGGCACGGGCAGTCCAAAAATCCCGGGATCCGGCAAGGGAGCGTTCCCGGCATACACGCTGGAAGGCCCCCCTGAAAGGATCAAACCCTTCGGTTCCATGGCGGCCAGTTCCGCCGCCGGCGTGTCATATCGCACGATGGTGCAGTAGACCTTGCACTCGCGAATGCGCCTTGCAATCACCTGCGTGTATTGAGAACCGAAGTCTAAAATGACAATTTGTTCAACCATATAAAAAAGGTGGGATTCCGGGCGCCGCCCGCCACTCCGGGATGCAAACAGCCATGAATCATCAGCGAGCCGGTGGTGAGGCGGCCTCCCGGACCACTCCGACCTGTCCCGTCTGGGGATTATACACGAACCGCATGCCCGCCGGGGCCTCGGGCAGCTGAGGCAAATAGCGTTGGTCGACGAGTTCCTTGAGAGTCTTGGGAAAACGATCCTCCTGCGCGTAAAAGAGCTGCACCGCCTGATTGATCGCATTCAGGTCGACCGTGCGCTCGGCGAGTTTCTTCGCGCGGCCCATCGCCCCCAGGTAGTCCGCGGGCGCCGTCAACGGATTGCCTTCCGCGACCGGTGCATTGGTTCCGGCCTGTTTCGTATTGGACTTGCTTCCACATCCCGCAAACAGGAGACCGGCAACCGCCAAGAGGCATGCCAAGGTTTTCATGCGCCCAGGCTAACAAATTGCCGGGAGATTCCAAGAGCGAAACGATCGCCTATTCCAGGCCGCGAAGTTCGAGATCGTCCTCGTCCAATCCGAGGTAATGTCCCAGCTCATGCAGGTAAGTGCGCCGCACTTCCACGCGGTATGTCGCCTCGTTTTCCTCCGCATAAGCCCATAGACTCTCCACATAGAGGATGATCTGGGGCGGCAAGGGAGCCGCGCTGTTGTCGCCATCCTGCCAGGCGTCTCCAACAAACAGCCCCAAGGTGTCGGGCTCAATCCCATCGTCGATGAGTTCCTCACTCGGATGGTCTTCCAGGACGACCACCAACCGGCAGGCCTGAGTCCGGAGCGCCGCGGGCAAGGATTTCAAAGCCGACTGGACTTCTTCAGAGGCCACGAAACGAAGTCGGTCGGCTGGTGGTTTCATGGCATTGCCTTGGCCCCCGGAAATCCATCACGCGTCAGGTGGAAGGCAGCTTCTGACGGAGATCCATCCACCAATCGAGCTGCGTCGGAAAAAGATGACGCGAGTTGATCCGCGCATCGACCTGGCGCGCCTGATCCCATCGCTCCAACGTCGTATAGATTTCAAAGCAAGCCAGGTAATAGGAATTGGATTCCACTTCCTTTAAACGTTCCAGCGAGATCGATTGGAGAAGCTGATCGGCTTCCGCGGCCCGTCCATTCCTGACCAAAGCCAGGCTGTGATTAATCTTGGCCACCACGGAGTTCGGCGCCCGTTGCAGAAGTTGGACGGTCAACCGGATGGCTTCATCGGGCCGGATGCGGGCAATCAGCAAGGCGGCGGCGTAATTGTTCATCGCGTTCATGTCCTCCGGGGTTAACCGGTAGGCGGCCTCGGCCGCGGTGAGCAAAACATCGGCTTGCTTGCGCTGGAAAGCCGCCATGCAGAGCAGATTCCAATAGTCGGGGTTGTTAGTCAGTTCCTTGCGCCACGCCTCCAACATTCGAAGGGCAAGATCAGGATAGCCCAACTTGATCAGGCCCCCGGCAGTGGCCATCCCCAAAGTGCGATTGACAAAATCGCAGTCCGCCGCTTTCCGAAAGGCTTGCTCAGCCATTTCCCGCCGGTCCCGCGCCAAAAAGGATCGGCCCTCGAGGAAATGGCTAAAACCATAGAGAGATTCCTGGGCGCCTACGGTCTGTCGAATCTGCAAGGCCAGCGTAAGGAGCTCCTCCCAGGCTTGCGTCTCGATGAGAAGATTGGCTTGGGCAATCCAGATGCCTTCGGCCTCACTGAACGTGGGCGCATGACGTTGGAGCACTTGTTTGGCCCGGCTGGTGAGTCCCAACGCCGCGTAGCCGTCGGCCAAAAGGATTACTTCCTGTGCGGAGACCGGTTCCTGCGTGAACGATTCCGCGCGCTGTCTCGCCTCGGCCCGTCGCCCGCCCTGGCTTAAGAGCCGCCAATACGTCACGTGATCGCCCAGCAGCGCCTTGTCATCTTGCACCGCCGACAAAAAAGCGCGCTCAAACAGAAGCGTATCCCCTAATTGGGCAGCCGCAACGATGAGCAGGCGCGTCGCCAACTCCTTGAGGTCCGGATCAACGATGGCCGCCTGAAGAAGCTGCTGGCTTTCCACTCGACCGGCAGGAGGCCCCCAACCCAGGGCATACGCCGCGTGATAGAGCTCCATGTCGGCGCCAGACTTCACCCGGTCATCCGCCTTGTCCCATTGCGCGGCAAACCGCGCCATCTGCCGGGTGTGAAACAAGGCCCTGAGATAACAGGCCTCTTGAGCGGGATTCAGTTGGGTGGCAACCGGGTGCAGGAGATCGATGACCCAGGGATAAAGCCTGAGCTTGTCGGCCAGCTTCGCCACCAACTCAAGAGACCCTTGATTGGTGGCGGTCAGTTGGAGCAGCCACGAACCATACTTCACCGTCAAAGCCAGCTGTTGCTGGCCGGTCTCGGCAACCAGCAGCTCCTGCAACAATCCTTGCACCGTTTCTACGTCCGCAGGATTGTGATCCACAGCCGCCTTCCAGGCGAACAGGGCCTGGTTCTGGCGCCCCAGCGCCCTCTCCTTTTGCGCTGTCCGTCTCAAAGACCAGGCCTGCACCCAATCCAGACCGCTGATCTTGATGACCGGCCGCACGCCGGAAGGAGATGTGCGCCATATTTTCGGCAAAAAGAGGGCGAGAAATAGCGCCAGTATCAGAAATCCCAAAAAGGCCAGCCGGAACCAGAGGCTGGCTCCCAACAACCGGATCAGGGAGATTTCCCCTAAAAAACTGGCTTTCTTTCGTTTCCTTCGCCGATGCATGCCTTCCCTATCCTGCCAATCAGACTCCCGGTAAACAAGTGTATAAATCACCCGGCCGATTCATTGATCTTCGGTGACTTGTCTCCGTTCGAAAAGTCACGCAGGGCCGCCAACAATCCATCAACGGTGTGCGGATCGGCCTCGAGGGCGGGTGTTAAACCGACGGCGTTCAACAGCCGCGTGGTCTCCGGCCCTATCGTGGCCAGCTTGAGGCCCGGGAACTGTCGCATCAACCCGGGCAGATCGAACCGGGCGTGAAATTGTTCGACCGTGGAACCGCTCGTAAACAGGATCCAGTCGGCCCCCTCCTGTCGAAAGCGGCGGACATCGGCCGACGCGCAATCCGGCTCCGGCTCGGTCCGGTAACAGGCGATATCATCCACAATCCCCCCCTTTTCCTCGAGCAGACGCGCAAGCTCGGGATTCGCCTTCTCCGCCCGCGCCAGCAGGAATCGAAGGTTCTCCAGGCTCTCGAACTTCTCCAGGGCCTCCACAATCTTGATCCCGGTATGTTCCTCCGGAACCACATCCACCTCCAGACGGTAATCCCGGATCCGGGCCGCCGTGCCGGGGCCCACCGCCGCGATTTGCAGCGCGCCCAGATCCCGGAGGTCGCGGTATTTCTTGAAAAACTCCTCAAAAAATCGCGTGACACCGTTAACGCTCGTGAACACCAGCCAATCGTAGGCTCCCAAACCCGCCAAAGCCTCACGAAGCGGGGTGAGGCTGCGCGGCGGACGGGTGCGGATCACCGGAATCTCCAGCACGTCGGCGCCCATCTCGCGCAAAGGCTTGCTCAGGGCCGGCGCCTGGTCCCGAGACCGAGTCACCACGATCCGCTGTCCCCAGAGGCGGCGTTTCTCCAGCCAATTCAGCCGCGCCCGCAACCGCACCACCTCGCCCATCACAATAACCACCGGCGGCTCCAGAAGGCACTGTTCCGCCTGGTCCGCCAATGTGGCCAGGGTGCCTTCAATCACCTGCTGGGTCCCCCATGTGCCCCACCGGATCACGGCCGCGGGTGTATCCGCCGGCTTGCCATGTTCCATCAACTTGTCCGAAATGGCGCGAAGGTGCTTCAAACCCATCAGCACCACCAAAGTGCCCTCGGCTCGGGATACCGCCCGCCAGTCAATCCGGCATTCCGCGCTGGCAGGATCCGTGTGGCCGGTAATCACCGTATAGCTGGAACAAAACCGGCGGTGCGTCAGGGGTATCCCGGCATAATTGGGCACAGCCTCGGTGGACGACACCCCCGGCACCACCTCGAAAGGAATTCCGGCTTCGTACAACGCCTCGGCTTCCTCGCCTCCCCGGGCAAAAACATACGGATCCCCCCCCTTCAACCGAACCACTTGACGGCCTTCCCGCGCCTTGCCGATCAGAAGCTGATTGAGTTCAGCCTGGGAAACGCATCGAGACCGCTCCCGCTTTCCGCCAAAAACGATCTCCGCCCCTTTTGGCGCCAGTCTTAAAAGTTCGAGATTGACCAAACCATCATGAATGACCACGTCCGCGCGCCCTAACAACTCGGCGCCGCGCAAAGTCAATAATCCCGGATCTCCCGGACCCGCTCCCACCAAGTAAACCATGCCTGTCGTTTTCACCGCCCGCCATTGTAGAAACATTAAGCCGTCAACGCAATGCGCGACCCGGAACTCGGACCGGTTTTCCTAACGCCGTTCTTTGGCCCGGTTCATCGCCTCGGTAAACCAATCGACCGCCGGCGCCGAACCCGATCGTCCGGGTTTGGGCCCCGAGGCCTTTGGAGGGGCAGGCGAGCTCCTGGAATTCTGAGCGGGCCCCAGTTCCGGGTTGGACTTCAATGACAAGGCAATCCGGTTCCGGGGCCGGTCGACATCGACAACCGTCACCAGGACTTTCTGATGCACCTTGACCACCTCGGCGGGATCTTTCACAAACCGATCGGCCAGCTGGCTGATGTGAATGAGGCCGTCCTGGTGGACGCCAATATCCACAAAGGCCCCAAAAGCGGCCACGTTGGTCACGATGCCGGGCAGCTTCATGCCGGGCTTCAGATCCTCAATCTTTTCCACGCCTTCCTGGAAGGCAAACACCTCGAACTGCTGCCGCGGATCACGCCCGGGCTTGGCCAGCTCGGCCAGGATGTCATTCAACGTGGGCAATCCAATCGTCTCGGTCGCATAACGCTTCAGATCAATCCGCTGCCGCAGCTGCGCGTTCGAAAGAAGATCCTTGACGGAACACTGTTGATCATGGGCCATGGCGTCCACAACGCCGTAGCTCTCGGGATGAACGGCGCTGCCATCGAGCGGATGCCGGCCATTCCGAATGCGGAGAAAACCCGCGGCCTGTTCGAAAGCCTTGGGCCCCAGACGCGAGACGTTGAGCAGATCTTTGCGCGAACCAAACGGACCGTGCTCATTTCGATAGGCGACAATATTCGCGGCCAGGGCGGGCCCCAGGCCCGACACATAACTGAGCAATTGCTTGCTCGCGGTATTGAGTTCCACCCCGACACGATTCACGCAGCTCATCACAACATCGTCCAGGCTGTTTTTCAGGGCCGATGGATCGACATCGTGCTGATATTGCCCCACCCCGATCGATTTGGGATCCAGCTTCACCAACTCCGCCAGCGGATCCATCAGCCGCCGCCCAATCGATACCGCGCCCCGGACCGTAACGTCGTGGTCGGGGAATTCCTCCCGGGCCACAGCCGAGGCCGAATAGATCGAGGCGCCGCTTTCATTCACCATGACAATCGGAATGCCAGGCCCCAGCCCCAGCTTGCGCACGAACGCCTCGGTCTCGCGGCTGGCCGTGCCGTTCCCGATCGCCACGGCTTCGATCCGGTATTGCTTCACCAGGGAAGTGATGGTCTCAATGGCCTCACGCATCTCCCCCGCGGAACCCGCCAGATAAACCACATCGTGATGCAGCAGTTTTCCCTGGCGATCCAGGCAGACCACCTTGCAGCCCGTCCGAAAGCCCGGATCCATCGCCAGCACATTCTTCTGCCCGAGAGGCGGCGCCAGCAGCAATTCCCGAAGATTCTCGGAAAACACCCGGATCGCCTCCGCGTCCGCCCGCTTCTTGGACTCGAGCCGGATCTCCCCTTCCAGGGCAAATCCCAGCAGCCGCTTGTAGCCATCGTGCGCCGCCAAACGCACTTGTTCGGCCCCCGCCCCCTGCCCCGTGACAAACATGTTCTCCAGCAGCGACAAGGCCTCCTCTTCAGGCGGCGTAATCCGAAGCATCAACACCTCCTCCGCTTCACCCCGCCGAATCGCCAGCATTCGATGACTGGGAATCTTGGCCAGCGGTTCAGTCCAGTCGAAATAATCCTTGTACTTGGCCCCCGATTCCTCTTTGCCCGACACGACCTTCGACCGAACTACCCCCTGGGTCCAAAACAGCTCGCGAAGTCGAGCCCTGGCTCGCGCGTCGTCGTTCACTCGTTCGGCAATAATGTCGCGCGCGCCCGCCAACGCCTTTTCCGCCGAATCCACCCCCCTCTCCGCGCTCACAAAATCACGCGCCGCCGCCAACGGATCCACCGTGCTCTGCTGATTCTGAATAAGATCAGCCAAAGGTTCCAGCCCCTGCTCCCGGGCGATCATGGCCCGGGTCCGGCGCTTCGGACGATAGGGCAGATAGAGGTCCTCAAGCGCGGAGAGCGTGGACGCCTGGGCAATGGCCGCCTGAAGCTCGGGAGTCAACAGGGAACGCTCCTGAAGCGACTTCAAAATGCTGGCCCGCCGCTCATCTAGCTCGGCCAGGCCGATCAGCCGGTCGCGGATCTGCGTGATCGCCACCTCATCCAGCGAACCGGTGGCTTCCTTGCGATACCGCGCTATGAAAGGCACCGTGGCCCCTTCCCCCAACAGCCGGGCGGTCGCAGCCACTTGCTGAGGCGCTGTCTTGATCTCCGCCGCAATCAGTGTGATGTAATTCTCGTTCATGAATAATTGGGCCGCAGGTGTAATCCATGGCGATCATTCTGTAAATCCGAATCCCACACCGCCAAGCACTGATCGCGATTTGAGTCTTTGTTTGGGCCGGCTTTAAGCTGGTGAGGGCAAAACGCAAACCACGCTATCGCCTGTCTGAGTTGCTGGCGGGTGTGACCCGGAGGAACGTGCATCCCGAAACGGATTGGGAGCGGCGTCTTTGCGAGACTCGAGTCTGAGAATGACCCGAATGGCTAGTGTGGTGTCTCCAGCGACTCATCTTTTGGATGGCAGAATGACCGTGACAGTAGAGCCATCCTCGGGCGCGCTTTGAATGCTTAAGCTGCCCCCATGGAGTTCGGAGAATCGTTTCGCGATGGCAAGGCCCAGGCCCGATCCCTGTTGTTCGTGCAGCTTGCGTTCAAACTGCATATAAGCGCCAATATCGGCGATCTGTTTGGGTGTCATCCCCAATCCCTTGTCCATGACTGAGAAACGATAGCCTTCGGAACAGGGACCCGAACTCGCCACCACCGGCGTGCCTTTCGTGGAAAACTTAAAGGCGTTATCCAACAGTTCAAGTAGGATCTTCTTGAGGTATTCCTCGAGGATGCACGCCCCCGCTGGCTGCAGATCCAAATGGAGGTCCGGGAGCCGATCGGTTTTTTGGGCGATCTCACGAGCGCGCGATTCGACCAACTCGTGCGTGTTGTCGGTCCAGTTGCTGCGGAGACTTTGCAGGCCGGCCGTATCCGATTTCAACAACTCGATCTGAGCGTAAAGAAGAAAATTCTCAATGAGCCGATAAAGGCGCTGCGAGGAATCATGAATGGCCTTGCCGATCTCGGCGATTTCGTCCGCCTTCAGACTGGCCGGATCCATGCTGATGATCTCGGCAAATCCCATGATGCCGCTCAGGGGGGTAAACAACTCGTGGGGCAGAGCCAGGGTGATGTTGGCGCGCAAGTCCGCGAGCTTTTGTTCGGCCTGCTGACGGACAGCCTCCTGCTTCTTGAGCCGCGCTTGGACCGCCGCCACCAGCTCGGGAATCGTAAACGGCTTGGGCAGATAATCATCCGCTCCCTGGATCATCCCCTGGCGCATCCCGGCGTTGTCCGGTCGGCCGGTCATTAAAATGAAGGGAATGGCGGCTGTGACGGGATCGTTCCGCAAAGCATTCAAGGTCATGTACCCATCGGTCTTGGCCATCCGCACATCGCAGAGCACCAGATCCGGCAGCTTTGACCGGGCCAGCTCCATGCCAGTATCCCCATTGTCGGCCTCGATCACCTCATAGCCCCGTTTGCGCAAAGCCAACTGAATCAACCGGCGCAACGGCTCTTCATCATCAATGACCAATATTTTCTGCATCATTCCCTTTGCCCCTGACTCAATCCCTGTTGCCCACCGTTCGGATTCAACCAAATAAGCCTCATCCCGAAAAGTAAAATCAACACCGTGGCCTTTTTCGATGTCCTCGATTATCTTTGGCTCCATGCCGTTGCGTATCCGTATTATGCCCGACAAATTCAAGGGGACCTTGACGGCCCTGGCCGCGGCCGATGCCATTGCCCAAGGCTGGCGTTCCGCCCGCTCCCAGGATCATCTCGAACTGCTGCCGATCAGCGATGGCGGCGATGGCTTTGGCGAGTTGATCGGCCGCGCTCTCGGGGCTGAATCCCGCCGCACGCCAACCGTCAATGCCGCCCATGAACCTCTCGAGGCAACCTGGTGGTGGCATCCGGCAACCCGGACCGCGATCGTCGAATCGGCTCGGATTATTGGATTGTCCCTGCTGCCCGCGGGCCAATACCATCCGTTCGCGCTCGACACCTTCGGTCTCGGTCCGGTCATCCGGGCCGTCCGTCAACTAGAAGCCCGCCGATGCCTGATTGGAATTGGCGGCAGCGCCACCAATGACGGCGGCTTTGGCCTGGCGCGATCCCTCGGATGGCAATTTCGGAATCCCAACGACGAACCGATTCTCAAGTGGACCGACTTGGGCACCCTCGCCCGAATCCAAGCCCCAGTTGCCGCCCCGCAAGATGAGGCGGCCATCCAGCCCCACGGCCATGAGCCCGTGGAGTTCATCGTCGCGGTCGATGTCCAGAATCCCCTGCTGGGACCGGAGGGATGCAGCCGCATTTACGGCCCCCAAAAAGGGCTCAAGCCGGACGATTTCGCATTAGCCGAAGCCTGCCTGGGCCAACTCGCTCGAGTGGTCGCCCTGCACCACCAAAAAGACGGGGCGCGGCAACCCGGAGCCGGCGCCGCCGGAGGCCTCGGCTTTGGCTTGCAGGCCTTTCTCGGAGCAAGCCTCGAACCCGGTTTCGCCCTGTTCGCCCAAGTCACCCGATTGAATGACTTCCTCGCCGGGGCCGACCTCGTTGTCACAGGCGAAGGCGCCATCGATGCATCCACCCTGATGGGCAAAGGAGTGGGGGAACTGGCCAAAATCTGCCGGAACCACCAAATCCCCTGCCTGGGATTGGCCGGAATCGCAACCGACCGCGATCGGTTGCGGGGCGTTTTCACTCGCCTGCTGGCGCTCACCCCGGATCTAACCTCCCCAGAAAACGCAAAGACACAAGCCTCTCTCTGGCTCAGCCGCGCCGCAGCCCAGGCCGCTCAGACCTGGCCCTTTCCAGCCACAACCCCGCCCTGCACATCCGCGCCAAAATGAAAATCCCCCGGTCCGCATGCGCGCGGCCGAGGGAATCTGACATTGGTTACGCCAAACTACCACTTGACCTGTTCGAGATAGCGGAGGCTCTGGGGAATCTGCTCCGCGGCGTCCGGCGATTCGTCCTCAATAAAATAATACTTGACTTTAGCTTTTTTCGCCTCTTTTAAGATAGAAGGCAGATCGATCTGGCCCGTGCCGAGAACCACGTCGTTTCTCACATCCGCGGAACCTGTCAGCAGCCCGGTCGGGGTGCCTTTTTTCATGTCCTTCAGATGGAAAAGCTCCCAGCGTTTGCCGTACTTTTTCAGGAGTTGAACGGGATCCTGGGCGGGATGGACCACCCAGAAGATGTCCATCTCGAAGGCCACATACTTGGGATCGGTTTCCCGCATCAGCAGATCGAATAAAGTGCCCTGGCCATAAGGTTGAAACTCATAACCGTGGTTGTGATAGAAAAACTTGAGTCCCTCATTGGCGGCCGCCCGGCCCGCGCGATTGAAAACCGCAATGGCCTCTCGACATTGCTGCTCGTTGAAATCTCCCTGGTGCGGGATCCAGGCACAACCGGCGGACTTCAAGGCGAGGGATGCGAATAAAATCCGATGGGCTGGCCATCGTTTTTCTGCCATAATGAATTGCATGCATACATCCCTGTTAACCCCCGATCGTCCTCCGGCACCCACTCGCCTGGCTTCGATTGACGCCTATCGCGGTCTGGTGATGTTTCTAATGATGGCGGAAGTCCTGGCCTTATCGAAAGTCGCCCAGGCGCTGCCGTCGAGCGGATTCTGGGCGTTTCTCGCCCACCACCAGAGTCACGTCGAATGGGTGGGTTGCTCCTTGCACGACCTGATCCAACCGTCCTTCAGCTTTCTGGTGGGAGTCGCCCTGCCCTTTTCCCTGGCCAGCCGACGGGCCAAAGGACAGTCGCCCGACCAAATGCTCCTCCACGCCGCCTGGCGTTCGTTGCTCCTGATCGGCCTGGGCATTTTCCTAAGATCGATCGGGCATCCTCAAACCCATTTCACCTTCGAAGATACCCTGACCCAGATCGGGCTGGGCTATTTCTTCTTGTTCCTGCTCGGATGGGCGTCGGTCCGAGTGCAGGCTCTGGTCTGCGCAGGCCTCCTCCTGGCCTACTGGCTGGCCTTCGCCCTGTATCCACTGCCTGGACCGGATTTCGACTGGGCCAAGGCCGGCGTGGCCAGCGACTGGTCCCATCATCTTTCGGGATTTGCCGCGCACTGGAACAAGAACACCAACCTCGCCTGGACATTTGACAACTGGTTTCTGAACCTGTTTCCACGGGAGAAGCCCTTTCTGTTTAACGGCGGCGGGTATTCCACACTGAGTTTCATTCCCACGCTGGCGACCATGATCCTCGGATTGCTGGCCGGCGGCTGGCTGAAGGCGGGGCTTTCCAACGACCAGAAACTCAAGCGACTGGTCTGGGCGGGCCTGTTGGGTTTGGGCGCGGGCATGCTGTTGCAGTGGCTGGGAATCTGCCCCGTCGTCAAACGAATCTGGACCCCCGCATGGACCTTGTTCAGCGGAGGTTGGTGTTTTCTGCTTCTGGCCGCCTTCTATGGCATCGCGGATTGCTGCCAAGGCCGGATTTGGCTCTTCCCGCTGATCGTGATTGGGATGAACTCGATCGCCATTTACTGCATGGATTGGCTCTTCGTCGGATTCATCCGCAACGCCCTAAACACTCATCTCGGGGTGGATTTCTTCCGCTGCCTCGGCCCGACTTATGAATCCCTCCTCCGCGGCATGGGCGTTCTGCTGATCCTGTGGCTGATCCTGTTCTGGATGTACCGCCGGAAACTGTTCCTCAAGATCTAACGCGCGGAAACGCGCGCCCCAGAGTCATCTAACTATCGCCAAAGCCTGCCCATGAATACCATTTCATTTTGGACCTTCCTGATAGGATTGCTGTTCGCTCTGGAGGTTCGCAGCACGGGTGGCGAAACCCATTCGGCCTCGATACCCCCTTTGGATATTGCCCCTTTCGGGTACGTGTTCCGCGCCAATGCACCAGCAGGCGCAAACCCGCCCGAGACCCAGTGGTTAACCAACGGTCAAACCAACGTTCTGGCCGGGGTCATGTGGGAAGAACACCGGCCGGTGCGCCGGATCGAAATCGAGTTCGCGGCCGAAGCACCTGAGGTCTCGCTGTTATCCCTCGAAGTCACCACCAGCACTCCGACCGAAAAGCAGAATAATCGACCCACCTGGTGGACACGATCCTACGAGACATTTCCCGGCGCCGGCACCCGAACCGTTAACCGGAATCGCATCCTATACGAGTCGAACCGCGAAACCATCGTCCAGCGACTGAATGGATATCCCACCGGATTTCGCTACGAGGCGGATCCCCTGGGGCTCATTTTCATAGACAAAGTCCGACTCCGCTACCTGGGAACGGGCACAGCCCCAATCGTCGTCGCCCTGCGCGTCTTCGGCGTTTCCCCCGTTGTCCCCCTGGGCGTGGCGATCGAATGGGGTTTCCAATCCGACCCGCCGACCGTTGGCGGTGAGGGTGTGATAGAGGTCTACAACGGACGTCTGGGAACTCTCCAACCGCTGTCCGCAAGCAATGGATGCGTCATCACGGGCCCGGGCACCTGGCGCTCGGAAACCGCGAGTCACGACCGCCCAGGCATCGTCGCCGAGATTTTTTACGTGCCGGACGACACGCAGCACGTGAGATTTCATCCCAGCATCGACCTACCAACAGGCTCGAGCGGCTTGCTGACCTATCATCCCAATCGCACCATTGTCACCCTGCGAACGACGTCCGCCAGTTTCTCTTTCGCCCCGAAAGACCTCGAGAATGGTCATCCCATTCTCATCCCCAGTCTGGGTTTTTTTGTCTCTCAGGCCGGCACACAGCCATCAGCGTCAGGTTACGCCCAGGACCGTGCGGCAAATCACGAGAGGACAATCCGTCAACGCGTCCGACAAATGCCCGAGCAAAACCTCGCCCGTGCCCTAACCGAGCAATACACGACCCATCGCCCGCCCTATCCCCATCCCGAGTGCGAACCGCCGATGACCATCGAGGTACCGGACGAACTCGCCACCGCGGCGTGGCGGGTGGCGTTCTGGCACGTGCAGCGGCGCTGCCTCAAAGAGGGGGGGATCTACCAGGTTTATATCTGGCCATACAAAGCCTTGCTGGGCCAGGAATCCTGGAGAATCTTCTACGCCCTCGACCTTTTGGGGGAACATGCCATTCCACGCTCGGGCTTTGAGCCCTGGTTCCGCTCCCAAGGCAAATGGGTGGCCCGGGGCATGTTCTCCGATCCAAACGGCGCGCTGAATGTAAGCGGGTGGGACCTGAACCACGCGCAAGGACATGGTTCCATGCTCTTTGCCATGGCCCAGCATTACGGGCTCACCGGCGACAAAGCCTGGCTCACCGAGCACCTGACCCACCTTATAGCCGCCTGTGAGTGGATCGAGCGGCAGCGACGGCAGTGGACCGAGAAAGTCGGTTCGCACTCGTGGTCCGCCGGACTCATCCCCCCGTGTGAACTCGGGGATTACGCCGACTGGCGCAGCCTGTATCAAACCAGCGTCTTTTTCTGGCGTGGATTAAAAGCCACAGCCGAAGCGATCAGTGATGTCGATCCAGCTACCGGCGCCCGGCTCCGCCAGCAAGCCGAAGATTTCCGCCGCGCCATCATTCGAGCCGCGGAACGCTCGATCACTCTCACGGCGGTTATTCGCGTGAGTGACGGAACCTTCCGCCGTTATGTTCCGCCCCAACCCTACCTGCGGGGGCTGTGCGACCAGATCACCAACCCGTTTGGCGGAGCGCACGCCGGCAGCCTGGTCATGGATGGCGATCTGGGGGCAGCCGCCTTGGGACTCGGCGTTTTACCCCGTGGCGATGCGATGCTCGATGAGACCCTCGACGTGCTCGAAGACGTTATTTACCGCGACAATTGGCTGGTGCGAAAGCACGCCCGCGAGCGTCTGCCCAACCAGGCCGATCCCTGGTTCACGATCGGCGGTTATTATTACCAATGCGGTTACTCCCAGTCCGCCCTGGCCCATTTGTTCTGTGACGATGTCCCCAATTATCTCCGGTCCACCTTGAACCAATACGCTGCCGATGTCGATCCGGAGAAAGGATACCAATTCCGCGAACATCCCAACCGGACCGGCGAAGGAAACGGCGGCGACAAAACCTTCGAGGCGGCCGCCTTTCTCGAACGGATGCGCGCCATGTTTGTCATGGAGGACGATGGCGGTTTGTGGCTGGCCCGCGCCACTCCCCGCGCCTGGCTGGAACCGGGCAAAAGCATCTCCGTCAAAAACGCCCCGTCATCCTTCGGTACCGTCAGCTATGTCCTTTCATCCGAAGCCCATTCGAATCGAATTACGGCCACCGTCGAATTGCCCGCCCGCGCCCGCTGCCCATCCTTGCTTCTCCGACTCCGCCATCCCCAGTCCGCCCGGCTCCGGAGCGTCGAGGTCAACGGAAAACCGTGGACACACTTCGAGCCCAATCGAGAAATAATTCACTTGGAAGGATTGCGTGGCCGGGTCCAACTGCAAGCCAATTACTGACCCAAATGCATCGTCCCTATGGAGACCCATGATTTGAATCCATCCATTTGATATTCGACTTTGGAAGGATTTTTAAATTCGATGGAATGTCTTAAGATCCTGTGACAACTGGCGCTGCGGGATATATTCCGCCGCACCAGTTGTCGGAGGCCGTTTCCGCCAACGGGATCCCTCCGGTTTTATCTGTGGGATCCCTTTCCAAAAAAAAAGAGGGCCGGAGACTCGTGTCCGGCCCTTGGCTCATCCACTTCCGCCGGACAATCATCCGACGGAATATGGCGCTGCTACTTCCGCATCCGGTAGTATTTGCTGGTTTCTGCGACGGGCTGAGTGATCTGTTTTTGGTCACCTTGGATGACAGCACCGCTGGTGTCGATGGGGCTCCATGCCGCTCCCGTGCCGAGACTGAGCGTGGATTCCAGCACAAATCCCGTGGCGTTTTGGGGCCAGCCGATGATGACATTGGCGCCCGATAACGCAATTGTCATCGCGGGAGGTTCCACCGGGGCCTCTGGCAACTTATCCGGACCCGCGGCGTGGGATGCGGCGATCTCCTCGGCCGTCAGCGGGCCGTCCCAAATGCGGAACTCGTTGTACTTGCCGGCATACATGGCATCCCCCCACTGCGATCGGCCGAGCCAGTTGTTGACGTCATTAATCGTTTTCAAGGCAACGGAGGCGGGCCCTGAGGCCACCTGGACAGCGTTGCTGTAGAGCTTGGATGAGTTGGATCCGTAATCGTAGCTAACCGCCACGTAAACCTCGACGCCCACAGGCAGCGGTTGGGACGCGGTATCAATCACAGGTTCTGTGCCGGTGGCGGGATCTCGCACCGCAAACCGAAGGTTCGCGGCGCCTGCCGGAGACAAGAACAGGTATCCCCCGTTTCCGTTGACGACATCTTCTCCGCCATCCGAAGTGCCGAAGTCAAAGATTCGTTGCCAGGCACTGCTGGTTGGACCGTCCCAGGTCACCCAGGCCTCAAAGCTGGCATTGGTCAACACGCTGATAATTCCATTGGGCAGGTCGACATAACCGCCGACCGTCTCGGGAGGATCGGCGCTGGCGCCGCCCGGCAGGGAGAGTTGCCCCGCGCCGTCGAAGGCGGCTCCATTTCCCTTCACGGTTCCATGGGCGGTTCCCACCGAATCTTTCACGCTCGTCGATCCCACGGCTTCACCGAAGCTGTAACGATGGACCAACTGGGCCGGAGGCGTGGATAATACTTTCAGCGTCTGCGTGGCTTTTTTGCCCTGGTAGGTGGCGGTGATGTCCACGGAACCGAGGGCCTTGGAAGTCACCAGGCCTGTGGCATCCACAGTGGCGATGTTCGTGTCGCTGGACTCGAAGGTGGTATAGCCGTTCACATAGAAATAACTCCGGTTGGCGTAAGTGGCAAGCA
Source organism: Verrucomicrobiota bacterium (assembly GCA_022709905.1). Classification (GTDB taxonomy): domain Bacteria; phylum Verrucomicrobiota; class Verrucomicrobiia; order Limisphaerales; family UBA1319; genus JAKLHY01. The sequence continues at coordinate 70,606 of JAKLHY010000004.1, read as the reverse complement.
CCGTGCCTTGCGCCCGGCCTCCAACGCCGATAATCGTGTCGATATCGAGGCTGAACGCGATGCCCTGCACCGAACCGGGTGCGGTCAGGTCCATGCCATACAGGAAGTTGTTCTTGATGTCATTGTCGCTCAACACGCCCCCGTGCACACGCACGAAACCCAAATACCCGGTCAGTGCTTGCCCAAAGGTAGATCCGCTGCCGTCATCGAGGGTCTGCGCTCCGAGTCGAATCGGGTAATCCGCATAGGTATCCAGCGGGGATGGGTAAGCCCGCGTGTTCTTCAACAGGCCATTGGCGTAGACACGCGCGACGGAACCATCATATGTGTAAACCAGGTAATGCCAAATGCCGGCCGGAGGCGCGCCATTCCAGCCAACGTCCTCGCCCCAATGCCCCACCGCCCCATACGAGCCGTTGACACCATAATTGAACGACATGTTGCTGCGATCGGGTCCTCCCCGGCGTGCCCACGCCACCAGGGTTTCCTCGCTGGCGATGGCCGGATTGAACGCCCACACCTCAATCGTGCGATCACTGCCGCCATGCAAATCGACCGTGGTCACGGGACCGAAGTAGGCGTCGGCGCCCGCAAAGCGCACGCCCGGCACACCGCTGTTCTCCACATTCGCCACATAGGTCGGCGCGCCTTCCGCATAGAAGTCATCCTGATTAGCCCGGTTATTCCAAGTGGCGGCATTCGCGCTGGCATCCGCCGCCCGAAGGTCGACATAGAGCGTCCCCGCTGTCGCCACGCCTTCAACGCGCCGGCTGACGGTGATGGCCACCGATTGGCTCAGCCCCAGGTAACTGACGCTGACATTGGCGGTCCCGGCGGAGACCGCATCGATGCGGCCCTGGCTGTCAATCGTAACTGAGGATGGATTGTCGGACTTATAGGCTACGCCTGGAGCGCCAGCCAGCGACACGTTTTGTGCCTTGGCAAAATCAGCCGTGGTCGTCGTATCCTGCTTGTCCCCCTCGAGCAATGCGGTTTTCACAACTGTAAAGATGAGGGCTTGGGGAGCGCCCAGCGCGGCCGCATCGGTGCTTGGAGTCGCGATTCCGGACGCATAACTCGCGGCTGCCTCCAAGGGGCTCAAGGCGGTGTCGTAAATCCGAAACTCGTTGTATTGGCCCTGGAACATGGGATCCGCCCATTGCGAGCGGCCCAGCCAGTTGTTGACATCGTTGATGGTCTTCAGGTCCACGGTGGCTGTGCCCGTGACGATCTGAACCCCGTTGCTGTAAAGACGGGAAATGTTCCCCGTATAGTCGTAGGTCGCAGTCACGCAGGTTTCCACCCCAACATCCAAAGGAGTGGGGGCAGTAATCTGCGTGGGCTCCGTGCCCGAAACCAGTTCGCGCACGGCAAAGCGCAGATTGGACGCTCCCGCCGGAGACAGAAAAAGATAGGTGCCGTCGCCGTTGACGACATCCTCGCCCCCCGCCGAGGTGCCAAAGTCGAAAATCCGCTCCCACGATCCCGATCCCTGCCAGGTCACCCAGCATTCCACAGTGACATTGGTCAGAACATTGATCATGTGATTGGGTAGGTCGACGTAACCCGAGATGACATCGGCCGCGTCCGCTGAACCCGTAAGTCCCGGGAGGACCAATTGGCCGTCCCCCGTAAAGTACGCCCCGTTGCCTTTGATCTGTCCATCGGCGGTTCCCACGGAATCCTTCACCGTGGTGCCTGAGGTTTCATTGAAACTGTAACGATGGATCAGCGAAGCCTCAACGGTTTGAGCCATGGCAAGCGCCGCAAATATTGCCAAGGTCGCGAATGGCTGAAAATGCTTTCCGATCATAACATGTTGGTTGGCTGAAGTGTTGGACCGATCAGATCAAGCAGCAGCGACAACACCCGCTCTCTCCGGGAAACACCGAGCCTAAAACCGAATCTGACAGCCCGACGATGACAATCCCAAAGCTGATTATGCCTCTGATGCTTGAATGATTTCCTGCATTGTTTACCGCCAGGCAATTTGAATACAACGCCATTTTGCGTCAAAGAATCACCATTTTGCGAATTAGCTGTGTGTTCATAGAAACAGGCCCGTTTCCGAAACGGATCCGCGAGATCCCATGAGAGCCAGGAACAGCACGGCCAAAAAAAAGACCCAGCGCCACGCCGGGTCTTGTGGATTCGAGGCCGCAAACACAAGCGGCCTGGTTGCCGCGATTACTTGATCAGGCGGAAGAACTGGGCCTGGCCTGTGACCGGGACCGTCACCGAGTTCACGCCATCGGCCGTGGTCGGAGGCGTGGCGACAGCGGTCCAGTTCGCTCCGGAACCGAGCAGGGCCGTGCTTTGGAGGGCAAAGCCAGCCGCTGAGGCCGGCCACGAGATCACCAGATTCTGACCCGACAGAGTCGCCGTCAGTGTGACCGAAACCACTTCGAAGGCATCTGGGCCTGCCGCATAATGGGTGGCGACTTCGTCCGGCATCAGGACGCCGTTCCAGATTCGGAACTCATTGAATTTACCCTGGAACATGGGGTCGCCCCATTGCGAGCGTCCGAGCCAGTTGTTGACGTCGTTGAGGGTCGGAATGGCCACCGGAGCGGTGGAACTGGCCACCAGGACGGCATTGCTGTAAAGCCGCGCGACATTGGCGGTTTGGTCATAGGCAACCGCGAGATAGACTTCCACGCCCGGGGTCAAGGGCGCCGGGGCAATCAATGGGGCCGGTTCACTCCCGAGTTCCGGATCGCGAACGGAGAATGTGAGGTTCGCCGAGCCTTGCGGGGCCAGGAACAGATAACCACCATTCCCGTCCGAGATATCTTCGCCGCCGGCGGAGGTGCCGAAGTCGAAAATGCGCTGCCAGGAACCCGATCCCTCCCAGGTAATCCACGTCTCAATGCTCAGATCGGTGAGGACATTAATAGTGTTATTGGGCAGATCGACATAACCCGAGATGGCGGTCGGATCGGCCGAAGAGCTGGTGCCGCCGGGCAAGCTGAGTTGGCCCTTGCCGTCGAAGGTGGCGCCAAGCCCCTTGATTGTCCCGTCCGCGGTGCCGACCGAATCCTTGACCGTGGTGCCCGAGCTTTCGCTGAAGCTATATCGGTGCGCGAGGCTGGCTTTGTAATAACCGGGCAGGCTGCTGACGGTCACCGACACGGTGCCCGTTTTGCCGTTGTAGTTGGCGGTAACGGTTGCCGTGCCCAAGCCGGTCCCCGTTATCATTCCCGTGCCGCTCACCGTCAACACCTTGGGATCGCTCGATTGATAGGCGATTCCGGGGGCCGTGGTGACATTCACGTTATTGATATTCGCAAAGTCGGCGAACACGGTCAGACCCACGGCCGGGCCGCCGTAGTAGATCGCGTTGGTGGGCATCGTCAACCGGAGCGCTTGCACCGGACCCGGATCGGTAATGATCTGGTTGGGACCGGAAGCGGCATCGATGCTGACCTGCAACGGGGAGACGGCGCCGTTGTAGATGCGGAATTCATTGATGGATCCGATGAAAGCCGGATCGGAGCCATACTGAGAACGTCCCAGCCAGTTGTTGACGCTCCTTCCAATGTCTGCCGGGGAAACAGTCGTATTGTTGTTCACCGCCACAAGCGCGCCGTTGACATACAGCCAGCTGGTGCGGTTGGCGATGTCACTGGACCAGACAACATGAGCCTCCTGTCCCACGGCCGGACGCGTGCCCGAGGGCGAAGTCACGGACGCATCGCCTCCGCGGTCGTTGATGTGAATGTTGCCTTGAACGTTGTTGCCATCATTGGGCAAGGCCAGAAAGAGATACCGGCTGCCGGTGTCGCTGACGTCCTCGCCGCCGGCGCTGTTGCCCAGATCCCAGACCCGGGCCCAGTTGGCGCTGCCATTGTCGGTCACCCAGGCTTCGATGGTGACCGCGGTTACGTTGGTCAACAGATCGTTGGGGAGATTCAGATGGGGCGCAGCGGGATCGGAGGAACTCGTGCCGCCGGCCAGATTCAGGGAGCCGCCACTCACCGTGGCGCCTCCAAGCAGCGTGCCATGCGCATTGCCGACCGAATCATTGGCGTTCTCGTTGAACGTATAGCGATGCATCAACTGCGGCGCCGAAACCACAACCTCCACGCTGTTGGTGGTTCCATTGAAGGTGGCCGAGACGGTGGCGGAACCCACCGCCATCGCGAAGATCTGCCCCTGGGCCGTGACCGTGACGATCGATGGATCCCCCGAGGCATACGACGGCTCGGTCGCATTGGGCAGGGTGACGCTTCCGTAATTGGCCGTGTTGAAGGTGACGGTGGTGCTTTGACGGGATCCCACCACCATACTGGGTTTAACGTTCCAGCTCAGGGAATTGATGGCAATGTTGTCGACGATCGTATTGGGCCCCGCCATGTTGTTCACGTAAACCTGAAGCGGCGTCAGAGGTTTGTCGTAGATGCGAAACTCCTCGATGGTCCCGTTGTACGGCGCATCGCCATTATACAGGGAGCGGCCAAGCCAGGAACGCGTGTTGATCACGTTCGTCAGCGAGAAGACCTTGGCGCCGGTCGTCACAGGCGACAGGGTGCCCACGAGTGTCCCGTTCGTGTAAAGCGACATCGAGTTGTTGGGGGGATCATAAACGCAGGCCACGCTGACCAGACCGGCGTTATCAAGGATCCCTACCCCGTTGACAACGCGCTCGTCATTGTAACCCGGCGCCGCTTGCGCATAGCTCATGCGAAAATCGGCGGGACTCGAGCCCGAGTGCGGACAGAACATGACCATGTTGGCGCCTTCCCCGCCGGCTGTCTGATTCCCGAACGCGAAGAGCTCTGTCCAGGTTCCGTTGTCGTAGACATTGGCCCAAAACTCAAAGCTGACGGTCGTATAATTGCTGATCAATCCCGGAGGCAGTTCAATGTAATCCGTGTTGACGACTCCCGGGAAATAGGCCACCCCATCCGCAACGAAGACGCTGCCTTGGACCGTGCCATTCGCGTTTCCGATCGAATCGGTGGCTTCGTTATCGAAACTATAGCGATGCTTTAATTCCGCCTGAGATTGGCATGCGAACAATCCCAGGAGCGCCGCAATGACAGCGGTGCCGGAAAGGCGCGCAAATCGACTTAGAATGTATCCACGAGGTCTCATGATTTATCCTCCATCTGGTTTTTCTTCATCTGTTCAGGCGTTGGGCTATTTCTTTGAAAACAACACGGCGCAAATTCCACACCCTCTAACATGGAGCGCGGGGCGACGCGCTGCGTTCCTTAGCTTACTCTGGAGGGTCGCGGCGCGTCCAATTATTTTCACCAAAATTCACCCCCATTCCAGTTGCCACGTCGCGCATCTTATGAGATACATCGCCCCGTTCAGAACAGTCCATGGTTCCGTCTGTTTTCGACATGATGCGCTTTTGCCAAAGCCACTCGCGAGATGGGCTCCTCTCTATGTGGATTGTCGTTCTGGTTCCGCCTGGGATCGCCTGCGGAGCCGATCAGGCCCCGGAAACCCATATCCCCTCCGGCACAATCGAATCCCAATCCTTCTTTACCGCTCCCCCCACCGAAACCGTCCGCCAATTCGAATCCCTGCCTCGCCACCGAACGGGTCTCGATTTTGTTTATCACTGGAATGAATCGCCGCGATACGAGCGATTGCTCAACTCCTCGGCGGTCGGTGGCGGGGTGGGAGTGGGCGATTACGACGGAGATGGTTTGGCGGATCTCTGTCTAACCCGGCCATTGGGAGGGCATCGGCTCTACCGCAACCTGGGGGACTGCCGGTTTACCAATGTGACCGAACAGGCCGGCGTCCGCGACGACGGCGCGTGGAGCACGGGCGTAACCTTTGCCGATATCAATGCAGATGGCCGCCTGGACCTTTATGTCTGCTGTTACGATGGACCCAATCGCCTCTACATCAACCAGGGGAACGGCACCTTTGCCGAGCAGGCCAAGGCCTTCGGCCTCGATTTCAATGGCGCCAGCATCATGATGGCTTTTGGGGACTATGATCGGGACGGCCATCTCGATGGCTACCTGTTGACGGCGGGATTGATCCCGAAACCCTCCCAGCGTTTCCGGGCGAACTTTGTGAACAACCGTCCAGTGGTCCCCCAGGACCTTCAGGAATACTGGCAATTGTTCTATCTGCCCGGGGAACGGGCCGCCCTGGCGGAGGCCGGTCAATTGGATCATCTGTATCACAATCGTGGCGATGGCACCTTCGAGGATGTCAGTCCATCCGCCGGCATTGCCGGTTGCGATTTTGGGAATGCCGTGCTCTGGTGGGACTATAACACGGACGGCTGGCCGGATCTCTATGTGGCCAATGACTACTTCGGTCCGGATCATCTCTATCGAAACAACGGAAACGGCAAGTTCAGCGACGTCACCCGCCTGAACTTGCCCCGCACCCCCTGGACCTCCATGGGCGCGGATGCCGCCGATCTGAACAACGACGGGCTGATGGACCTGATTGCCTCCGATATGTCAGGCACCACTCGTTACAAACGCATGATCGACATGATCGATGTCGAGAAAAGCGGCTGGTTTCTGGAACTGGCCGAACCGCGGCAATACATGCGCAACGCCGTTTTCATGAACACAGGCCGGGAACGTTTCCTAGAAATGGCCTTTCTGACAGGCATGGCCGACACCGACTGGACCTGGTCGATTGTCGCCGGAGACCTCGATAATGATGGCCGGATCGACGTGTTCGTGCCCAACGGCATGACGCGCGACTGGATGGATATCGATCTCGCCCTGAGGGCCCAGGCGCTCCCCCCGGCCCAGTTTACGCCCTTTTGGCGGAGCCAGGCCGTGCGCGCCGATCAAAACCTGGCGTTCCAGAACCTCGGGGATTGCCGGTTCCAAAGCGTCGGACAAGATTGGGGCCTCGACCAGAAGGGGCCCAGCTTTGGGGCCGCTCTGGCCGATCTGGATAACGACGGCGACCTGGATCTTGTCGTCAACAATTTCGAAGCCCCCGCTCGCCTGCACCGCAATCACGCCTCTCTTCATCACCAGGTGAAAATCCGGCTGGTCGGTCGAAGCCTGAATCGGTTCGGCATCGGGGCCACGATCCGGCTGATGACCGCCTCGGGCCAACAAATGCGCTATGTCACCCTGGCCCACGGTTTCATGTCTGCGACGGAACCGGTCGCGCATTTCGGATTGGGACAAGATTCACGCATCGATGAGCTCGTCGTGATTTGGCCGGACCAGCATCAGGACATCTTCCGCGATCTGCCGGCCGATCGCCTTTTTATTGTCTCCGAGGGAACACCGCGCTCCGTGGAAGCCAAGCCTCCACCCATAACCCGGACGTGGCTTGCCCCGGCTCATAGCCCTTCAGACATCCGTCACGAAGAGGAGATCTACGACGATTTTGCCCATCAGCCCTTGCTCCCTTGGAAGCTCTCTGAACTCGGCCCCGGCCTGGCTTTCGGCGATGTCAACGCCGATGGGTGCTGCGATTTTTATCTCAGCGGATCGTCCGGTCATCCGGGATCCCTCTATCTTGGCAATAGATCCGGGAAGTTCCAGCAGTCCCCCCAGCCTGCCTTCAGCGCTTCAGCCGATGAAATGGCCTCTCTCTTCCTGGATGCCAATGGAGATGGATTCCAGGATTTGTTCGTGGTCACCGGTGGCGTCGAGGTCCAAACCAATCAGGAGGTTCTGCGCGACCGTCTTTACCTCAACGACAGAAATGAACGCTTCCTGCCCGCTCCGGTCGATGCCGTTCCTGACTTGCGAGAAAGCGGAAGCACAGCCGTTGCGGCGGATGCCGACCGCGATGGCGATCTGGATCTTTTCGTGGGCGGACGCGTAATCCCGGGCCATTATCCTCAGGCCCCTCCCAGCCGCCTCTTCAACAATGATGGCGGCAAGTTCACTGACATTACCGAAAGCCGGGCGCCCGGACTCCTCAAGGCAGGCATGGTGACAGCGGCGGTCTGGTCCGACACGAATGCTGACGGCTGGCCGGACTTGCTGGTGGCGACCGAGTGGGGGCCGATTCGGTTTTTTCAGAATCTAAACGGCTTTCTCGTCGAACGCACCCAAGACGCCGGCTTGGCTTCCTGCCTGGGCTGGTGGAACAGCATTGCCCCGGGTGATGTCGATCACGATGGCGACATCGATTTTGCCGTGGGCAACCTGGGATTGAACAGCCGATATCGGCCAGCACCCAGTGAACCGCTCCAGCTTTACTATGGCGATTTCGCTGGCGATGGCCGCCTTCAGACAATTGAGGTTATCAAAACCTCGTCAGGCTTGATGCCCCTGCGAGGCAAAAGCGCCCTCGAGAAAATTGTCCCGGGTCTCAACGAAAAATTTCCCACCCACCACCTTTACGCTTCGGCAACGCTGTCTGACATCCTCGGGACAGACCTATTGGAATCCACGCCCAAATTGGAGGTGAACACCGCCGAGTCCGGCGTTCTGATCAATGATGGACAGGGCAAGTTCGCCTTTCGGGCATTACCCGGACTGGCCCAGGTTGCTCCCGTCCATGGCATCGCCTTGGCCGACCTTGACGCCGATGGACATCTGGATCTCATCCTCGCTCACAACAGCCACAGTCCTCACCGCGAAACTGGACGCCTGAACGGGGGCGTTGGGCTGTTGCTCGCCGGCCGCGGCGATGGTCATTTCGTTCCCCTTTGGCCGAATCGAAGCGGCTTGTTGATCGCCGCGAATGCCCGCGCGATGTCCACCGGAGATCTCAATGGCGATGGTTGGATCGATTGTGTCGTCGGTGTAAACCAGGGAGAACTCCGTGCCTTCGAGAACACCGTTGACCGCACCAATCGAGTGCTTGGCGTGAGACTCCAGGGACAACGCGGCAACCCAACTGCCGTTGGATCCAGAATTATATTAAAACTGAAAGGGGGAAGAATGCAGACCGCCGAGGTTTACGCTGGCGGCGGGTATCTTTCCCAATCCGAAGCCACCGTCCGGTTTGGCCTGGGCACAACCGGTGAAGTCGACCAGATCGAGGTGCGCTGGCCCCGAGGCAAGATCACGCAGCATCGCGTGAACCTCCAATCCAGCCCCATTGTCCTCAAGGAAGAATAGCCAATCCCTCGCCGTCCTTGGCAGTCTCACGTGAGGCCAAGATCCACGACACACCGAAAACCGATCGTCCCACAGCGATCCACGCCCGGCCAAAAACGAAGCAGTTTTGCCAAATGCCGGTTCGGTTGCGGGCCGCCATCAAAATACCAGACCGAACCATTGGCGCGATAATACGACCCTCCTTTCAGCATCAGGAAACGATTGCGGCCATCGCTATGCTGGCTCTCCGTCAATTCCCACACGTTCCCGCATAGGTCATAAATTCCAAAAGGAGACCGTCCGCCGGGGTAAGCTCGAACCGGTGTTGTGCCGCCTTTTTCCCCGCCGTTCCGGCAGCCGGGATCGTCGGTGTTGCCCCACGGATAGGCAAGGGTATCGGGTCCCTGGGCCGCATACTGCCATTCTTCCTCGGTCGGAAGCCGCTTGCCCGCCCAGGTTGCATAGGCCCGCGCGTCATCCAGCGTCACATACACGACTGGATGATCCTCCAAATCGGCGGGGATTTTCCCGTTCACCCAATGCTTCAGAAAATTCTCCCGCATCCCAGGCCGATACCCTGAGAACTCCAGAAATTCTGCGAACTGACGATTGGTCACTGGCGTTTCGTCCATGGCAAAATCCGAAAGAGACACCTCGCGCTTGAACGAGGACTTCTGATGCAGCCACGAGCCCGTAAGAGGCCGAGTCGTGTGTCCGGCATAAAACCCAACTTCACGGACCTGAAACTCAACGGTCATCACGCATTGTGTTCCGGGCACTCTTGCCATGCCTGGCGGCGGTTGTGTGAAAAGCCGGGTCCTCCGCACGGGCGTCCGGATGGCCTCGGATTTGCCAGACGTCGAATCCTCGCTTCGCTGACGATGCAGACTGCGTTGACAAACCAACAGAGAGTGAAGATTTCGAGGGCGCGACCGCCGCGTCACGGCCAGAAAACAACCGATGCCGCGCGGCGCAATTCGGCCAGTCAGGATGCGACGATTATCAGACATAATTCCATCCACCCTTTGTCCGCTGACGAGATCGAAGAACGACTGCCCCGGCTGTGCCTCGACGGCCAACAGTCGGCCTTGCGCTATTCCACGAGTGCGATTGACCAGGGTCCAAAGACGTAAATCACCCCGGCCCCATTGCGAAGCGTACACACCGGCCTGCTCGGTCGGCACAAGCGGGATCCAGTCCTCGCCGGAGAACAGGGAGACAAACTCGCGCTGAATCGGCAGCATGGCGCGCAGGATGGACTGGTCGCGGGCGCTCCAGCCCACCCACTGGCCAAAAACGTTCTCCCAGACCATCATCCCGCTCCCATTCATCCAGGCCATGTGCAGTTCGTCGGTGTGATCTTCCGCCCATCGGGAAATCTGGTGCTGCATATGCCGTCGCTCGAACCATTTGTTGCGCAATACGCCGGGCGCCGGGCTGTCCTTGAACCATTGCGCCCACGACAGATGATGATCGTGGAGGCTGGACATGGGCAGCGCAATCTCCCCTTCCAGCGCCACGCCTTTTCGGATCGAGTCCAGCCTTTCGCGAAACTCCCCCCCGGCCTTGTCCATTGTGTCGAGGAAGATGCCATCCGCCTCCAGATCGCCCACCATCCGGGTCAGGGTCTCCAAGTGGTGCTCTCCACCCGACCGGGTGCCTGTGTCCCAGGGATTGTAGCAAAGGAAGACCTTGACCTTGCTCCGATGGAACCGGCGAACCGCGTCGCGCAAACCACCAAGGCCGCCCGGCAGGTCACGATAGAAATCGAACTGCGTGCGATCGTCCAGGCCGATCCGAGGATACGCCTGCCAGAGCACGACGGCGTCGTAACCCCCAAACCGCTTTGCCTCCGACTCGAGAAACGGCTCGACACGGTAACAGCCCTTGCGCGCATCCAGAAACCGCTCGTCATTCATCATGAGAAAACAACAGGTGAAACACGACGGCACCCAGCCGAATTCCTCGCGCCGGTAAAGCGCGTCTGTATAGTGGAGTTTCACACGAGCCTCCTCGCGAAACTTCTCCAACGCTTTCCGCCACGCCGGCCAGTCGCTCGGGTCCTCTGGCGCGCCTATCAGCGGATGGGGATATCCGTCCTGGGCGAGCGAAATCAAAGTGCTGTCCTCACCGGACACGCTCTGCCCCCGAACCACCGACCGCAACAGTAACAGCGCGCTGCCGGAGACGAACCCCAAAAGCAGGTCCCGACGGCCAATCCCCCCAACTCCCCGCTGAGGCCACTTGGGATCTATCCTGCCCGAGGGCGACAGTTCTGACGGTTTATGTTTCGTCGTGTTCATCAGTTCCACAAGAATTGCCAATTTTGCGCTCCAAAGCAAATCTGGGCCATGATCACCTGGGCCGAAGCCAACCGGCCCCCCGAGAAACGCCGCAACCGGCCGCGCCGGCCCTCAGCCGCCAGACCATCCATTTGATTCGAAGTCACTGCCCGAAGAATAATCCGGATGGAGATGACGCCGAGGATTACCGGGCGTTTACCGACGGCCGGCTTTTCCCGGGGGATCGTGGGACCAGCCACAAATTGGGCTTGATAATGGGCATGGCGGTTACGCCATGGACCGTTGCATTCGCGATGGCCCTTTCGTCAGCGTGGATTTCGGGCACAAGAATGATGCAGGTGTAGGGATGAGATTCATAGAGGCCAGGCCTCAGCGGGGGAACAGGTTGAGCGTGCCGCTGGCTGCTGGATTTGAAGGTCTTTCTCACCACAACCAGGTTGGTCTGAGGCTGCGCTCGAGCCCCCCCCCCAAACGCAAGCCATGCCAACATCATCCATGCCGTCATTACTCTGTACGGTTTCATGGTGTGATTAGACGGAACCCGCAAGGCCGTGCTCCAGGTTGTGATGCTTCGCGTGAAGCATGAAGGCTGGCGGGCACTGTGGGCCGATTTCAGCGCAGTTGCGCGGTTTTCGAGGGGATAAGGCCTGCCTCAGGCTGGATAGTTGACCGCCGGCAAACCAAGGACAAAGCGATGAACCACTGAGCCAGAAAATAGGTTCCCAACACCAGGACATGGCCGGCAGGAATGGGTCCATGAAATTTCCGGACCGCAAGGAGCATATCGGATGCGACAAAGAACGCCCCCCCAACGGCTGCAGCCCAGGCAGCGGCATCTCCGGCTGTCATTGCTCGGCTGGCAGCCTGGGCAGCCATGGCTAAAAGGACCCCAGCATAGATGATCACAGGCCAGCGAAGGGAAACGTCAATGCCCGGCCACAAAAACAACACGACGATCGTCCCGATGAATGCCCATATCACAAATGGGACACGGGAGGCGGCCATGCGATGCCCCGATGTCAGCGCCCAGAGATAAAACAGATGAGCCACCAGGAAACTCGCGAGGCCAGCGAGAAAATGGTCGCCTGGCAGCATGAGAAAAGTATCGCCTCCGATGGAAAAACCGAGTCCGATGATGATGCCCCATCGATATCGACGATCCGCAAAGGGCCGGGCAGCAACCGCCAACACCAGAATCAGGCAGGTGGTCAGCGGCGTCAACCACCCCGACAACCCGGACGGAACGATCCCAAGATAACGGGTCGCGATGGCCAGGCATCCGCACAAACAGGCTGGAATACTCAGGACGATCGCCGCGGAAGCTTTCATGGCGCCACCAAAATCACCTCGCGAAAGCCGCAAAACCGCTTCTGCCCCCAGGCGGAGTCTCCTGACTCAGCGAGCACCGCTTCAACGCCCCAATCATTCAACATCCCGAACCGCGGTTTGCGCCATTGTTTCATGCATTGAACACCCTATTCCCGCGTCCTGCGGACTAAGGATCAGGGGCGGCAACCTTGGGCGAGCCCGAGATGTCCAAGGCAATCACGGTGGCATTGGGATCGGGATTGCGAGCGGGCAGTGTGAGCGCGATGCGCTGGTTTTCGTTTTTCACTTTGACCTTTTGGCCGCCATCAAGGAGTGACGCCCGTCGCAATTTGTTTTCGAGTCCGGGCAAAACGAGCCGGCCATCGGCGGGCCAGTCGAAGACATGGAGGTAAAGCCGCGTCTTGCCCCCAGCAAGTTTCTTTTGGGTGCAGCGGCCCCAGCTCAGCTTTTCGAACGGACTGGCCGTGGTTCCGTAAATGGACTCACCATTGGCGCGCATCCAGGCGCCGATGGATTGCAGGGATTTGATGCTTTCCTCGGGAACGGAGCCGTCGCCTTTCGGGCCGATATTGAGCAGATAATTGCCGCCCTTGCTCGCGATATCGATGAGGTTCCGAATCATTTCGCGGTCGGATTTCCAGGCGTGATCATGAGCGCTGTAACCCCAGGTGGTGTTCATCGTCATGCAGGTTTCCCAGTCGACGCCGGGCATGCCGGTGGCAGGGATGTGCTGTTCGGGCGTGATGAAATCCCCGTATTTCGGATCGAGCTGCGGCAGGTAACCCTCGGTTCCCATGCTGGCCCAGCCGGCTTCGCGGCTGCGAAACAAACGGTTGTTCATGATGATCGCCGGTTGTTTGGCCCGAACCAATTTCATGAGATCAAAGGCGTGCCAGGCTTCGTCTCCCTGGAAATCCTGGGCGCTGTAATCCCACCACAGGACATCCACCCGTCCGTAATTCGAGGTCAATTCATTCACCTGCTGCCGCAGGTATTCCAAATACCGGTTGTGATCGCGTTCGGCATTGGGATAAGGCCTGCCCTTGAGCGGATGCGGCAGCTGTTTCGACAGGGCGTAGGCATACTGATCATGATGCCAGTCAATCACCGAGTGATAAAAACCGATGCGCACTCCCTCGGCGCGGGCGGCCTCGACGATTTCCTTCACCAGATCCCGGTGAAGGACGGAGCCGGCGTCGTAATCGCCGGCCCCGGAATCATGCAGCGCAAAGCCCTCGTGGTGCTTGGTCGTGAACACGAGGTAACGGCAGCCGGCCTGTTTGGCCAAACGCGCCCATTCCCGGGCAAAACCCGGTTTGGGTTTGAACAGGGGAATGGCGGCCTTTGCGTACGTTTCCGTGTCGGCCTTGACGTGGTTTTGGATCCACTCCATGCCTCCCCGGGTGCCCACAGGTTTTCCTTCCCACGTGCCGGCCAGGCCGGAATAAAGGCCCCAGTGCACAAACATCCCAAAACGGGCCTCACGCCACCAGCCCATCCGATCGTCCCGCTGGGAACTGGTTTCCGCCCCCGGCGCCATTTGAGCGACCAGCGCCAGTGAGGCAAGCGTCCAGGCGAGGATTCTGTTTTTCATAGCGACTTCCGATAGAGAGGACCAAAGTTGGCGCACGCGCGAAAATCACCGCCTTCAGGCTCCGCCGCCCCAAAGGCGGTCCACGCGGACGGCCGGAAAATGTCTTGGCGCGGCACGTTGTGAAGATAGACAGGGATGCGCAGCATGGAGGCCAGCGTAATCAGCTCGGCGCCAACGTGGCCGTAGCTGATCGCGCCGTGATTGGCGCCCCAGGCGTTCATCACCGAGTAAACATCGCGGAATTCTCCCTGCCCCGTGAGGTTGGGAACGAACCAATGGGTCGGCCAGGTGGGATCCGTCCGTTCTTCGAGGACGCGGTAGATGTCGGCAGGCAGATCGACAAACTGGCCTTCGGCGATCTGGAGCGCGGGTCCAAGGCCTTTCACCATATTCAACCGGAACATGGTTGCCGGCATGTTGGCGCGGGTTCCAAACGCGCTGGAAAAACCGCCGCCACGGAAATACTCACAATTGGCGGGCGGCCAGGTGGTCGCCGCCAGGCAATCCAAGGCTTCCTTGGAGGTTATCTCCCAGAAAGGTTTCATCGCGGGCTGCCCGTTTTTCAACTGCTTGCCGCAACCATCGAGCGCGGCCGCGCCCGAATTGATTAGATGGATCATTCCGTGGGCCGCAACCCCAGCGAGATTTTGGCCGGTGACCCGCTTGACGGCATCGGGACTCCAATACGTTCGCACATCGGCAAAGATCTGGGCGGTATCGGTGAGCAGATGCCCAAACAACATGCAGACGCCGTTCAGACAATCGTTTTCAGTCGCCACAAGATAGGGCTCGCGAATGCCATTCCAGTCGAAGGACGAATTCAGGATGGACTCCAGGAAGTCGCCATTCGGAAAGTGATCCGTCCATTGGCGCTGGCCCTGGAAACCGGCCAGGATGGCGTTGTGGCCCAGGGCTTCCTCGCCAAAACCCAACTTGGCCAGGCGCGGATTGCCCACCATCAGATCGCGCATGATGAGGGCGCACTTGACCACAAACTCCCATTCCCAATCCTTGCGCTTCCGGCTGTGCGGATTCTTGTTATGATCACGGCCTTCCGGGCAGTTTTTCCGCGTCCAATCATAGGCCCGCCGAAACTCGGCTTCATCATAGATGGTTTCCTCGATGCGCCGCACCCATTCACTCATGTCAACGCACTCGACGCGCATGCCGAGAAAATCCTCGAAGAAATCCTGGTTCACAATGGAACCGGCGATGCCCATGGAAACGGCGCCGACGGAGAGATAGGACTTGCCGCGCATGGTGGTGGTGGCGAGACCGGCCTTGACGAAGCGCAGAATCTTATCGCGCACGTCGGCAGGGATGGTGGTGTCGCCGGCATCCTGAACGTCGCGGCCATAGATGGTGAATGCGGGCAAGCCTTTCTGGGTATGCGCGGCACTCACGGCGGCCAGATAAACAGCGCCCGGCCGCTCGGTGCCGTTGAATCCCCAAATGGCCTTGGGCGTCATCGGATCCATGTCCATCGTCTCAGATCCGTAACACCAGCAGGGCGTGACGGTCAGTGAAACGCCGACGCCTTCTTTCCGGAACTTTTCGGCGGCCATCGCCGCCTCAGCCACGCCCCCAATGCAGGTATCGGCCATCACACATTCCACCGGCAATCCGTTGGAATGTCTCAAATTGCTCTCGATGAGCCGGGCCACGGAACGGGCCATGGCCATCGTGGTTTTCTCGAGCGATTCACGCACGCCTTTGCGGCGGCCATCGATGGCCGGTCGGATTCCGACCTTGGGCATGTCTCCAATAAGACGATTAACAGGCTGGTTCGT
Source organism: Verrucomicrobiota bacterium (assembly GCA_022709905.1). GTDB lineage: Bacteria > Verrucomicrobiota > Verrucomicrobiia > Limisphaerales > UBA1319 > JAKLHY01. Next base: position 54,582 of record JAKLHY010000004.1, on the reverse strand, counting down.
TTTCATAGTCTAATTAACCTTTGTTAAACAAAATCATCATGCGGCTCTCGGACACGGCAATTGAACAGGAACAGAATAGCCGGTTCCTTCGAACCGGCCAACTTATTCGTTTGGCTGAAGCACAGAAAGCTTGGATTAATCACAGGCCAGCACTTGTGGATAGCAACACTTCGCCTTCGCATCTCAGCCCATTCACAAGAGCCTTAGAAGCACCCAAGCCTTTCGGATGCCCCCCTCAGCCCACGAATCATTTTCCCTTTCTTTTATTCCATAATCCACTAACAAAACCAGGATCACAGCCCCAGGGATATTCCTTAAGCGGATGGTCTGGATCCATGGGTGTCGCGGTATTCCGAGGGAGAATGCCCGCACAACCGGCTGAACATCCGCGAAAAATGGGCCGGATCAGGGAGGCCCACCGCATAGGCGATTTCCTTAACCGCAGCAGGGGTTGTGGCCAGAAGGTATTGGGCTCGTTCCATGCGCCGGCGAGCCAGATACGCCAAAGGCCGGACCCCCACCAGTTCGTTGAAGCGATCCGAGAAATAGGTGGGATTCAATCCGGCCACATGGGCAAGGTGACTCAAGGCAATCGGCTCGTGCATATGCTCGTGAATATAAACCTGCACCGCCAAAAACCGTTGGGTCACTCGGGCATGAACGCCTTCCAGTCCGCTGGCGGAAGCGAGATAAGGCGCGACCAGCAATCGGAGAAGGCCTTGCGCTTCGAGCCATTGGGCGGGAGGCGCATCCCGACGGGTCTGTTCCATCCGCGCCGGGAATTCCTGGTATTCCTCCCGAAACGGGTCGAAGCACGGCAGCTTTCGATCCGGGTAGATGGCATCCAACCGCTGAAACCAAGCCAACGCCTGGGGGGGCGCCGGTAGTTGCGCATCGCATCGGATCAAAGAAAAGAGATCAATTCCAGCCGGCAATCTCGCGGTGAAATGAAGATGATAATGATCGAAATAACGACGACAAAAACAATCGTGTTCGGTGAACGCCGGCACCAGGTGCAAAATCCCGGATCGCAGATCAAAACGTTGTCCCTCCTGGCGCACGGTCGCCCGGCCATCCAGGATGAGCCAAAGCCGCGAAAACGGGCTGATGACCCGCCGGAAATTCCACCATTGACCCGCTGCAATCCGTTGAACGGCTTGAATCCTCAGATCAAGTGAGGTCAAGGTTTCCAGGCCCAGGACTGGCATATGATCGCTCATGAGGATGATGCCTTCCTGTGGTTTACCATCCCTGCGCCTCCCCTGCGCCAGACACACGCCGTTAATCCCAACGCACAGACGAAAAAGACAAGGGCGTTCGGCGTGCGTGCGGTCCAAGGACTCCAGGGCCAGGGAAAACGAAAAACAGCAAAGTTGAGTCCGAAGTAAAGCCACGTCGCCCACAACAAAGTCTCCCGAGTGTAACTCAACGCCCCCGCCCCTCCTCTGGACTTACGGATGGACCCCACCGCAGCGAGAATACTGAGACTCAAAGGCAGTCCGCAGAAAACCAGCCAGATGAAAAGAGAGGGCATCGGGAAGCTTCCGGCTTTGAGTTGCATCGCCGTTTTGAGGGCAATCGGTATCAACGTAACGGGCATAATGAGCAGAAAAGGGCATCGACTGCCACCCGCAACGCCGATTAACGGAATAATCCCCATAACCAATCCGATCTCGCTGTAGCCAAGATCCAGGACTTCTCCAGAAATCAACAATAGCACGTGCAAGGCAATCAGAAACCATTCGGTGCCGGTCGGAAATGCGGCCTCGAACGATGGCGATGGCTGCCTGATCCCGCAGCGATTGCGCCATAAACCTAATCCCATCACCGCGCCAAACACCCCGCCAAAAACCGTCTCCATAAAATTCCACCAGTTGATCAACGAATTCCAAGCGGGATTCCACAGTCCTGGAATCCCCTGCTGGAAAAGGACCACATTCCACGCATGGAACGACTGGAGGCATTGTCCCAGCGGAAATCCCACGACGCCCCCCACGATGGCCCAGCCTCCCAGGTTGCGGGCCAGACGATCGTGTCGCCAATAATGGACGTAGACCATCAACGTGATCAACGCAACTAAAAGCCCGCCCCAAACCTCGCGCCGGGGATGAAGATGACCGCCGGGTTTCCATCGCCAACTCTCCGAAAAATATAACGCAGGCAGAACCTGTTGATCAGGATCAAAAGGCGAATTCAGAAGCCAAACTCCCAGAAAGAACATCCCCAGCATCACGCCCACAAGCATCAGAAGTTCACCGGGCCGATACAGAATTCCGCCAAGGCCCATCCCCAAAAACACCCCGGCAAAACCAATCCACAGACCGCCTTTGACCGCCAACCCCAGCATCCCCCACCACCAGGCGGACCACTGTCCAATCAGCACTGCATCCTGAGTGAGGCCAATAGTCTGTCCATAAGTCATGGAACCGCCGAATCCAATCGCCACAGTGCACCAGGCCACCGCTCGGGCCGCCGTCAGAGAACTTAAGTCTCGACCGAGCAACAACACCAGAGTCAGCCCCACCAAAGCCCCCGCGATCATGGCCCCGGTCTCATGGCCGTATTGGCCGCGGATCCCCCACCCCAGTCCGCCCGCCATGGCCGCCAAGACCATCACGAGCCCTAAAGACGGTTCCCCGCCACGCGAGGTCATGGCCTGATCGGCCGCGGGAGGCGCAATGGATTGGGGAGAACTCATCGAGTGAAAGACAATCGTTTGACCCTTCGGCAGGAGGGGGACAACGGAATAAACGGATGGTTCCTCAAATGGCCTCGAGGTTGCCCGCGTTGAGTGTGGCGCATGGTTTCATAAACAGAATTACGCGGACCGCCTGTTTGTCAATGATGCATTTGTTCTGGAAAGCCATCCGGATTCAGAGGAGATAGGGTTTTCTCTCGTTGCGACGGCCTGCGAAGCTCCGGCTTGCTTTGGGGGGGACAATTCGATTTCCATAGGGCCACCATGAATGACGGATCCTGGCCCCGGGAACAAGAACATCAATTGACCGAACGCATGAGGGCGTTAGGCGTGAAGGAAACGGAGATTGAAGAGACCTTCGTCCGGTCTGGTGGACACGGAGGCCAGAATGTCAACAAAACCTCGACCTGTGTCATGCTGAGCCACCGGCCGACCGGATTACGGGTCAAGTGCCAGTCTAGCCGGCAACAGGGGCTGAACCGTTTTCTCGCCCGGCATTTGCTGCTCAACAAGATTGAAGCCCTGCGCAAGCGCCTTGAAGACGCGGAACGAGCCCGGCGCGAAAAGCTCCGGCGCGCAAAACGAGGCCGAAGTCGAGCCGCAAAACAACGGATCCTGGCCGATAAGGCACACCAGGCCTCCAAGAAAATATCGCGCCGACGGGTGGAACTCGAATGAACCTGTCCGTCAAAGATAACCTCGAAACCGAAAACATGGCGTGATGACCGAGCTGCAAGAAATGGTAGTCTCGGCCACGCTCCTGGGTTTGTCGGCGGGGCTATCGCCAGGCCCCCTCATGGCGCTGGTGCTTTCACAAACTCTCAGGCACGGAACCCGTGAAGGCTGCAAAACGGCTTTGGCCCCTCTGATCACCGATGCCCCCATCATTCTCTGTGCGCTTCTGCTGGCCACAAGCCTGGCTCACTTTAAAACGCTCCTGGGCGTGTTGTCTCTTGCCGGAGGAGCCTATGTGCTTTATTTGGCATGGGACAGCCTGAAAGCTAGGCCCTTGGACCTGACATCCGCCGGCAACAGTACTCCTCCCCTGTCCTGGCGCAAAGGTATCCTCACCAATCTGCTCAGCCCCAGCCCCTGGCTGTTCTGGTTCACCGTCGGCGCCGCTACTCTCACCAAGGCCCAATCCTCGGGCTGGATCGTCGTGTGCTGTTTTTTTGCGATCTTCTATTCTTTTTTGTGTGGATCCAAAACGGTGCTGGCCTTGCTCGCCGGACGGTCACGAACTTTTTTATCGGGCCGCAATTATTCCCTGATCCTGCAAGGCCTGGGATTCTGCCTGATCGCATTTGCCCTTTTGCTGTTCCGGGACGGGCTGAGGTATTTCGGATCGATGGAACAATGAAGATCCATCCAACAAGGTTATTTCCAAACCACGTCGGCCCTCCGCGTCGGATCTTGCCCGGCCTCAATCTGTAGTTCAGGGCAATTGCGGTGCGCGGGCCTGGGAAAGGGAGCAGCTCAATCCGAGAAAAACATCGTATGCGCTATACCAGGACGGGGACATGTCCCGCCAGCCTTCGTTGACTTTGAGATACCGATTCACTTGCAGCACAATTACCTGACCACCCACATTCGCCACCAACTCCTTGCGTTTGTAAGCATACGCAACTCCATAATGCCAAAGCCAGCCCAGACCAATCACGCCCGGCCGTCCCTTCCTAATGCCTTCGGCCACGCGCCGCCCCGACTCCTGCCAGTCGCTCCCCCACGCATCCCAAGCCCAGGAACATGAGATGTTGATCAGGTTGTTGCCCTTTCCGTAAATCAATGAATAGGGCCCCGCGTCATAAGCCACAGGATAAAGATAACCGTAAAAGCCTTCGATCAAGTCCCCAGGCCACGTCGCCCCGTCGTTGCCAAAGGGATTGCAGATCACGTCGCAAAGATCATGGAGATTATTATACAGAAGACGAATCTTCGGCTCACTGGAACTGTCAAGTTCCTGAGGGGCATCGCTGAGCCGGAGAGAATTGTAAAGGGTATTGCCCGATCCATAATAAAAAGCGCTCTCGACCCCCTGTCGATCCCAGTAGGCAAACAGCATGGCCAGGGCCGTCGGACCGCAACCCACCAGGTTGCACCAATTATCGCTCCGCAACTGATAGTAATGCGCCTGATCGGCCCAGCCTTCTCCCGCCACCCACGTGAAGCTCCGCCAATAAGGCGTGGAATCCGCCTGGGCCGTGATCGTCCTGCCCACCAACGAGGAACGCACCAATAATACGTAAGATTCCAATCCCTTGGATGTCCTCAGGGTGAGCGGTGCCGATCCCGCTTGCCTGGCCACCGCCCGAAAGCCCCCCGTCCGCAAGATCGTAATGTCAGCCAGCGGCCTCTCGTTCTCTTCCCAGTGCAGCGCATAATCGCCGATCTGTATCTCCGGCAAGAAGATGTTGGTCTCACCGAGACGCATTTCCAGAATCTGCGGACGCTTGCCTTCTTCCAGGTCCCACAAGAATCCGGCAAGCTGTGCGCGGCGTTCACGCATAAGCTGGTGCACTGGATTACGCTCCAAATCCGATTTCAATTCCAGATAATTGGCATAATGGCCCAGTTTCAATTTCAATTCCGGCGGCAGTTGGAGGATGCCCCGCGCGCTGTCGATTTCCCCCGTGTAAACACGGTCCATGTAGTTCACGTATTCGGCCGGTATCTTCGGAGGCTCGGTGCCCAGGTTGCCTATCAGGTTGCCCGCTTCGTCCTCCGCCGCCCAAAATGTCGGGCCATACCGGATGATCCGAGCGGGAGTCTTCCCGCCACATCGCTCGAGTAATCTTTCCGTCGGCGTCGGCCCCGTCGTGTTATACTCCAATACCGGCAAGTCACTGCGATCCAAAGAGACAATCATATAGCCGCGATCGCTGGTCTCGGGTTCATCGGAAGAATTAGCCAGAAACCCATCCGGCTTTCGGGCCTCGCCAGAGTCCATGACCTTGATCTCGACATAAGCGGATCGCACGCTGCCGTCCCCCGCCAACAACGAACCGACGAAAGGCGCAAAAACCGCTCCCCGCCACGCCAGAGCCTCGTCGCTCGCCGCGCCGTTCTCCGTAGATTGGACCACGGCCTGCACATGACGGATCGCGACGTCCAGCGACGCTTTCGAAACCTCTTGAATCGGCAGAAGAGGCAGCGCTCCGATCTCTCCATTCTTCTGAATCCGCAACCGGTAATAGGTCTGGGGAGCCGACGAAACTACCGAGCTTGTGCCGTCAGGCAATGCCTTCACCTGAGCGGGATCGACCGCCACCCAGGGCCCCAAAGGCGAGGCCGCCTGCTCATATTGGAGAGTCACCACCTCGGCCCTCACCCCCCAGCCGAACAAAATGATCCCCGCCGAACACCGAAACACGAAAGACCAAATCGAAAAGGGATACTTCATAGTTTTGATTATGTTCAAGATTAGCATCCTAAATTTTTCATACTGTTCCACAGGTCGGGGGATGTGTCCAATGGCGAGTTCGAGCGAAGTAAATCGAACGTTGATTCGCGGCGAGCGGACCCTTAGTATTACCCCATGGCCGCCAGGATCGAGCCGTTACAGCAGCCGGTTCGCAAATGCGTCGGCAAACCGGCAACACCACTCCAGCGGTTGGCGTGCGTCGAAGAGATGGTTGATTTTGTCGAAAAATATGCCCCCGGAACCCTCAGACGAAGCGAACGCGAATTCTTCCCGGTTCGAAAAGTTGTTGGCCGTCCTCGCTCGAGATCAGATTGACTATGCCGTCGTGGGAGGACTGGCGGTGATCTTGAATGGTTACCCCCGGGTCACTGTGGACGTTGATATCCTGGTCGATGACAATCCCGAGAACCTTCGCAAGCTGCTCGATTCTCTTGCAGGATGGGGAGAGGGTTGGGCTCGGGAACTGAGCATCGACGATTTCGCTCCGCAAGAAGGTTCGATTCGCGTCATGGAGGAGTTTGACCTCGATATTTTTACGCGGATACAGGGCAAATCGATGGAGGATTTCAGACCCCGGCTGCGCTATTTGGCCGCTGAGGGCGTCCGAATTCCTTTTTTAGGGGCCGAAGACCTGATCTCGATTAAGCAGAATTCTTGGAGAGAAAAAGACCAGCTTGACGTGGCCGCCTTGAGGCAACTGCTGAAGGACCAGCCTGGTTGAGGGACGCCAAGCCGGACGTCGCCATCAATTCAGACGACGCCAGGCAGTGATGGAACGTGAGAGGTGGTCGCGGGCATCGCCCTCCAGACCGTAACATTGAAGTCCGACAGGGCCCCGGTAGCCGATCTCATGAAGGGCGCGGAGGAATGCGCGCTGATCAAACGTCCCTCGATCCAACGGCTGGAGGTATCGAGCCCAGCCGGGTTGATCGTCCCTGACATCCGCGCCGTTAATCGTGACGGCGACGAGCCGGGATCTAACCCGCTTGAGCAACGTTGCGTAATCCCGGGATTCCTCCGCCCGCAACCAGTGACAGAGGTTGAACATCAAGCCGACATTCTCCAGATCGGTTTTCTGCGCGATACGCCAGGCGTCCTCGACCCTTTCCAGCCAATCGCCCACATGCGGATACAGCGCAATCGACACGCCGCAGGGCCGGGCCAAATCGGCGATTTCCCGCAACAACTGGACAACGCGGGGATCTCGAGATTCATCGGACGGTTTTCCCCCCGAAATGATGAGGGCCAATTGCGTGTGGCGTCCTTTCAATAACGGCAGAGTGTCCTTCAATCGGGGATCGTAAGGTTGCGCGGCATTCTCCGCGATGTCCATCCGAACATAAACCTGGAACAACCGGAGCCCGCACGAATCGAGGGTTTGGATTCGCTCGGGGAGGTTGTCGATCCAGAGGTGCCCAGCTCCATCGTAACCCAATTCCTTCAACAGCGCGGCCTGCTCGGACAAGGACCGCTTCCGCGAATCATGCGTGTCCATGCACAGGGCAAAAAACGGAAAGGACCGCGGCGCCTCGGTCGCGCTGACGTCCACTGCAACGCCGGCCACCGCGGCCAACCAGAGAACCCAGAATTGCCGGATCATACTCGACTCCCTGTAAGTCGCTTCTCAAGCGCACCACGGGCGGCTGCGGTCCTTGACCCCGGCCAAAGATCCTTTGATGAGTTCGGCGTCTTCCGCGATCTCGAAGTCGAACATGCCGGCCAGAATGAAATCCGCGCCGCGAGAAAAGACGTACGGAAAGGCGCTCTTGGGGGGAATGGCGCCGGCGGCCATGACCTTGAAGGCAATCCAAGGCTTGGAAATGGATCCCATGAACTCGGCGGTTTCCCGGGGGTGAGAGCACCAGTATCCGGGAAACTCGCTGTACGCCCCCTTGATCTGGTCCGGCTTCGGGCCGGTGGGGTAATCGTGATGGTGAAATGTCTTGATGTAAAAATCGTTCCGGATTCCTTCCTTTTCGCAGGCCTTGACAACATCGAGGGCGTGCGCGCCGACTCCTGCCGGCACCTTGTAGGACTTGATCAATTCCACCGCCTTGGCCAGCAGATCGATCTTTCCTTTGGCCACCAACGCGTCGCTGTGAACACCCCAGACATAGATGGCCTCGCAACCGTCGTCGAGCAGGCTCTCGACCTCTTTCTTGTAAAAGCCGAGATCCGCGTCGATTTGGGCGGTGGGGCAAATGATCCACTGAATCTTGCCTCCGCGCTCCTTCCGATACCGGCGAAGAACCGACATCGGATGGTGAGGATTATGCATGGAGAGCGTATTGATCCCATGCTTCTCGGCCAGCGCCAGTGTTTCCATGATTTTCTCGTCCGTATTGTAGTGTTCCGCCAAGCGATACACATACTGAAGATCCCGGCTATGGGTGTAGTGCGTCAGAAGATTGCCTCCCAACAACAATCGACTGACCTCGAGATTGCTAATCTTGCCTCTCGGCATGCCGCCGACGGCTGGTGAAATCGATCCGGAAGCCGGAGGAGGGTTCTGTCCCTGAGAATCAAGAGTCAGGGCGAGACCAGCGGTGGACAGCAGCGCGCCTTTGACAAAGGCACGACGATTCAGTTCGGTCGACATGTTCAGTGGCTTGGATAAGGGTTGTTGTTTGTTGCGGCGGCGAATTTCCGCCTTGTATACCACGCAAACCTTGTCTCGGCCAAGCACGGAATGCATGATCATCCCGCCCTAAACATCGGGGCCGACAAAAATGCATATGACCCTGGCAAAAGCCATTGAAGTCCGCCGTTGGACGCGCGAGATCAAACCGATCGCGCGTCTGGCGGTGCCGATCATGGCGGGGATGATCAGCCAGATGCTGATCGGCCTGGCGGATACCGTGATGGTGGGACGTGTAGGGGTCGTGCCGCTGGCGGCAGCTTCCTTTGTCAATACCCTGGCCCATTTGCCGTTCATCTTCTCCCTGGGGCTGTTGTCGTCGATCGCGGTTTTGACCGCCCAGGTTTTTGGAGCGCGAAAGCCGGTGGAAACCGGGGAGGTGCTCAGACACGGTTTGGTGATTTCGACAATGGTGGGGATTGGGGCCTCCGCTGGGGTTGCTATTATGCATCCCCTCCTGTCGCGGTTCGGTCAACCGCCGGAAGTCGTGGCGGCGGCCGGCAAATATTTGCTGTTGTTCGCCGCGTCGCTGGCGCCAGCCCTGATCAGCCATGGGTGCCGTCAGTTCAGCGAGGCCGTCAATCGTCCGTGGATCCCCAACCTGATCCTGCTGGGCGGCGTCTTGCTGAATGTCCTGCTGAACTGGATCTTGATTTTTGGCCACTGGGGTTTGCCGGCGATGGGTTTGGAGGGGGCGGGTTGGGCCACTCTCATAACGCGTTTGATCCAGGCCGGCTGTTTTCTCGGCTACCTCTTCTATACGCCGGTCATGCGCTCGTTTCATCCGGCCTCGTGGAAAGCCCCCTGTCAAAGACTTTGGTTTCGCCGGTTGTTGACGATTGGCTGGCCGGTCGGCGCTCAACATTTGCTCGAAATCGGGGCCTTTTCGTTGGCCGCACTGATGATGGGTTGGATCCATGCCGAAGCCATGGCAGCCCACCAGATCGCGATGACTTGCGCCGCAACTTCTTTCATGTTCGCCCTGGGCATCGGCATGGCCTCCTGCATCCGCGTGGGACAGGCCCACGGGGCCGGACGGCATCATCGGAAACACCGGATCGGTCTGCTGTCGATTATGATGGCCGCCAGCGTTATGGGGATGTTTGGAATCCTCTTTATCAGCGCGGGAACTCCCATCGCCCGATTGTTTGTCAAAGAACCATCGGTCATTGCCCTGGCGGCACATCTGCTTTTCCTAGCCGCGTTGTTTCAGGTGGCTGACGGCACTCAAGTCGCTGCGCTTTCGGCTTTAAGAGGATTAAACGATGTGCGGATCCCGGTCCTGGTGGCCGGATTAGCCTATTGGCTCTTGGCCTTGCCCACAGGTTATCTTCTGGCCTTTCCCTGCCAGTTGGGAGCGGCGGGCATCTGGATCGGACTGGCCGTTGGACTCGGCACAACCGCCCTCGGGCTCTCCTGGCGTTTCCATCGGCTGACCTCGATCCACCAGAATTGAAATCCGGCAGTGGGTCCACGATTGACGCCAGGCCGGCTGGAATGCCATTCTGACGCCATGAATGATCTTGCCATGGCTTTGTATCGGTTTGCCGCAGTATCTGCGCTGACCTTCTTTGGCGCCACCAGTTACGGGGTCTTGTCCGGCCCCGTTTTTTATGGGGACGCCCCAGATGACCATCATCCTTGGGCCGTCCACGATCGGAATCGGCCCCAGCCCAAAATCGTCACGCCCGGCACGTTCAGTAGTCCTGATCAAGCGGGAAAGCCGCCTTCAGATGCCATCGTGCTTTTTGACGGGAGCGACCTTTCCCAATGGGAATCCGCCGGTCGAAACGGGGGGCCAGCCAAGTGGCTGGTGAAGGACGGTTACATGGAAGTCACCAAGACGGGCGATATTCGAACCAAGGAAAAGTTCGGCGACTGCCAGCTTCACGTGGAATGGGCCGCCCCGGCCAAGGTCCAAGGCGACAGCCAGGGACGCGGCAATAGCGGCATCTTCCTCATGGGCCGGGTTGAGATCCAGGTGCTCGATGTTTACAATAACCCGACCTACGCGGATGGGGGGGCGGGTTCGGTGTATGGCGTGCACCCCCCGATGGCCAATGCTCTCAGGCCGCCGGGCGAGTTCCAGGTCTACGATATCGTCTTTCGCCGGCCTGTTTATAAGGATGGCCAAGTGTTGGATCCCGGATATGTCACGGTTTTCGTGAATGGCGTGTTGGCCCAGGATCATGCCGTCCTCGAAGGCGGCACCGGGCATATGGGCCGCTCGAAGCCAGGCCCGTTCCCCGAAAAGGGGCCGCTCCAGTTGCAGGATCACGGCAATCCAACGCGGTTTCGAAATATCTGGTATCGGGAACTCCCCCCGCGCGCCGTGGAAGGCGGCACCGACGGATGGTTGTCAGTCGAAGCCACCATGACCAAGCGCAAGGCGATCGCATCGGATATCCGCAAAGACGCTGAGGCCCTCAAGGATTCATCGAATTCCCTGCCTTACATGCTGCGCCTGATGGAATCTCTGGTTTACGAGAAGGACGAATCCGCTTATTCGCAGGTGATCCAAATGGCCGAGCAATACGTGACTAATTTGAAAAACCTGCCGGTCGATAACCTCAAGACAAAGAAAGACGAAGTCCTCAACGTCAATGGCGCCTTCAAATACATGATCCGGTTCAAGATCTTTCCGGATTCGTTCGCGCCTTCGACCGGCCTGGACCAAATCATCAAAGCCCAGGGCTGGGATAAAAGGCGCTAGAAATGCATTGCTTCCGTTTGGTCATCTATGGCATATGCTTAAGGCGCTTCGGAGCGTAGCTCAGCCTGGCTAGAGCACTTGGTTTGGGACCAAGACGTCGCAGGTTCAAATCCTGTCGCTCCGACCATCTCCCCCAATCACTTACAAAAAAAGACGTCCAATTCTGCCAATCTGGACTTTTCCACCCGGATGGATTGTTCGCGCTCCGCAATTGAAATCGATGACAGAAGGATGACGACTGCATCACTGGTCTGCGGTGCGAGCATCACTCCTGTATATTCAAAATTATGGGACTGACGTTCGGCGATGGACGGACTTTTGCCGGCCCCTGAGTAATCCCAACACCTGCGGCGAGTCATTCGCATCGCAACGCCACATTCGGGTCCACTTGCGTCGCTCGCCGGGCCGGCAGGTAACACGCCAATGCCGCCACGCCCGCTAGCAGGAGCGTTACGGCAAAAAAAACCGAGCCGTCGAGCGGTTGAACGCCATAGAGAACCTTGGCGAACACGAAGCTGATCCCGGCAGCGATGATCAAACCGCATCCGACTCCGATGAGCGTCAAACGCATGCCTTCGCGCACCACCAGACGCAGGACGTCCCATTGCCGTGCCCCTAGCGCAATCCAGATGCCGATTTCCTGCGTCCGCTGATTCACTGCATAGGACACAACAGCGTAAAGCCCCATGATTGCCAGGAACAGGCCTATCACGCCCTGCACGCACGCGAGTGTTGCTCCCATCCGGATCGGCATGAGTGCGAGCGCGCTGGTCCGTATGTGTTCCTCGAACGTCCGGAGGTTGAACAGCGGCAAGTTTGGATCGAGTGCGCTCACCTCGGCCCGCACGGCGTCGCTCAAACTGGCAGGTTCCACGGAGGTCCGCACCAGCAGAGTAATCGGCGACCGGTAGCTCTGTTCCATCGGCTGGAATAAGTAGGGGCGAGGATCTTCGCCCAGCATCAAGTACTTGCCGGTGGGCACGACACCGACTACCTCGGCCAACTGTGGGCTGCCACGGAACCGAAGACGGCGGCCCACGGGATCCTCATTGGGCCAGAATTTGCGTGCTAGAGTCTCGTTGACCACGACCACCCGTGGCGTGTCCGTGTGGTCCTGGGCTGTGAAGCCGCGCCCTCGCAGCAGGGGTGTCCCGGCGGTATGGAAATAGCCCGTAGATACCGTGTTTTCGCCCACGGCCACGTATTGGTCGGCAGCGTTGGGATCGCTGTCTTCGGCCTGCACCTCCTGCATGCCGAATCCAGTGTCGAAGGGCACGCGTTGTGCCACACCGGCCGCGACCACGCCGGGCAGCCCCCTGATCCGTTCGAGCAACTGACGCTGGAACTGCAGCCCTCGCTCGTCGCTGTAACGTTGGAGCCCAAGGTCCACCGAGGCTATCAATAGGTGGTCAGCCTGCAGGCCTATGGGGGCATCCTTGAACCGACTCAGACTGTGGAGAAACAGCCCGGCGCAGATCAGCACGACAAGCGATGACATCACCTGGACCACCACCAGCAGGTTCCGGAACGGATGCCGGCGCGAGCTGAGCCGTCCGGTGCCGGATTCCTTTAGCATTTCGAACACCTGGAACTTTGAAGCCTTCAAAGCGGGCATCAGTCCGGTGGCAATCCCGGCCACGGCGGCGAGGCCCGCGGTGAAGAGATGGACCCGCCAATCGGAGGAGTGATCCGTGTTGATGGGAATATCCGACTGTGGTGTAAACTGGGCAAGCATCTGCCCACCCGCCTCGGCACAGAGCGCACCAATAGCTCCCGCAACCGCCGCCACCACCAAGCTCTCGACAAGGAGTTGCCGGATCAACTGCCACCGGCTCGCCCCGATCGCGGCGCGCAGGCTAAACTCGTGCTGACGGGAGAGAGCCCTCGCAAACATCAGGTTCGCCACATTGGCGCAGGCGATGAAAAGAACCATCACGACCATACCGGCAAAAACCGCAGTAAATACCCACATAAAATCCGAAAACACCGGATCAGGCCGGCAATGCGTCTCCGGGATCACCATTAAACGCATCCCCTTGTGCTGATCGGGGAAGTCCTTCTTGATCTGATCCGCCAGACCAGAAATCTCAGCACGTGCCTTACCAAGGCTAATCCCCGGCTTCAGCCGGGCAAAGAGCCGCCACATCGGCGTGCCGCGCTGGGTCAGCATTTGCTCCCCACCACTCAGGAACTGGGGTGCGAAGGTGCTGGGCACAAACGTGCTCAAGGCCATCGCCCAGTGCATCCCTCCGAAGTTCTCCGGGGTAACCCCGATCACCATGAATGGCGTTCCATTGAGCTGGATGGTTCGGCCCACGATCTGGGGGTCGCCGCCAAACCGTCGCTGCCAGTAACGATGGCTCAGGATCGTGACCGGCACATCGCCCGCCCGTTCGCCCTCATCCACCCGGAAGGTTCGTCCAAGGGCGACACCTACGCCGGCAAAGGCGAAGTAGTTCGGAGATACAACCTCCACCCAGGTGCGCTCGGGGACGAGGCCTGCCATGCCGATATGCGCCGGCGAGGGGAAACTGGCCGTCAGATCGCTGAACACCTGGTTGCGGTCCCGCAAGTCCTTGAAGTCTGGATAGGACAAACCGTGAGGCAGGCCGAGGTTGTCACTACGCTGGAGCACCATTACGACTTCATGGGGATTACGAATCCGAAGCGGTTGTAGAAAGAACACGCTCACGAGACTGAAGATGTTCGCGTTAACGCCGATCCCAAAGGCTAGCGTCACGATCGCGACAACGGTGAAACCAGGGCTTTTCCACAGCATCCGGAGGGCAAAACGAAGGTCATTCATGTTTTGTTTTCGGCATTCCGATGGCCACTTTTTCATATAGCAAATTCCGAGCCATGCCATTTATCCTTGGCTAATCCATTCTCAATTAATGAGAAACGCCTGGACTCTTTCAGTTCAACAGCCAATGGGAGTCCGTTTGAGGGATGGCTTGGTCCCAGAAATGGGAAAGGGGTGCGGCCAAAATCCGGACGGCGGCGGGTCAACTCCTGGGTTTACCGTCCGACGGAAAGGAAGCAGTCGGCGAACAAGTGGGACTAACCGCCAATCTTCACTAATTACCACGAATAGAAAAACCTTTGAGCCTTTTTATTGATTTAAAATAGTCGTAGATGCGTACCCGTAAAGCTGAAATCCTTTGAATGCGTGAAGATTGGCGACAATAAGTGGCTGAAAACAGTTGCGGTGGGTATTCGCAATCTTGATCTGGATCAAAACTGAGCAGGCGAAATCGGTTAGGTTAAGCGCAAAAAGAAGACCGACTATGGAAGCGACATCAAAACAGACAACTCAAGGGCCTGTTCTGCTGGCGGACCTGGTGCAATATCAGGAAGGCTCTGTGGTCAGCCGCGAGATCCTCAAGAAATCAACCGGCAGCGTGACTGTATTTGCCTTTGATGCGGGGCAGGGATTAAGCGAACACACCGCGCCCTTCGACGCCCTGGTCCAGATTCTGGATGGGGAGGCGGAAATCGCGGTGGCAGGGAAGCCGCATTCGGTGAAAGCGGGAGAACTGCTCCTCATGCCCGCCCATCAGCCTCACGCGCTGAAAGCATTGAAACGCTTCAAGATGCTCCTCATCATGATCCGGTCTTAGGATCGGTCCACAAAGGGGCTTTCGTCTGCCGGGAGCCATAAAACCTGCAAGTAAGGGCATGTGGTGAACGGAATTTCCGTATTGCCATGCCAGGCGGGGGTAGTGTAGGAACTCACGCCGTCGCAAAAGGCGAATATTGGCTGCCACAGCCAAATCGCGCTAAGAGGCATGCCGAATTCCGGGTTTCTCTCGAAGGGGATGGAATCAGGAGAATGGTTTTCAACCGCCTGCGACTGCGGGCCTTCCGGATTTCCTGACGGAACAGGATCGCCCAGGATTTGTGAGATGAGCGAAGAGAGCATGGCTGAAATACAGCGCCGCCGGACATTTGCGATCATATCGCATCCCGACGCGGGCAAAACGACTTTGACGGAGAAAATGCTGCTTTACGGCGGTGCGGTCCAGTTGGCGGGATCCGTCACAGCCCGAAAAAACCAGCGGGCGACAACTTCCGATTGGATGGAGCTGGAAAAAAAGCGCGGCATCTCCATCAGTTCGACGGTGCTTCAGTTCAATTACCGGGATTATTGTGTCAACCTGCTGGACACCCCGGGGCACAAGGATTTCTCGGAGGACACCTATCGGGTGCTGACGGCGGTGGATTCCGCCATCATGGTGATTGATGCCGGCAAGGGGATTGAGAGCCAGACCCGGAAGCTGTTTGAGATCTGCCGTCAGCGCGGCATCCCGATTTTCACATTTTTCAACAAGCTCGACCGGCCGGCGCGGGATCCCCTGATGTTGCTGGACGAGCTGGAGAATGTCCTGGGGTTGCATGCTTACGCGATGAACTGGCCGCTGGGGGACGGGACCTCATTCCGGGGGGTCTACGATCGGCTGAGCCGGCAGGTGCACTTTTTTGAGCGCGTGCCCGGAGGGGCATTCCGGGCACCGGTGACAGTCTTGGATCTGACCGATCCCCAGGTCCAGGAACGGATGGAGCCCGATGTCTACCGGCGGGTGGTTGAGGAGATGGCCATGCTGGAAGGGGCGGGCGCCGGTTTTAATGCGGAGGCCGTGAATGCGGGCAAGCTGACTCCGGCGTTTTTCGGAAGTGCGGTGAATAATTTCGGCGTGCAACTGCTGCTGGACGCCTTTTTGGAGAAGGCCTCCCCGCCAAAATCGCGTCCGGCAATCGGGCGGATGGTTCAGCCGCAGGACCCGGACTTTTCGGGCTTCATTTTCAAGATCCAAGCTAACATGGATCCCAAGCACCGGGATCGACTGGCGTTTGTCCGCGTCTGCTCAGGCAAGTTCACGCGCGACATGACTGTCATTCACACCCGCACCGGCAAGCGCGTCCGGTTATCCAGCTCTCATAAGCTGTTCGCCCGCGAACGCGAAACAATCGATGAAGCTTACGCTGGCGACGTGGTCGGTTTGGTGGGACACGGCGAGTTTGGCATTGGCGATACCCTGGCGGAAGACAGCAGCCTGGTCTACGACGAGATCCCGCGTTTCAGTCCGGAGTGTTTTGCCTGGCTGCACAGCGCGAATACCGCGCAATTCAAACGCTTCCGAGAGGGACTCGACCAACTACTTCAGGAAGGAGTGGTGCAATCGCTCCTTCTGAAGGATGCCACGCAGCGCGTGCCCCTGCTCGCCGCCGTGGGCCCCCTCCAGTTCGAGGTCGTACAATACCGCTTGCAGACGGAATACGGGGCGGAATCACGCCTGGAACCGGCGCCGTGGCGCATCGCCCGATGGATCGCGTCATCCGTGGATGAGAACGATCGCAAATCCATGGAACTCCCCACCGGCAGCCGGATGGCGACCGATGGCGAGGGCCAGACGGTCTTGCTGTTTGCGGAGGACTGGGCGCTTCGGCATTTCCAGGAGCGCCATCCGCGAATCACTCTCCTGGTTCAGCCCCTGTCTTCCCGCCGCCCGGTCAGCCTCGAGGTCGCGGTCTCCTAACACTCCAGCGACACTTCGGATCGCGGCTATGTCCGACGGGCTGAATCCCAGACATTCCATCGTTGTTCCCAACATTTGAGGGCCTTCGTATTCGGCCTGCCATTATTCGCGTTTATTGGCGTCCATTCGCGGTTCAGTCGTTTTATTGGCGGTTCAGGTCGGATCTTTTGCTTTTGCATTTCCCGTTCAAAAGGAACAGGATGCCCCATGAATAATCACCAAATCTCCATTGTGCTGTTCTCAGTCCTTTTTGGCAGCGCTTTAGCTTTGAACGCAGCCGAGGAGTTCACCGGTCTCGATCTTAACCTGGGCAATCTGTATCGCACCTCGAAAGCCCAATCCCGATCGATCTGCCCCGAGAATTTCACCGGGGAAAAGGGCAAGGCGGGAATGGCCACTGAAGGCACCGGCAAGAATGCCTCACGGGACCTGGGCCAAACGTGGAAGGTCTCTCCCTCGGTCGTCGTCAAGGCCGGAACCACTTTTACTTTGGGAGATATCAAAGGGCCTGGGTGCATCCAGCAGATCTGGATGACACCGACCGGCAATTGGCGACGTTCCATCCTGCGGTTCTACTGGGACAACGAGACCGAACCTTCGGTGGAATGCCCGGTGGGCGACTTTTTTGCCTGCGGCTGGGGGCAGTATTGCCAAATCAATTCCCTGGCGGTCTGCGTCAATCCCGGCAGCGCCTTCAACTGTTACTGGCCCATGCCCTTCCGAAAGAAGGCCCGCATCACCCTGGAAAATATCGATGATAAGGACATGGTCCTCTATTACCAGGTCAATTACACTCTGACAAAGATTCCGAAGGACGCCGGGTATTTCCACGCCCAATTCCGCCGCGAAGACCGACTCAAGACCAAAGGCATGTATACCATCCTCGATGGCGTCCAGGGCCAGGGTCATTACGTGGGCACCTACATGGCTTGGGAAGTGTTCAGTCCCGGCTGGTGGGGCGAGGGCGAGATCAAGTTCTACATGGATGGCGATCGCGAGTTTCCGACGATCTGCGGCACAGGGACCGAGGATTATTTTTGCGGTTCGTACAATTTTGAAAACCGGGAAACCAAAAAATACCAGATGTTTTCCACGCCTTATTCGGGATTGGCCCAGGTCATTCCGCCCGACAAGATTTACGAGCCCGGCCAGCGGTTTGGTCTGTATCGTTGGCATATCGGCGATCCGGTTCGTTTTGGCCAGGACCTTCGGGTGACCATCCAGGCCTTGGGCTGGCAAGAGGGCGGCCGCTACCTCCAATTGGTGGACGATGTCGCTTCAGTGGCTTACTGGTATCAGACCGAGCCCCACGCGAAATTTCCGAAACTTCCGGGCAAAGACCAGCTGAATTGGTGATCTCGACTCAGGGATTGGGAGGAAACAAATCCCGATTCTGCCGGATCGAGGCGGGAAGGAAGTTGTCCGCAAGCGCGTTGACAGCCGTTTTCACGTCGCTGACCACCAACTGGAGTTCCGACGCGAGGGGATTTTCCCACTGGGCATTGACCGAAAGCCATAGTTCGCGGTTCACTACCGTCCAATGCTGCTCGAGGGCTTGGATCGGATTATGAGGATCCGGACTGCCGGAACGCGTGATGGCCGGTGGATGGGATCCGGGTTGCTGTGATAAAAAGAGCAGAACGGCCAGCAGGACGCAGGCCAGGCCGGTGGCGGTAAATGCGAGCGGTCGCAATCCGACTGGCGCGGGTTCCCGGATCGATTCGGATCGTGAAAGGGCGCTCAGGATTCTGGTTTCGAGAAAGGGGGGCGCGCTGGCGCGATCGGCTGCGGCGGATTGTCTCAGGTGATGGATCACCCTCAGTTCCGTCTGATAAAAGGACCGGCACGCCGGGCATTGAGCCAAATGCCGCTGCAGTTTGAGAGGCGGGTTGAGACCGAGATCCAAGGCTCGCCGCGCATTGCGGCGATGGAGCCAACAGTTCAGCATTGCCGGTATCATAAGCTAATGACGATGGGTTAAGTGTCGGGCCAATTCGCGGCGGGCCCGATGCAGCAGCACGCGAACATGAAGGGTGTTGGTCCGCATCACCCGCGCGATCTCCGTTAAATCCAAGTCCTCACCATACCGCAGCCAAAGGGCTTCGTACTGCTTCTTTTTCAGCCGGCGGGCGACGGTCCACAAGGAAGATTGGGCGTCGGATACCTCCAATTGCTCGGCGGGATCAGGGGCGCTGGACCTGTGATCTTCGGGCAAGGGATCGAATCTGGGTGTGCGCTGGCAATGGTTAATCGCGGTGTTTCTCGCGATGGTGAATATCCAGGCGGTAAAGGAGCAGGTCGTGTCAAAGCGATGTATGCTGCGATACGCTTTCAGGAAGGTCTCCTGAGTGAGATCCTGGGCGTCAGCGTGGTTGCCTGACCACCGAAGAATGAAATGAAAAATCCGGTCGGCATATTGACGGACCAGGAGTTCAAAGGCATCCCGGCAACCGGCCTGGCATTGACCGGCTAATTCCTCGGGACTTTTTATTTCACATTCCTCAACCGTTGTCATGGATGCCTGCGGTTTTTCTCAGATTCGTCTTCCCCGGACGCTCCTGTCAAGTTGCTCATCGACACGCCCCGTCAGCGTTTCAGGGTTCACGGAAATCACCAACGCACGGTTCAGGGTTGTTTCTTGGATTCGGATTCCAGATGGATATTAATATCGATCTCGGGATGCTTCTGGCCAATCATTTTCAACACATTGGTCACCGGGTATTCGACACTGGCGTTGACCATCCGATGGTTTGTGGTCACCTGGATCACGGGGAGAAAGGCGTTGGGATTATTGGCCTGGCTTAAGGCCAGGAGAGCAGCCATGCCTTGGATCACCTGCTGCATCTGGCCCGCGCCTTCCGGGTTCTTTGCCTTGAGGGCCAAGCTGATATAAACCTGTTTCTGGCGTTCACCCATCATCAACTGGCCACCTTGCGCCGTTTGCAGAATCTTGGCCTGGGGCGGCAAATGGGTGCCGATGCCACCGCCCTCTTTGTCTCCTCCTAAGTTCATAGTGTTGAATCCTTCGGCCACTCCCAAGAAGAAGAAGCTGTTGCCGATGGCCGGGAAGTCTGCGAACACACCGCTCGTTTTCATATGGCCGGTCTTGCCCTGAACCACCTGCAAGGCTTGTTCCAGTTGCGAACGGGATTTGGAAACCAGCAACAGTCCCGAGGATTGGGGCGAGAAAAAGACTTCGTTTTTTAACGAAAAAAGTGCGAAGGGCTCATCCTGGAGTTTTTGGAGCGGGCCAGTGGTCATTTGTGTGAGATTCGTCTGTCGCTTGAGCAGGTCATGGGCGATGTCGACGACGGCGAGGGTGGTTTGGATGATTAATATGCCATTGGCATCGGGGGGTTTCTGATAGCCCGTTCCGAATGCGGTGAACGAATGGATCTTCTTGGGATCCAAATCCAGGTTGAGGTTCTTTTTGGCCTCGGCCAGTGGCTGTTCCAGTTTCTTATCGACCATTTGACTGATAAGAATCTGCCCCAGCCGTGTGCTTCGGAAATTGTCCACATCAATATGAACCAGCCATTTGGCATCAGCTGGCACGAGCTCCTGCCGCAGAGGAGCCGCCTGCATGGTTATCATCAAGCCTGGCACCAAAAGCAGACTTCCCAACAAGTTTTTCATGGTTCGACCTTTCGAGTTCATCATCCGGTGTTTACCGGCGCCGTTCGAGGGCAGCCGTTACCTGGATATTCCCGCAAACCCGGTGTCAGGTTACAAAAATTTCAGGGATTGCCGCGTGCGGGCACGCGGAGGAAGGCGGCCTGGGCGAGGGGGGTAATCCGCGCAGCTTAGGGCCTGTTTGAAAATTCCGAAGGGCCTATACACGACGTCATAAATACTTGCGTATGCCGCGGCGAAGATTTTTGGTGCCGGACGCGAAGCGAGGAAGGAGAATATCGCAGGGATCTTTGACTGACGAGCAACAAAGTCCGGTGCCAAAAAGACCGCCGCCCTGCGGGTTGATCAGGAGAGGGCCATCTGGCTTCGTTTCTCCTCACTCACAGACCGCAACGGGTATGCTCGTTCGTCGTGCCTCGCCATATAGCCCTCTCCCGATCAACGGCATGCGCAATTATTTATGACGTCGTGTATAACTCAACCGAGGAAGGTTCCGGGAGTGGATCGGATTCGGGGGTTGGCCACTCGACGAAAAACGTGGCGCCGTGTCCGGGTTCACTCTCGCAGCCCACCGACCCATTCATCAGTTCCACCATTTTTTTCACAATGGACAGCCCTAATCCTGTGGATGGCTCGTTGGCCGTCGGCCGGGCGCTTAATCGGGCAAATTTGCCGAATAACCGGGTCTTGTCTTCAGGGGTCAGGCCGGGGCCTTGATCCTGGACTTCGATGCGGATCCGGTCTTCATTGGAGTCGGCACGGATCTGGATGGCCTTGCCGGGAGGCGAATACTTGATGGCGTTGGAAATGAGGTTGCCGATCACCTCGGTCGCGCCTGTGAAATCCAGGTCGGCTGGCAATGCGGTCAGGGGACAATCCAGAATGAGCGATTGTTGTTTGGCGGCGGCCTTGTTGTCGTAGCTGTTGACGACATCCACCAGAATCTCCCGCAAATCACACCGGGTCAGGTTGAGTTGCCATTTGCCGGACTCGATGGCATTCACATCCAGGAGGTTATTGACCAATTGCAGCATGTGATCGACCGAATTGGTCATAATTTCAAACAACGATTCCTGACGTTCATCTGCGGGACTGGATTCGGGGCGGATCATTTCAATGCAGCTCATCAGGTTGTTCAGGGGATTGCGCAAATCGTGGGCGGCAATGGACATCAGTTCGTTTTTCTCATTGTTCATTTCGCGCAATTGATTGGCGTAACGCTGCAAGGCTTCGCGGTTCTGTTTCAGTTCCAGATGGGTCTTCACCCGAGCCAGCAGTTCCATGGCGTTGAAAGGTTTGGTCACGTAGTCGACCGCGCCAGACTCGAAGGCCTCGACCAGGTGGCCCGTTTCGGAACTTGCAGTCAAAAAAATCACAGGAATCTCCTGGGTGGCCGGGTCATTTTTCAGGCGGCGGCAGACTTCCATGCCGTCAATTTCTGGCATCATCAGATCCAGAAGAATCAGGTCCGGCAACTGATTGACGATACGCGCCAAGGCCTGGCGTCCACTGGTGGCCGGCATGACTTCATAGCCGGCCTCTGTAAGGATCGAACCGACAATCTGGATGTTCCTGGTGCAGTCATCCACGATGAGAACAATGGCACTGGACGACTTCACGTCGTCACTGTCATCGAGGATGAATTCGGGCGGAGCAATCATGGCGGAGGTAGCATTCATAGTTTACTTAATGAGTCGGGACAACATGCCCGAGGGGCAGGGAAGAAGACAGGGCGGATTCGCTGCCAAGGGACCGGGCCACAAGGCGGTCCTGTAAATTTGCGATGACGGCGGGAAAATCGGCCAGCGTCCTGGGAAGATGATCCAGATCGAGTTCCTGAGCCTGCTGCAGCAATCGATCCGCGTAGCAGCTCAAGGCGGAAGCTCGATGGCTTTGTCCCCAATGCCGCAATTGTTGGGCAAACAAGCCGATACGGCGGACAGCCAGAGTCTGACAGAGGGCCGGCCAAGTTTGCTGTTGTTCCCGGATCAGATGATCCAAAAGAACGGGCCAGGTGGCGGTCGAGTCTTCCTGCGTCGAATCTGGATCAGCGGGCGCCGCCGCCTCAGCCTGGTCGCGGGGTTCGATCGGCTCCGAAGATTTGACCTTGAGGAATCGGGCCAGTTCGCCGGCGATTTCCCGCTCTTGAAAGGGCTTGCGGACGAAACCATCACAGAGCGCCTTGGCCTTGGCCTCTTCCTCCTTGATGGTGGAAGCCGTAATGGCGATCACAGGAATTTGGCGCAAGCTGGCATCGGCCTTCATCCGGGCCGCCGCTTCAAAGCCGTCCATCACCGGCATCCGCATATCAAGGAGAATAATGTCGGGATGATGGCGGCGCACGGCGTCGAGCGTTTCCTGGCCATTGGTGGCTTCGACAAGGCAGTGGCCGCCTGCCTCGAACAATCCCCGCAGCAAATCCCGGTTGAGCTCGGCATCATCGGCAATCAGCACGGTCGCGGGCTCGAACTGGGACAACGTATCCCTGGCTTTTTCGACGGGCATCGAAGTCACGGCAACCGGGACCACCTCAACGTCCTTGAACTCGACGCGAAACGTGCTGCCTTGACCCGGCTGGCTCGTGACGGTGACCGTTCCGTTCATCATCTGAGCCAGACGCCGCGTGATGGCCAGGCCCAATCCCGTGCCGCCATATTTCTTGGTGCTCTGCCCGCTGGCCTGGGAAAACGACTGAAAGATCAGCTCTTGCTGGTCCAAGGGAATGCCCATGCCCGTATCTTCAATTTCAAGAAAAATGCTGCGATGCAGAGAGCCTGGAGACACCTGTCCGGGCCAGGCGCGGATGATGACCGAGCCTTGGTCGGTGAATTTCAGCGCATTGCCCACCAGGTTGAAGAGGATCTGCCGAAACCGAACTTCATCCAGCATCAAGTCCCGGGGCAGTTCCGCATCCAGGCGCACAGCGATCTGCAGGCCCTTTTCTTTGGCCTTCTGGGAAAAGATGTGCTGGACCTCCTCGATGATCTGGGGCAAACAGACAGGCTCGAATTTGACAATCATCTTGCCGGCTTCGATTTTGGAGAGGTCCAGGATGTCGTTGATCAAAGCAAGCAAGGCGCGTCCGCTGGAAGAAATGGCCTGGAGGTATTTGCGATGTTTCGGGAGGATTAACTCATGGCCCAGGAGATCCGCGAAGCCCAGAATGGCATTCATCGGGGTGCGGATCTCATGAGACATGTTGGCCAGAAACTCGCTCTTCGCCCGATAGGCGGCCTGGGCGGATTCCTTGGCCTGGAGGGCCTCCGCCTCGGCGTTCTTGCGGGCGGTGATGTCCAGTCCGTAAAAATTGGCATACCCGGCTTCGACCACGGACGCCACCACAAACACGAACACCCGCTCTCCGCAACGCCATTCGAACTCTCGCTTTCCGCCGGCGTCAAACGAGGCCTCCAGGAGTTCGCTCCAATCGCCCGTCAGGAAATCGCCTTCCTGGCAGTTGAGAGCCTGGAGGACCGCCTGTCCGGCGGCATTGCTGTAGAGGACCTGGCCTTTGCGGCTGAAGCGCATGACCGGATAAGGGCTTTCGGCGGGGATCCGAGCCAGCACCTCATTCTCCCGCAGGGTTCGCTGCAGATCGTGGTTCGTGGCCAAAATCCTGTTTTTGAGATCGGCAGTGTTGCGGGCCACCACCAGGGCGTCGGCGCATGTGCCCAGCATGATCGAGAGCAACCGGTAGCTGATCTCCTGGCTCGCACTGGCCTCCTCTCGCATCAGACCACAAAACATGCCGACCGTGTGATTGGCAATCCCCAGCGCGTGCAGCAATCCCCGATACCGCGAATTGGACTTCTCCGGGCTGAAAAATACCGGCCGCCCCTGCCGCAAGGCCCAGGAAAAACGGCCGCTCTTGATCTGTTCGCCCACAAGGCTTTCGATCAGGTTCGTCTCGGCGGCCGGAAGACAGAGCGCCGCTTCGAAGCTGAAGTCATTCGGATTCACCAGAAAGAAGGCCGATGTCTTGAACAACCTCAGCCCGGCCAAATAATGACTGGCCACCTGGAGAATCCCCGAGATGCCTTGCTGGGTCTTAATATCGCGCTGGAAATACTCGAGGGCGGTGAACAGCCCCAGGAGATCATCGTTCGGCTGCCCACCTTGCTGTAACCGGTCGATGCCAGACTTGAAAAAATCGGCAAAGATGGACTGCGAGCTCTCTTCCATCACCCGGTCCCTCCCTTGGCCGGAAGAAAGGCCTTTTCCACCGCCGCCAACTGGTCATCCATGGCCGTGACAACCGACTCCAAGACATCGGGCGGCAGGTTCAAACGTTCCCACGCCTTGTCATGAAGTGTTGGCACAACTCTTTGCCCCGAACTGCCCCATTGCATCGCGTTGACCAGGTGATCGGCAACATGAGTGATCGATGCCTCCAGTTGAAAGGCGCCGGCGGATAAAGGATGATGGTGATAACGCACGCCCGCCACTAGGTTGGCCGGATAATTCCAGGCCCGCAACAGACATTCGCCAATCTCCGTATGATCGAATCCCAAGACCTCCCGCTCCGTTTCTCGGAGAGACTCGGACGACAACGGGTAGGCCTTGAACACGAATCGCGATTTCTCCGGATCCTGGGCGTAAAGCACCAAGCGTCCGATATCGTGCAGCAATCCCAGCACAAACAGCTTCTCGGGCTTGGGCATCCGCCGGCTCAAGGCCAGTTGGCGCGCCGCCACACCGCAAGCCAGGCTGTGCTGCCAGAACGATTTCATGTTGACAAGATCAGCGGATATTCCCTCAAAAATCTCCACCACCGTGGAAACCGTGATCAAATCCTGCACCTGCTGGATTCCGATCAGACTGATGGTCTCCGAAACGGTTTCGACCCGGCACGGAAATCCGTAGAAAGAACTGTTGCCCAGCTTCAACAAACGGGCCGTCAGATCTGGATCCTTTTCAATAACCTCGCCCACATCGGTCAAGGTGCTTTGCGGATTGTCCAGCACAGCCTCGATCTCCGCCAGCACACTGGCGTAGGATCCCAGGCTTGGCACGCCGGCAATCAGATTTTCAATGGGATGTCCCATGAGCAAGCGTCATCATCACACGACGGAGAATCGCCAAACGCAGGATTTCCTGTTGGACAGGACTGCTGTCATCCAGGCTCCGAAACCGTTTCCGGACATCGGCGGTGATTCTCTGGAGCATTTCGGGAGGGATCGTCCGAAGCGGATCCACCGGTTCGTTCACCTGGTCTCCCGCCTCCACGACAACCTCCTCAATGCCCCACGTCAGGAGGATATTGATGTGTTTCTCAGTCAGTCGGGTGCCCGCCGGGATCAACAACATGTCGTCCATGTTCTTGACATCCGTCGCGGCCACCATGTTTTCCCGCAGCGATTCTGTTTTGATCTTCGGCATGCCGAGGTGGATTCACTTTGGCCTCGAAGAAAGGCGTTTCCACACCCACACCCAAATCCAAGGCCGTGTTTTCAGTGCCCGGAAACGCGCTCTCATTGGTCTGGGACTGCCCTCCCCCGCCGATTCCGGCTCTCGAGTTTCTCTATCGGTATGCCGGAGTAAAACTTGAGCGCGGGCTGTCCGTCCCGGCATCAAGCCCCGCGTTTTTCGGTGACAGGATTCCTCCGCCTGAAATAAAGTCGCTGCCAGATACCATGAAATGCCTGATTACCGCCGGCCCCACTTTCGAACCCCTCGATCAGGTCAGACGATTGACCAATTTCTCAACGGGCACTCTGGGTTCAAAACTGGCCAACCACCTCGTCGCGCGCGGCCACCAGGTTCTCCTATTGCTCGGGCAGGCCAGTTCGTGTCGTGTGGAGCTGCAGGCTCAGGAATTGGAGCACTTCACGACCACGGATGACCTCCGACAACGGCTATGCCGCCGACAAAACCAAGGCGTCGAGGCGGTGTTCCATGCTGCCGCCGTCAGCGACTTCGCCTTCGGCCGGATTTCACGGCGCACGCCAGACGGCAACCTCCAGGATGTGGCCGCAGGCAAAATCAGCACCAGCGAAGGTCCCTTGCTGGCCGAGCTGCTGCCCACCCCCAAGCTCATCGAATACTTCCGCGATTGGTTTCCAGATGCCTGCCTCGTCGGATGGAAATACGAAGTCGATGGAGCGCACGACACCGTGATCATGCAGGCGCGCCGGCAAATTGCCCGCTGCCGCACCAACGCCTGTGTAGCCAATGGCCCGGCGTATGGACCAGGCTTTTGCCTGGTCGGCTCGGACGGATCGGCTCGGCCTCTTCCCGACGCAAAAACGCTGTTTGAAGCCCTGGAACATAGCGTCTACGCCTGGATAGCCTCCCGGTAATCCCCCCCTACCGAGCGGTTCCCTTAAGCCCTGAATAGATATCGCGACAATATTTATCGCAGCCACGATATTTTTTGTCGCGACAAATTAGTTCGTAGCTGCGATAAATATTGTCGCGACGCCGTATGGCTGTCTGAGCCAGTCGAGGGCTGCATGGGGAGGGCGTGATGTTTCGGTTTACTCGACGATGATATCGTTGCGGATTTTGAATTTGGCGATGCGTTTGCGGAGGGTGGCGCGGGTGATGCCGAGGAGTTGAGCGGCCTTGACCTGATTCCCCTGGGTTGCCTTGAGGGCCTGGATGACCAGGAGGCGCTCGACAGCGGGGATGATCTTAAGCTGGTCATCCCGCCGGGCCCATTCGAAGAGCAGGCGGGTGAGGGATTCGAGGTCGGCGGGGGAGGAAGGGCCGAGAGTCGAGGGCAAGGCGGGCGGTTGGGTTTTGGGCCGCAGACGGGGCTCGACGGGAGCAAGGCGGTTTTGGGTGATTTCGAGCGGGAGATCCTGAGGCAGGATGAGGTCGGTTTTGGCCATCACCAAGGCTCGTTGGACGGCATTTTCGAGCTCTCTGACGTTACCGGGCCAGGGGCATGCTTGCAGGATGTCGACCGCTTCGCGTGCAATGGATTTTTTGGGCGCTTTTTGCTGTCGAGCATATTTATTGAGAAAATAATCGACGAGCAGGGGGATATCGGCGCGACGTTCGCGCAAGGGAGGCAGATGGAGTCGCACGACATTCAGCCGGTAGAAAAGATCTTCCCGGAACTGCCGGGTGGCGACGGCATTTTCGAGGGGTTTATTGGTGGCAGCGATAATTCGGACATCGACCTGGAGGGGCTGGTTGCCGCCAACACGTTCGAACTGACCGGACTGGAGCACCCGGAGGATTCGGGTTTGGGTGGAGAGGCTCATGTCGCCGATCTCATCCAGGAAGAGGGTGCCCTGGTGACATTGTTCGAACTTGCCAATCCTTTGGGCATTGGCGCCGGTAAAGGCGCCCTTTTCGTGGCCAAAGAGTTCGCTCTCGAGGAGGTTTTCCGGGATAGCGGCGCAATTGATGGCGAGATAAGGTTGATGGCTGCGTTGACTGTGATGGTAGATGGCTCGTGCGACCAATTCTTTGCCGGTGCCACTTTCGCCGGTAATCAGGACGGTGGCGTTGGAGGTGGCCAGTTGACCAATAGTTTTGAAGACATTCTGCATGGGGTTGGTGCGGCCGATGATGCTGGCCGAGTAGTCGTCGGAGTCGAGCAACGGCTGGCAGGAGACGACTTGCCTCATGTCTTGGGAGGCTTTCAAGGCATTGAAGACGACTTCCTTCAGGCGCGGCACATCGAAGGGTTTGAGGAGGTAATCATACGCGCCGAGTTTCATAGCCTCGATGGCGGTTTGGGTGGTGCCGTAGGCGGTCATCATGATAACGGGCAACTTGGGGGCGATTTGGCGGATGCGCCGCAAGGTTTCCAAACCGTTGATTCCGCCGAGGCGGATATCCATGATGACCAGATCGGGCTGGGCTTTGGGCACAAGTTTCAAGCCTTCTTCGCCGTTGTTGGCGGAGATGATTTCGACGGACGGCGAATCAAAGATGCGGCGAAACGAATATTGCACATCGGTCTCGTCATCGATCAAGAGCAGTCGATCCATAGGCAGAGCCTGAACGATTGGGCGAAAAATATCAGGAAAAAATTCAGATTGATTTCGGGGTGGCGCCGAGGCGATCCCCGACCCAGCGACGGGCTTCCTCCGCGGTTTTGAGTTCGTCCTGGAGCTGTTTTTCGCGGATTTCGGCGAGGAGCGATCCCAGGTGAGGGCCTTCCTGCATGCCCATGTCCAGGAGGTCGCGTCCGGTCAGGAGGGGGGGGCGGAGGGTTGGCGTTCGACGAAGGGCTTCGCTTTCGCGCTGAAGGAATTGGTAAATGTCCAACTGGCCGTGGGAAGCGAGGCAATCGAGGCGATGCAATTGGAGTTCGGTGGGGAAGGTTGGGCGCAGGAGCATGCGGCGCAGGGTGGCCTTGCGCATCTGGAGAGCATCCTTGAGCTGCATATGCATTCGCACGCAAGTGGTAATTTCCTCGAGGCGCCGCCGTGGAAAGCGGAGCCGTTTTAAGAGTGCGCCGGCGAGGGTGGCTCCAACTTGTTCATGGCGAAAGAAATGGATGGACTGACTGATGGGATCTCGACTGGCCGTGGCTGGCTTGCCAATATCATGGAGGAGAACGGCCCAAACGAGGACGGACGAGGCGTTGGCGGGAAGGACGGTCAACATTTTGAGCAGGTGCTGGTAGACGGTTCCTTCCGGATGAGACTCCGGGGGTTGTTCGCACGGAATCGTGGCGGCCACTTCGGGAAGCACGTGGTCAAGCAGGCCGTTATGCCGGAGGCCATCCAATCCCCGGGCGGCATGCGGAGGGAGGAAAAGCCGGAGGAGTTCATCGCGGATTCGTTCAGCGCTGACGAGGCGAATTCGGGGCGCCAAAAGCCGGATGGCATTGGAGGTATCGGCTTCGAGGGAGAAGTTGAGAGTGGCGGCGAACCGAATGGCGCGGAGCAAGCGCAGATGGTCTTCGGCGAATCGCTCCTGGGGATCACCGATGGTACGGATCAATCGGTCGCGCAGATCCTGCTGACCATCGACCCAGTCGAAGACTCGGCCGGTCATGGGATCGAAGAACAGTCCGTTGATGGTAAAATCGCGGCGTCGGGCATCAGCCTGGGCATCACCAAAGGCCACACGGGAGGGATGCCGGCCATCTTCGTAGCCAGATTCGGATCGGAAGGTTGCGACTTCGAACCAGATGCGATTGAGGCTGACCAGCACCACGCCGAACTGTCGTCCGACGGGCCGGGATTGAGGGAAAAGGGCGAGAACAGTTTCGGGACGGGCGGATGTGGCGATATCGTAGTCCTTGGGTTTTTGTTGGAGCAGGAAATCGCGCACGCACCCCCCGACCCAATAGGCATCGTGGCCGGTCCCACGCAAACGCCGCACGATTTCCCGGGCGGCTGTTTGCATTTCAGACGGTTCCGCGAAGGAGGGGCAGCGGGGATTCACGATGAAGGAAAGCGGGGAGGTTGGTTATCGGTCCGAGATTGGATTATCAGTTTATCAGTTCCAGGAGAATGGAGAATCAGGAATGAGTGACTTCATAAAGGTGTTGGCGGTCCCGAAGAAAAAGGTAGACGGCCCCGCCGCCGAGGCTCCAGATCAGGCTGCCGGCATAGGCGAGCAGGGACAGGGAGAGGGCCGAGGTGGCCGGGGTATTGATTTCGGGCACAGCCAGCATCAGGACATACAGGTTCTCTCGAATTCCGAGACCATTGGGGGTAATCGGGATGGCCGAGATGCAAATGATGATGGGGACGACCAGCAGCAAAACCGGCGGGGACAGATGCAGGTCGAGTCCGAAGGCCAAAGCCATCACTTGACCCACGCAGGCCAGGTTTAGGATCATGGACACACCCAGCATTTTCGCCAGCATGACGGGTTCCCGGCCGATTCGCCGGGCTGCGTCGAGGGCGCGCTCGAGCAAATCGCCTTTGGGCAAGGCCCGAAGCCAGTGCCGGGCCTGCGGCCAATGACGGGATAATCCTCCCCAGAAGGCGATCAACAGGAAGACAGCGCAGCCAACCATCATAAGGAGGATCAGACCGGCCAGAGCAGCCAATCGTTCGTGTGACCTCAGCAAGGAAAGGTTGGGAACCATCATACAGCCGGCGAACGTCAGCATGGCAAAAAGACCGATGATCCGGTCCACAAGAACCGTCATGACCGCTTCGGGTTTCTGGTGGTGGGTTTCGCGCGCGGCATAGTAGGCCTTGATCAAGTCTCCTCCGGAGGAGCCCAAAAGAAAGGAGTTAAAGAAATGAGCGACCAGGGAGATTTCCAGGGCGCGGCCGGCTGGCAGATGGAGCCCCTGGGTCTGCATGACCAGGCGCCAGCGCCAAACCCCAATGAAAATCGTGAGTCCCATGAAGAGGAGGGAGAGGATGAAGGCGATCGGATGGACCAGGTTCAGAGTGTGCCACAACTCGCGAGGGCCGTAGTGCCAGGCGGCGCGCCACTGTTCCGGCCGGGAGAGTTGGTCGAACTCCTGTCCCAGGGCCTGCAAGGCGAGGCGGCCTTCCTGCGTGAAGATCCTGTGGAAAATCCACGCCAGCAGAAGCCCGCATATGGTCAGCCGCCACAGCAGGCTCCAAATGGCTTTTGGCTTGGTCACGTTTCTCCCCAGATTGACTTCAGATGAAGCAAACCCTGACGGATCTCCTCGGCTTCAACTCCGGGTGACATTTCAAGGATTCGGAGATGGTGGGACTGAATGAACGGACGCAACGAGGCGAAATCGATCACTCCCGTGCCGGGAGGGCAATGATCCCGGGCTGGAAACTGAACGTCATGGATATGGCAGCCCAGAAGGCGATGGGCGAGGTTTTCCATGTGGATGACGTGGTTCATGAACCCGAGATTTTCCTTGATCTGGGCGTGGCCGGTATCGTGCCAATAGCCGATAGCCGGATGATTAAGCTCCTGGAAGAACCAGGGGAAATCCTCCTCGAGGGGGATTTCTTCGACGGCTTCCCGGTTCTCAACGCCGAGCCGGACTCCGAGTCGCTGGGCATGATCCGCGAGGCGCAGGACCATTTCATTGGCGAGCTGAACGTGTTTTTCCTTGCGGGCCTCGCGTTTGGAAATGGCCTCGGCGCAGAGCTTTTCGAACTTGGGTGACTCCCGGAGTCCCGCCTCGACGAGGGCAATCAACTTGTCGGTATAATCCTTCATCTCGATGCATCCGAGGTGAAGAACAACGACGGGGGCCTTGACGCGGGCGGCGGTTTCGATGGTTTTGACCGAGTAACGATAGGCGTTTTCGCGTTCTCGAGTATCGAGCGAGGTAAACTTGAAGATGTTTGGGGCGGCGTGGTTTACTCCGATCGGGAGGGGACAGAAGTTATGGAGGGAGGAGATCCGGATTTCCCCGGCATCGACGGCTTCAAAGACGCCCGGGAGCAGACTGATTCGGATGCCGTGGCTGAGTTCGGCGTATTCAAATCCCAGCTCCCGGATTTCGCGCAACATGGCACGTCCGTCGGTATGCCGGCTGGAATTCCAACAGGTGGAAAGGGAATACATAAAACAAAAAAGCCGAGTGCGGTTTTGCCAACCAACAGCACTCGGCCTGTATTATGGTTCAAACCGGTTACAGGTCCGCGTACCGGGCGCTCAACATGGCAGAGAAGCGCGCCATCTTCATCTTGCGACGGCGTTTTTCACTCGGCTTCTCATAATACCGATGGCCCCTGACTTCTTTCAAGACCCCTTCGCGATCCAGGCGTTTTTTCAAGCGGCGCAGGACCTTTTCGAGGGATTCGCCTTTTTTAATTCTAATCTCAGTCAAATTAACTCAACTCCTCTCCATGACCCTTTCCAGTGGCGCCATTCGCGGCGCCCTGGGAGCTTCAGTCGTGCGGTGGAGCCTAAGTTTCCGTCAGCCGCCTGTCAACGGCCAAAATTCAGCCGCAGCAGACAGACTTCCAGCGCCAGGGCCTCCTGGACGTTGGTTTGCAGGAGGCGGCAGGTTTTTTCCAGGATGCGGAGGTTCTCGAGCGCGGCCTCGGATTCGAGGCGATGGGCAATCTTCTCGGTGGTGGATGATAAAGAGGCATGGAGGAAGAGGGCTGGGCTTGCCGCAAGGGTAGCCAGCCAGATATCCCTCAACCAGGCATGGACTTGGGCGAGCATTTCGGCACGCCGCAATCGGTATTCGGCTTCCATGGCGGCGGCCAGTTCCTGTTCCCATTTCTCACGAAGACCGGGATCGGCGTCTTCGTATTTTTCGAGCGGCGAACGGGCGGTGAGCTCGGTTTGCGCGCGTTCACGAGCCTCGGCAAGATGCTGCTGGAGAATGCCCAGGAGGCGGTAACGTGACAACAGCTCACGACCGGTTTCTTGAAGGACACCCTCGCTGAATTTCCGCAGATAGGAGGGGGATTCAGGGAGGGGGGATGCAGCGTGAGGGTTCTCGCAGGCCAGGCGGAGGCATCGAGACATGATGGTCTCAATAATCCGCTGAGGCTCGGTGGTGAGAAGGAGCAGAATGGACTTTTCCGGGGGTTCTTCCAATGTTTTCAGGAACGCGTTGGCGGCTTGGGCATTGAGGCGGTCCGCGGCCACGATCACAGCGACTTTGTATCTGGCTTCGAGGGGTTTAAGATAAACGGTTTTCCGCAGCTCACGCACCTGGTCGATCGTAATGATCCTGAGTTTGGATTCAGGCCGCCACCATAGGACGTCGGGATGGTTGTCGGTGCTGATGCGCCGGCAGGCGGTGCATTGGAGACAAGGGGCGGTGCCGTATCCTGCTGGCAGGCGGCCGATTGGATTCTCGCAATTCAACACTTGCGCCAGTGTGCGGGCGGTCTCCTCGACGCAGTCCAGGCGATCGCCTGTCAACAGGTAGGCGTGACCGAGGCGTCCATTTTCCAGGCTCCGCTGGAAGAAAGCCGGCAATGGCCTGTCAACAACCGTTGGTGGCAAAACCATAGGGCAGCAGCATGACTCGGTTTTTGAATCCCCTCAACGCCTTTCTAATTCCGATTGCAATTGGAGCGTTCTCAGGCCACGTTCGGTTCATGCGCATTTTGCCGCCTATCTGTTCGTTGCTGATCGGAGCCGCGGTTTTTTCTCCGATTCGCGCGGACACCTTGGCTTGGTTTCAGGTCCCGTTCGGAGAGATGGAAGTGGTATTGTTCGATCAGGACAAACCGCTCACGGTGGGCAACTTTGTCAAATTAGCGCGGGCCGGGGCCTACGATCGGTCCTTCCTTCACCGGTGTGAACCCAACTTTGTCGTGCAAGGGGGAGGTTACTCGGTGGCGCAAACGAACCTGTATGAGCCATTCACCCGGTATTCCGCCGTGCCATCGTTTGGGCCCATCACCAACGAGTTCAATCGCGGGCGGCGAATTTCGAATGAATTTGGGACGATTGCCATGGCGAAGATCGCTGGAAACCCGCACTCGGCAACCAGCCAATGGTTTTTCAATCTAACCAACAACTCCGCCGTCCTGGATACGCAGAACGGTGGATTCACCGTCTTCGGCCAGGTCAAGCGCGGACGGGACGTCTTGCTGCTTTGGCGGGCTTTGGAAATGGGAGCGGGCATCGTGGACATGACCCAATGGTATGGAAACTCCGCGGCGGTATTCAGCCATCTTCCGGTGCTTTACACCGGCTTCACTCCGCCATTCTATCCGGACTTAACGTATTTTGAAATCCGATTGCTGGAGGT
The DNA here is from genome assembly GCA_022709905.1 of Verrucomicrobiota bacterium. Taxonomy (GTDB): domain Bacteria; phylum Verrucomicrobiota; class Verrucomicrobiia; order Limisphaerales; family UBA1319; genus JAKLHY01. Next base: position 20,354 of record JAKLHY010000004.1, on the reverse strand, counting down.
CACCCTCCGACGGGGGAAGGATGGCAAGACGACGGTGTCCTGGCCGAGCGTGGCTGGAGTTGCCAACCATGTGGAAGCCAGTTCGGTTCTGACTCCCCCGCAATGGCAAGTTGTCAAAACCGTGGTGGGGGATGGAACTCAACAGGAATTTGTCGATGCTGATTCGTCTCAAAACCGGCGCTATTATCGAGTCCGTATCGCATATTGAGAGTGAAGATCCTGATCACAGGTGCAACCGGTTTTGTCGGAAACGCCCTGGTGCGTCAACTGGTGGACAAAGGCCATGGGGTGCGCGCCATGGTTGGACGATCGAATTCGTCCCGGGCGACAGCGCTGGCCCGGATGGAACGGGTGGAAAGGGTTGAAAGCACATTCGACCGGCCCGACCGGCTTCGCGAGGCGATGCGGGAAACCGAGGCTGTCATTCATTTGATTGGGATTATTGCCCCGACACGATCGCGGACCTATTCCCAGGCACATGTTCAGACCACGCGGCTTTTGCTTGAGGCAGCGCGTCAGGAGGGGGTGCGACGGTTCGTTCATATGAGCGCCCTGGGCACTCGCCCGGAAGCGATTTCCCGGTATCACCAAACCAAATGGGAAGCGGAGGAACTGGTCCGGCGGAGCGGGCTGGATTACACGATTTTCAGGCCGTCGATCATCTACGGGCCGGGGGACCAGTTTGTCAACACGCTGGCCAAGCTCATTCAACGCTTTCCCTGGGTGCCTGTCCTCGGCAGTGGCAGGGGGCGAATGCAGCCGTTAGGCGTGGATGAAGTCGCTTTCTGTTTTGAGCGGTGTCTTGAGGAAGTGCGAAGTCATGGCATGACTTTCGATCTCGGCGGACCGGAAGCGCTCAGTCTTCGGCAGGTTTTCGAGACGATTGAGGACGTGCTGGGCAGGCCGCGGAGGCAGTTCCGAATTCCGGCAGGACTACTTTGGCCTTTAGCGTTGGGCTGTGAATGGATCATGGGAGGCCTGCTGAATTACCCCCCTCCTCTGACCCGGGATCAACTGGCGATGTTGGAGGAATCGAATACTGGCGATATACAGCCTGCCCGCGAGATTCTCGGATTGGAGCCCCGGTCCTTTCGTGCCGGGATTTCGAGGTACTTGCGTCCATGACCCGCCTCTATGCAAGTTCAGAACCCTCCAACGCCTCGGATCGCCGGACGCGGAGCGATTGGATGCTCCTTATCGGGGCATGAGGGAAGAGATGAAGCTACTCTATGTTCATGACCGATTTGGGGGGGGGGCGGGAGCAGACGGAAGTCTGCTCCTGACCGCGACTGAACTCAAGCGGCGGGGCCATGAAATCGGCATTATTCATGGGCTTGGGAACGGGATGGATCGAGCAGAGTGGGACCGAACCTTCAGCCATCGCTACTTGCTCACAAGCCATGGTAAAAACCGGTCGATGTTGGACGCTCTTGATCGATTCAAGCCGGACGTGGTCTTTGTCCATCAATTGCGTGATCTCTCGGTCTTGAGGGCCTTGGTTTCTTCGAGACGGCCCCTGGCACGGATGGTGCACGACCATGATCTTTATTGCATGCGACGCTATCGATATGCGCCATTCAGCCGCCGGATTTGCATGCGTCCCGTATCTCGTTACTGTGTTTTTCCATGCGGCGCGTTTCTGATTGGGGCTCGGGAAGGCCGTTTGCCGTTCCAATGGAACAGCTTGTCATCCAAGAAGAAAGAGGTGATGCTGAATCAGCGCTTTAACCGGATGCTGGTTGCGAGCCATTACATGAAGGAACAACTGCTGCTCAACGGATTTGACGGCCGGCGGATTGAGGTCCACCCGCCCATTCCCCGTCCCAGTGACAATCCGATTCAGAGCAGCTTCTGCGATCGGAATTTGATACTTTACTCGGGACAGATTACCCGGGGCGCAGGAGTCGATGTGCTGCTGGAATCCTTGGCCCTGGTCAGAACGCACTTCGAGTGCGTCATTCTGGGGGAAGGCCGCCATCGAGCCTACTGTGAGCGATTGTCGAAGCGGTTAGGAATGCAGCATCGGGTTTCATTCAGAGGTTGGATTTCCCCGCAGGAGTTGAGGGAATACTATCGGGAATGTTCGGCGGTTGTGATCAGCTCCCTGTGGCCGGAACCCATTGGCTTGAGTGGACTGGAGGCCATGGGTTACGGGCTGCCAGTGGTGGCCTTTGACGCGGGCGGAATCAAGGACTGGCTGACCGACGGTTACAATGGATACCTGGTTCCTTGGATGGAGAAGGCGGCTTTTGCCGGCCGGGTGGAGCGATTGCTCAACGATAAGGATCTGGCTCAGACCCTGGGCCAGCGCGGCTTGAATCGTATCAGCCGGGATTACAATTATGATGAATCCCTGCGGAATCTCGAGAGAACACTCAGCCAAGTCGCGACGGAAGGCCCCTGCGGGGCGGACGATCCGAATGCCCAGCTGTGAGCAACAGCCTGTGTCTCCGAAAACACTTTAGGACCTTCGCCTTTGGCCGGCCATGATTCGCATTGATTGGCGTCCGTTCGCGGTTCAGTCGTTTTATTTGCGGTTTGGGGTCTTTCCTGGCGGTTGCGCAAAGGTTTGAATCCGATTAAACTGCGTGCATGACGGACGACGGCCTGAAGTCTCTGTTGACAGAGAGATACGCCATGGCTCAGACCCCGTGGGGGCGCTGGCGGCTGGATTTGCGTGTGCGCTGGAAGCGCCTCACGTGGAAGTTCGTATTGGGCGGAGCGCTGTTGATCAAGCGGGTGTTTGACGTCGTGGCGACCCTTGGCCTGCTGATCCTATTGAATCCCCTGCTCCTCATAATTGCCTTGCTCATCAAGCTGGAGGACCATGGGCCAGTGCTGTTCATTCAGCGGCGCGTGGGAAAGCATGGGCGCGAGTTCCGGATGTATAAGTTCCGATCGATGTTTGTGGATGCCGAGTCGCGTTTGAGAGCCTTGCTGGCCGAAAACCAGCATGAACAAGGCGTGACCTTCAAAATGAAGAATGATCCTCGAGTCACCCGGGTGGGCAAGTGGTTGCGGAAGCTGTCGTTTGATGAACTGCCGCAGCTGTTCAATGTGGTGAAGGGCGACATGTCGCTGGTGGGTCCCAGGCCGCCAATTCCGAGGGAAGTGGAGCTTTACAGGCCCGAGGACCGCCGGCGTCTGGAGGTCGTGCCAGGGATCACGTGTCTCTGGCAGATCGGAGGGCGCAGCGAAATCGATTTTTCGGGCCAAGTCAGGCTCGATGTGCAGTATATCGAGAGCCAGAGTTTCTGGGGGGATCTGAAGATTCTACTGAAGACCGTTCCCGCCGTGTTAACCGGTCATGGCGCCTACTGAGATGAAAGCGGTGTTGATCTGCCCAGGGGAGAAGCCAAAACTCAGGTTTTGGACCGGGACGATTCCTGTGGTGCTGGCACCCTTTTTGGGGAGAGCACTGGTGGATCATTGGCTCGAGTATTTGGCGCACCGGGGCGCGAAACAGGCGCTGATCCTGGCGACAGACCGTCCGGAACAAGTCAGGCGCCATGTGGGCGATGGCCGGCGGTGGGGGATGCGGGTCGAAGTGGTTCCGGCCTTGAAAGAGTTCTCGCCGCGGGAGGCCCGCGAGCAATATCGGAAATCGGAGAACGCCGGTTGGCTTCCCGAACCGGATGATGTCATCTTGATGGACCGGTTGCCGGGCTCGAATTCCCGGGAGCTTTTGGGCAGTGGCCGGGACTGGTTCGAGGGGACCCTTGAATGGCTGGAATCACCCGCGTATCGGGCTCGATTGGGAGCGCGGGAGATCAGGCCGGGTGTTTGGGCGGGATTGAGAACACAGGTGGCGCCGAGTGCCGAACTGAGGGCGCCCTGCTGGCTGGGAGAAAATGTGTGGGTGGGGCCCGACACGGTGATTGGCCCGAGGAGTATTCTTGAAGATCGAGTGGTCATCGAAGCGGCGTCCGAAATCACCGACAGCCTGGTCGGGCCCGAGACTTTTGTCGGGATGCTTGCCGAAGTCCGGCAGTCGATGGTCTGGGGGAACCGCCTGTTGAACTGGGCAAGTGAATCCCAGGTCAGGGTGCCGGATCGATTCATCTTGTGCAGTCTTCATCGATCTCGGGACCGCCGGCCGGCGGGCAGCTATCTGGGGCGGATTTTGGCCTTGATCTTTTTGATCCTGACCAGTCCGTATGCCTTGTGGGTGGCTTGGCGCGCGTGGCGGAAGAAACAGCCATTTTCAATCCCTCAGGTGGCGGTTCGTCCCTGCCCGGCGGGCATGTCGTCCGAACTCAACACGCTGGTCTATTACGAATTCCCGCATCATCAGGGCTGGGGCAGGCGCTGGCCGCAACTGTGGCAGGTGGTTCGGGGGGAGTTTGCGTGGGTTGGAAACCGTCCGCTGAGTCCGGGGATGGCGGCCCAGTTGTCGAATGACTTCGAGCGGTTATGGTTGACCGCGCCGATTGGTTTGGTTTCGTTGGCGGATGCCGAAGGTTGTTCGGACGCCTTTGGAGATGAAGCGCGGGCTCATGCCAGTTATTACGCCGTGCAGGCGGGTTGGCGCATGGACCTTTGGATATTATTGCGGGTATTAGCACGACGTTTCCGGCGGCCGCCTCAACTGGCCGATTCCCGACCGGAGGAGGCGATGCCCCTGGAATGATGACTTTATGAAAATGGTAATCGACGGCAAACTGATGCGGATCACCGAGCTTAAAGAATTGGGAGCGGCCAATGCCACTCTGTTTCGCGATCAAGTGCGAAACTCGGTTCCGTCTGGACTCAAACTGATTGAAATCGACCTGTCGCGGACTTCGTTCATCGACAGTTGCGGACTGGGATCCCTCATAGCCCTGCATAAAACCATGTGCGCGCGCAACGGCCTGGTGCGACTGCTGAATCCGACCGCGCCGGTGCAGCAGATTCTGGAACTGACGCGAATGCATCGGATATTCGAGATCGCGAAGCGCTAAGCACATGCCTCCATGCGATCAGACATCTAGGGCGGCCCTGCAGTGGAAAACCAGGGTCCCGCCGGATCTCTTGGCGGTACGGCTGGTTGCCAGGCAGGCTCGTGAGTTCATCACGGCCCATGGCTGGGGCGAACTGGAACTGAGCGCCTGCGAACTGGCCCTGGTTGAAGCGTGCAACAACGCCCTCCATCACATTCCCGAGGACGCGCGCCATCTTTCGATGGAAGTCGAGGTCTTGTGTGACGCGGACCATGTCGAGATTCGGGTTTTGGATCATACGGCGGGATTTGAATGGCCGGACAAAATCGAGCTGCCGGCGGATCACTCGGAAGGCGGCCGCGGACTCTTCCTGATTGCCTCGCTGATGGACCGGGTGGTTTACTTCCGCAATCGGGATGGCAACTGCATGGTGATGTCCCGGGGGCGGATTGCCTCCGCGCCGGAGGATCTCGAAAAGATCGACCAACAACGCATCCTTCAGAACGCCGAAAACGAGCTGATGATTCGGGACATGCTCGAGGAATTGAGTTCCTGTTACGACAGCATTTCCACGATCTTCCGCTACAGCTCGGAACTGGTGAAGAACAGCCGGGTATCGGATTTTTCACATCAACTGCTTAACGACCTGCTGCAGATCACGGCGGCAGACTGGTTCGTTCTCAGGTTAAAAAACGGTATGCGGCTGGTCACCGCAGCCACGTCCGAGGGACTGGAAATCAATACGCCACTGGACTTAAACCGAAAGGAACAGCTGGAGGAATCGTTGGAGCTCAAGGCGGGACTGGAACGGCAGGATCATTGGTTTGACCAGCAGAAGCCGTTGAATCCCAAAGATCCCCTGGCCTCCTGGGCGCGTCAGAGCCAGGGATTCGCCCACCCGCTGGTTTTCGGCGAGGAACTCATTGGGACACTGACGATCGGCAAATCGCTGACGGCCAGGCCGTTCACTTCAGCGCCCCAGAACGTGGTCCACACGTTTGCCGATTTTCTCGCCATCCAGGTGGTCAACGCCCGGTTCCAGGAAGAAGTAATTAACAACCGGCTGGTCTCCCGGGAACTCGAGATTGCCAAGAACATCCAGCGTTCGCTGTTGCCGAAGGAACTGCCGCAGATGCCTGGATTCAGCCTGGCGGGTTTTTGTGAGAGCGCCCGACAGGTCGGGGGGGATTTCTACGATGTGCTTCGCCTGTCGAGTCACTCTGTATTATTGGTGATTGCGGATGTCATGGGCAAGGGCATTCCTGCCTCCATGTTCGCCGCGACACTCCGCATCTTGCTTCGGGCGATGCCGGAACTGACCAGCCAACCGTCCGCCCTGATGACCCGCGTGAATCATCTGCTCTTCGCGGAGTTGTCAGGGGTGGACATGTTCATCACAGCGGCCCTGGTTTATGTCAACATCCGGGAGCGGCGGTTGGTCACGGCGAGCGCCGGGCATTGTCCGGTGCTTATCGCCTGCGCCGATCAGCCTCAAGTCAAGGCGTTGACCCCCGAAGGCATGCCGCTGGGGATTCTGCCCGACACGCTGTTTCAGGAAGACATTGCCGAACTCAAGCCCGACAGCCGCGTTTTCCTTTATACGGACGGTTTGGCGGATGCCAGCAACACGAACGGCGAGTCCTTCGGACAAAACCGTCTGATTCAATGGCTGAAATCCTCTGTCGGCATTGGCCAAAGCGCCGGGCAGCTCAAACAGCAACTGATTGAAGAACTCACCCGGTTCCAAACTGGGGTCTCTCCCATGGACGATCAGACGTTCCTTATCCTGGCGGGCGAACCGAGTGCGGCGGGTCAATCTTCGTGAACCCCTTTCATCATGGCCGAGACAATTCTCATCGTGGACGATCAGCCTTTCATGGTACGCCTGATTCAATTCAATCTGGAACGGGCCGGTTTTCAAATCATCTCGGCACGCAACGGCCGGGAGGCCATTGAACAAGCCGAGGCCAGGCAGCCCGATCTGATCGTAATGGACGTGATGATGTCGGAGATGGATGGCTTGAAGGCGTTGGGCGAATTGAAGCGCCGCCAAACGACCCAGCACATTCCCGTCATCCTGATCACCGCCAAGGGTCAGACCCTTACACGCCAGGAAGCCGAGGCCCAGGGAGCCGCTCTGCTGTTGAGCAAACCGTTCAGCCCTACCCTGCTCCAACACGAAATTCGCCGACTGCTGGCTGGAGACGCGCCCCGTCTTTAAACGGCCAGATTGTTGCCAGGAGCCCATGGAACTCAAAGAGCTAGTCAAAGCTGGTGTGATCGCCGGGGTCCTGTGCGTGGGGGTGCCGGCAGGCGCTTTCCTGCTCTATTGGCGCCCGGTTTTTCAGCGCTGGGCCTTTGGCTTGCTCTGTTTTCTCACGATCGGCGGCCTGATCGCGCCCAACGACCTTGGTCTGACACTGCACTCGATCGAGACCTATCGCGGCCATGTTCGCGGGTTTCATTTCTACCTTTACGAAGCCGTGTTGCTGTCGTTACTGGGGGCGCTCCTTTTAAAACACCGGGTCAAGTTTGTCTGGTTCCCGAGGGGGCTCTGGCTTTACCTGCTGTTCTGTGCGGGAGCCGCGATATCGGTCATCAACGCGCCCGACAAGATTCTGGTGGCCATGTCGGTCTGGAAGTATGGCAAACTGGGTTTGGTGCTGGTTGTCGCTTATAACTACTTCCAGCGGGAAGAGGATTTGTTTTTTTTCACGCGTGTCATGGCGTGGGTGATGCTCTGGGAACTGCTTGTGGTGCTCAAGATGCGTTACGGGGATGGGATTTATCGGGTGGCGGGCACCTTTGAACACCAAAACAGCCTGGTGATGTTCTCGAACATGGTGGCCATGGTGTTCCTAGCTCTTGGATTGGATCCCCAGGGCAAACACCGCCGCCTCTATTTGGGCGCGTTTGCCGGCTGCGCGATCATCACGTTGCTGACCGTTTCCCGGGCGGGCGCGGCTTTTTTTGTTCTGGGCACACTCATTCTGATCGGGGGCTTCACGCTGGCAAGGCCTTCGATCCGAACCGCGGCTCTATCGGGATTGCTGCTGGTCGCTTTGCTGTTCGGAGGGCTGAAGGCCATGGACACATTCCTGGGCCGGGTGCGGGCGGAGGGGACCGAGAGCCGCGAGGACCTGCGCGCGGTGATGAATCGGATCTCGTGGAAAATGGCGAAAGACCATCCTTTGGGCATCGGGTGGAACAACTGGGTGCTGGCCGTCACCCCTCCCAATGAGTATTCCGCCGACATGGCCCAATGGCAAATGGAGGCCGGGCACCGGGTGCGCGACGACAGCAGCTATGCGCTGGTGGAAAGCCATTGGTTTCTGATCCTGTCGGAAAATGGATTTCACTCGCTGATCATTTTCGGAGTTTTTCTGGCCAGTTTTCTGTGGCAGGGACTGCGTTCCGTGATGTATTTCAAGGGCACGCATATCGGATCCTTGATCAGTGGTGTCACGGTGGGTTGCCTGGTGAACTACCTGGAGAGTTTTTTCGAGCATGTGCTGGCGCAACCCCGGAACGCCCTGCTCTGGTTCATTTTCTTGGCTGTGACAGCCCGCTTGGATTGGTGGCGGAGGCGGCGGGTGTTGGATCGTCATTCAATCCTCGAGAACCCAGCCAACACTCGAGGCCGCACAACGCTTGAATTGCCTCCCAAAATGCTGTCGCCCAGCCCCATCCGGCCTTGATCAATTGTTTGATCGGCGGTTCTTCAAGCCATATCAAGCACAGCCCGCACGAGTTTGGAGATCCCCGCTTCAGCTTCCGAAATAGATCGCGCCAGCATATAGGCAGGGGTGGTCACGATCTTGAGACGGCGGTCAATGACGATTTCAGTGACGGCGCAGCGCGTGTGTTTGGCGCCGTTTTTCTCAAGCGCCTCGGCCGTGCCGGGATCGCTTCCAATCGTGAACTGCACGCCCTCGCCGCCAAACAGACTCGCGGCAATGGCGGGGGCGATGCAGATGAATCCCAGCGGCTTGCCCGCCTGGTGCAGGGCGCGCAGCAATTGGGCCAGCTCGGGCAACACCGAAAAGGCCGCGCCGCGAAAGGCAAAATCACACAGGTTTTTCGCCGCGCCAAATCCTCCGGGAACAATGGCGGCATCGATCTGGTCCGCCTGGAGTTTGTCCAGCGGCAAGATACTGCCCCGCGCCAAACGCGCGGCCTCCACCAGGACATTCCGGCTCTCTCCGACCGATTCCTTCTGGGTCAAGTGATTGAGGACATGATGTTGCGGAATGTTGGGGGCGGCGCAGATCGCCTGGGCGTTCGCCTTGTCCAAAGCCAGCAACGTCAATACCGATTCATGAATTTCCGCGCCGTCAAACACGCCGCATCCCGAAAGGATCACACCCACTTTTTTCATGATCTCACCCTAGCAAATTCCCGACCGAAAGCAAGCGAACCGAGCCCGAAACCGCACCGAAGACGCCCCGAAGTGTCGCGGGAGTGTTAGCCTGCCATGATTCGCGTTTATTGGCGTCCATTCGCGGTTAAGTCTTTTTATTTGCGGTTTAAGGGCGCACCCGGCGGCATCCGTCGAGGAGATGCAGAAGCGCTAAAAAGGGATGTTTCCAGAGCATTTTGGGACCGGCGTAACGCATGATCATTCGCACCCGTTCCCGCTGCCTCGGGGCATAGCAATGGACCGGACACTTTGCGCAACTGGGTTTCTTCTTCTGGAAAGGGCAACGCGCCAAGCGCCGTGCGGCGTAAGCCAGCAGATCCTGGCACTCGGAACAGAGGGCTCCTTCCGGTGAATGGTGGTCGGCGCAATAGCAGGCAACCAGGGCCTGAAGCGTGCGGTATTCCCGGGCGAGCCGGCCCGACAAATGCATCGACGGCCTCTTGCCTCCATCCCCAGACGGGATCAGGAACGATTCCCCCTGCGAAATTGGATCAAGGTTTTCTGCCATTGCGCTCCAATCTAAAGGAGGAATGGGCTTGGGTCCTTGATCCAAGTCAAAACGTGCCGCGCGCCGCAAAAGCCACGATCGGAAAATGATCTCAATCGCCAACGGCCGGGACCTCGGCAAGCGGCCCGGGCTTCAGGGAAAACAGCCGGTGATAAAAGTCGTCATCGGTAATCCCCCAGTGGCCGGAAAAATAGGACCGGGCGAACTCCTGGCTGACTTCGGCCTGAGCATCCCAACGCCGCTTCAAATGCTGCCACACGAGAGGACTATCTTGGGCCTGCCGATGGGGCTCAGGACTCGAGGACGGCGATGGCGGTGGCGTAGGTGGCGGTATGGCTCAAGCTGATCAGCAAGGCGCGGGCTTTTCGGTTTTGGAGGAGGGCTTGTCCAGGGCCGTGGAGTTGGACGTAAGGTTCGCCGGATTCGCGACGTTGCACTTCCATGTCATGCCAGGAAAGCTGGCGGCCGATCCCGGTACCGAAGGCTTTGGAAATGGCCTCCTTGGCGGCAAAGCGGGCGGCAATATGGGGGCCGGGCTTGAGGAATTGCAGGCAATAACGGATTTCTTCGGGCAATAGGATTCGATTCAGAAACTTATCCCCGAACTTCTCGCGGACTCGTTCCACTCGATCGACTTCGATCAGATCAATGCCGACACCTAAAATCATGGTTTACGAAACCTCGAACGCGTGATTGCGCATGAGAATCATTGCCCCGGGCGATAGGGAGCCATCAAGGCCAGCATATCTTGAACGGCTTGGGTCATGCCGACAAGGACCGCGCGGCTGATGATGCTATGACCAATGTTCAGCTCAACGAGGTGGGGAACGCGGAGCAGGGACGGAAGATTATGGTAGTTCAGGCCATGTCCGGCGTTCACCTGCAAACCCAGGCTATGGGCGAATTCGGCGGAGGCCATGAGCCGGTTCAATTCGAAATCCCGCCGGGCGATTTCATGGTAACTTTCCGCATAGGCGCCGGTGTGCAATTCGATGAACTGACTCCCGATCTGGGATGCCGCCCGAATCTGTTCCGGATCCGGGGTGATAAAGAGGCTGACCTCGATGCCGGAGGCATTCAATTTTCGCCGGGTTTCAGCAAGGTCAGAACAGTGTCCGGCAGCATCCAATCCACCCTCGGTCGTGACTTCCTGGCGTCGTTCGGGGACAAGGCAGACGATGTCGGGCTTGAGCTTGAGGGCGATTTCGAGGATGGCGGGCACATTGGCCATTTCGAGGTTTAACCGGGTTTGGATGGCTCCTCGGAGTTTCCAGATATCACGGTCCTGGATATGGCGGCGATCTTCACGCAAATGGACGGTGATCCCATGAGCTCCGGCATTTTCGCAGAGGCGGGCGGCCTCGAGAGGCTCGGGCTCGCCTCCGCCCCGCCCCCGGTAGCGTGCTTCCCGGAGCGTGGCGACATGGTCGATGTTGACACCCAATTTCAGCATGGGAACGGATCGTTCAAGGTTTGACGGGATTGGGGACCGCCACGGGCGGCAACTGATTGAGCCATCGGGCCAGGGCGATAATCTCGACGCTGCTCAGGCCCAGATGCGATTTTCGCACGACCTGGATTTCCCGGGGGGAGGTTGCAACGACCTCGGTGACGCTATTCCCGAGCTGAGGGGCCATGGCTTTGATCCATGCGGCGATGATCTCCTGATGCCCGCGTGGCTGGGCGGCGGCAGGGGACTGGAGATCCTCCGGGCTGAGGAGACTCAGCAGAGGGACCAGCATCTGGAGCTGGAGCAGGCGTTCCTGAGTAATTTCCCAATCGTAAAACAACAGGTTGGTGCGTCCCTGAACCTGGGCGGCCAACTCGAGAGGCATCGGCGTGGTGTTGGTCAGCACGGTGGGGAAAAGCCCCCCAACCAGATACTGGCCCGAGGGGGCCTTGGCGGTGGAAACATACGGAATCACAAAGGGAAGGCCACTCCACTGGATCACGGGCTGGTTGGTAAGCATGATGACCTCGCCCACGCCTCGGGGAGGGAAACAGGCCCGAATGAAGTCCGGCAACCGTTGGGCCAGGTGCGGCAACGTGTCCGGACCTTCCTGGACAGGCAAGGCGGCATAGGTCTGGAATGGAGTATCAGCCAATGCCCATACGAAAGCCCGGTTGGGCGGAGGATTCAATTCGAGCAACCGCACCTTTTCCCGAGAGGCCAGCCAGGGACCAAATCCCTGCAGCGCCGTGAAACTGACCATGGGATCCATGATGATATTGGTGGGGATCTGCCAGGGTTCGAGCTGCCACTTCTGATCGCGGTCGTATTGGATCTTGACCCGGGATCGAAGATAACCGCCGTGGCCCGAGACAGAGAGCACACCCCGGGCGCTGGGATCCGGCAACAAGCCATTCAACCACCCCGGGAAGAAGTTGGGCGGCAGAAGATTCCTGTCGAAGGCGATCTCCAGCCAGTTCGTCGAGGGAGCCTTGAGGGAATCGGAAGTCTTGAGTTGTTGGACGAGGCGATCGGCGGCGGCGGGCCGGTTCCTGAACCAATCAATGACACTCCAATTGCCGACGGTGGTAAAGCGGACGGTGCCGGCCGGGTTGGTCATCTGGAGAGCCCATCCGGGAAATCCAGCCAACGTTCCTGAGGCCTGCGCCCCGGTGCCGGTGGCGGCAATTCGCCAGAGATTAGTGCTCCAAAGAGCCGCGCGTTCCGGTTTCAGCCGAAGGGCCAGCATCCATTCGTCCATCTGCTTTTCCCGGGTGAACACCGTGAGACGGCCTTCGCTGTGTTTAAGGTCGGTCCAGAGCGAATCAAGGCTGGGGCTATGGCTGCTTGCCAATCCCGGCCAACCGGTCTTTAGGCAATCCAAAAGAGAGCGGGAAAGGCCCGGTTCCATGAGCTTCTCCACCGCTTGGCTTTCCTTCAGAGCCACGACCTCCCTGAATCGCATTGAGTTCGTTTCGCTTCCCAGCCGGTCCAAGCCCACGAAATAGGCGTCGAATGCGGGACTTGTCTTTCGCATTTCCGGCGCCCCGGAGCGGCAGCCAGACAAAACAGCCACGCACAAACCAGCCCAAATCAACAAAAACTTTCTCATATATTGCGCCGGATTATCCCTCGCGCCCCTTTCTCATGCCAAAGAATCTGCTCGGAAGCAATGGGGAAGTCAGCGTCAGGAACCCTTGAGGCGTTCTGCCGGATCCGGCGGCACAGGTCAGGAAACCGACGGTTCATCGGAATCTCCCGGCATGCGATTTGCTTTTACAGGCTTGCAGGCACCGGGCATATCTCTTGGCTCGGAACCAATTTTATGCGCCACAAAATGCGATTATTGCTGAGTCTGACGGTCGTTCTGGCTTTCGTCCCCACGCGGCTTGCGGCTGCCGAAGAACTGATCCTCTCGGAGTTTATGGCCGCGAACAGCACCAGCCTGGCCGATGAGGACGGCGAGTATTCAGACTGGATTGAAATCTATAATGCCGGCGAACAGGCCGTAAATCTGGCGGGCTGGTGGTTGACGGATGACACAAACAACCTTTCCCGGTGGCAGTTTCCGGCCACCAACCTGAATCCACATGCCTTTCTGGTGGTGTTTTCATCGGGTAAAGACCGACGCGCGGCGGGGGCGCCGCTGCATACAAGTTTCGGACTTTCTCGAGAAGGCGAATACCTGGCCCTCGTCAAGCCCGACGGCCAGACGGTGGCCTCGGAGTTGTGGCCCGCCTATCCAGCGCAATACCCGGACATTTCTTACGGTACAGGCCAGTCCACAGTGCTGATTGCCAGCAACGCGCCGGTCCGAATCCGGATCCCCGACGATGATTCCCTGGGTCTCGCCTGGACCAGTCCGGCCTTCAACGACAGCGCCTGGACGGCCGGCACCAATGGGGTGGGCTTCGAGACGGTGGTCCCGGGATTTGCGGTCCGAACCGTCAAAGCCGCCGGCATGGTCAGCAGCCTGTCCGAGGCCGAACAGGTCCTTGCCTCCCCTGCCCTACAGGCGGCCGTGTTCACGGCCAATACGCGTGTGATCAACTTCTTTAACTCGGGCGGAGATGGCTATTACTTTGATAACGAGTCCTTTCCGGGACTCAACCCGAACGAGGATGTGGAGGATTTCGTGGTCGAAGCGACTGCGACACTCACGATTCCGGCTGCGGGCCAATGGACATTCGGAGTCAACAGCGACGATGGTTTCGGGCTTAAGATTGGGAGTTATGAAATGGCCTATCCTGATCCTCGAGGGCCGGGAGACACGTTGGCGACATTCAATGTTCCGGCGGCGGGGACCTATCCGTTGCGACTGGTGTTTTACGAGCGCGGAGGCGGATCCGAGCTCGAGTTTTGGGGGGCCAAGGGGGCTTTCAGTTTCTGGAACGAATCCAGCTTTCGTCTGATCGGCGACACGGCTCAGGGCGGATTGGCGGTCGCATCGACTCCGATGACCGGCGGGCTGGGATCGGGTTATCGCTCGGATATTCGGACCGATGCGCAGTCACAGATGCTGAACCGGCGCAGTTCGGCCCAAATCCGGCTCCCCTTTCAGGTCACGAACCCGACAGCGAAAGGGTCCCTGAGCCTAAAGATCAAGTATGACGACGGTTTTGTTGCCTACTTGAATGGCGTGGAAGTGGCTCGACGCAACGCGCCCGCGACGCCGACCTGGAACTCCACCGCAACCTCGAGTCACTCGGGGCGGGACTGGGAAATCATCGATCTGACGGTTCATCGGGCGGAGCTTCGCGAGGGGGCCAACGTGTTCGCGATTCAAGGATTCAACGAGGCCCTTGCGGGCGGTGATTTTCTGATCCTGGCCGAACTGGTGGCGTTTCAGAGCGAGGGCGTGGCCTACGGCTATTTCGCACCGGCCACGCCGGGACAACCCAATGTCACCCCTCGACCGGCTCCGGCCACTCCGGTTCAGTTTTCGATGCCGGGCGGGATTTACACCAGCAACCTGGTGGTCAGCCTCTTTTCCAGCACGCCCGGCGCCGTGATCCGTTACACGCTCGACAACAAAATCCCGATGGAAAACTCGGCGCTTTACACAGCGCCCCTTGCAATCAGCAACTCGGTGGCCATTCGAGCCCGGGCTTTTGTTCCGGGACTGACGCCCAGCGCCCCGGTCACCGCCATTTACACGTTGTTGGATCTTGACACCCGGAGTTTCAGCTCTCGATTGCCGCTGGTTGTGGTCAATGCGTACGGCCGGTCCATCAGCCCGGATATGGCATCCCTGGTAGATGCCTCCTTGACCGTGATCGATGTGTCTCAACCCAGCGGCGTGGCCACTCTGGTGGACCCACCCGATTTCCACGGCCGCATCGGGATCGAGGGACGGGGGCAAACCTCATGGGGTTTTCCCAAGAAACCGTACAACGTCGAGATCCGGGACGAGGACAACCAGGATCGCAACGCCTCGCTGCTGGGCATGCCGGCCGAGTCCGACTGGGTCCTGCTCAATACTTACAATGACAAGACCTTCCTCAATGATTTTCTCGCGCACGAACTCTTTGAACAGATGGGGCATTACGCCGTGCGCCGGCGGCACGTCGAGGTCTTTCTGAACGGCACGCGCCCCGAGGGCGGTTCGGATCCCTCGGGGAAGGTCGGCTACAATGATTATGTCGGCATTTACCTGCTCCTGGAGAAGATCAAGATCGATGAAGGCCGGGTCGACATCGCAAAACTGGGGCCGAATGACGACACAGAACCAGCGATCACCGGGGGGTATATCTTCAAGAAAGACAAGGATAGCCCCGGGGACATGGGATTCAGCACGTCAAGCGGGCAGTATTTGAAGTACCACGATCCGAAAGGCTCGGAGTTAACTTCCGCGCAACGCAACTGGCTGATCAACCACTTGAACCAGTTCGAGGCTGCCCTGTACGGCGCGCAGTGGCGGAACCCCGCAACGGGTTATGCTCGATATATCGACGTGGATTCGTTTGTGGACAACCATTGGATCGTGGAGTTTACCAAGCAGATCGATGGTTATCGTCTGAGCAACTACCTGCACAAAGACCGGGGCGGCAAGATCCGAATAGGACCGATTTGGGACTGGAACCTGAGTTTTGGCAACGCGGATTATTTGACGGGAGAATACACGGAAGGCTGGTATTGGTCGCAGATATCATCCGGGGATCACCTTTGGCTGCGCCGCCTGATCGCCGAGCCGGGCGATCCGGATTTCAACCAGAAAATCATCGATCGCTGGTCGGTCCTGCGCACGAACGTACTCTCGGGCACCCGAGTTCAAGCCCGGATCGACGAGATGGCGGCCTTGCTGAACGAAGCCCAGGCGCGCGACTTCAAGCGCTGGCCCCGCCTCGGTTCTTACGTGTGGCCGAATCCCAGCGGACTGGCCAATGCCCGGACCTATGCCGAGGTTTTGGCTTGGGTGAAGAACTGGGTGGGCCGGCGGTTTGAATGGATTGACAAACAGTTTGTGCCAGCGCCAGTGTTCAGCCGCGCGGGAGGCGCGATTGTGCCAGGCGAAAGCGTCGCGTTGAGCGCGGCCCAAGGCACCGTGTATTATTCCCTCGATGGAACCGATCCGCGCGCGACCGGCGGCGCCCCGGCCCCGGGCGCGGTTATCTATAGCAAACCGTTGCCGATTTCGTCCAATGCCCGGGTTTTCGCTCGCGCTCGTCTGAACAATAATTGGAGTGGCCCGGCGGTGGCTTCGTTTCTCACCCAAATCCCCCCTCTGGCCATCACAGAACTCATGTACCATCCCGCCCCACCCGCGCTGGGTGACACAAACACGGTGGACGACTTCCAGTTCATCGAGCTCAAGAACGTGGGCTCCACCCCGCTGGATCTGACCGGGATTCGGTTCGTTCGTGGAATCGACTTCACATTTGCGGGAGGAGTATTGGCTCCGGGCCAACGCATGGTCTTGGTCAAGAATCCAACAGCGTTTCAGTCACGATACGGCGCTTCGATCGCGATTGGCGGCGTGTTTACCAACTCGCTGGCCCGTAATGGCGAGCGCCTCACTTTGGTGGGCCGATGGGACGAACCGATTCTGGATTTTACCTACGACAACGACTGGAATCTGACGACGGACGGCTACGGTTTCTCGCTGGTCATCGTGAACGAAATGGCCGCTTTTGACACCTGGCAGGATCCGCAAAGCTGGGGGCCCAGCACCCTGATCGGTGGCTCACCAGGCTCGATCGATATTCCGAGTTCCATCCCGCCCGTGGTGATTAACGAAGTGCTGTCGCACACCGCTCCCCCCCAGCTCGACAGTATCGAGTTGTATAATCCCGGCGCGCAACCCGCTGACATCAGCTATTGGCGGCTGACGGACGATCCTCGAATCCCCCATAAATACACGGTCTCCGCCAACACGATCCTGCCGCCAGGAGGATACCTGGTCTTCGACGAAAGCCACTTTGATCCGAACCCCGGAATTGATCCCGGCTTCTCTCTGAGCGCCCAAGGCGATGAGGTTTTTCTCTTCTCGGCGAATGCGGCTGGAAACCTGACCGGTTACAGCGACGGATTTCGTTTCGGCGCGGCCGCCGTCGGAGTCACCTTCGGACGCTACACGAATAGCGTGGGGGACATTCAGTATCCGGCCCAGCGGGAAGCCACATGGGGTGCGGTCAACAGCGGTCCGCGGGTGGGACCGGTGGTCCTCAATGAGATTCACTACTATCCGGCCTCGAACCAGGCCGAATTCATTGAATTGAAAAACATCACGGATGCCGCCGTGAAGTGTTTCGATCCGATTCACCCGTCGAACACGTGGCGAATCGCCGGGGTGGACTTCGCCTTCCCCACGAATGTCGTCATCCCCGCGCGGGGATTTCTTCTTGTCACGGCTATGGATCCGGCCCTATTCCGAGCTCAGAACAACGTTCCAATCCAGGTGACCATTCTGGGGCCTTATGCGGGTCAACTGCAGGATAACGGTGAACTCATCGAACTCCAGCAGCCCGACACGCCGGTTTTCGAGACCCATGGAATGACCTCGGTTCCCTGGGTGACCATCGACGCGGTGCGGTATGATTCCACCGATCCCTGGCCTGTCCATGCTGCCGGGCAAGGTTCATCGCTCGAACGTATCCGATCGGATGCCTATGGAAACGATCCAGCCAATTGGCGAGCGAGCATGGGCATTGCTTCACCCGGTTGGGAGAACCAGGGCAACCGCCCGCCCCTGGTGGACGCCGGCCCCGATCAGCAACTCGAATCAGCCCGATTTCCTGTTGTGATGCTCCTGCAAGGAACGGCGATCGACGACGCCTTGCCTGAACCGGGGATTCTGACCCTCGCCTGGAGCCAGGTTAGCGGCCCCGGAACAGTCATGTTTGCCGATGCCAATCAACTCAACACCAGCATCAGTGTGCCGGGTCCTGGCACCTTTGTGCTGCGCCTGAGGGCTTCGGACGGCGATCTGACGGCCGAGGACCTGATTCAGGTCGTGCTGACTCGTCCGCCAGCCAAGAGAACGATCATTCCCACTGCCGCGGAATGGAAATATCTGGATAATGGCTCGGATCAGGGAACGGCCTGGCGCCAGCTTGGTTTTGACGACCGGGCATGGGCGGCAGGCCGAACCCAGTTGGGTTATGGAGACGGCGATGAGACCACGATCCTTGGCTATGGTCCTGATGCGGGCAATAAGTTTGTCACCACCTATTTCCGGAAGACGTTTTCCATTACCAACGCCGCCGGCATCCGCGAATCCACGCTGAAGATCATCCGGGATGACGGTTTCGTGGCTTACCTCAACGGAACCGAGGTGTTCCGCGATAACCTCCCTGCCGGCGACGTCTCCCGGTCAACCTGGGCTCTGAATGCCATCAGCGGCGAGGATGAATCGACCTTCCTGACAACCCCCGTCAATCCCGCGGTTTTCGTCGAAGGCGCCAATGTCCTGGCCGTGGAAATGCATCAGGTCAATGGGACCAGCTCGGACTTGAGTTTCGATCTGGAATTGGACGCGGTCTTTACTGATATCGATCCACCGATCCTCGATATGCCGGCCTGGGAAGACTCATCGGGTCCGGCCATTCGCATTCGTTTTCTCCAGCAACCGGGCGCCACGCATATTCTTCAATACCGAGACTCTTTGAATGAAGATCCGTGGCGGGAACTCCTCCAATGGCCCCCGACCTCCAATCCGCAGAGGATCGACGTGCCCGATGTCATTCCCGAAGGTGTTACGCATCGATACTATCGTTTGGTCCTCGAATAACCGGGAAATTTGCAGAAATCGAACTTCCGACTATCACAGGAAGAGGTTCTTGGATAAGATTCGCCCGCGCAAAATCCGGCCCTTAGGGTCCGTACAATAATAAATTCCGATTTTGCTGCTGAGGATTTGGCTCGCTGGCGAGGCTCGACGAGGGAAGATACCCGCAGCGGTCTCTGACCGAGGAGTAACGAAGCCAGCGAGCCAAATCCTCGCAGCCCTCTGGGGCGGGGCGGGGCCGGGTCATCTGCGTTGTTGCGTGGACGGTCGAGTATCACCGAGGATACACTCCCGCCCACGCGCCTAGCATCTGACCCGGCGACGCTCCCGCCAAAATCGGAAGTTACTTTTTGCACGGACCCTTAACACTGGAGAAGCTTGCTGACGAACCATGAACCAACCCAATCCTGTTCCTTCGTTGTCTGAAGTCCGCAACCAGTCTCCGGCAAGGCCTCAGGCCGCCCTGTCGTTGTTTGACTCCACGTGTCTGATCGTTGGCATCATCATCGGGGCCGGCATCTATCAGATGGCGCCGGACATTGCCAAGGGGGTGGGGGGCGCGTGGGGCGTCATAGGCCTCTGGGTGCTGGGCGGGCTGCTTTCCCTGTGCGGGGCGCTGAGCTATGCAGAACTGGCCACCGCTTATCCTCAAGAAGGGGGCGATTATGTCTATCTGGGACGCGCCTACGGCAAGTGGGCGGGTTTTCTGTTCGGATGGGCGCAACTGGCCATTGTGCGTCCGGGCGACATCGCGGTGATGGCTTTTGCTTTTGCGACTTATGCCCGGGCCATCTACGATCCAATGGCAGGCTCGGCCTTTCCCTATGGCCAGCAGATTTACGCCGTCCTGGCCACCTTGATCCTGACTGTCATCAACGTCATGGGGGTGAAGGAGGGAAAATGGACGCAGAACCTGCTGACGACCGTCAAGGCAGCGGGGCTGTTGTTCATCGTTGGAACCGCGTTTCTCACCGAGCCGCGCGCGACTCCGGCCGGAACGGCCTCCGGATCGCTCCCCTTCAGTCTGGCCCTGATCTTCGTTCTGTTTACTTATGGAGGCTGGAATGAGATGGCCTATGTCGCGGCTGAAGTCAGGAATCCGCGACGGAACATCGTGCGAGCGCTGTTCATGGGAACGTCCGCGGTCATCCTGCTCTATCTGCTGGTCAACAGCGCCTTTCTTTATCTCTTGGGCCATACCGGCCTGACCGCTTCCAGCGCTGTGGCATCGGATGCGGTGGCCACGGCCCTGCCCCGGGCGGGGGGCGCCCTAATCAGCGCTCTGATCTGCATCTCGGCACTGGGCGCCGTCAACGGGCTGATCTTCACGG